>NZ_CP078078.1:1452873-2179310 GCF_023101205.1 Microbacterium aurugineum | reverse complement strand
GCGATCCGGGATGCGCATGGCAAGGCCGGTGGCGTGGGAGGTCCGTTGGGATGGCCGACGGCGGCGCAGGCATGTGGTTTGCCGAATGGTGGCTGCTCGCAGTCGTTCCAGAACGGGACGATCTATGTCGTCGGTGGTGTGGCTCGGGTCGTGTCGAAGGGTCCGGTTGCGACGTTCTATCAGTCCAATGGTGGTCCGGCGGGTGCGTTGGGTTATCCGGTGAGTGACACGATTCCGGTTTCGGCGAACGGTGGCGGTGTTGCGCAGGCTTTCACGAATGGTCTGGTGAATGCGGGGCCGGCTGGTGCGTTCTTGATGACGGGCGCGATCCGGGATGCGCATGGCAAGGCCGGTGGCGTGGGAGGTCCGTTGGGATGGCCGACGGCGGCGCAGGCATGTGGTTTGCCGAATGGTGGCTGCTCGCAGTCGTTCCAGAACGGGACGATCAATGTGGATGGCACGGGGAAGGTGACGATCGCCCGCTAACGTCCCGAGCGCGCGATGTCTTCGAGCGCTGCGGCCACGCGACGCGCTCCCTGTCCGTCGAATACGTGATTACACGCGGAGAAGAGCCGCTCACGAAGCGACTCTTCTGTGATGAGCCGCTCGACCCCGTGTGCGATCTCCGGCGCGGTCCCCGGGGGCGCCGGAAGGTCGGTCAGATCGATGCCCAACGAGAGCCCACCCTCGACCAATGCGCGCAGGCCCGGTCTCTGGTTGTCCACGACCGCGATGAACATCGAGGGAACGCCGATCGTGCAGATCTCCCAGGCGCTTGTCCCCGTCGCCGACACCACGACGTCGGCGCCAGCGAGAAGCTCGGGGAGAGCCGGTGTCGGAGCCAATGAGCGGAAGCCGGGCCGGTCGGCGATCAGTGCGTCTACGTCGTCCTGCCAACGCGGGGCCACGACGAGAGTCACCTCGACCGGCATCGGCAACGACAGCAGCTCGCGCGTGACTGTCACGATCGCTCCGGTCGGGTCGCTTCCTCCCATGAAGGACAGGATTTGCGGAGGCGACGTCAGGGGACGAAGCCGGTCCCGCTTGAGGCGCACGATGTCGGCCCGCACGAGCGCGAATGGAGCCCCGATGAGAGAGTGCTCCCACGGGAAGTCCGCGGCACCGAGGTTCTGATCCAGATACAGATCCACGATGAGACCACGGTGATCCGCATCGACGATGGCGAGCGTCGGCGTCACGCGAGCCATCGCGTTCACGCTATCGACGTCGATCACGTAGGAATCCACGACGACCACGTCGAAGGAATATGCATCCTCATCGGCCCAGGCGAGGTCGTGTGCCTGCACATGCTCGTGTCGTACGCCCGCCTCTGCCACACGCTCGATCAGCCAGGTGATTCCGCCGAGCTCGCCACGGAGAAGAACTTCATGACCGCGTGCGCGTAGCTCTTCGGCGAGCGTCAGACACCGCATGACGTGGCCCGTGCCGGTCTCGAACGTCGCGTCTGCGCGGATCAGGCACCTCACGGGTAATATCCTAGACAGTCGGCGGTCAACGTGATTCTCAGAGTACGACCGTCGTTCCCGGACTTGGAGGATCATCATTACCATCTTGCAGGACTCGTCGATTCTCGTCACGGGGGGCACTGGCTCGTTCGGGAAGGCGTTCATTCGCTACGCATTGGACAACCTCGGTCCCCGTCGAATCGTGATCTACTCGAGGGATGAGCTGAAGCAGTACGAGGCCCGTCAGATGTTCGCCGATGACCCGCGTCTGCGCTGGTTCATCGGCGACATCCGCGACCAGGATCGACTGCGAAGGGCTATGCATGAGGTCGACTATGTCGTGCATGCAGCGGCACTCAAGCAGGTCGACACCGCTGAGTACAACCCCTTCGAGTACGTGAAGACCAACATCGTCGGCTCGCAGAACGTCGTCGAAGCCTCGATCGACGCCGGTGTGAAGAAGGTCGTCGCGTTGTCGACCGACAAGGCCTCGAGCCCTCTCAACCTCTACGGTGCAACGAAGCTCGCCGCCGATAAGCTCTTCCAGTCGGCGAATCACTATGCTGCGAGCTACGTGACTCGTTTCAGCGTGGTGAGGTACGGGAATGTGATGGGAAGCCGCGGCTCAGTCGTTCCCTTCTTCCGCAAGCTCGCGGCCGAGGGGAAGCCGCTGCCGATCACTGACAGCCGGATGACACGCTTCTGGATCACGCTCCCTCAGGCCGTGGAGTTCGTCGTCGACTCGTTCGATCAGATGCAGGGAGGCGAGTTGTACGTGCCGCGAATCCCCAGCATGAAGATCACGGATCTCGTCGAAGCGATCGCGCCCGGAGCCGAGACGTACGAGATCGGGATCCGTCCAGGCGAGAAGCTGCACGAAGAGATGATCAGCCTCGACGACGCGCGACGAACGCTTCGACTGGGCGATCGATTCGTGGTGCTGCCGACGATCGCCAACTGGGGCTTCAATCCGCCACAGGGTGAGGATCTCCCGGACGGATTCGCGTACCAGTCCGACAGCAACGACCTGTGGCTCGATGCCCAGGGAATCCGCGAGATCCTGGAAACCTTGGACTAGTGGCACAGCCGATCCCCTACGGTCATCAGTACATCGATGAATCGGATGTCGCCGCTGTCGCCGCAGCATTGCGAGGCGAGTGGCTGACCACAGGTCCCACGGTCGCCGCGTTCGAGGCCGAGATCGCCGCGATCGCCGGGACGGACGACGCTGTGGTGGTGACGAGCGGAACCGCTGCGCTCCACGTCGCGTACGCGGCCGCCGGAGTCACTTCCGGGGACCAGGTCATTGTGCCCGCTCTGACATTCGCCGCGACGGCGTCGACCGCATCGTTGCTCGGGGCGGAGATCGTCTTCGCCGATGTGGAGGAAGACACCGGCAACATCGACCCTGAGTCGGTCGCGGCCCTCGCTACAGAGCGGACGGCCGTCATCTCGGCCGTTGACTACGCGGGTCATCCGGCTGATATCGATGTGCTGCTGCCGATCGCCCGCGCGGCTGGGGCTTTGGTCTTGGAGGACGCGGCGCACTCCATCGGCTCGACTCTCCGAGAGCGCCCGGTTGGTTCCCTCGCCGATCTGACGACGTTCTCATTCTTCCCGACCAAGAACATGACGACGGCGGAAGGGGGCGCCGTCGTCTCTAACTCCGAAGCTCTGATCACTGCCTCTCGGGGATTCCGGGGGCATGGACTCGTCCGCGACCGAGCTGAGCAGCGGTATCCGAACGAGGGCCCGTGGCATCAGGAGATCCACAAGCTCGGGCTCAACTATCGACTCCCCGATGTCCTCTGCGCGCTCGGAGTCAACCAGATCCGCCGGCTCGCCGAGTTCAAGGCGTCACGGACCGCGGTGTTCGAGCGCTACCAGGACGGACTCGGCGACCTCGACGGACTCACCCTTCCCACGAAACGCAGCGACGTGGACCCCATGTGGCATCTGTTCCCGGTGCGCGTGCATGATGGTCGTCGCCGCGAGGTTTTCGAGCGCCTGCGCGAGGAGGGCATTCTCGTCCAGGTCAACTACATGCCTGTGTACTGGCATCCCTATTACGAGGACCTCGGGTATCGTCGGGGGCTGTGCCCCGTCGCGGAGCGGTACTACAGCGAAGAGATCTCCTTGCCCATGTACGCGCATCTCGACGCAAGCGACCAGGACCGCGTGATCGAAGCTCTGCGTTCGATTCTCGCTTGAGGAGACATTGTGAACGATACGAAACAGCGCCCCCTGATCATCGCCGAGATCTCGGGCAACCACAACGGATCACTCGAGCGAGCGCTGGAGATCGTCAGGGCAGCGGCGAAGGCCGGTGCGCACGCCATAAAGATCCAGACCTATACGGCGGACACGATAACCCTAGATGTCGACACGCCAGCGTTTCGTGTCAGCGACGATCATTCCCTCTGGGGCGCGCGAACGCTCCACTCCCTATATGAGGAGGCGCACACGCCCTGGGAATGGCACGCCCCGATCTTCGCTCTGGCGCAGGAGCTCGGGATGCTGGCCTTCAGCACGCCGTTCGATGAAACGGCCGTCGAGTTCCTGGAGAGTCTCGACGTACCGATGTATAAGATCGCCTCGTTGGAGATCGTCGATCTGCCGCTGATCGAGCAGGTCGCGTCGACCGGCAAGCCCGTGATCCTCTCCGTGGGGACCGCCTCGATCGCTGAGGTGGCGCAGGCGGTGGAGGCCGCCCGGCGGGGCGGATGTGCGGATCTGACGCTCTTGGCGTGCACGAGCTCGTATCCTGCGGAGCCGGACGACGCCAACCTGCGGCGGATTCCGGTGATGAAAGAGATGTTCGGCGTCGACGTCGGCCTTTCCGATCACACGATGGGCGTCGGGGTGTCGATCGCGGCTGTCGCGCTGGGGGCCACAGTGATCGAGAAGCACGTCACCCTGCGTCGCGCGGACGGGGGAGTGGATTCGGCATTCTCTCTGGAACCCGAGGAGCTTCGACTGCTGGTCGAGGGCTGCGATGCGGCTGTGCGCGCGCTTGGTAGTGCGGACGTGTGGGCTACGGGTGCGGAGTCCGAGTCTCTCCGGCTCCGCCCGTCGCTTTACGTCGCCGCAGATGTAAAGGCAGGTGATGCCGTGACGACCCACAACGTTCGCAGCGTGAGGCCTGCGGGCGGCCTGCCACCTTCGGACCTGCCGCGCGTGCTGGAGCGAACCTTCGTCAGGCCGGCGGCAAAGGGAACTCCGGTCAGTTGGGACCTTCTCCGCTGAGTTGCGTGGACGTTGCTGGAGCCGATGTCATCCTGATAACGCCATCTGCTGACCGGTCCATCTCCGTGAACCCGCCCGCAGCGAACAGAGATCGGCTAGCGGTGTTCTCTTCTCTGACTCGCGCTATGACGTTCGTCGTCGAGGGGTGCGCCGCTGCGTAGGTGGCCATCCCCGCCCGAAGAAGTGGCAAAGACAGCCGTCTTCCTCGTTGGGCCGGTGCAACCGTGATGCTGACCTCGGCGGCGCCCGCCTCGTCCTGATCGAAGCGAACCGTTCCGATCGCTGTCCCACCCACCTCGCCGATGTACAGCGTGCGGAGAGGATCGCTGAGTGTACGTGTCAGCCAGGCGACGTGGGTCTCCCAATCGACGCTCGCGGAACTCAATGAGGCGACACGCGTCTCGGGATCATTCCGCCAGGACAGGAGGAGACCAGCGTCCCCGGGCGTTACGGCGCGGATGATGATCACGGTGATCATCCTAACCGTCGTCCCGAATACACTAGGGACATGGTGCTCGCGATCCTCCAGGCCCGAACAAGCTCTGCACGGCTCCCTGGCAAGGTGCTTTCACCGATTCTCGGAGTTCCGCTGATCCTTCGTGCTCTCGAGCGAATCGCCCGATCCCAGCGGATCGATGCGATCGTTCTTGCAACGTCCACGGATCGGAGTGACGATCTGCTTGCGGAAACTGTCGCAGACGCGGGGTATCGGGTGCACCGTGGACCGCTCGACGACGTGCTCACCCGATTCATCCAAGTGATCTCCGGTGAGGACGATTCCGAGGCGATCGTGCGCCTCACCGGAGACAACGCACTCTGCGATCCTTCGGTGATCGACGATGTGATCGACGCGCATGAGCGAAGCGGGGCCGACTACACGGCGAACACGCTGGAACGTTCGTATCCCAGGGGGCTCGACGTCGAGGTGATCCGGGCAGCCGCTCTCCGGGAAGCGGATCGGATCTCGAACGCGCCGGACGAACGAGAACATGTCACTCTAGGCATCTATCGACGTCCTGACGTCTTCGCACTGCACTCCGTCACGCAGCCGCAGAATCGATCAGATCTTCGTTGGACCGTGGACTATCCGGCAGATCTGGAGTTTGCTCGTGGTATCTACGAGCGTCTCTACGATCAGCAGCCGGCGTTCGGCCAGGCGGAGGTGCTTGCGCTGCTCGAGGAGAACCCGGAGCTGGTTCGGCGCGAGTCCGATCAAGGGTGATCTCTGCGTCGTTCAGTTGTCTCGCCGGGCCAGGGGATAGACTACTCGGGCTTGCGACGGCACCCGCCGTCGCGTCCGAATGAGTGGGCCAGTGACTGAAACCCGAGATCTTTTTGCCGCCGTCCCGCGTTCCGAGTTCGATACCCCGGGAAAAAGCCGCGGGCTGATCGATGTCGTGCGCTGGCGCTATCTTCTGAGCCTTCTGGTGCGCACAGGCGTGACCACGCGCTATCGCAACTCCGTGTTGGGATGGACCTGGTCGTACGTGCGACCTGCAGCGCAGTTCCTCGTCTTCTGGATCGTTCTCGGGCTCTTCATGAACCTCGACAAAGGCATCCCGAACTACGCTGTCTACCTCTTCTCCGGAATCGTGGTCATCAACCTCTTCTCCGAGGCGTTCAAGAACGCGACGACTTCGATCGTGGGCAACGCGCCTCTTGTGCGCAAGGTGTTCCTCCCTCGGCAGCTCTTTGCCGTATCCGCCGTGATCGTGGCCTTCGTGCACTTCCTCCCGCAAGTCGGGCTTCTCCTCATTGTGTGCGCTCTCCTGGGCTGGTTCGCGCACGTGTCCGTTCTCGCGGTGCTCGCGATCGTGGCCGCGATGATCATCGTGATGGTATTCGCGCTCGGCCTGGGCCTGCTCTTCGGTGCTGCGAACGTGCGGTTTCGGGACGCTGAGAACATCGTCGAGTTGTTCTTGTTGCTTGCGACATGGGCATCGCCGGTCTTGTATTCGTGGGTCATGGTTCAGGACGCCGTCGTGAAGACCCTGGGTTGGCCGCAGTGGCTCGTCGAGGTCTACCTACTAAATCCGCTCACGCAAGGCGTCGAGCTCTTCCATTTCGCGTTCTGGCGTCCCGCGACGGAGGCGATGACCTCAGCCCCCGGCTATGCCGGACTTCCTATGGATGCTCTCCCGCCCGGCCTTGCGATGAACACGCTTTGGACGTTCATCATCGCGATCGGGACACTGTTGATCGGCCAGTTCGTCTTCCGCCGCCTCGAGGGAAAGTTCGCCCAGGATCTATGAGCACGACGCAGACACTTCGTCCCAGCATCATCATCGACGGCGTGAAGAAGCACTTCACGCTCAATCACGCTTTTTCGCTCAAGGACACCGTCGTTTCTTGGTTCAAGCGGCGCAAGCTCACGAGCCAGTTCGAAGCGCTCAAGGGCGTGGACATCAGCATCGGCGAGGGGCAGTCAGTCGCCATCCTCGGGTTCAACGGCTCGGGGAAGTCGACGCTGCTCAAGCTGATCTCCGGCGTGATGGAACCTGATGAAGGGCAGGTGTTGACTCGGGGACGCGTGGCTGGACTCATCGAGGTCGGTGCGGGTTTCCATCCGGAATTGTCCGGCCGGGAGAACGTCTTCCTCAACGCCGCGATCCTCGGAATGAAGAAGCATGAGATCGAGGGGCGCTATGACGAGATCGTGGCGTTCAGCGAGATCGAACAGTTCATCGACCAGGAAGTCAAGCACTATTCGTCGGGTATGTTCATGCGTCTGGCCTTCTCCGTCGCCATTCACGTAGAACTCGACGTGCTGTTGGTGGACGAGATCCTTTCTGTCGGCGATGCTCCGTTCCGAGAGAAGTGCCGTCTGAAGTTCGAGGAGCTGATTGCTCAGGGCAAGACGCTCGTGATCGTGAGTCACGACATGGAGATGGTTCGGGAACTCTGCACCAGAGGCATCGTGATCAACCGAGGTGAAGTCGTTTACGACGGTGACGTCGAGGGTGCGATCGCCCTGGTGGACGCCTGATGCTGTCGTGGGCCGGGCAAGTTCCCGCGCTCCTCGTCGCCATAGCGGTCATCGTGTTGCCTGGCCTGCCAGCCGCGATGTGCCTGAGGGCTAGCCCATTGCTGCGGGCGGGAGCCGCCGTCGCGCTTTCGCTCGGGATCGTTGCCACGGCAACCGTGATCGCGCCCGTCTTCGGCCTCGCATGGTCTCCGCTGCCCGTAGCCATCGTCGCATCGATCGTCACTGCTATCGCGTCGTTGCTGCGCTGGACAGGGCGGGGCGTTCCTGGGCTCGGTGGTTCGCGGACACCTGCTGTCTGGGGCGCGCTGGGTGCCGCATTCACCGGCTGGGTCGTGGTCGTGGCGCTCGGTATTGCCGATCCGACGCACCCTAGCCAGCTCTACGACGGACTATTCCATCTGAACGCGGTCGAGTTCATCACCCAGACCGGTGATGCGTCGCCCCTCCACATGACGATGGTGACGCCTGGCGCCGCGACGGGCACGTATCCCACGCTGTGGCATGCGATCGTCGCCTTGGTCGTGCCTGTCTCAGGAGGCGTGGTCACCGCGACGAACACTGTGACGGTGGCGGTGATCGCCGTGATCTGGCCGCTCGCGATGGCTTGTCTGGCATCAATTCTCTTCCCCTCACGCCCGTCGGTGGCGGTGTGGGCGCCGTTGGTTGCTTTCGGCTTCAGTGTCTTTCCGCTCGGCTTCCTGACCTGGGGGGTGCTGTATCCGAACCTCCTAGGCAACCTGCTTCTCCCTCTTCTTCTTTCCTTCATCGTGCGATGCTTCGAGCCCGGCGACGGAAGAGCAGGGAAGGCCCTGTGGATCCTCACCGCAGCGGCAACAGCCGCAGCGGTCGCTGCTGCCCATCCGTCATCTCTTCTCGCGGGCGTGGCCCTCAGCGTGCCGTTCGTGGTGTGGAGAGCGCTTCGGCTCTGGCCGACGGGCGGCACGACGCGTCGTGTGGTGCTTGTCGGATCGCTGCTGCTCGGCGGCGGACTGCTGATCGCGGTCTGGCTCGCCGCGAATGTGACGACTCATGAATGGCTGCCGAACGAAACCATGAGCCAGGCATTCGGTGAGGTGGCGTTCCTGAGCCCGGTCGGGCGCACTGCGGGTCTCCTTCTCGGTCCTCTCGCCGCGATCGGTATCTGGCGGGTCGTGAAGGATCGTCAGTGGTGGATCCTGTACTCGTATGGCGTGAGCATCGCCTTTTATCTCGCTTCGGCGTGGTTCCCTGTGCTGTCGCTCCGAAGCCTTGCCGTCGGCGTCTGGTATGACGACACGACCCGGGTGGGAGCGCTTCTCGCGATGTGGGGCATCCCGTTGGCCGGACTCGGAGCCGCCGTGGTCGTCTCCTGGGTGGGTGACCGCTGGCGCAATGGATCCCGCCTTCTCGCAGGCGCGATCTCAGGGCTCTTGGTGCTGGGCGCTGCGACCCACATTCCTGCGGTCGTCAATGACCTCTCCTACATGAGGAATTCGAGTTTCGCGTTCACCCCGGACTCGCAGGGTCTTTCGTCTGATGAAGCGGCCCTGTTCGAGAAGATCGCGGGGCGGCTGAACAGTGAAGACATCGTGCTCGGCGACCCCTTGACCGGGGCCGGACTCCTCTTCGCGTACACCGGGCACCGTGTGGTCTTCCCTCACGTCACCGGCCGCTATGGAGCCGACGCTGAGCTGCTGGCACGCAGCTTCTCTGAAGGAGGCGAGGTCGTGTGTGATGCGGCCGCGCGTCTTGGAGTGACCTTCGTGCTCGACTTTGGGGATCGTCAGCTGTTTGAGAATCACTGGACAACGTTCGATGGTCTGCACCACCTTGCCGATTCGCCGTTGCTCAGCGAGGTCGATCGCGTTGGCGACGCCGTTCTCTATGAGGTCACTGGCTGCGGGTAGTGCGGTCCTCGTCTTCTTCCGCGTCGAGCAACGCGATCTTACGTGCCAGCAACGTCAGCTGTCGTTGTAGTTGCAGGTTCCTTCGATACTGCGTGTAGACGAAGGTGAGGAACATCAGGACAAGGGCGTAGAGAAGCAAGTCTGTGCCTCGTCCGACACCGATGAGGGTAGCGATCCATGTGAGCCACTGCGGGAAGAGCACGGAAAGTATCGCCGCGAGGATGAACAGCATCATGAGTAGGCGGCGGATAGCGAGGTGACTGTCGGCACCGGTTCGACGCATCACGATCAGTCCGAGAACGATGATCGCGGCGATGAGGAGGAACTGGATCCACATGCTCAGCGCACCACCAGATCGACGAGGATGTTGACGGAGTTGAGCACGCTCTGGCCTTTGCTCTTGGAATAGTCGGTATACAGGAGTTCGACCGGGTGCTCACGCCACGGGAGGCCCGTGCGCCCGAGTTCGAGGACGATCTCCGTGGCGTGCGCCATTCTGTCTTGCTTGAGGTCGATCTTTGCGGCGGCGTCGCGCCTGATCACACGGAGCCCGTTGTGCGCGTCGGTCAACTTCATGCCGGTCGTGAGGTTCGTGACGCGGATGGCTGTCTTCAACACGACTTTCTTGATCCAACCCGGGTCCGTCCGATCGTCGAGGAATCGCGATCCGAACACGATGGCGACGTCTTCAGTTCGGGCGAACTCGAGCATTTCGATGGCATCTTCGATCCGATGCTGACCGTCCGCATCGAATGTGACGATGTACTCGCAGGAATCGTGGGCCAGAGCGTACTCGATCCCGGTCTGGAGCGCGGCCCCCTGTCCGAGATTGACGGGGTGCTTCACAAGATGTGCCCCCTTTCGCGCTGCGACCTCGGCAGAGCCGTCGGTCGACCCATCATCGACGCAGACCACGTGGGGGAAATGTGGCAGGAGGCTCGTGATGACGTCTCCGATGACGCTCGCTTCGTTGTAGAGCGGTATCACGATCCATGCGGTGCTGTCGGCTTCGGAGCCGATCGGTGTTTCGCTCATGCAACCATTCTGACAGGGCGGGTGCGTGCTTTCGGCCATTCGCCAGGTGTCGCACCCGCAGCCGATAGACTAGGGAGTGCGACTGCCATGTCACGGTGGCGCAGGAAGCGTGCGAAGTGACCCACCCTACTCCCGTCCGGATTGTCGAATCCGCAGATGTGTCCCCGGCCGCGAGTGTGGGGGACGGCTCGTCCATCTGGCATCTCGCTCAGGTGCGTGAGCAGGCTCAGCTCGGCGAGAACTGCATCATCGGTCGAGGCGCGTACATCGGGACGGGCGTCGTCATGGGAGACAACTGCAAGGTGCAGAACTACGCGCTCGTGTATGAGCCGGCGCGCTTGGGCGACGGCGTCTTCATCGGTCCCGCCGTGGTTCTCACCAATGACACGTACCCTCGCGCGATCAACGAGGACGGCACGATCAAGAGCGCGCACGACTGGGAGCCTGTCGGCGTGACGATCGAGCGCGGGGCGGCCATCGGCGCGAGGGCCACCTGCGTAGCGCCGGTGACCATCGGCGCCTGGGCGACGGTCGCTGCCGGCGCCGTCGTCGTCAAGGACGTCCCCGCTTTCGCGCTCGTCGCCGGCGTCCCCGCGAAGCGCATCGGCTGGGTGGGGGAGTCGGGTGTACCGCTCGTCGTCGGTGATGACGAGAACACCTGGGTGTGCCCCTCGACGGGCGCGCGCTACATCGAGACTGACGGAACACTGACCAAGGAGATCGTGTGAGCGAGTTCATTCCCCCGGCAAAGCCCATCATCGGCGACGAGGAGCGCGAGGCCGTCGATCGTGTGCTCCGTAGTGGCATGGTCGCGCAGGGGCCGGAGGTCGCCGCCTTCGAGCAGGAGTTCTCGGCGCATTTCGTGCCCGGTCGACCGTCCGTCGCGGTGAACTCGGGTACGGCAGGCCTCCACCTCGGCCTCCTGGCGGCCGGGGTCGGACCGGGCGACGAGGTCATCGTGCCCTCGTTCACCTTCGCCGCGACCGGCAACTCGGTCGCGCTCACGGGCGGAACGCCGGTGTTCGTCGACATCGAGCCGGAGACGTTCACTCTCGACCCTGCGGCGGTCGAGGCCGCGATCACCCCGAAGACCAAAGGGATCCTCCCGGTGCACCTTTACGGGCACCCCGCGCGGATGCGTGAGCTCGAGGCGTTGGCGGCGGAGCGCGGCGTCGCTCTCTATGAGGACGCGGCGCAGGCGCACGGTGCGTCGCTCGACGGTCGTCCGGTCGGCTCGTTCGGCGAGTTCGCGATGTTCAGTCTCTACCCGACGAAGAACATGACCAGCGGCGAGGGCGGGATGGTGACGACCGCGACCGATGAGCTCGCACGTCAGGTGAAGCTCCTGCGCAACCAGGGCATGGAGCGCCAGTACGAGAACGAGGTCATCGGCTTCAATGCACGCATGACCGACATCCACGCCGCGATCGGTCGCGTGCAGCTGACCAAGGTCGACGCCTGGACGAAGACCCGCCAGTCCAACGCCGCGTTCCTCGACGCGAACCTGCAGGGCGTCGTCGTCCCGCCGGTCGCCGACGGAGCGGTGCACGTGTACCACCAGTACACGATCCGCGTCCCCGAGGACCGCGATGGATTCGTCGCCGCGCTCAAGAGCGAGTACAACGTGGGTGCGGGCGTGTATTACCCCATCCCGAACCACCGCTTGCCTTCGCTGACGCACTTCGCGCCGGGGCTCGACCTTCCGGAGACGGAGCGTGCCGCGCGCGAGGTCGCATCGCTGCCCGTGCACCCGTCGCTGAGCAGTGACGACCTCGAGCGCGTCGTCGCCGCGGTGAACGCCGTCGCGAAGGCAGGCGCCTGATGGTTCTGCGTGCGGGCGTGATGGGGCTGGGAGTGATGGGGCGCAATCATGCGCGAATTCTTGCCGGGCTCACGGGAGTCGAGTTCGTTGGTGTCTTTGACCCGGCGGAATCCACACCGGATTTCGTTCACGACCGCCCTGTGTTCCGCGACCTCGACGAGTTCCTCGCCCAAGACCTCTCATACGTGGTCGTCGCCGCTCCGACTGTCTACCATCTCGAGATGGGTACGCGTTTGGCGGAGAGTGGCATCCACGCGTTGATCGAGAAGCCGGTGGCTTCCACGAGCGAGGATGCTCGCGCATTGCGGGATCTCTTCGACGCGAAGGGGCTGATCGGCGGTGTCGGCCATATCGAACGATACAATCCTGCGTTGCAGGCCGCGCGTCAGCGGATCGAGGCCGGCCTTCTGGGTGACATCTATCAGGTGACCACGCGGCGCCAAGGTCCGTTCCCTGGGCGCATCGCGGATGTCGGGGTGATCAAGGACTTGGCGACTCACGACATCGACCTGACGGCGTGGGTGACACAACAGCAGTACGTGTCTGTCAATGCACGCACCACGTTCCGCAGTGGTCGTCCGCATGAGGACATGGTGCTGGCGGTGGGGACGCTTTCTTCGGGAACGATCACGTCGCACACGGTGAACTGGTTGACGCCCTTCAAGGAACGCACGACCGTGATCACGGGCGAGAAGGGCTCGCTCGTCGCGGACACGCTGACGGCAGACCTGACGTATTTCAAGAACGGGACGATCCGCAGCGAATGGGAGCAGGTCTCGACCTTCCGTGGTGTCGTCGAAGGTGATGTCACCCGTTTCGCGCTCGAGCGCCGTGAACCGCTACTCGCCGAACACGAGGCTTTCCGCGATTCGGTGATCAACGGGGCGGCGAAAGGTATCGTGACGCTCGACGAGGGGGCCAAAGTGGTGCAGATTGCTGAAAGGATGGCCGCGGACGGACTGTTGCATCGACCATCCGCGGTAGTCGAGTGAAGCGGCCTGAGCGCACCAGGGAACTCTAGTCTGCCGTTCCTGTCGATAGGGCCCAACGTCGGACCAGATCGAGACTGTGTGACGCCCAGAACGATTCCACGTCGACGGGCGTGTTGCCCGCGCGCAGACGAGCTGCCATGGCCTCGACGTCTCGAGCATCATCGTAGGCGGGTCCGAACAGCTCGCCCACGTAGTACTCGGTGAAGGGGCTGCGACGCACCAGGACGTCGCAACCGAAGCTGGCCGCTTCGAAGAGGACGGTGCTGGCTACGCCGACCACCGCGCGGCAGTCGGCGAGCGACTCGTAGAGGTCGTCGTGGGGGTCGATCTCCACACCGACGACGTCGATCAGAGAGGGATACCGGTCGGCGAGAGTCGCGCGCTCGGAGGGGTGCGGACGGAAGCGTAACCGCCAGCCCGGCAATTTCTTGCGTAGGGCCAAAATGAGACTCGTCGTTGCATCGGGGTCAGTGATGCTGCTGGCGATCAAGGCGATGTTCTCGCGGTCTGCGACCGGTGGTGCCGACGCCATCGCCCGTTGCAGATGCGGCTTGCCGATAGTCGTCAGCGTTGCAGGATGCTGGATACTGCGGCCCCAGTACTCGCCGAAGAGAAGCAGCTCGTCTGGAATCTGCGAATGCAGGCCCTCATGGCGGAAGATGCTGCCATAGTTGTAGGCAGCGTGGGACGGGCCGATCCACCCGTGCTGAGGTTCTGCGACGTGTCGGCCATCTTTTTTCATCGCTTGGATGAGTCCGCCGCGGTGACCGTAGGACGCGTCCTCCAGGACAACGGTGTGAGGGTCGAGACGATCGATGACCGTGAGAAATGCGTCCTGCAGGAGAGGTGCTCGCCGTTCCTGGTAGCGAACCGACGCTGCGATCGTCCGCTCTTGCTCAGCGGAGATCGCACCAGAGAAGAGCGCCGCATAGCGGTGCACGAGAACATCGATCGCTGTTGCCGTCTCCGTGGACAGTTCTCTTCGATACGTACGTAGATCCGTGCGTGCGTTGATCGCGTCCAGGCTGCGCGTGCGCGGGAAGGCCGGCTTGATTCCGGGGTGCGGCGGGGTCCACTGGAGCAGAGTTGCCTCCGGGCCGAGGGCTTCTGCGAGATCGCCGACGAGCCAATTGCGCTCGTACCCGCCCTCCCGGGAGGTCGTGACGCCGCTCGCGACCATGACAACGGGGGAGCGCCCCCGAAGCCACGCTGCGTCATGCCTGGAAGGGAGGAACGACCGTGCGAGTCTGCGATAGGTCTTCGCCCGAGATTGCCGTTGGGGCACCCCGGTTTCGCCGAGTTCCACGGCGGCGAGGGCGCTCGCAAAGAACATGCGCACCCGAGGCCAGAGCGGCAATGCTGTGCCGGGGAGCGGTTCCAGGAGTTCGGAGGGCTCGGAATCCTCGACGTCGAGAAGTAGACGAACCGATCGGCTGTAGGGCAGGCCCGTTGAGGGGGTCATCGCGCCTGCTCGTCGTCTCCGAACACCGATTCCATGATGTCGCCCCAAATCTCCGACTGCTTCTCGCTCGAAAGCTCGACGGCGTGCGCGGAAGAGGCGCTCTTCCAGGATTCCACGTCGTCGACCGTGATCTCGCTCAGAAGAGCAGCGAGAGAAGACGCCTCGAAGTCGGGCATTACCCGGCCGATACCGTTCCTCGTGACGATGCGTTTCATCTCCGGCGACGGTCCGACGATGACTCCCAGGCGGGCCTGGATGAAGTCGAAGAACTTGTTCGGGAGGCACCAGGCAAGATTGAAGGTGGTCGGAGCGAAGATGCTCAGACCGATGTCGTAGCGATTGAGCGTGGGCACGAGCTGGGCATACGGAACCGCGTCGTTGAACCGGATCCGCTCATCACCGCCAGCGCGTTCCTTCAGGGACTGCAGATAGGCAGAACCATCGTCGACAAGGAAGAAGTCCAGGGTGACGTCTGCCCGCGTCTGTAGGACGGCGTCGATCATGATCTCGAGTTTGCGCTGGACGCCGGGGACGCCTGAATGGACGAGCTTGATCGGTTGCTTGACAGCGCCGGGCGTCAGGTCGTGGAAAGGCGTCGCGTTGATCACGACCGTGGACACGATGCCGAAGTTTCGGTAGTACTCGTCGGCGATGCCCTGCCCAACGGTCACGATCGCGGCCGATTTGGCCACGTATGTGCGACACAGCCACCGCACGTACGGAGCGATGAGGATGCGCCAGAGCCGCGAATGCTCATTCTGCCGAGGCGAGTATTCGTGCAGGTCTGCGATCACTCCGTGCGTCGTCGACAGAGAGCTCGCGAGGGCACTTGTCTGCGGATCGTGTGCGATGATCGCGTCCCACTGCGTGCCTGCCAGTCGCGAGCGTGCGGCGTCGTCGCGAGGACTGAGCGACGTGACCAACGGGTAGAGACGCAGAAGGAGCAGGGCCAGGTAGAGCGCGCGCCCGAGCAGACCTCCGCGATACGGTCGGCTATCGTGCAGTTCGATATGGGGGAGATCATCGAAAGGAGCCGGCCCGAATCCGGCGGTCGTGACGTCATGGTGCTGCCGGAGGAATCGAATCTGCTTGAGTGCTCGCGGTTCCCTCGCGATGGGCGTGTAAGTCAGGACGAGAATTTTTCGACGGACGGTCACAAGGAAGCTCCTCGATCGACGGAAGGGGCGGGCGCGCTCAGGACTTCAACGCGCGTATCTGATCCGGCGTCGGATAGGTGATCAGCACGGCGCGGTGCTTGCCGTTCAGGACGAACATGCTGCCTGCAGCAACGGCGGACGCGCCTGCTTCCAGAGCCGGCGCGAAGTCTGCGTACCCGGAGGCGCCTCCAAGCGCGATCACCGGCACCGTTACTGCCTCTGAGACGGCAGTGACGAGCTTGAGGTCATAGCCAGAGAACGTCGACTCCCGGTCGATTGCAGAGACGATGATCTCACCTGCTCCGTGCTCTTGGGCCAGCCGCGCGGCCTCCGCGGGCGTCATCCCGAGCTTCTTCTTCCCCCGTTGCGAGTACGTATCCCAGCCCCCCGTAAGGCGCTTCTTCGCATCGACACTCACCACCGTGCTCGAAGAACCGAGCGCAGCCGAGATCTCGCCGATCGCCTCGGGTCTGTTGAAAGCAGCAGAGTTCAAGATCACCTTCTCGATACCGATACCGGTGATGCGCTGAGCTTCGGCGGCGGATGACACTCCGCCGCCGTAACCGACGGGCATAAAGGCCTCGCTGGCGATCTCCTCGATGAGTGAGTAGTTCACCCCCGCGCCTTTGACGGACGAGTCGATGTCACAAATAACAAGCTCGTCGACTTGCTTTTCGTTGAAGATGCGTACGGCGTTGATCGGATCCCCGATGTACTTGTCGCCGTGGAACTTCACCGGCTTCACAAGATAGCCGTCGCTGACGAGGAGGACGGGGATGACACGGGGGAATGCACTCATATGTTCGCGAAGTTCCTCAGAATGGTCATGCCGAAGGTGTGGCTCTTCTCGGGGTGAAACTGGGCGCCCATGACATTTTCGCGGCGGACCATCGAGACGAAGGTGTTGCCGTACTCAGTCTCCGCGAGCGCATCTTCCGTCGCCGAGGGGACGACATGGTAGCTGTGCACGAAGTAATAGCGGCTGTCCTCCATGACACCATGGAGGAGGGAGTCCGAGCGCAAAGCTCGTGCGTGATTCCACCCCATGTGGGGAACGCGGAGCCGGGGGCTCTCAACGAAGCGCTGGCAATGCCCGGGGATCAGGCCGAGGCCGTGTTCGCTTCCCTCGGCGCTCGTGTCGACGAGCAACTGCATCCCGAGGCAGATGCCCAAGAGCGGGCGCCCCGTGCGCGCGAACTGTTGCAGTCCCTCATGGAGACCGCTCTCCTTGAGGAGGCGGACCCCGGCGTCGAACGCTCCGACCCCCGGGAGAAGTACCCGCTCGCTGTCGAGAACCTCTTCCGGGGTCGTCACACGCCTGCTCTGGACGCCGACGCGTTTGAGCATGTTCGCGACAGACCCGAGATTTCCCAGACCGTAGTCGACGAGGGAAACAGTCATTTGCGAATCCCGAGCGCCCTGAGCACCTTCATGGGAACACGAACGAGTGCCATTGCGAGCTCCCATTGCTTCTTCGCATTCGGGTACTCGCTGTAGTCCTTCGGCGGCTGCGCATAGATGCGCTCGAGTTCGTCGACGCTGACGCCCAGCTTCTTGGCGATGAACTCGTGATCCTGTTTCCGGAGTCCCTCGGGGTAGTTCTCCGTCTCCATGAGTTCGAGCGCTTCCTCGCGAGTCATCTGATCGGACAGGATCAGCGAGGAGTAGTGAGCGATGCGCTTGTCGAATCCGAACTTCATGGGGAGGTAGTAACCCTGGAAGTAGCGCGTGAACACAGACTCGTAATGCTTACCGCCGTAGTCTCGCCACCCGAGTTCCTCGGTGATCTCCCGCTTCGCATCTTTGTAGCGATAGGGCATGAGGTTGAGCGGCTTGACGGTCTTCACACCGCGGAAGTAGGGGTACCAGATGTGGCGCTTGAAGAGCCCCATCAACGGATAGGTCTTGAGCTTGACGGAGCCGAACCGCTTCTGGATGCCTTTGACGTGCTTGGCATCGGAGGCGTTGTATCCCCAGGACTGAGGCAAGATCGACTCGCTCGCGAGGTTCGCCCCCGAGAGGATGTACTTGATCCCGTACTTGACGGCCTGCTGGTAGGCGACCCAGCCGAAGGCGTGATCGGTGGGGATATCGCAGTTGGCCACTGAGGCCTTGAAGAAGGACAGTTGCAGGTCCTTCATTTCCCGCCAGTCGACGACGTGGGTGTAGAGATCGAGATCGAGGCGGGAGACGATGTTGTGGATGTTGTCGACGGCGAGCTCTGAGTTCCAGCCGCTGTCGAAATGCACGGCAAGGGGGCGGAGGCCGAGCTTGACCGCTTGGAGAATGAGGAAGGTGCTGTCGACCCCGCCGGAGACGCCGACGATACAGTCATAGGGCTTGCCTTGGCCGGCGCGCTTGATCTCTGCAACAAGCTCGTCGAGTTCGCCAGCTCGCTGTCCGCTCTGCGCTGCCTCAACGTCAGCCCGCATCATTTCATCGAAGCGGAGCGCATGAGAGGAGACGCCCTGCTCGTCGAACCAGATTTCCGGATCGGTGGTGTCCATGATGGTTCGCACACACCGCTGATACGGCCGAGACTCGTCAGGAGTCTGGACGGATTCTCCGTTTACGATTGCCAACCTGTTGCTCCTTGATCCCTCGGTGACGCCGAGGTTCGTCGTGGGGACGGTTCTTCGTCGCGTGTGCGCGACAGAAATTCTTCGTCAAGATTACACTTCGTGCGGTCCCGAAGGCTGAGCGCCGCCGATTCCCTCAGCGGGCATGGGCGCAAGACCTGCAAGCGCCGCTTGCCGCGCGAAATCTGGCACGGCCGCGACGACTTCATCGAATGTTCCCGAGTGCACAAGACGGCCGCCCTTCATGAAGAAGATCTGATCGGCGTGCTTCACGGTTGCCAACCGATGCGCCACGGTGACGATGGTGCGTTCGCCGGTCATGGCGCGGATGGAATCGCTCACTGCGGCCTCAGTCTGCGTGTCGAGCGCACTGGTTGCCTCGTCCATGACGAGAACGAGGGGATCGGAGTACAACGCCCGGGCAATCCCGATGCGCTGTCGTTGCCCACCCGACAGTGCCATGCCGCGCTCTCCCACAGATCCCCGGATTCCATCTCGGCGGCTCGCGACGATGTCCCAAACGTGGGCGCTCTGTAGCGCCTCGATGACGCGTTGTTCGTCGTAGTCATCCGTCCAGGTGAGAGCAACATTTTGTGCCAGGCTCGCGTCGAAGAGCGCGACTTCCTGCGGCACATACGCGACGTGATCTCGCCATGCCCTCGCGACATGCTGCACATCCAGCCCGTCGATCTCGATGCGTCCAGACTGCGGCTCGAGAAGTCCGAGGAGGAGATCGACCAGGGTGGATTTCCCCGAGCCCGAAGAGCCGACGAACGCCACCGATGTTCCGATATCGATGTCGAACGAGACACCTTCGACCGCGGGGTCAGCGGTCGAGTCGTAGCCGAAGGTGACGTCACGGAAGCTGATCCTGTGGATCGGCGAGGGCAGCGGCACGGTCGGTCGTTCGTTGACCGAAGTGATGTGGTGCTCCGCAGCGGTGAGCTCGTCGATGACACGCCGGGGGTAGATCGAAGCAGCCAGCATCTGCGAGATTGCCGCTTGAAACCGGATCACGGAGGGGGCCATGCGGAACCCTGCGAGGGCGAAGAGCGCCACGGCGGTAATCGCCTGCTCCTGTCCGCCGATCAGGAATCCGGCACCGCCGACGACGATGAAGCCGCCGATGATTCCTGATTCCAAAACGTAGCGAGGCACCTGACCCAGGAAATAGATGTTCGCCCGTGCCCGTGCGCTGCGTGTTCGGCTCCGCTCGACGACCTCGGCCACCTCAGGCTCTTTTCGGCGGAGGGTGACCTCCTTCAGGGCCGACATCACCTCAAGGATGAGACGGGAGGTGCGGATCGTTGATTCGACGTTGATCTCGCCGGCGCGGCGAGAGTGGCGAGCGATCCACAGATAGAGCACGGCTGCCAGCGCCAGCAGATAGACGAGAGTCACCAGAGCGATCAGCGGCTGAACGATGGCTATGGTGCCCACCATCACAACCATGCTCACTACCTCGCCGAGCAACGTTGCTCCGGGCCGAATGAACGAGTTCACTGCGGCGTCGACACCGCCGTCTGTGAAACGGAGCATGTCTGTGGAGTTCTTCGTGAGACGTTCCTGCCAGGATGCGCCGAGGTAGGCCCGGAACAGTCGATCCCCGAGAGCGACCTCGTAGGTGGCGATGCGCTGCGATCCCCAGCGCATCACGAGCGCGGAAAGAGCGCCTTTCGTGATCATCAGCGCGCAGATGACGAGAATCGCGACGACTACACCTGCGCTGTCGAGAGTGCCGACGAGCGGAAGGGTCACCGCATTGCCGACGGAAAGTGGGCCGATCACGACGGCCAGCAGAGCCAAGGCAGCAGCGTCGAACACGGCGAGTGACGCGAGGAGTGTGGCGTAGACGTTGAGGAAACGACGTGCGTCCGTGGGAAGCGCCTGCAGGAGCTCGCGATAGAGGTTCAGAGCGATCTTCACGCTTTCTCCTCCTGTGGGGGGGTTTCGCCGCCGGACCGCGCACCCAGGATGCGCTCGATGACTGCGCGGATGTGAGCCGCGTCGTTTTCGAAGCTGAGCTCCTGCGCTGCCGCATCCGAGGCGGCCTTCGCTGATCTTACGGATTCCATGTCGAGTGACGTTAGCGACTGTGCGCACGATTCCGGTGTGAAGTCATGGCTGATCACACCCAGGTCGTGGCGCGTGACCAACTCGGCCATCTCCGGCGACGGGCCGACAGCCACCATCAGACGCGCCTGTACGAAATCGAAGAACTTGTTGGGCAAGGTCAGGCGTGCGTTCGTGTGAGTGGGGGGGATCCAGAACACCCCGACGTCGTACGCATTGAGCACTCGGGGGAGGTCTTCCGGCGGGACTGGCGGGTGGAAGGTGATCCGGCTGTCCGGCGCGGCTGACGCACGGAGCTCTCGCAGGTAGGCTCCTCCGTCGCCGCCGGGCATGAGATAGAGATCTAGAGTGAAGCGCGCATCAAGCAGTTTCATTGTCTCGATCATGAGTTCGAGTCGTCGCCCGTGAATCGCTGCTCCGCTGTGGACGAGCCTGATCTGTTCGTCGCTCACGGGCGAAGGCTTGAGGGCGCGGAATCCGCCGGCATTGCGCATGACCAAGGCAGGCACATCGAACTGCTGCCGGTAGAGGGCGGCAATGCCGTCTCCTACGGTGGTCACGAGCGCCGACGGCGGCAGATACGTCCTGCATAGATGCACCATGAACGGGGCGACGAGCAAGCGCCAACGGAGAATGTGCGTGCGCTCTTCGGGGGCCCATTCATGCATATCCGCCCAGACAGGAGCTCCGTCGGCTATGCGGTGCGCCACGCCCAGCGCTCGTGCCTCGTTCGCGACGACCAAGTCGAAAGTATGCCCGCCGACGCGGTTCGCTGTCCAACGAACAGCCGGCGCGGAGATCTCAGCCGACCTGTGCATTCGCAATGCGAGGCGCACGATTCCGAGCGGCGTCTGGGGCAGGGTCGAGAGGCCTTCGGGAACTTGGTGATGCGCGAACACGCCGTCGGGAGCCGCTCCGAAGCCCACCGTGGTGACATCACCGATCTCACTCAGAAGCGAGATCTGTCGGAGGACGCGCGCGTCGCTGCGCAGAGGGGAGAGGGATATGCACAGGATGCGTGGCCGCTCGTTGCTCATTCTGTGGCATCTCTTTCTCGGCTTGGGTGGGGTTTCGCTTCGGGGTTCAGCCTGTCGACGATGCGATCGGCCACGGCCCTGAGTGACCAATTCGCCTCTGCCCACTCTGCCCGCTGTCGGGTCTCCTGCTCGTCGCGCTCGTGCCGAAGCGCTTCGAGCATCGCGTTCGCTACAGCAGCAGGCTCGTAGTCCGCGGTCCATCCGGATCCCGGTTGATCGAAGAACTCCTGGTCAGCATTGTCACCCGCATAGACCACAGGGACACCGCAACCAGCGGATGCGTACATCTTCGTCGGGAACGCGTCGTAGCCGTGCGGGAGCATGCTCGCCAAGGTAGCGCGTGCTCCGCGGATCCACATCGCCGTCTCCTCAGCGCTCATGCGTGACATGAATTCGACGGCACCCGGTGCCAGCGCTTCAGCAGCCTCGGAGATCGCGTCTCTCTCCGAACCCTGTCCGATGAACACGATTCTCGCATCCGGAACTTCGCTGAGAACGAGAGGCAGGGCCTGGATGAAAATGATCGCTCCATGAACCTCTGAAGCCGTGCCGGCGTAGAGAAGGTACGGTCGCTCGGAGACGATCATGGTGCCGTCGGGGCGGAAGACCTCGGTGTCGAAACCGTTCCCGACGACGGTGACCGTAGCGGTTTCACACACCGCGAGAACGCGCTCAGCGACGGACTCCGAGACAGCGAGCACCGAACGCGCACCTACATAGGCGAAACGTTCGAACGAGCGGACCACTCGAACGACGAAAGCGGGCGCGCCGGCGACAGCGGCTGCCTCTGACCACACGTCGGCCGCGTAGAAGTGATACGGCGTGCGGCGCGCCCAAGCAGCGACGCGCATCATGACGCCTGTGGTCGGCGGGGGTTCAACGATGAGCGCGTCGAATCGGCGCGCGAAGAGCACGCGGAAGAAGGCGGGCACATCGAAGCTCAAATACTGGAGATACCCGCGGACATAGCCGGCGCGATCGCGTAGCACCGGCGCGCGGGAGACGGAGTAGTGCTCGGAGGGCTCGGCGGACGGAGTGCCACGTGGAGGGGCGCTCGTGAAGACTGCGACGTTCGCTCCTCCGTCGTGCAGACGACGGGCGAGCGCTCGCAAACGCAGAGAGGCAGCGCCGGGTTCGGGCGTGAAGATGCGCGAGACGAGCGCGATCCGGCGCCCAATGAGGGAATCCACCTTTCGATTCTGCCTGAGACTCGCCTGAGCATTGACCGGACGTGCTGACGCCGGGAGCGTGGATGGCGTTCACGTGGTCCTCGCACCATAGAATGAAGACCATGCGTATCGCCGTCGTCGCCCTCGGAAAGATCGGGCTTCCCCTCGCCGTCCAGTTCGCCTCTTCCGGTCACGAGGTGATCGGCGTCGACGTGAACCAGAAGGCCGTCGACACGATCAACGCAGCGCAGGAGCCTTTCCCCGGCGAGGCCGAACTCCAGGAGCGGCTCTCCGAGTTGGTCTCCTCCGGACGGTTGCGGGCGACCACCGACTACGGTGATGCGATCCCCGGTGCGGATGCCGTGGTGCTCGTCGCTCCCGTTTTCGTGAACGATGAGACCTGGGAACCGGACTTCAAGTACATGGACGCCGCGACCCGCTCGCTCTCCGAGCACCTGACCCCTGGGACCCTCGTCTCCTACGAGACGACGCTCCCCGTGGGGACCACCCGCACCCGCTGGAAGCCGATGCTCGAGGAGGGCTCCGGACTTGTCGAGGGTGAGGACTTCTTCCTGGCATACTCACCCGAGCGGGTGCTCACCGGTCGGGTGTTCGCAGACCTCCGCAAGTACCCGAAGCTCATCGGCGCGCTCTCCGACGAGGGCAACCGCCGCGCACGCGAGTTCTACGAGGCGGTGCTGCAGTTCGATGAGCGCCCCGACCTTCCTCGTCCGAACGGGGTCTGGGACCTCGGCACGACAGAGGCCTCCGAAATGGCCAAGCTCGCCGAGACGACCTACCGCGACGTGAACATCGGCCTCGCGAATCAGTTCGGGCTCTTCGCCGCCTCGCACGGGATCGATGTCTACAAGGTCATCGAAGCCTGCAACTCGCAGCCCTACAGCCACATCCACCGACCCGGCATCGCCGTCGGCGGCCACTGCATCCCCGTCTACCCGCGTCTGTACCTGTCGACGGACCCCGATGCCGACATCGTCCGTGTGGCGCGTCAGCTGAACGCCTCCATGCCGGAGCGGCTCGTCGCGCAGGCAGAAGGCATCCTGGGCGACCTGAGCGGGCAGCGCGCGGTCGTGCTCGGCGCGGCCTATCGCGGCGGCGTCAAGGAGACGGCGTTCTCCGGCGTCTTCCCGACGGTGAAGGCCCTTGAGGATCGCGGTGCCGAGGTCGTCGTGCATGACCCGCTGTACACCGACGAGGAGTTGCGAGGCCTTGGCTTCGAGCCGTACACGATCGGCGGAGAAGTCGATCTCGCGATCCTGCAGACCGATCACGCCGACTACAGGGAGCTCACGCCTGCGCAGCTGCCGGGCATCAAGCTTCTCGTCGACGGACGAGCGGCGACAGATGCGGCGCGCTGGGCCGGTACGCCGCGCATCGTCGTCGGCACTGCGCACACCGAGGCCTGACGCTGACGCTGATCCAGACGCCGGAAGCCCCGTCGTCTGTCAGGAGGGGCTTCCGCCCTGACATCCAGGCGCTACGCGCCATCGCGATCCTCGCGGTCGTCTTGAATCATCTGTGGCCGACGCGCTTGACCGGTGGATACATCGGTGTCGATGTGTTCTTCGTGATCTCCGGATTCCTCATCACGAGTCATCTGGTCCGCGACGCGACCTCGAGCGGACGTATCGCGCTCGCGTCGTTCTACGCCCGGCGCGTGCGGAGACTGCTCCCGGCCGCGCTCCTCGTACTCCTCGTGAGCGCGGTCGGAACCCTCCTGGTCTTGCCCTACCCGCGATGGACGCGCGGCGGAGCCGAGATCATGGCGAGTGCCGGCTACGTCGAGAACTGGTTCCTCGCCGCGATGTCGGTCGACTACTCGGCTCTCAACGACCAGGCAACCGTGGCGCAACACTATTGGTCTCTGTCGGTCGAGGAACAGTTCTACCTCGTTTGGCCACTTCTCCTCCTCGCCACCTGGTGGTGGGCTGCGAAGAAGGCGTGGCGTCCGCGCCTCGTGGCCGCGATCACGCTCAGCGTCGTCGTCACGCTGGGCATCGCGATCAGCATGTTCGCGACCGCGGGGATGCCGAGTCAGGCATACTTCGTCACCTACACGCGTGCGTGGGAATTCGGCATCGGCGGCCTCCTGTCTCTCGTCACGTTCCGACGACTGCCACGGCTCGCAGCCAACGTCGTCGCGATCATCGGGTTCGTCGTGATTGCCGTGTCGGCCGTGGCGTTCGGGCCGGAGACGCCGTTCCCTGGCGCGTATGCGCTCCTCCCCGTACTCGGCGCGGGAGCGGTAATCGCCGCGGGCACTGTCACGCAGCGGCTGTGGCACTCGCGGCTCACTTCCCTGCGCCCCGTGCAATGGCTCGGGGACGTGTCGTATTCCCTCTATCTGTGGCACTGGCCGCTGATCGTCCTTGTCCCGTCGGCACTGGCGAGCACGATGACGACAATGATGAAGGTCGGCATCCTCGGTGTCGCCTTCGTCCTGGCTTGGCTGACGTATCGGCTAGTGGAGCGTCCCGGGCAACGCTGGCGCCTGGTCGCCGCGTCGAATCGGCGTACCTTCCTTGCCATGCTGGCAGGCATGGCGACTGTGATCGTCGCCGGAGGTGCCCTGATGCTGGCCGGCAACGTCCGCGCGGCAGCGGACGTGCCGCCGATCTCCGTGACCATCCAGGAATGTGTCGGACCGCAGGCAATGCCGCAGTCGGTGAGCTGCGAAGACCGCTTCGCTCCAGCCGTGGAGACCGTCATGGGGCCGCGGAACTCGTACTTCCACGTCCCGGCAGAGTGCGTCGCCCGCCGGGACCTGCTGCCGTTCGGCGACAAGACCGCCACGGTGGAATGCGACTTCAGCGATGGCACCGAGGATCCGACCACAGTCTGGCTCGTCGGCGATTCGCACGCGCAGCAGTGGCAGGGGGCGGTGTTCGATCTCGCGCGTCAGAACCACTGGTCGGTGACGGCGAGTTTCGGGGGCGGATGCCCCGTCATCGATGTCCCGTTCGTCGGCTTTCGCAAGGCGGCACCCGGAGCCGATCAGCAAAAGTGTCGGGACTGGTCGACGGCCGTGCGCGCAGCCGTCGTCGAGCAGAAGCCCGATTTCGTGCTGACCTCCTCCGCCGGCCGCGTACAGCTCGTCGCGGACGGGTCGGGTCGTCCTCAGGACGTCCAGTTCGCCGACGGGCTCGTGCGTACCTGGACGGAGTGGGCTGATGCGGGCATCACCGTCATCCCCCTCGGCGGTGTGCCGTTCAACGGAGAGGTGCGCTCTCCCGACTGCGTGGTGGTGAACGCCGGCAACCCTGGCGCCTGCGCCGTTCCGAGATCGGAGGCGCAGCCCAGCGACCCCTATCTCGTCGCGGCCGCACAGTCGGCGTCGCCGGCGATCCGCGCCTTCGATGCAGATCCCTACTTCTGCGACTCGGACGCGTGCTACGCCGTGATCGGTGGAGTGTCTGTCTACTACGACGCCGATCACCTCAATCTGGACTACGTCCGTCGGTTGGCGCCGCCGCTCGCCCAGGCGATGGGGGTCGCTGGCTGAAGCTCCCAGCCAGACGCCGATACGATGGACGACATGGATCTTCTTGTCGTCGGGTCGGGTTTCTTCGGCCTCACCATCGCCGAGCGTGCCGCCGAAGCCGGCCGCAAGGTGACAGTCATCGACCGCCGCCACCACATCGGAGGAAACGCCTACAGCGAGGCGGAGCCCGAGACGGGCATCGAGGTCCACCGCTACGGAGCGCATCTGTTCCACACCTCGAACGCGACGGTGTGGGAGTACGTCAACCGCTTCACGAGCTTCACGAACTACGTGCACCGCGTCTACACGACGCACAAGGGCACGGTCTTCCCCATGCCGGTCAACCTCGGCACCATCAACCAGTTCTTCCAGTCGGCGTACACACCCGACCAGGCCCGCGCGCTCGTGAAGGAGCAGGCGGGGGAGTTCGACGTCAAGACGGCCTCGAACTTCGAGGAGAAGGGCATCGCCCTCGTGGGACGCCCGTTGTTCGAGGCGTTCTTCCGCGACTACACCGCGAAGCAATGGCAGACCGACCCGCAGAAGCTCTCGGGCGACATCATCAGCCGCCTGCCGGTGCGCTACACGTACGACAACCGCTACTTCAACGACACGTGGGAGGGGCTTCCGACAGACGGCTACACCGCGTGGCTGGAGCGCATGGCGGATCACCCGAACATCGAGGTGAAGCTGAACGTCGATTACTTCGACGACACCCACCCGCTCAGCAAGAAGGCGACCGTCGGACAGGTTCCCGTCGTCTACACCGGCCCGGTCGACCGCTACTTCGACTACGCCGAGGGGGCGCTGAGCTGGCGCACGCTCGATTTCGAGCAGGAGGTGCTGAACGTCGGTGACTTCCAGGGCACCAGCGTCATGAACTACCCCGACATGGACGTGCCCTACACGCGCATCCACGAGTTCAAGCACTTCCACCCGGAGCGCAAGGACGTGTACGACTCGGACAAGACCGTCATCATGCGGGAGTTCTCCCGGTTCGCCGAGCGCGAGGACGAGCCGTACTACCCGGTCAACACCCCGAGCGACCGTGAGGGGCTGCTGGCCTATCGCGAGCTCGCGAAGGGGGAGGACGGCGTGCACTTCGGCGGGCGCCTCGGCACATACCAGTACCTCGACATGCACATGGCCATCGGCTCGGCGCTGTCGCTCTGGAACAACACTCTCTCCTAGACTCGACATCGTGAGTCACGCTGCTGTCGGGGCGCCCGGGACGCCCCGGCGTTATCTGCATTCGCTGTGGCTGCTCTCGGCTCGCGACCTGAAAGTCCGCTACGCCACGAGCTCCCTCGGATACCTCTGGTCGATCCTCGACCCCTTGGTGATGAGCGCGATCTACTGGTTCGTGTTCACGCAGGTGTTCAACCGTGACGTGGGGGAAGACCCCTACATCGTCTTCCTCATCGTCGCGCTGCTGCCGTGGGTATGGTTCAACACCTCGGTGTCCGACTTCACCCGCGCGTTCAAGAAGGATGCCCGGCTCGTCCGTTCGACGGCGATCCCGCGCTCGATCTGGGTCAACCGCATCGTGCTGAGCAAGGGCATCGAGTTCCTCTTCTCGATGCCGGTCCTGGTGCTCTTCGCCGTGTTCAGCGGTGCGCATGTGAACTGGCTGCTGCTGTGGTTCCCGGTGGCGGTCGTCTTGCAGACGATGCTTTTGGTCGGGCTCGGGCTCCTGGTCGCGCCGCTCTGCGCGCTCTACACCGACCTGGAACGGACGACGGCGCTCATCCTGCGGGCGCTCTTCTACGCCTCGCCGGTGATCTACAGTTTCCGGGACCTCCCGGCGCCGTTCGACGTGATCGGCGCCTTCAACCCGCTCGCCGGGATCTTCACCCTCTACCGCGTGGGCTTCTTCGCCGACCTCTGGGATCCGATGCCGATCCTGATCAGCGCGGTGATGTGCGTGGGAATTCTCGCGCTCGGGATGTGGACGTTCGGACGCCTGGAGCGACCCGTGCTGAAGGAGCTGTGATGGCTGCGGCGATCGAAGTCACGAACCTCGGTGTGCACTTCCGAAGAAACCGGCGCGGGCGCCGGAGTTTCAAGGATCTCTTCGCCGGTGCCTCCCGCAGGTCTCGTCCGGGGGAGTTCTGGGCGCTGCGCAACGTCTCCTTCACCGTGCAACCCGGTGAGTCGATCGGCGTCGTCGGACGCAACGGTCAGGGCAAGTCCACGCTGCTTCGCCTGGTCGCGAAGGTGCTGCTCCCCGATGAGGGGACGGTCAGCGTCAACGGCGGCGTGGCTCCCTTGATCGAGATCACCGGAGGCTTCGTGGGCGATCTCACCGTGCGCGAGAACGTCCGGCTCACGGCGGGCCTGCACGGGATGTCCCGTGACGAGGTGTCGCGTCGTTACGACGACATCATCGCGTTCGCCGAGTTGGCGGGGTTCGAGGAGACACCCTACAAGCACCTCTCGAACGGCATGAAGGTCCGTCTGGCCTTCTCCGTGGTATCCCAGCTCGACGAGCCCATCCTGCTCGTGGACGAGGTCCTCGCGGTCGGCGACAAGGCATTCCGCGACAAGTGCTACAAGCGCATCGACGAGCTGCTCGCCGACGGACGCACGCTCTTCTTCGTCAGTCACAACGAACGAGATCTTCGTCGGTTCTGCACGCGGGGCCTCTACCTCGACAAGGGCGAGCTCGCTCTCGATGCGCCGATCGGCGAGGTTCTGGACCGCTACAACGCCGATTACGCGGCGTGACGGTCGTTCAGAGTCCGGCCAGGCTCCTCAGTTGCTGAACCGACGACCGGGCAGCCTCGACGGCTGCGGCGACGCCTGAGCCGTCGGTGATGGCGCTGCGCAGCTGGGTGAGGCGGGTGGCGTAGGTCGACACTCCTTCGCGCCACTGCTGCTCGATCGAGGACGGAGGGAGCGCGTCCGACAGCCGTTGCGCGTCCTGCTGCAGCGTGTCGAGGACCGGCAGTGCGTCCTGGCCGCTCGCACCGGCGATGATGTCGAGCCCTCGGGGCGCGTCGCCCAGCCATCCGCTGACTCGTTCGCGGAAGACCTCGATCGAGGGATCAGCCACCGGCGGCGCTGTGACCTGCGGCGTCTGCACCGGTTCGGGGGTGGGTGAGGAGGTCGGCGTCGGAGTCGCAGTCGGGGTTGAGGTGGCCGAGGGCGACGGTGAGGCGGAATCCGTCGGTGCCGGCGCGTCCCCGCGCGGGAGGAAGAAGAACAACAGTGCACCGACGATGGCGAGTGCAGCGACGACGAGCCCGACGATCAGCCAGACCTTTCCGGTCTTCTTCGGCTGCGCGGGCAGCGGGGCCCAGCGGAGCTCGGGCTGCGGTTCGTCCATCGTCACGCCTCCAACGGGGGCATCGGCTGCCAGCTGCGGTCACGTCCGACCTTGCCGCCGTCACGGATGCCGCGGAAGAGGTTGCTCGTGCCGCGAACGGTCCGCTCGACGAAGACGAGGCGGATGAGCTCCTTGAAGAACGTCGCCGTGGTGCCGAGGCCGAAGAGGAGCGGGTTGTAGACGCCGTGGACCCGGTAATACTGCTTGATGAAGCCGCGGTTGCGCATGATGTAGTAGCGGTAGGCGTTGCTCGAGGCGTTCATGTGGCGGATGCCCATGTCCCACTGCTTGATCTCCCGCGTGCGTCGCAGGACGAACTCATCGACGATGACCGCGGTGGTCAGTCGCGATGCCAACCAGCCGTACATCTGGTCGTCCCAGTAGATGAAGAAGCGCGGATCGGGCAGACCGATCTGCTGCACCAGCGAGCGGTGGATGAACATGCCCTCGAAGCAACCGCTGTTCATCTCCTTGTATCCGCTCTCATCGAAGGCGGAAGGAGCGAACGGAATCGGGATGCCCATGCGCTCGGCGATGCGGTACTGCCAGTAGAATTCGCTGCCGTCGTAGTCGAATCGACGGCCCTGGATGCTCTTGAACCGGCTGCTCCAGGCTCCCATTCTCGCGAGCCCCTCGGGAAGGACCTCGACGTCGTCGTCCATCATCCAGATCCACTCGGAGCCGAGGTCGTATGCGGTGCGCATGCCCTCGCTGAAGCCTCCCGAGCCGCCGGTGTTCGTCTCCAGACGTCGGTACACGATCTCGGTCCCGATGTCATCGCGGAACGACTCGACCACGTCGGTGGTGTCGTCAGCCGAGGCGTTGTCGATGATCACGACGTGGCCCGGCTTGGGGTCCATCGCGGTGATGCTCGTGAGCAGGCCAGAGAGAAGGTGGGAACGGTTGAAGGTGACGATGACGATCGTGGCGGCCTTCGGGTCGAATGCAGCGGTCGCCGCGGTCATGCCTTCTCCTCGAAGATCTTCTGCCAGGACTGGGGGGAGACGAGATCGGGCAACGCCTGGCGGTACTGCTGCTGCAATTCGGGCCACCGGCGACGGAGTTCCGCGTGCAGTCGCATCGTGTCTCGAAGCATGCGCCGGTACTTCGCGCGGTCGCGGGTGTAGATGTTCTTCCCGGAACCGTCGGCCGCGCTCACCAGGGCACTGTCGAATGCGGGGACGCGCCACCAGTGCGCGTCCTCCTTACCGAACTCGACCTCGGGCTGCGCGATGTTCGCCGGGTCCGGCCGATGCATCCAGTGGGAGACGAGGGTCGACAGTGTGAACAAGCGCAGCCGCACACCCTTCGGGCTGTCGAAGTCGTTCTTCGACAGCTTCTTGTACACCTGGCGACCGCGCCGAGAGTGGAGGACCGTGGTCGGGTCCCGATGAACGACCGTCTCCGGGTAGTCCGCGGCGATCACGCGGGCCGCGGGCATCGCCGTCGCCAGGTTCTGCCGCATGTGGTCGGGGCCGGAGAGGACATCGCGCAGCGCTTGCGCGCGGAGCGCGACGGGGTAGTACTGCATCATCATGAGGTGCTTCAGGTCGACGCGTCGGCTGTGCCGGATCAATCGTCCGCCGCGCGGGGTGTTGGAGTGCAGAAGTCCGGCGACGAGGCGGTTGCGTGCATGGAAGTAGGCTTGCCAGTCGATCGAGTCGTCCTTGTTCACCCATGAGACGTGCCAGAGCGCGACCCCGGGCATCGACACGGTGGGGAAGCCGGCTTCACCCGCGCGGAGGCAGAACTCGGCGTCGTCCCACTTGATGAAGGCAGGGAGCGACAGCCCCACTTTCCTGATCGCGTCGAGGGGGATCAAGCACATCCACCAGCCGTTGTAGTCGGCATCCATGCGCATGTGCAGAAGAGTCGATTGGCGCAGGTTCGAGACGCCGAAGTCATGCGGCATCTTCTCCTGATAGAGGTTTCGCCACATGAACGGGCCCTCGTCGACGACCTCCGCCCATCCGTGCAGCTTCGGGCGGTCGAGTAGGTCGAACATGTGACCGCCGACCAGGACCGGGGTGGTCGCATACCGACCGAAGACGATGGAGCGGCGCAGCGACTCCGGTTCGAGACGGATATCGTCGTCGAGCAGCTGCACGAAATCGCTCTCCGGACGCTGCAGCGTCTCGTGCATCGCCCGGGCGAATCCTCCGGAGCCGCCCAGGTTGTCCTGGCGGATCACCTGGAGTGTTTCCCCGAGGCTCTCCGCGACATCGTCGTAACCGTCCTGTTCGGCGACGAGCTGTGTGCCCTGGTCGATCAGGAAGATGCGGTCGATGAACTCCAGCGCGTCGGGCGACGCGGCCAGCGCGCGGAGGGTCTCGACGCAATAGTCCGGCTTGTTGTAGGTCGTGATCCCCAGAGAGGCTTTGCCCCTGCGGGCGGGGTCCTGCTCGGTGGTCCACTCCGCGCCTTCAAGCACGGCCGGCTTCTCATCCGCGACGATGTCGAACCAGATCCACCCGCCGTCGCTGTACTGCGTGAGCTCGAGGTCGAAGGATGTCGACGCTTCGCCGGTCACTTCGCGGGTGGCGACACGCTGACGCACGCCCGATCCGTTGGAGCGGTACACCAGGATCGTCGCCGGGCCGGTGGTGCGCACGGTGAGCTGAACCTGGCGGACACTCGTCCAGTGCTGCCAATAAGACGCGGGGAAGGCATTGAAGTACGTCCCCATCGACACGCGACGTCCGGCGACGATGCGGGCACGATTCCTGCCCAGGATGTTCCCCAGGTGCGCGCGGTTCGAGACGCGGACGGGTTCGTTCTCGATCACGGACCACGTCTCCGGATCGGCATACAGCGGAAGGAGGTCGGGGTCGCGATCAAGTGGGAAGACGACGTTCTGAAGCACGTGGGCCACTGGGAGGTTCTCCGATGTTGATGCCACAGGCCGCTGTCAGCGGACAGCGCGGGACTCGACGAGCAGTGAGTAGCCTACCGTCGATGACCTCTGCATCTGCGGAGAGTCTCCCTCCGGCCCTGCAGATGCACTGACTAGACTGACCGCGATGAAGGTATTGATCACCGGCGGCGCCGGCTACATTGGCTCGACCATTGCGACGGCGTGCATCGAGGCGGGTCTCGATGTGGTCCTCCTCGACGACCTCTCCCGCGGGCTCCGGTCCTTCGGTGAGGGGCGCGATCTGTACGTCGGCGACATCGCCGACGTCGCCGTGGTCGACCGACTTCTGGCCGATCACCCCGACATCGATGCGGTCATTCACTGCGCCGCCCGCATCGTCGTCCCGGAATCCGTCGCCGACCCGCTCGGGTACTACGAGGCGAACGTCGGGAAGACGATCGTGCTTCTCCAGCGCTTGCGGGACGCGGGCATCCCTCGCATCGTGTTCAGCTCCTCGGCGGCCGTGTACGCCGGGGAGGGCGGCGACGGCGTGGATGAGGCCGGCCGACTGGCGCCGGCGAGCCCGTACGCCACGAGCAAGGCGATGGTCGAGCAGATCCTCGACGATGCAGCGAACGCCGGCGACTTCCGCGCGATCGCGCTGCGGTACTTCAACCCGATCGGGGCCGACCCGCAGTTGCGCACCGGCCTGCAGAATCCGACTCCTTCGCACGCGCTGGGAAAGATCATGCAGGCCAGCGCGTCCGGAGAGCCCTTCACGATCACTGGAACCGACTGGGCCACACGCGACGGCTCGGGTCTCCGCGACTACATCCACGTCTGGGATCTCGCTCTGGCACATGTCGCGGCGGTTCAGAAGTTCGACGATGTCGCCACCCACGATGAGCCGTACCAGGTGATCAACCTCGGCACCGGCGACGGTGTGACGGTCCGAGAGCTCGTGGCCGCGTTCGAACGCGTGACCGGTGAACCTCTCGCGGTGATCGAGACCGATCGCCGCCCCGGTGACCAGGCGGGTGCCTTCGCGATCGTCGACCGTGCGGCCGAGGTGCTGGACTGGCGTGCAGAGCGCTCGGTCGACGATGGTGTGCGCGACGCGATCGCCTGGGCCGAGAAGCTGCGCTCGCTGAGCTGAGCGCGCCGCGGCGCCCTCAGCCACCCCTGTGGGCGGTCACTCCTGTGGGCGGAGCGTCGGGATCGCGCCCGTGTGCACAGCGTCGATGTTCTCGCGCCAGGACCGCGATTGTCCGGCGCGCAACGCGCAGAGCACCAGCATGAACCACCCGGCGCCGACCAGCGTGAAGCTCTCGAACATCGAGTCGACGGCCAACGTGACCAGCATGATCGGCGTCCAGGCGTAGACGACCGAGCGTCGCACGCTGGCCACCAGCCAGGAGCGGATCAGCGCAACGCCGCCCAGCAAAAGGAACAGCACCAGACCGGCCGCGCCGAGCTGGAGCAGCACATCGAAGAACGCGTTCAGTGCGCTCTGGTGATGGTCGTCCAGCTGGAAGTTGATGAAGGTGAACGGGTATTCGCCACGGGCCCACTCACCGAACCATCCCCACCCGTTGATCGGTCTCACGGCGACGAAGTCGAGGATCGTGTTCCACAGAGACGCGCGGATCGAGAAGTCCGATCCGGCATCCAGCAGCGCGATGATCTGGTGGCGCAGCGCGAACGCGATCGCGAGCGTCAGGGTCACGAGGATCCCGAGGACGAGCTGCACGATGTTGCGCCGCGCGGGTGACGTGTGTCGCACGATCGTCAGCGCGAGCGTGACGGTGCCCACTGCGACGGCGAGAACGAGCACGGTCGGCGATGCCGAGAGGAAGGCCAGGGAACCGGCGAGGCCGATCGAGACCACGGCGAGTGGCGGGTTCACGGACTGCGTGCGCCACTCGATGACGAACGTGATGAGGGCGATGACCGCGATGAACCCGAGCATGTTGCGGCTGCCGAACAGGCCCTGGATCGGACCGCCTTCCGCCAGGTTTCCCTGGATCGCGAGGAAGGTGAACGGGAGATCGAGGAGGATGCCGGACAGGATCTCGATCCCCAGCGAGACGGCGAGGAGGGCGCGCAGGGTGTCGCCGATCGCGCGAACGGTCTGGAGGGTGTCACGGATGTGGCCGATCGTGATCGCGAGGAACGCGTAGCCGAACAGTGACATCCAGCCGAACAGCGTGTCCGAGCGGTCCGTCGTCCACACCAAGCTCACCAGAGCCCAGCCGAGGAAGGCGATGAGCGACGACGGGGCGATCCGGAGAAGGGACAGCTCATCCCGTCGGACCCACAGGATCGCCGCGCCCAGGAGGCAGAGCACCGTGATGATGGTGGCCAGCGTGACCTTCGACGTCATCCGCTCGATCGCGTACGAGGCGAAGATCGTGGTCAGAGTGGCGAGGGCGAAGGCGCGAGCCAGCTCGACCGATCCGAGCAGCCGCACCAGGGGGCGCGACGACGTCACGGAACCCGCCGTTGCCGGGCACCGCGCTCGAACACGAGGTCGCGCTCGCCGACCCCGACCAGCGGGACCGACTTCAGCTTGAACGACAGGAGCACCACGAGCATCCAGCCCCACAGCATGATCGGCGTCGACTCGGCGAACCCCTGGACGAGGAGGACCACGGTGAACAGGCTGGGCAGCAGAGTCAGCGGAGAGAAGGGGCGCGCGGAATCGAGATCCCACCGAGGGCGATCGACGGCGAAGAACCAGGAGCGCCACAACAGGCTCAGGTACGCCACGCCCATCAGGATGACGCCGACGACGCCGAGCTGGAACAGGACATCGAGCCACATGTTGTGCGCGTGGAAGACGGTGATGCCGTGATCGGTGATCCAGTGATCGAACGACGGGTCGGTGGGGATCCAGGGGCTGGAGAAGCCGTTGCCGAGAATCGGGTGCTCGCGGACGCGTTCCAGGACTTTCGCCCAGATCAGATCGGAACGTCCGGTGAGATCGGAGGTGCGGCCGACGAGTCCGAGGAGTGGCTCTCGAAGCAGCCAGACCACGGCCGCGGCCAGAGCCGTCCCGCCGATGGCGACGACGTAGATGCGCGTTCGTGCGCCGGGAGTGCGGGCGCGACGCATGAGGAGTGCGACCACGAGGACGACCGCGGTCGCGGCTGCGCAGATGAACGCGGTCACGGAGGACGTGCGGAACAGGAAGTATGCCGCGAGGAGCATCCAGAGCGCGAGCGTGGTGCGCCAGCGCGCGCGGGCGACGAACAGCACCCCGAAAGTGATGATCGAGAACAGCGAGATGATCGCGAGCACGTTCGCATTGCCGACGATCCCCTGGATCCTGCCGCCGTCGAAGAGGTTGTCGCGCACCCAGTAGAGCTGCGGGTCGATCCGGCCGTCCGGCAGCGTCGCGAAATTCGGCAGGAGCGGACCGTGCAGGACGAGTGAGACCCACAGCTCGAGGGCGAGCGAGAGGCCGAGGATCCACTTGAACGCGGAGGAGAGGGCCCGCACGATCTCATGCCAGGTGAGCACGTGCGCGATGAAGAGGCCGTTGACGGTCACCGCGGCGAGGAGGAACCAGGTGATCAGAGTCGGCCCCCGCCATTGCGACCAGGCGACGGACAGGAGGGCGAACGCCGTGTAGCCGATCGCCGTCCAGGGCAGGCGCCGCCAGCGGAACGGCTGCGGGTGATTGCGGGCCAGCATCGGGACGCCGATGGCCAGCGTCGCGAGTGTGAAGGCGACGAGAGTGGCACCGGCCCCCTCCATGCCGACGAGGTTGTACACCGCGGTGTGCGCGAACGTCACGATCAACACGAGGATCACGTAGCCGCGCAGCATCAGATGCCCCGTCGACTCGCGCTCCGGCGGTGTCGGCGGGGCTGCCACCGGGTGCTTGGTGTACTGGGCCATCGCGTTCAGGCTACCGCGCCGCGCTCGGCGCGTCGCTGAACGCCGCAGTGCACCCTACGCTGGGACCATGCTGCTGAGCCTCACGAATGCTCCCCGCGACTACGCGTGGGGATCCGACTCCCTCCTCGCCGGACTCGAAGGGCGCACGCCGACAGGCGCGCCGGAGGCTGAGGTGTGGTTCGGGGACCACCCCGGAGATCCGGCCGATGTCGCCGGAGGGGGAACCCTCGATCAGGTCACCGGAGGGACCCTGCCGTACCTGCTCAAGCTCCTCGCGGCCGGGCGTCCGCTCTCGATCCAGGTGCACCCGACGATCGCGCAGGCACGCGCGGGCTGGGAGCGCGAGAGTGAACTCGCTGCGGATGATCCGCAGCGCAACTACCGGGACGACAACCACAAGCCCGAGCTCATCGTCGCCCTCAGCGAGCGGTTCGAGTCGCTGAGCGGTCTTCGTCCGGTCGACGAGACGCTCGCGCTGCTGGGGCTGCTCGACGAGAGCGAGGGCGTCGTCCAGCTGCGCGACCGACTCGGCGCCGGCGACGATTCCCTGCGGGACACGATCGGCTGGTTGCTCGGGGGCGGAGCGAACGCTGCGGTCGACGACATCATCTCGGCCGTCGTGGCCGCGTCCGTGCGTGGAGACGGTGACACGGGGGAGTGGGGGACGACGCTCCGTGCCATCGCGAGCGTCGCCGAGAACTATCCGGGGGATCCGGGCGTCGTGGTCGCCCTGCTCATGAACCACGTCGTCCTGCGTCGCGGCGAGGCGGTGTTCCTGCGCGCGGGTCTGCTCCATGCGTACCTGTCCGGACTCGGGGTGGAGATCATGGCGGCGAGCGACAACGTGCTGCGGGGCGGGCTCACCCCGAAACGCATCGATGTCCCCGAACTGCTCGCGATCCTCGACGCCACTCCCGGTGAGGTTCCGGTGCTGCGCCCCCACGGTGACGGCGGGGTCACGGCGTATCCGGTTCCGGTGCCCGACTTCGCGCTCACGAGGATCGAGCTCGACGGAACCCCCGTCGCCCTCGACGTGTCCGGGCCGACGATGGTGCTCGCGACGGACGGGCAGGTCGCCGTCGCTTCTGCGGACGGCGAGCGAATCGACGTCGTGGTCGGTGCAGCGGCGTTCGCGAGTGCCGACGAAGACACCCTCTCCGTTTCCGGCGTCGGCGAGGTCTTCATCGCGAGCCCCGGGCGCTGAGCAGACCCGACCGCGCGACACGCCGATCGACCCTCAAGAACCTTAAAGAGCCGCTTGAGGGTTTACGATCCGCGACTTGACCGGAGCGAATGACACGGGTGTAATTAGTCATGAGCACGGCCCGCCGGGGGGCGGAGACAGGGTTGGAGATCGAGATGACGGGATACCGTTCCGACGTACCGGAGAACTGGTTCGTCGATCCGATCAACCTCGGTGTTCCCGGGGTTCGACGGACCGAAGCATCCGACGATGACAACGCCCTCGCCTGGCAGAGCGACGCACTCTGCTCGCAGACGGACCCGGAGGCATTCTTCCCTGAGAAGGGTGGATCCACCAGGGACGCCAAGCGCATCTGCACGACGTGCGACGTCCGCAGCGAGTGCCTCGAGTACGCGCTCAACAACGATGAGCGCTTCGGCATCTGGGGCGGTCTCTCGGAGCGCGAACGCCGCAAGCTCAAGCGTCGCGCCAGCTGATCGTCCGCATCGTCTCCGCGTGGCACGGCTTCGCGGGCGCGCCGCACGGGCTGCTCCAGCGCCGCCTGACCCGCGCATAGGCTGACGAGGACATGCCAGCCCGAGTTCACGCCATCATCGTCGCGCGCCCCGGATCCGCCTCCCGCGCGCAGCTCCTCCGCACTCTCGACGCCGTGCGATCCCAGACCGCACCCGCGGACGCCGTGACGCTCGTCGTCTGCGGGGATTCGTCTTCGATGCGGGAGAGCGAAGCGGTCGCCGCGACGGTCGAGGGCATCATCGAGGCACGCGCCAGCACCTCCTTCGCCGAGGCGGTCGACCTCGCTCGGCCGCGGGTGCTCGAAGGCTCAGCGATCTGGTTGCTCGCCCAGGACACGGCCCCGCATCCGCGCGCACTGGAGCGTCTTCGCGGAACGCTGGAACGCTCGCCCTCCGCAGCGATCATCGCGCCCAAGCTCGTCGCGACCGACAACGACCGCGAGATCGTCTCCCTCGGGGTGACGATGACCGCTCTCGGCCGCTCGGTCGAGCTCGCGGCCGGCGAACTCGACCAGGGCCAGCACGATCGCATGGATGACGCTCTCGGGTCCGATGTGCGGGGCATCCTCATCCGGGGCGAAGTCCGCGATGCTCTGCGTCTCGACCCCGCCCTCGCCGGCGCCGATGAGGGACTCGACCTCGGGGTGCGGGCACGCCTGGGCGGCGGACGCGTCGTACTCGCACCGAGCGCACGAATCTCGGCTGCTCCCGGTGGTCCTGCGGCGCTGCCGTCCGGGCGGTCGCGCCGGGCGTACGTCACGCGGCTCGCCCAATTGCATCGACGCCTGGCCTACGCTCCCGCCGCGGCGGTGCCGCTGCACTGGCTGAGCCTGCTTCCGCTCGCGCTGTGGCGCTCCCTCACCCACCTCATCGGCAAGCGGCCCGAGGCCGTGCTCCCTGAATGGGGGGCAGCGCTCACCGCGATGATCCGCCTCGGAGCGATCGCGCGATCGAGGTCGCGCATCCGCGCCTTCCGAACGTCGACGTGGGCGAGCATCGCGCCGCTGCGCATCACCTCCTCGGATCTGCGTCGGCACCTCGACGACGGGCATGGCAGCGAGGGCGGCGCGGTCAGCGAACTCCGCTTCTTCTCCGGAGGGGGAGCGTGGGCCGTGCTCGGGGCGCTCGTCGTCAGCATCGCCTCGTTCACCACCCTCCTGGCGTGGCCGGCACTCGGCGGCGGCGGACTCCTCCCGCTCCGTCAGACCGTCGCCACGCTGTGGAGCGACGCGGCCTGGGGCCTTCGGGGCACCGCCGTCGACCTCATCGGACCTGCCGATCCGTTCGCAGCGGTCGTGGCGGTGCTCGGTACCCTGTGGCCTGCTGGTCCGTCGTTCGCGATGGTGCTCCTGTGGATCCTCGCCCTCCCGCTCGCCGTCCTCGGGGGATGGTTCGCCGCGACTCGGGTGACCGACCGGTCGGGCTTGCGCATCTTCGCCGGCGTCGCATGGGCGCTCACCCCTCCGTTCCTCACGGCGCTCGTTGAGGGGCGTCCGAGCGCCGTCCTCGTACATCTCCTCCTTCCTTGGCTCTTCCACACCGCCGTGGTCGCCCACCGGTCGTGGGGAGCCGCCGGCAGTGCATCGCTGCTGCTCGCGGCCGTCCTCGCGTGCGCGCCCTCGCTGGCGCCCGCGCTGGTCCTGCTGTGGATCGTGGCGCTCGGCATCGTGCTCGGCACGGCGCAGTTCCGGGGGGCCGTGCGTCTGCTCTGGCTGCCGGTTCCGACGGTGGCTCTGTTCGCCCCCCTCGTCTTCTGGCAGTTCGCGCACGGGACACCGTGGGGTGTCCTGGGCGACCCCGGTCTGATCTGGGCGGGCTCGCAGGCCTCAGCCGACGCCGCGGGCAGGTTGGCCCTCGCGATGGGCTTCCCGACCACGGACCTCGCCGGGTGGGCATCATTCGCGCCCGAAGCGGTCACACCCTGGGTCTGGGTTCTCTGTGCCCCGACCGCGCTCCTCGCTCTGTGCTCGGCCCTGGCGCCGCGGTGGCGGGCGGGGATCATGCTCCTCGTCGTCGCGGTCACCGGCCTCGCCACCGCCTTCTTCGCCGTGGGCGTCACCGTGAGCTTCGACCAGGGCGCTGGAGTGGCGATCTGGCCGGGGGCAGGCCTCAGTCTGGCCTGGATCGGGGTGCTCGGCGCTGCGCTCGTCACGCTGGACACGGCCATCACTGCGCCTCGCCTGAGAGGTGTCGCAGCGACCGTCGCGGCCCTGTCCCTCGCGGTCTGCGCGGTCCCGGCGCTCACGGCTTTCCACACGGATCGCTCCCTCCTCACGAACGGTCCCGAATCCACTCTGCCCGCCTACGTCGCAGCCCAGGCAGCGGGTGATCGCGACGTCGCGACGCTCGTCCTCACCCCGAAGAACGACGGCGGACTCGCGGTCGAGGTCGTCCGGGGTGCGAGCAAGACCTTGGGGTCGCAGACGACCATGACCTCGACGGCGACGGAACCGCAGGGGGCGGACGTCTCCACCCTCGCGGTGGACCTGCTGTCCGCTCGCGAGTTCGATGCGCCGGGTGAGCTGGCGGCGAAGGGGATCAGCTACGTGCTGGTCGCTCAGGGCGCCGGCAGCGACGGAGACAAGGCGCGTGCCCTCCGTGCCATGGCCATCGCCTCGATCGATCAGCGTCCCGGGCTCGTGCATGCGGGCCGTACGGATCGCGGGGTGCTCTGGCGGCTGGAGGCGGAGGCTGTGGCCTCTCCTGCCCTCAGCGCCGCTCAGCAGGGGACGGTCAGGCTCGTCCTCACGCTCCAGCTGATGGCGGTGCTCGCCGCATTGCTGTTGTCGATCCCCACGCGCGCCTCGCGACGCGCGGCGCGCGCGCAGTCCCGGATCGTCGGGCGCGCTCCGGATGAGCCTCTGGTGCTTCCGCGGCATGCGGAGGACCGGCACGATCTCGAGGAGCAGGCTCCGGTCGGTGCTCTCGAGGAGCCGCAGGATGCCGCTGCCCTGAACGATGAGGCGCTGATGCCGATCGCTGAACCTGAGACCGACCCCGAGCCGAGCGGCGATGAGGCTGCCGCAGCGGACGACGCGTCCCCACCGGCAGGCGCTGATGAGGACGGCCCCGACAGGTCCGTGGAGGGAGACCGATGAGCCGCTCACGCGCAATCCGCGTCGCCGCCACCAGCGCGCGCCTGGTCACGGGAGGCGTGGTCATCGTCGCCTGTGTGGCAGGGATCGCTGCGGCCGTGCATGCGCCCTGGCCGAGCATCAGCCACGACGCGGCCCAGATGCAGGTCACCCCCCTTCCCGGCGACAGCGTGCTCGTCTGCAACGGGGACCTCCGCGCGCTCGGTCGCGACGCGATCGATCCGCTCAGCATGTCGTCCGCCGCGCGGCCGACCGTGACCCTCGGCGGAACCTCGGGAGACCCCGCGTCCGAGGGGCTCGCCGTGAAGGATGTGCCGGATGCCGGCGAGGTCCGCGTGCTCACCGGCACTGTGGAAGGACGCACTGCTCCCTTGATCGCCGCCGCCGAGTCGGTCAGCATCGCGACAGAGGATCTCGCCGGATACGCGGCCGCCCCCTGCGGTGTTCCGAAGCTGGACTCGTGGCTCGTGGGCGGCAGCACCGCGACCGGCACCGAAGACATCGTGATCCTGACGAACGCGGCCGAGGTGCCGTCGACCGTCACGCTCTCGGTCTATGGAGAGACGAGGAGCGCGCGCACCGTGATCGTGCCCGCTCGCACGCAGACCGCGGTCCCGCTGACGTCGATCGCGGCGGGGAACACCACGCCCGTGGTTCGCGTCGGGGCGGTGGGGGCACCCGTCCGTGCCGTCCTCCAGTCCTCCCTCGTGCAGGTCCTCGACCCGGCGGGTATCGATCTGCAGGACGCCGTCGCGGGCCCGCAGGAGAACCTCGTGCTGGCCGGGGTCCAAGTCTTCGCGTCCGCAGGGGACGATGCCGAGATGGCCGTCCTCCGAGTGCTGTCACCGGGAGTGGATGCTCGGGTGCAGGTCCGGGTGCGGGCCGAGGGATCGTCCGCCGTGGTCGATGAGTTCTCGGTCCCCGTCGAAGCCGACCTGCCCGCGCAGGTCGCGCTCACCGGCCTGGCACCGGGTTCGTACACGGTCGACGTCGTTTCGGACGCTCCGGTCGTGGCCGCGCTCCGGGAGCAGGACGGCTTCGGTCGCGACTCCGACTTCGCCTGGATCACCCCGGCGCCGGAGATCGAGGGCGATGTCCTGTTCGCCGTGCCGTCGGGGCCGGCGCCCCGGGTCCAGCTCGCGAACACGTCGGATCAGGATGTGACCGTCACCCTCGAGACGTCGGACGGGGGTCTGCCCGAGGAGATGGTCATCGCCGCAGGCGAGTCGCTCGGCGTGGAAGTCGATCCCGGCGCCACCTATCGGATGAGGACGGACGGCTCGATTCGCGCCGCCCTGACCCTCACCGCCCCGGGAGCGATCGCCGTGTCACCCGTGCAGGCCAGCGCCGGCGTGGAGAAGGCGATCACGGTCTACCCCTGATCTCCCGCGGGGAGAGGTCAGTGCTCGTGGCCCAGATCCCACGGCTCGCGACCGACGTACTCGGCGGCGGCCCGGAATACGGCGCTCTCGATCGCCATCCGCCGATGCGGCGCGTCGTCGTGACCCGGGGGAAGCAACCGTTCGATGGGCAGACGGAACAGCACGATGCGTCGGTTCTCACGGTCGAGGTACCAGCGCGGAACCTCGTCGGTCGCGTCGAAACCCGGGATCGCCCCGATCTCGAATCGCACCTCCTGCAGCTCCGGCCAGGTTCCACGGAGGAACTCGACCGCCGTGCCGACCGTGAGGTCGAAGCGGTCCAGGCGTCCGTCGAGGGGCGCGAGGGGAGGCCGTACGACCTCGCTGCGGCCCAGACGTCCGTGACGTCCGTGCCGGGCACCACGCCGAGGGGCGGCGGAGGTGTGGGCAGTGCGACGACGGGGCATGACGAAAGTCTAGGTGGTGTCCGCGTCTGCGGCGCGGCATCCCGAGCGTCGACGGACGGCAGCCGTACGCTGGCGGAGATGGACGGACGACTGTGCTCGAAGGTCGGCTGCGTGCGAGAAGCCGTGGCCACCCTCACCTATGACTATGGCGACCAGATGGCGGCGCTCGGACCGCTCGGTGCCGCGAACGACCCTCAGGCCCACGACCTCTGCTCGCCGCACGCGGATCGACTCTCGGTCCCGGCCGGCTGGCTCGTCGTCCGCCACGAAGCCCTCCGCGTCTGACGGCGCCCCTTCGGGCCGGACACGCGGTGTCCGCCGCCGCGGGAGAACGCCTGAGCCTGGATACGCTGTCCCGAGGCGTGCCAGGGCGGCGCAGCCGGAAAGGCACTCGTGATCGTCTGGCGTCGCTGGATCTTCCCCCTGCTTCTCGTCGTGGTCTTCGGTGCGTGCGCCGCCGCGCTCGTCAAGATCGCCTTCTTCCCCGACAGGGCCGAGACCATCGTCAGCCCTGATGCCGGGATCACCGACCCGATCATCGCCGTGGAACGTGGTTCGGTCGTCAATGCTCTGACCCTGACCGGCAACATCGCTCGCGACGAGACTTTCGGGGTGCGCAGCGAACTCGACGGGACGGTCACGGCCGTCCACGTGAGCGAAGGCGCGGCGGTGAGCGCCGGTCAGAAGCTCTTCACCGTTCGTCAGGAGTATCCCCGGAAGGAGATCGACGTGCTCGCCCCCGAAGCCGGCGACGTGTCGGAGATCGCTCTCGTGAAGGGGCAGATGACGTCCGTCGGTACCGAGACGTACAAGCTCACGCCCGCGCGCTACCACCTGCTGGCGACCGTCGACCCGGTCCAGCTGTACCGTCTCGTGAACGCGCCGAGCGAGGCCACGATCACCATCACGGGCGGACCGGCCCCGTTCGCGTGCACCGGCGTGCGCGTCCAGGTCTCGGCAGAGGGGACAGCCAGCGTGCGGTGCGCCATCCCGAAGGACCAGACGGTCTTCGCCGGGCTTCCCGCGACCCTCGACCTCGCCCTCGGCCAGGTCGACGACGCACTCGTGGTCCCGGTCACCGCGGTGCAGGGCGGTGCCGGATCAGGCGTCGTCTGGGTGGACGCGGCTGACGGCTCCGAGCCGGAGGAGCGCACGGTGACGCTCGGGGTCAACGACGGGGTGATCGTCGAGGTCACGGAGGGACTGGCGGAAGGCGACAGCATCCGCGAGTTCGTGCCCGGTTTCGTCGCCCCCGTCGAGGAGTTCTGCTACGAAGTGTCGCCGGGGGTCGAACAGTGCGACAGCGGGATGAGCTGGTGAGCCTCGTCGCTCTCGACGACGTCGCGAAGAGCGTTCTGCTCCCGGACGACTCGTGGCTCGAGATCCTTCGCGGCATCACCGTGGAAGTCGGTGCAGGGGACCACGTCTCGATCGTCGGACGCTCGGGGTCCGGCAAGTCGACGCTGCTCAACATCCTCGGGATGCTGGATGCGCCGACCTCCGGTTCCGTCTCCTTCGAAGGGCGTGAAGTGCGCCGGATGCGATCGGGGCGCCTCGATCGGCTGCGGGGCGACAACGTGGGCTTCGTCTTCCAGCAGTTCAATCTGCTCCCCGGGCGCACCGCGCTCGACAACGTGACGATGCCTCTCGGACATGCGAAGGGCCGGATGTTCTGGAACCGCAGACAGATCGCCGCGGACATGCTCGAGCGTGTCGGCCTCGGCCATCGCATCGACCAGATCGCCGACAAGCTCTCCGGGGGTGAACAGCAGCGGGTCGCGATCGCCAGGGCGCTGGTGCGGAAGCCCGTCCTGATCCTCGCGGATGAGCCGACGGGCGCCCTCGACATCGATACCGGGGCCTCCGTGATGTCCCTTCTCGACGAGGTCGCCACCGAGACCGATGCGGCGCTCGTCACCATCACGCACGACCTGCACGTCGCCGCGCGCGCACGCAGGCACTACCGCCTGGATGCCGGACGCCTGGAACCGGTGGACCTGGGCCGCGCCTTCGAGGCCTCGACGCTCGCGGCGTCCGTGCCGTCGGAGGGGACACCCGCGGTGGCGGAGTCCGTCTCGTGACCGGGTTCCTCGGCGCGCTCTCCGACGCCTGGGCGGAGATCCGCGTCCACAAGCTGCGAGTGCTGCTGAGCCTGATCGGCATCGCCGTCTCGGTCGGCGCACTCACCGCGGTCGTGGCGATCTCGGAGTACCAGCGCCAGTTCCAGGCGGAGCAGTCCGACCGGTGGGGCGGACGCGCCGCGACCATCGCCGTCTCGGCGAGCACGGCCGACGGCACGCCGATCGACGCCGACGAATTCGACGATCGCTTCACCCGGGTGTCCGAGCGGTTCGGTTTCAGTCACACCACGCGGATCGCGCAGGGCGTCATGCTGGATGTGCATCTTCCCGAGGGCATCACCTCGGTCCCCGCGCGCATCATGGACCCGGCATTCCCACAGATCCATCGCGAGAAGCTCCTGGAGGGGCGCTGGTTCCTCGACTCCGACCTGGAGGCGATGGCACCTCCGGTCGTGATCACGGAGGCGCTCTGGGACCGTCTGGGGAGGGTGCCGCTGTCTCAGCACCCCACCGTCGAGTTCGGCGGCGCGGCAGGCGGCACCTATCAGGTGATCGGCATCGTTCCCCGGCAGGGCTTCGGGGACGAGGAGCTGCGGGTCGATCTGCTGTACGACGACTATCGCGACAGAGTTGACGCTCTGCCCGCGGAAGTCTCGACGCAGTACGAGGTGTGGGTCGGTGTCGATCAAGCCGATCAGATCGGCCCGGTGCTGGCGATGGATCTGCGCGCGGGGCTGCCCGAGGGGCAGACGATCTCGGTGAGTCGCACCGACTGGGCGGCGCAGCCGGGCGCTCTGGACGTCCAGGCGACCTTCGAGATGATCACGGGAGGAATCGCCTCGCTGATCCTCGCCCTCGGTGCTCTCAGCCTGATCAACATCCAGCTCGTGGCGATGCGGCAGCGCGTGCGGGAGATCGGCGTGCGACGCGCCTTCGGCGCCAGTTCGGGCCGGGTCTTCTTCTCGGTCTTCCTCGAGAGCCTCGTCGCGACGACCGTCGCCGGAGTCATCGGGATCGCGATCGTCGTCGCCGTCCTGCGATCGGACTGGATCGTGACCACGATGTTCTACGGGATCCAGGACGTCCCGCCGTTCCCGATGAGGGCGGCGCTGGTCGGACTCATCGCCTCGGTCGTCGTGGGCGCCGTGTCGGGGTTCATCCCCGCGCTCGTGGCTCTACGGGTGAAGGTGATCGACGCGATCCGCTTCTGACACACACGGTCGTGAGGGGCCGACATGATGGAAGAATGAGCGCATGCCTGAGCTCGAGTACCGTGTGGCCGATCTGTCCCTCGCCGAAGCCGGCCGTCACCAGCTGCGGCTCGCGGAGAACGAGATGCCCGGACTCATGGCACTCCGGGAGGAGTTCGGCGGTGCTCAGCCGCTGAAGGGCGCCAGGATCGCGGGCTCGCTCCACATGACGGTGCAGACCGCGGTCCTCATCGAGACGCTCGTGGCCCTCGGCGCCGAGGTCCGGTGGGCGAGCTGCAACATCTTCTCCACGCAGGACGAGGCGGCCGCCGCCGTCGTCGTGGGTCCCGAAGGCACCGTCGACGCCCCGGCAGGCGTGCCCGTCTTCGCCTGGAAGGGGGAGACCCTCGAAGAGTACTGGGCCTGCACGGCGCGGATCTTCGATTGGTCGTCGAGCGGGTTCGACGGACCCAACCTGATCCTCGACGACGGCGGCGATGCGACTCTGCTCGTGCACAAGGGCGTCGAGTTCGAGAAGGCCGGAGCAGTACCTGCTCCGACCGAGACCGATTCACAGGAATACTCGATCATCCTCGACCTCCTGCGCCGCTCCCTCGCGGAGTCGAGCGATCGCTGGACGGCGCTCGCCGCAGGGCTGATCGGGGTCACGGAAGAGACCACGACGGGCGTGCATCGTCTCTACGAGCTCGCCGCCTCCGAAGACCTGCTGTTCCCGGCGATCAACGTCAACGACTCGGTGACCAAGAGCAAGTTCGACAACAAGTACGGAATCCGCCACTCCCTCCCCGATGGGCTCAACCGCGCGACCGACGTGCTCATCGGCGGCAAGGTGGCCTTCGTCTGCGGGTACGGCGACGTCGGCAAGGGGGCGGCAGAAGCCCTCCGTGGACAGGGCGCCAGGGTCATCGTCAGTGAAATCGATCCGATCTGCGCGCTCCAGGCCGCCATGGACGGCTTCCAGGTGGCGCGTCTGCTCGACGTCGCGGGCGAGGTCGACATCGTCGTGACCGGGACCGGCAACCGCGATGTCGTCACGACCGAGCACATGCTGGCGCTGAAGCACCTGGCGATCGTCGCCAACGTCGGGCACTTCGACAACGAGATCGACATGGCGGGTCTGGAAGCCCTCGACGGCGCGGAGAAGATCGAGATCAAGCCGCAGGTCCACGAGTGGCGTCTGCCCCACGGACGCAGTGTGCTCGTGCTCAGCGAGGGCCGCTTGATGAACCTCGGCAATGCCACCGGCCACCCGTCCTTCGTGATGAGTGCGTCCTTCACGAACCAGGTGCTGGCGCAGCTCGAGCTCTACACGAACATCGAGGCGTACCCGATCGGCGTGTACGTGCTTCCCAAGTCCCTGGACGAGAAGGTGGCCCGCCTCCATCTCGACGCGTTGGGGGTGCAGCTGACCACGCTCAGCGCCGCGCAGGCCGCATACATCGGCGTGCCGGTCGAGGGGCCGTACAAGCTCGAGCACTACCGCTACTGACCGCGTCCGCGTCGGCGCTCGTGCGCTTCGGAGCTCGTCCTCCGGCGGGACTCAGACGCCGACGTGACGTCCGGTGAGCCGTTCGGCGCGGCGGTCGGCGTTCTCCAGCGCTCGGCGCTCCCGTTCGCGGCGCAGCACGGTGATGCCGACGAGAACGTGCTCGGGTGACACGGGCGGCACCGGCGACACGAACGGTGTCGCTTCCGCCAGCAGCTCCTGCGCGACGCGGGCCCGCGCGGCGGGGATCATCCGCGGAGCGCTCACCAGGAACTGCGAGATGCGCCGAGCCAGCCGGTCGGGCATTCGCGCGACGTCGGCGATCTGCGCCCACCCGGCCAGCGCCGGGGGCAGCACGGGGGCGTGCGAGATGAGGGCCGGAGTGCGGACGCGCTGGCTGTAGGTCCCCGCGACGAGGTCGCCCAGCCGCTGGGACCGCGCCGTGAAGGCGCCCGTGAGCACGGCGATGCCGCCGAACGTGATGTAGATCTCCAGAACGCCGATGAGCGCGCGGATGAAGGCATGGCGGAATCCGGCGGCGCCTCCGTCCACGCGGACGATGCGTCCGCCGATCGCGAGCTTGCCCAGACTGCGGCCCTTGAGCGCGACCTCCATGGTGATCGGCAGCACCACGAAGCTGACCACGATCGCCGCGACCGTCGCGATGCGGTCGGTGGCATCGTCGAGCACGCCGGCGTTCAGCAGCCAGATGCGCAGGAAGAGCCACAGCGCGAACACGGCGTATCCGAGGAGCATGTCGATGGCGGCACCGAGCGCGCGCAGCAGGAAGCCGACCGGCTGCACATCGATGGCGACGGCTTCGCCGGAGAGCACCTCGTCGGAGACGTCGATCGGGGTGGACATGAGTACAGTAAATCAGGTGGATGCCGACGCGTTGACCGATGCACGCCGTGCCGAGTGGGAACGGCTCGACGAGCTCAGCCGCGCCCGACTCGACGGCGCCGGAGTGGATGAGCTCATCGTCCGCTACCGCGCCGCGTCGGCCGACCTCGCCGAACTGAAGACCTCGGTCGGCGACTCGCCGCAGGGTGCGTACCTGTCCACGATCCTCGTGAGAGCCCGGCTCCGCCTCACCGGCGCGTCCGACAGCATCCTCACCCAGACGGCACGGTTCTTCCGACTGCAGCTTCCTGCCGCTCTCTATCGTCTGCGATGGACCACTCTGGTGATCGCGGTCGCCTTCATCGCGGTCGCGGTCGGCACAGCCGCATGGATCGCGAGCGACCCGGCGCTGATCGCGACCCTCGGTCCGCCCGACGCCCTCGAGCAGTACGCGGACGAGAGCTTCACGGGCTACTACACCGAGAACGCCGCGGCCACGTTCATGGGCATGGTGTGGACGAACAACGCCTGGATCGCGATGCAGTGTGTGCTGTTCGGCGTCACCGGGATCTGGCCCGTCTACATGCTCGTGCAGAACGCGATGGGGATCGGCACTGCCGGCGCGATCATGGCGGCGCACGACAAGGCCGATCTGATGGTGCTCTACATCCTCCCGCACGGCATGCTCGAGATGACCTGCATCTTCGTCGCCGGCGCCGCGGGGCTGCACATCTTCTGGGCCTGGGTCGCTCCCGGGCACCGCACCCGCGGGGAGGCTCTCGCCGAGGAGGGGAGGGCACTCGCCACGGTCGCGATCGGACTCATCTTCGCGCTGTTCCTGTCGGGGCTCGTCGAGGGCTTCGTGACCGGCTGGGGTCTCCCGTGGCCGGTGAAGATCGGGATCGGTGCGGCCGCGCTCGCGGTGTTCCTGATCTACATGCTCGTCATCGGCGGGCGTGCGCACCGGGCGGGGGAGACCGGCGACCTCGTCGAGTACGAGGCGGGGACTCCGCGGCTGATCTCCGGCTGATCGCCCTCAGCGCACGGGCACGGCACAGGTCAGAGGCGTCCTGCGGCCTTCAGCTCGAGGTAGCGATCCGCGATGCGAGGGGGGAGTTCCTCCGGGTCGGCGGCGATCGCCTCTCCACCGGCTCTGCGGATCGCGTCGGCGACGTTCTCCGCGTCACGGAGGGTGCGTTCGGCCGCGGCGGCGAGATACACCTCTTCCCGGGAACCTCGTTCTCGGGCGAGAGCACCGATGCCGTCGTCCGTCACCGAACCGACGAGGACCGTCGTCGCCCGTGACGCCCGGGGGAAGGCACCGAGGAAGCCGCGCGCCGATTCTGCGGCATCCTGCGCGGTGAGCGCGACGATCAGCGACGGTCGTGTGGTGAGCGAGCGGACCGCGGCGAAGGCACCGCGCCAGTCGGTGTCGACCAGGCGTGCGTGCACCGGGGCCATCGCGTCGGTCATCGCCGGGAGCAGCGCGCTGCCGTCGACACCGGTCACCCTGCCACGGACGACGCGGTCGTACAGGAGCAGGTGCACGTGATCGCCGGCACGGGAGGCGAGCGCGGCGAGGAGGAGAGCGGCCTCGAGGGAGGCATCGACACGGGTGCCGTCCCCGACTCGGGCAGCGGCTGTGCGGCCCGTGTCGATGATGATGACCACGTGCCTGTCGCGCTCAGGACGCCACGTGCGCAGCATCGTCGTTCCGGCTCGAGCCGTGGCCCGCCAGTCGATCGAGCGCACGTCATCGCCCCGTACGTATTCGCGCAGCGAATCGAACTCGGTTCCCTGACCGCGCACCTGGATGCTGGTGTTGCCGTCCAGTTCGCGCAACCGTGCGAGGCGCGAGGGCAGGTGCTTTCGCGAGGAGAAGGCAGGCAGCACCCGGATCGCGCCGCGGACGACGTGTCGCGCTTGTCGGCCGGCGAGGCCGAGCGGGCCGCGCGAGCGGATCATCACGAACTCGCTCACCAGTTCCCCACGTCGCCGGGGGCGGAGGGTGATCGAGACCCGGGCGCGTTCCCCCCGCGCCACACGCAGGTGCTGGCGTTCGGCGGGAGCCCCGGCCGTGGGCTGCCAGGCGTCGCGGATCACGGCGTTCAGTGTCCTGGTGCCGTGGTTGTGGACGGCGACGCTCACCGGGACCTGCTCGCCCAGACGAGCTCGCTGGGGCACCCGGCGGCTCACGGTCACCGATCGGGGGTTCGCAGCGAGTGCGACATCCAGGGCGACCAGCAGCACGCACAGGCCGATCCAAGCCCCGAGGGCGGGGTACGCCGGATAGCCCGCCAGTCCGATGAGGACGAGCGGGAGGACGCCCACGGCGAGGGCGATGGTGAGCCGGCCGGTGACGAACACCTAGATCGGCACCCGGGTCTGCTGCACCACGGAAGTGAGGACCGCATCGGCCGACACGCCTTCCATCTGGGCATCCGGCCGCAACTGGAGCCGATGGCGCCAGACCGGAACCAGCATGGTCTGCACGTGGTCGGGGGTCACCGCGGAGGAGGCATTGAGCCAGGCCCAGGCTTTGGCCGCCGCGAGCAGTCCCGTCGAGGCGCGGGGGCTGGCACCGAGCTCGACCGAGGGGGACTGGCGTGTCGCGCGCGCGAGGTCGACGACGTAACCGAGCACGTCGTCGGTGACCTCGACCGCCGCCGCGCGCTCCTGGGCGGCACGGATCTCGTCCGGCGAGACCACCGGATCGATACCCGTCAGCTCGCGGGGGGAGAAGCCGTCGGCGTGGCGGCGCAGCACCGAGAGCTCGGCATCGCGTTCGGGCATGCCGACGACGAGCTTCATCAGGAAGCGGTCCAGCTGTGCCTCGGGCAGTGAGTAGGTGCCCTCGTGCTCGATCGGGTTCTGGGTCGCAGCGACGAGGAACGGATCCGGCAGAGGACGACTGACACCGTCGGCCGACACCTGGCGCTCCTCCATCGCCTCGAGAAGGGCTGCCTGCGTCTTCGGAGGCGTGCGGTTGATCTCGTCCGCGAGCAGGATGTTGGTGAACACGGGGCCGGCCCGGAAATCGAACTCACCGGTGCGAGCGTCGTACACGAGCGAACCGGTGACATCGCCCGGCATGAGGTCGGGCGTGAACTGGACGCGCTTCGTGTCGAGGCCGAGCGCTCGAGCGAAGGACCGGACCACCAGCGTCTTCGCGACCCCGGGCACGCCCTCGAGGAGGACGTGGCCCCGGGCGAGCAGGGACACCAGGAGTCCGGTGACGGTGCCGGCCTGCCCGACGACGGCCTTGTCGATCTCGGTGCGGACCCGATGCATGGCCTGACGAAGCGCGGCGTCGTCGGCGGGGAGGTTCTCAACGGTCACGGGGTTCCCTCGGCTTCTCTGGGTGGATGGAAGGGTCGGTTCGTTCGATCATTCGTCATGCCTCGCACTGTGCGTGCTCGACTCCACTGCGGCCTCGAGGTCGTCGAGTCGTCGTGCGAGATCGATCAGGGCTGTGTCGTCGGTGGGCAGGGGCCCGGCCAGCAGGGCTTGCAGGGTGCCGCGCGGGATCCGAAGTCGGTCGGAGGCCGCGTCAGCGACCTCGTCCGCGCCGGCGTGTGCGGCGAGCCCGAGTCGTCGTGCGAGTCGGCGCTGGGCGCCGTCGCGGAGAGCTTCCGCGGCGTGCGCCGAGTCCGCGGCCCTGGCCGTCAGACGCGCGCGTCCGTGCATCGTCTCGGAGGCGCGGACGGTCACGGGCAGGGTCTCGGCAACCAGCGGGCCGAAGCGCTGACCGCGCCAGACGGCTGCGGCGATCCCCGTGAGGAGCAGCAGGAGGATCACCGGGGTGACCCAGGGCGGTGTCAAGGTTCCGAGCGTGTCGATCGACTCGCCCTCGATGTCGGAGTCCGCGAAACTCGGGACGTACCAGACGACGTGGTCCGTCTGCCCGAGCAGGGCGAGGGCCAGCGCAGCGTTGCCGTTCTCCGCGAGGGAGGCGTTTCCGAAGAGCCTGGAGCCCTCCACGACGATGCGGCGGTCGTCCGTGCGGTCGTCCACGAGCACCGCGGCGCCGTTCGCATCGCCGAAGCAGGGCACCACCCCACTCGTGGGGGAGAAGAGTCTGTCCGCGCGGATCGTCCCCACTCGCGCGAACTCGGCGACATCGCACTCGGCGGACACCGCAGGAAGCGTCCCCGAGGCGTTCTCGCCGATGTCGAGTGCGCTCAGGAGATGGGTGCCTGCGGAGAGGAACACGATGCGGTCCGCCGGTTCCATCAGCGTCTCCAAGGCGTCGTCCGTCAACGTGTACGGATTCGCCATGACGAGGGTCGTGTCGTCGCCGATCGCCGCGCGCGCGGCCGTCCGGGAACGCTCGACGTCGACGTCGACTCCTCGGTCGCGAAGGATCTCGGCGAGGGCGAGCGCGCCCGCGTCGTCCCGGCCTTCCGGATCGAGCGCTCCCCGTGCTCCCGGCGGTGACACACTGACACGGAGCGCGACGAAGGCGACGATCAGCACGAGGGTCACCACGATCAGCCAGCCCACGATCGCCTTCGTCTTGCGCGGTCGGTGCTCGGCGGTCGACGGGACCGACGGGGTTTGAGCGGTCATGCTCACGCCGGCACCTCCTCGGGGCGAAGCGACAGCAGTCGGGCGTCGGTCGCGGCGAGCTCTCGATAGGTCTGCTCCGTCGCGGCGTGCCCGAGGTAGCGGACGTCGTCGAACGCAGTGGCCGCGCGGCGCATCGCCTCCGCCTCCTGCTCGAACACCCGGATCGCGTCGCGCGCGATGGACTGCGCGGTGGCGCCGGGGGCGGGATCGATCAGATCCCGCTCCAGCAGGCTCCGGGCGATGGCGCGGTACCGGAGGATCGTCGCCGTGCTCCAATCGCCTTCGCGTGCTCGGCGCTCGGCGTCGCTGCGCAGTTGTGACGCCGAGCGATCATCGGCCGCGCCCAGGAGATCCGCGCGGCCGCGTCGGACGGTGCGAGACCTTCGAGGCCGACCCCAGATGATGAGGGCCGCGATCAACGCGGCGACGATGAGGGTGATCACGATGATGAGGGCGGCCGGCCCCACATTCGCACTGTTGTCGGCGTTGAACAGATCGGCGAGGAAACGGCCCACGTCACGGGCGAAGAGGTCGAACCACGTCGGCTTCGCGTCGGCATAGCGCGGGTTGGAGAGTTCCTCCTCGGCCCAGCGTCGCGCCTCGTCGCCGTCGGGGACGAACAGGTCGTCGAACGGTCGGATCATGCCGTGTCATCGCCGCCGGGCGCAGCCCACCCGGTCTCCCGCGGTGCGGTCGGTGCGGTCGGTGCGGGCGGTGCGGGCGGTGCGGGCGGAGGCGGGGGCGGGAACCCCGTCGGCGCGGTCCCCATCGATCCCGTGCTCCCCGGCGATGGTGTCGCCACCTGTGGTGCGGAGGGCTGCGCCGGGGGCGGGGGTGAAGGCTGTCCCGGGTAGGGCTGTGCTGCCGGGTAGGGCTGTGCTGCCGGGTAGGGCTGTGCTGCTGGGTAGGGCTGTGCTGCCGGGTAGGGGGAGGAGGGAGCACCCGGTGCGGTGCCGTACGGAGCAGAGGCGTAGCCCTGGGTCATCTGCACGTGCTCGGGAACCTGTCGGGGCGGTGGTGCGGAGCTGACGGCACGGGCGGGGTCCACGCGGAACGGGTCACCCTGCTGCTCATCCGTCCAGCCGAGGTCCCGGCGTTCCACATACGCGAGGAGTGTCTGATCCAGGCCCTCGTACCGCATCCGGCAGTCGACGTAGATGAGTGCGGCACCGGTGCTCTGGACCACCGCCGCGATCGCCTGGATCACGAGGATCAGGATCTGCGGCGCGAGGATCGCGAGGACGAAACCGACGACGGCCGCAGGTTCCACGGCGCCGGTGGGCGCGATCACGGGAGTGAGGAGCGTGCTCAGCAGCGTCGCGGGGATGCTCACGACCTGCATCGCCACACCCATGATGAGGTTGATGAGGAACACGACCCCGAAGGCGACCCAGAAGCGGCCTCGGGTGAGGCGCCAGGACCGGACGAGTGCGTCGCGGAAGCGTGCGCGTTCGAGGACGAGGATCGACGGCACCAGCAGCAGCTTCGTCGTCAGCCACACGAACAGCGGGATGGCGGCCAGCGCGATGAGGATCACCGTGAGCACGACGACCCCGATGAGCTCGGCACTGCCACCCAGGCCACCCGCCACGAACGCGGCGATGATCGCCGCGACGATCGCGAAGAGCCCGAAGACCGCGGCCACCGTCAGCGACGCGAAGCCGGCGAGCCGCCAGAACGACGGCGCCATCCTGCGCCAGAGCATCCGGAGCGTGGCCTTCACGCCGACGGCTGCGTAGCCGATCTCGGCGGCGACGACGCCCTGCATGACCGCGGTGAACGCGATCGTCGCGAGGCCCACGGCGATTCCGGCGATGAGGTTGATCCCGACCGTCCCGGCCAGCACCGCCTCGAAGTCCGGTGACGAGGGGGAGACCGTCTCCAACCGGGAGAACGTCGTGAAGAACACGACCCCCATCACGCCCGCGGTGACGAGAACGACGACGAGCTGGATGACGACGGCGAACCCGAACAGCACCTTCGGGTTGTGCCGAAGCGCCGCGAAGGCCTTCCCTAGCAGCATTCCGAAGGTCAGCGGATGAAGAGGGATGATCCCCTTCTTCGGGGCGGGCGTCCATGTCTGGCCACTCAAAAGGCACTCCCTCCATCGTGCGGTCCCATCGTGTCATATCCACGACGTGGTGCGCAGACCTGGGGCCTCTGGGACTGGGTGCCATAAGGTAACAGTTATGACCTCACGCATTCTCGTGGTCGACGATGACACAGCACTCGCCGAGATGATCGGAATCGTGCTGCGCACCGAGGGTTTCGAGCCGGTCTTCTGCGCGGACGGAGCGCGAGCCGTCGAGGAGTGGCGCACGCAGCGACCCGATCTGGTGCTGCTCGACCTCATGCTCCCCGGGATGGACGGGATCGAGATCTGCACGCGCATCCGCGCCGAATCCGGGGTGCCGATCATCATGCTCACGGCACGCAGCGACACCGCCGACGTCGTCCGTGGGCTCGAGGTGGGCGCGGACGATTACATGGTCAAGCCGTTCAACCCCAAGGAACTCGTGGCGCGGATCCGTACTCGTCTCCGCCCGACGCCGCAGGCCACCAGCGAACAGCTGCGGGTCGGTGACCTCACCGTCGACGTGGACGCGCATGAGGTGCGTCGAGGGACGGACCCGATCGCACTCACGCCTTTGGAGTTCCAGCTGCTCGTCGCTCTCGCCTCGAAGCCGCAGCAGGTCTTCTCCCGGGAGATGCTCCTGGAACAGGTGTGGGGATACCACTACAAGGCCGACACGCGACTCGTGAACGTGCACGTGCAGCGCCTTCGCGCCAAGGTCGAGCTCGACCCGGACAACCCCAAGATCGTGATGACGGTGCGTGGTGTGGGCTACCGTGCCGGGAGCGTGGGCTAGGAGCACGATGGCTGCGACGACAGCGACCACGACGACGGTCGCCGTCCTGCGCGACTGGCGAGGCTGGCCGACGATGTTCGGTCTCCTGTGGAGACGGTCCCTCCGGTTCCGCACCCTCTCGATCACGCTGCTCGCGACCTCGTTGGCGATCTTCATCACGTGCGTGACGATGGCTCTCGCGATCCAGAACGACCTCTTCATCTCACGGAAGAACGTCGCCCTCGAAGACGCCCGTCGGGCGGTCGACCAGGCGCAGCGGATCCTCGATGTGGCCGAGGTGGGCGACGACCCGGCTGCACTCAGCACTCTCTGGGACGGCATCAGGGACACGTTGGCGCGGACGTCGAGCACCGACCAGCTCGCGGGATACAAGATCGAGACGGGCGCCGACACCTCGCCGTTGAACGGGTTCGAGGCCGGGCTGAACGAAAGCCTGTTGAGCCCGGAACTGCGCAGGCGCGTGGTCGAGCTCGATGACCGCCAGGAGTGGCAGTCCGTCGCGCTCCCGGTCGAGAACGGCGGGGTGGTCCCCGGGATCGTCGTGGGGCAGCAGCTCCAGGTCCCGGAAGCGGGGCCGTTCGAGATCTACTTCGCCTATGACCTGGGCGATGCCGATCAGACGCTCCTGTTCGTGCAACGGACGCTCTGGATCGCCGGAATCGGGCTCGTGGCGATCGTGGCGGCGATCTCCTGGATCGTCCTGCGAGCCGTGTCGACACCGATCGTCCAGGCCGCCGAGACGAGTGCGCGACTCGCCGCGGGCGATCTGGGGGTGCGGATCGATGTGCACGGCGAGGACGAGCTGGCCGTCCTCGGGCGTTCGTTCAACGCCATGGCCGACAGCATCGAGGCGCAGATCAAGGAACTCGGCGAGCTGTCGATGGTGCAGCAGCGCTTCGTCTCCGATGTCTCGCACGAGTTGCGTACACCGCTGACCACTATCCGACTCGCCGCGGACATGCTGAACGACCAGCGTGCGGAGTTCGAGCCGACCACGGCGCGCGCGGCGGAACTGTTGCACGCGCAGGTGCAGAGGTTCGAGACGCTGCTCTCGGATCTGCTCGAGATCAGTCGCTACGACGCGGGATCGGTGCAGCTCGAGCTCGAGGCCACGAGTCTCGCGCACCTGGCCGAGGACATCATCGAACAGATGAGGCCGCTCGCGGATGGCCACGGCACCGAATTGCGCTTGGTGGCGCCGGGCGGCTACTCGCCCGTGGACATGGACCCCCGCCGGGTGCGCCGGGTGCTGCGAAATCTGATCGGCAACGCGATCGAGCACGGTGAGGGCCGTCCGGTCGTCATCACGGTCGACAGCAACCAGCACGCGGTCGCCGCCGGCGTCCGGGACTTCGGTCTCGGGATGGAGCCGGGTGACGCGGAGCGGGTGTTCGACCGGTTCTGGCGGGCGGACCCGTCGCGACAGCGCACCATCGGCGGCACGGGGCTCGGGCTGTCGATCGCTCTCGGCGACGCCACCCTGCACGGCGGAACGCTGGCGGTCTGGTCGGAACTCGGGGTCGGGACGAACTTCGTGCTGACCATTCCTCGGCACGAGGGGACGCTGGACGGACCGAGCCCGGTTCCCGTCGAGCCGCAGGAGCCGTTGGCGGAACTGGGCGACGCGACACAGCCGATCTCGCTCGCCGAGAGTCGCATCGAGCTGTTCGACGAGGGGGAGAGGCCATGATCCGCGCACGATCGAAGAGACGATTGCGTGGCGCGGCGCTGGCGATCGCCGCGCTGCTGCTGCCGGCGTGTGCAGGGCTTCCGACCAGCGGCGATGTGACGGTCGGCCTCAAGCTCGGCGAATCGTCGCAGGACATCGACTTCTTCCCGGTCGCCTCGGGCCCGGTCAAGGGGGCCGGCCCCGAGCGGATCGTGGAGGGCTTCCTGGAGGCCGGCATCACCACGGCTGACAACTGGGCCACAGCACGCGAGTTCCTTTCGCCGGCGTTGCAGCGGACCTGGCGACCCGCGTCCGGCGTGTCCGTCGACGCGGGCCCGGAATCCCGCACGCTCACCTCGACGGTCCCCGAAGAGCTGGTCGAGGAGGCGGATTCGGCGGAGGTGCAGGTCGAGCTGGACCTGGTCGCGAGCGTCGACGAATCCGGTGCCTACGCGGATGCGCCCGGTGCCTCGACCATGCCGTTCGCCCTCGAGCGGATGGACGACGGCGAATGGCGCATCACGGAAGCGCTGGACGGGGTCGTGATCGACGACCCGCGGTTCGACAAGGTGTACGACGCCTACCCGCTGCAGTATTTCGACGTCAGCTGGTCGCGACTCGTCCCCGACATGAGGTGGTTCCCTCGGCGCCAGAGTCCGGCGACGACGGTGACGCGGGCACTGATCGGCGGTGTGCCCAGCGCCTGGCTGGATCCCGTCGTGCAGAACTCGTTCCCCGCCGACGTCCAGCTGGCCCAGGACGCGGTTCCGATCACCGGGCAGGTGGCCGAAGTCGCGCTCACCCGTCCTGCGGTCGCGCTCGACGAGACGACGCTCGCGCGGATGCGCACCCAGTTGCAGGCGACGCTGAGGGCCGCGGGGGTCGCAGTCACGCGCGTGCAGTTCACCGTGGACGGCCGCGACCTCGATGCCGGCGTGGTCGACGTGATCGAACCTTCGACCGAGATCGGCACGCTCGTCCTGAAGGACGGGGTCTTCGGCAAGATCGTGGGAGATGAGATCTCGCCGCTCCCCGGCATCAGCACCGAGATCGCCGCGATCGCTCAACCCATCCTCTCCCTCGATGTGGCGGCGGACGAGTCCCAGGTCGCGGCGCGACTCGGAGACGGTCACGTCTACCTCGTCCGCGACGGCAGCCGCATCGAGCTGGATTCGCGTACCGGGCTCATCGATCCTTCACTCGACCCGTACGGGTACACCTGGTCGGTGCCGCGAGGGGATCCTTCCGCCCTACGCGCCTGGGACGCTGAGGTGGTTCCGCAGACGGTGGCGAACGCCTGGCCGAATGCTTCCGCGATCTCGGACCTCCGGGTCGCCGCGGACGGCAGTCGGGTTGCCGCGGTCATCACGGTCGGCAGGCAGTACTGGGTGGTCGTGGCCGGCGTCGTCCGCGACGCCGCGGGTGTTCCGATCGAGCTCAGCGATGCCAAGCAGCTGATCCAGCTCTCCGAGCCGGCGACGGGCCTGGTGTGGTTGGGTCCCGACCAGCTGGGTGTGCTGATGGACCCGAGCAGTCCGAAACTCATCACTCAGATGGTCGGGGGGCCGGGTACCTCGGAGGCCGCTCCGGGCGATGCGATCTCCGCCGCCGGTGCGCGGACGACCGCGGGAGTGCGCATCCTCGGTGCGGGCGGACAGCTGTTCGCACATGCGGGGACGGCCTGGCGTGAAGTCGCGTCCGGGATCTCCGTCCTCGCCACCCGCGCAGGCGAATGACCCTTCCTGCACGGCAGAGTCCCGCACGAGGCTTGTGCAGGACGGCCGGCGGCTCGGCGGCGTCACCGATGCCAGGAGTCGCAGAATCGTCGGATGCAGGAAGAATCCCGTCTCCTTCGGATCGGCGCCGAGGTCGCCGCGTTCCTGCTCGCCGCGAACTGCGCGGGCTGCGCTGAGCCCGGCCTCCTGCTGTGCCCAGGCTGTCGGAGTGCCTTGGCGCCGCGGGCGCAGGAGTCGGTGACACCGGCGGGGCTGCCCGTCTGGTCCGCCCTCGAGTTCGACGGGGTGGCGGCGCGCTGCATCCGGCGGCTCAAGGGGGAGGGGGACACGCTCATCGCGCGCCCGCTCGGTGCGGCGCTGGCGAGCGTCCTCAGCCCGCTGGTGACATCGGCGACGTGGATCGTGCCCGTTCCGACGAGCCGGGCCGCTTTCCGACGTCGGGGCTACCGTGTCCCGGACCTGCTGGTCCGCCGTGCGCACGCGGATCCGCAGGCCGTGCTCGCCGTCGAGGGAGCGCGCCCGGATCAGCGCGGGCTGGGCGCTCGCGCACGCCAGACGAACGTCCGCGGAGCGATGCGTGCACGGCACCGAGGGGAGGGAGCCGAGGCGGTCATCGTCGACGACGTGATCACGACCGGGGCGACATTCGACGAGGCAGCGCGCGCCCTCACGGTGGCCGGGTTCCGAGTCGTCGCGGCCGTCGCGCTCGCCGCCACGCCGCTTCGTGGCGGATTCGCATGAACCTCATCGACAACCCACCGGAGACACAGGAGAACCAGCTCGTGACATCCGTCGACGGGCGGACTACGGTGGGGGGACACAAGGCGACCACGGTCCGCCCTTGGCCGGGAGGACCGGGACAAGGAGGCAGCAATGGAAACAAGCATCGTTGGCGTCGGAGTGGGTATCACCGATCGCTTCCGAACCGTTGTCGAAGAGAAGATCGCCAAGATCCAGATGCTCGCGTCTCGCGCGCAGCGGCTGGATGTGAAGGTCACCCATCGCGTGTATCGCAACGGTCATGTGCCCGATGAGACCGTCGAGCTCACGCTGATCGGGAAGGGACCGGTCGTCCGAGCCGAAGCGACCGATGGAGACAAGTTCGTCGCTCTCGATCTCGCGGTGGACAAGATGTCCGAGCAGCTGCGTCGCGCGAAGGAGAAGCGGGTCGATGGACGACAGCACCCCCGCGGCGCTCACTTCGAGAAGGAGAGCGGAGCTCTCACGGGCATCGACGTCCAGCCGGCGTCGGCGGATGTCCTGCATGCCGTCGCCACCGGCAACGTGCCGGTGCAGCAGACGGAAGAGGAGGAGTACTCGCCCGTCGTCATCCGCACGAAGAGCTTCGACGCCGAGTGGATGACCGTCGAGGAGGCCGTCGACCGGATGGAACTGGTCGGACACGACTTCTTCCTCTTCGTGGACGTCCGCACCGACCACCCGAGTGTCGTCTACCGGCGCAAGGGCTGGGACTACGGCGTGATCGCGTTGAGCACCCAGGCTCCGCCGTCCGAGGCCCTCGCCTCCTGATCGACGTTGCGAAACGGCCCGGCCCCGAGAAAGGGACCGGGCCGTTTCGACGTCCGGGAGGCGTGAGGGCTCGGGTCAGTCGAAGATTCCGTCGAGCAGGCTGCCGATCACGAGTCCACCGAGGATGCCGGATGCGAGGTCACCGCCGCCACCGCGTCGTCCGCCGCCGCCTCCCCATCCGCCGCCGCCCCAGCCCTCGTCCTGCGGGCGGGACGAATCGATGTCGCGCTGGGCGAGCTGCAGAGCCTCGGAGGCGAGGTGTGCGACCCGTCGTGCCTGCACGAGGGCGGCTTCGCGGGTCTCTTCGGCCGGGAGGAGGTCGGAGAGGTCGACACGAAGTCGCTCCGCCTCGGCGAGGCGTGTGCGGGCGTCCGCGCCGATCCAGCCGCGATGACCGGCGATCAAGCCGCGTGCCACGCCCAGCTGTCGGTCGGCGTCGTCGATCGCGTGCTGCACCTGGGCGATGCTCGGGAGCGGGTTCTCGGCGCGGTGGCGTGCCTTCGCGATGGCGTCGTCCAGCGCGGAGTTGGCGTCACGCAAGCGGGAGAGCTCCGCGAACGGATCGTTGGGTTGTCCCGACGGCGTCAGCGCCGAGAGCGCGGCCTGGAGGTCTGCGACGGCTGAGGCCACCGCCGGTACCGCGGGAGCGTTGCGTGCGGCGATGAGGTCGTTGCGGGAGTCTGCCACGACTTCGGCGAGCGTGGATTCGGCGCGCAATGCTTCGATCTCGAAGTCCTCGACCGCGTCGAGGAGCGCGGATGCTCGCCGGGTCGCTTCGGTCGCGGTCTCGAGCGCGACGTTCGCCTCTTCGTTCTGCTTCGCCGTGCGACGGCGCTCCGACACGTCGGCGCTGTGGGTCGCGAAGCTGATGAGCTGCTCCGCTTCGGCGGCGCTGGCCGTGATCTGGTGCATCGCGGAATCGGCGTAGCGTGCGGAGAGACGTGCGACAGCCTCGTTGGTCTGCGGGATGCGGGCGCTGAGCGCCTCAGCCTCCGCTCTCACCCGTGCGATGATCTCGGGCGCGCGTCGAACCGTGGAGACGGACTCCGCGAGCTCGGAGGTCTTCTCGTCGAGGAGGTCCTGCGCCCAGTCGCACAGCTGCAGGATGCGTGCATTGCGGGTGCGGAGCTCTTCGTCCGTGTCGGGGATCTCATCGTGATTCAGCTGGTGGAGCTGGAACGCCTCGCGCAGATGGGTGCGCACCGCGGCGAGTGCCGTCCGCAGGTCGGCGGTCAGGCCTTCGCCGAGTTCGGCCTCGGCGAAGGAGAGCTCGTCGGCTGTGGTGCGGATCCGCTCGTCCGCTCCGACGAGGGCCTGCTCCGCACGCCGAGCCAGATCGGCGTCCCGAGCGGCGAGCTCTTCCTGTTCGCGTTTGCGCTTGCCCCAAAAACCAGCCATGGGTCGATCCTAGTTTCCCCGGCGCATGAGCCGGCTGAGCATCCGCTCCGGGCGAACGGGGAAGTTCGGTCGAGCGGCCCTGTGGTCGTCGCGACGATGTTCGCTCAGGCTGCAGGCGCGGTTTCGGTGATCTCGGCACCGGTGATCTCGGCATCGGTGATCGCGGCGCCGGATTTCGCAGGGCGTCCGCGTTTGGGTCGCTCCTCCGTGAGTTCGAGCGCCATCGCGTGCTGCGGGTGTCCGGTGAGGCGCTCGGCGGCGTGGTCGAGCCAGCGCACCTCGGCTTCGGCGGAGAAGATCATCGAGTCGACCACTAGTGACCAGGCGAGTCCCTGGGGTCCGTCCTCACCGCGCTTCGTCCGTCTGACCTGCCGCAACGTCTCGAGATGCTCCAGGGATGCCGCGCGCTGGGCGTGGATCGTGGCCGCGGCGTCGACACCGGGGAGGGTCGCGGCGACGGCGAGCTTGATCGCCAGCTCATCGCGGGCTCCCTTGGCACGCGCGAGGGGGGAGGCGAGCCACCGTGCGACCTCCGCCTCTCCGGCGCGGGTGATCCGCCAGTACACATGCCCCTGCTCATCGGTGTGGCCGCGCTGCACGAGGCCGTCCTGTTCGAGTCGTTCGAGGGTGTTGTAGATCTGGCCGACGTTCAACGGCCAGACCGAACCGGTGCGTCGGTCGAACTCGTGCCGGAGCTGGTATCCGTAGCAGGGTCCCTGGGCGAGGATGGCGAGCATGCTCTGGCGTACGGACATCGTCGTCTCCTCGTGTGATCGGGCCGAATGCGATACCGAGTATATGGTTACCGGGCATGCTCTCGTCGTGACGCGCGGGTCGTCCTGCAGGCGACGTGCAGGCGACGTGGAGGTCACGGCCCGGTAACATGGCGAAGTATGCCTGGCGTCGGGTCCACCGATGGCCGGCGATTTACCCACTGACAGGGAGATGACATCCGTGGCCAATCCTCTTGAGAAGCTGCTGCGTGCGGGCGAGGGGCGGGTCATCCGCCGCCTGAATCAGGTCGTCAAGGCAGTGGGAGCGCTGGAAGAGGACATCTCCAAGCTCACCGACGACGAACTGCGCAACGAGACGACGGAGCTGCGGGCGCGGTACGAGAAGGGTGAGACGCTCGACCAGTTGATGCCCGAGGCGTTCGCCGCGGTGCGCGAAGCCGCCAAGCGCACGCTCGGTATGCGCGCCTACGACGTGCAGATCATGGGTGGCGCGGCGCTGCACCTCGGGAACATCGCGGAGATGAAGACCGGTGAGGGCAAGACCCTCGTCGCCACCCTCCCCGCGTACCTGAACGCGATCGCCGGCAAGGGCGTCCACGTCATCACCGTCAACGACTTCCTCGCGAGCTATCAGGCGGAACTCATGGGGCGCGTGTTCCGTGCCCTGGGCATGACCACCGGCATCATCGTCTCCGGTCAGACGCCGGCGATCCGCCGTGAGCAGTACGCCGCAGACATCACCTACGGCACGAACAACGAATTCGGGTTCGACTACCTGCGCGACAACATGGCGTGGCGGAAGGAAGACCTCGTCCAGCGCGAGCACTTCTTCGCGATCGTCGACGAGGTCGACTCGATCCTCATCGACGAGGCCCGTACGCCGCTCATCATCTCCGGACCATCCTCCGGCGAGGCCAACCGCTGGTTCGCCGAGTTCGCGAAGATCGCCCGCACCCTCGAGGTGGGCGAGGACTACGAAGTCGACGAGAAGAAGCGCACCGTCGGCGTGCTCGAGCCCGGGATCGAGAAGGTCGAGGACTACCTCGGCATCGACAACCTGTACGAGTCCGCGAACACTCCGCTCATCTCGTTCCTGAACAACTCGATCAAGGCACTGGCGCTGTTCAAGAAGGACACCGACTACGTCGTCATGAACGACGAGGTCATGATCGTCGATGAGCACACCGGCCGCATCCTGGTCGGACGCCGCTACAACGAGGGCATCCACCAGGCGATCGAGGCCAAGGAGGGCGTGCCGGTCAAGGCTGAGAACCAGACGCTCGCGACCGTCACGCTGCAGAACTACTTCCGCCTCTACGACAAGCTCGCCGGCATGACCGGTACCGCCGAGACCGAAGCGGCTGAGTTCATGTCGACGTACAAGCTCGGCGTGATCCCGATCCCGACGAACCGTCCCATGATCCGCAAGGACCAGTCGGACCTCGTCTACAAGAACGAGACCGCCAAGTTCGCGCAGGTCGTCGAGGACATCGCCGAGCGTCATGCCGAAGGTCAGCCGGTGCTGGTCGGAACCGTCAGCGTCGAGAAGAGCGAGTACCTGTCCCGCCTGCTCGCGAAGAAGGGCATCAAGCACGAGGTCCTCAACGCGAAGAACCACGCGCGTGAGGCCGAGATCGTCGCCCGCGCGGGTCGCCTGGGAGCGGTCACCGTCGCCACGAACATGGCAGGTCGAGGCACCGACATCATGCTCGGCGGGAACGCCGAGTTCCTCGCGGTGCAGGATCTCAAGGCCAAGGGCCTCGATCCGGTCGAGACCCCCGAGGAGTACGAGACCGCCTGGGACGAGACCTACGAGGCGATGAAGAGCGTCGTGGCCGAGGAGGCCGAGAAGGTCATCGAGGCCGGCGGGCTCTACGTGCTCGGCACCGAGCGTCACGAGTCGCGCCGTATCGACAACCAGCTCCGCGGTCGCTCGGGTCGTCAGGGCGACCCCGGTGAGAGTCGCTTCTACCTGAGCCTCACCGATGACCTGATGCGACTGTTCCAGTCCGGTGCCGCCGAGGCCATCCTGGCGCGCACCAACTTCCCGGACGACGTGCCGATCGAGTCCGGCCTCGTCTCCCGCGCCATCCGCAGCGCGCAGTCGCAGGTCGAGTCGCGCAACGCCGAGATGCGCAAGAACGTGCTCAAGTACGACGACGTCCTGAACCGTCAGCGCGAGGCGATCTACGCCGACCGCCGTCACATCCTGCAGGGCGACGACATCGCCGACAGGGTGCAGCACTTCATCGAGGACGCGATCGCCGGAGTCGTCCGCGACCACACCGGCGAGGGCCACAACGAGAGCTGGGACTTCGATGCTCTGTGGACGGAGCTCAAGACGCTCTATCCGGTCGGGGTCACCATCGACGAGGTCGTCTCGGAGGCTGCAGGGCGCAAGGGCGGCATCACCGCGGAAGGCCTCACACGCGAGTTGCTCTCCGACGCGAAGATCGCCTACGAAGCCCGCGAGGAGTCGCTGGGCGAGGCCGCGACCCGCGAACTCGAGCGACGCGTCGTGCTGCAGGTGCTCGATCGCCGCTGGCGGGATCACCTCTACGAGATGGACTACCTCAAGGACGGCATCGGCCTGCGAGCCATGGCGCAGCGCGACCCGCTGATCGAGTATCAGCGTGAGGGCTACGCGATGTTCCAGTCGATGATGGGGCAGATCAAGGAGGAGTCGGTCGGCTACCTCTACAACCTCGAGGTCGAGGTGCGCCGTGCCGCCGACTCGGACACCACCGAGGTCGAAGCCAAGGGCCTCGCCGCGGGCGGAGGCGAGCAGCGTCTCGAGTACTCCGCCGCGAACGATGCGGGCGAGGTCGAGGTGCGCAACGACCGCGGCCAGGTTCAGCAGGCGGCGACGGATCGCGTCCGTCAGGCCGCCGTGCGCGCGCAGGCTCCGCAGACCGAGCCCGAGGAGGCACCCCGCGGTGCGTTCGGGCAGCGCACGGACGGCGACGCACCGGCCGCCGGCAACCGTGAACAGCGTCGTGCGCAGAGCAAGAAGAAGAAGTAGCGTTCGGTGAGGAGGAGGGCCAGTCCGGGTGGATTGGCCCTCCTTTCGTCGCTGTAGGCTTGGTCGATGACCCCAACGCGCAACTTCGACCAGTCGTCGAAGCTCAAGAACGTCCTGTACGAGATTCGCGGAAACGCCCTCGTCGAGGCGGCGCGCTTGGAAGCGGAGGGTCACAAGATCCTCAAGCTGAACACCGGCAATCCGGCCATCTTCGGCTTCGATGCACCGCACCAGATCGTGCACGACATGCTCGCCGCGATGCCCACGGCGCACGGCTACAGCGACAGCAAGGGCATCATCTCCGCCCGCCGCGCGGTCGTGAGCCGGTACGAGCAGATCGAGGGGTTCCCCCGGTTCGACCCCGATGACGTCTACCTCGGCAACGGCGTGTCCGAACTCATCACGATGACGATGCAGGCTCTGCTCGACGAGGGCGACGAGGTTCTGATCCCCGCCCCCGACTATCCGCTGTGGACCGCGATGACCAGTCTCGCGGGAGGCACGCCCGTGCATTACCTCTGCGACGAGGACGACGAGTGGCAGCCGGATCTCGAGGACATCCGCTCGAAGATCACGCCTCGCACCAAGGCTCTGGTCATCATCAACCCGAACAACCCGACGGGTGTCGTCTATTCGCGTGAAATCCTGGAAGGTCTCGTGCAGATCGCGCGGGAGCACCAGCTGCTCCTCCTGTCCGACGAGATCTACGACCGGATCCTGTTCGACGACGCGGTCCACATCCCGACCGCGACACTCGCTCCCGACCTGCTCTGCCTCACGTTCAACGGTTTGTCCAAGACGTACCGGGTGGCGGGATACCGCTCGGGGTGGATGGTCATCACCGGCCCGCAGGGGCACGCCAAGGGCTTCCTGGAGGGGATCACGCTACTGGCGTCGACGCGGTTGTGCCCGAACGTCCCTGCGCAGCACGCCGTCCAGGCCGCGCTGTCGGGCGTGCAGTCCATCGAGGCGCTGATCGCTCCCACCGGGCGTCTGCGCGAGCAGCGAGACATCGCCTGGGAAGGGCTGGAGTCGATTCCCGGGGTGTCCTGCGTCAAGCCTCAGGGTGCGCTCTACGCATTCCCGCGTCTCGATCCGAACGTGCACGAGATCAGGGACGACGCCCGCCTGGTCTACGACCTCCTCGTCTCCGAGCACATCCTCCTGGTGCAGGGCACCGGCTTCAACTGGCCGACCCCCGACCATCTGCGACTGGTGACGCTGCCCGAGCCGCGAGTACTGAGCGAAGCCGTCGAACGACTGGGGAACTTCCTCTCGAGCTACCGCCAGTAGGAAGCTCCGGACGTGTGGGAGACAGGGTCGCGGCCAGTCTCCTCACACCGGCGACGAGCTGTGAACGGGGCGTGACGTCGGTCATCGGCCGGGCGTGCAGCAGTGCGGCATCGGCAGCGCGCTGATCGAAGGGCAGGAACGTGACCTCGGTGATGCCCGCGAATCGCTCGAGGGTGCGCCGGACCTGCCTGCGCGCATCGATGCCGAGCGGACCCTGCCTGACCTGATTGACGACCACGGCGAGGGGCGTCGGGGCCGTGAGGCGGCGCAGTTCGGCGTGGTCACGCAGGAACCGGCTGATGCTGAGAGGATCCGCCGCCGCGACGGCCACGATCAGGTCCGCCTCGATCAGCGTCGCCGAGGTCGCCGCGTGTCGACGGGGCCCGGCGAGGTCGTACGTGACCTCGTCGTCCGCGTCGAAGGCTGCGGCCACATCCACGACCGTCTCCTCGCTCCACCCACGACAGGCCTGCAGCGTGGTGCGGAGACGGGCTGATGCCAGTTCCGGCCAGCGGCTCGGGCGATTGATCCCCGCCAGAACTTCGACGTCCTGACCTCCGCTCAGGATTCGGGTGGACAAGCGGGACAGTTCGTCGTCGTCGAGGGCACCTCGTTCGGCTCGACGACAGGCGGCGGCGATTCCGGGAGCGTCGTCGCTGAGCCCGAGCAGCAGGGCGATCGACGGCGCGACGGTGTCGGCGTCGATCAGAGCCGTGCGGCGGCCGGCCCGGGCGAGTTCGACCGCGAGTTGGATCGCGACAGTCGAGCGTCCAGGGGCGCCGTGCGGTCCCCAGACGGCGATGACGCGGTGGGGCTCGGGGCCGTGAGGCAGTGGCGCGTCGACGGTCTCGGTGCCCAGCGCCGCGGCGACCTCCCAGCCGGTGGCTTCGGTGGGCAGTGGTGCAGACAACCCGAGTCGTCCGCGCAGGCGGCTGTCCGCTCCGCCGAGGGCGAGGACGCGCACTCCCGCACGATCACACGTCGAGATCAGCTCGGTGGTCAGCACGGCCCGGGTCGCCGGAACGATGAGCGCTTCGGTGCCGGGAGGCAGATCGACGACCGGAGTGCCGGCCGTCAGGACCGCGAGCACGTCGATCCCCTCCAGCTCCAGTTCGGCGGCCAGTGCGCTCGCGCGTGGCTCCGCGATTGCCACGACCACCGCGGTCATGAGGCGCCTCCGACAGGCAGCACCGAGAGGGCGGATCCGCCGGTGACCGCGGCGAGGACCTCCGCCGCGTCGGATCGGTCGATCACGAGCTCGAGCCGGGTGCCCGCCGAAGCCAGGACCCCGTCCGGCTCGATCACGTCGCGCACGATCACGTCGGCGACGAGGATACGGGGCGCCTCGCGCGAGCGCCCGTCGTCGATCGGCGGAGCGTGCCAGACCTCGACGACGGTGCCGGGCTCCACCTCCTCCGGGATGCCGGTGTTGCTCTCGATCACGATCGTGGTCTTCCGGCTCCGGTCCGCGTCGGTGAGAGACGACAACGGCACGATCTCGCCCTTCTCGATCGTCCGTGCCGCGATCTGCCCCGATCGCAGGTCTTCGGGGCCGAGGTAGTCGTCGCTCAGCAACCCGAGTCCCACCTCGACGACCTGGAAGTCGTCCGCGGTGAGGGTCTCGCCCTCGACGATGGTGTGGTCGGCTCGGAGTACCGGTTCCGCGTCGTCTGCCGCATCGATGATGAGCCACACGGCGGTGATCGAGAGCGCGACGAGAGCGATCCCGATGAGGAACCGCAGGTCGCCCCAGAACGCGCGCCGAGGTCGGGAGAGGAAAGGCATGGCGCTATCGTCACAGAGATCGAAACAGGACTTCCTCGGTTATCCACAGGGTTCCGTCCGACCCGATCCGGGGGAGCGTGTCAGGGAGAATGGGGGCATGTCAGCCCCGTCCTCGCGCGCGCCGCGATTCCTCGCCCCCGCGCAGGTCGCCGAGCTGCTGAGCATCGGAGTGGGCGAGGTGATCGAGCTCGTGCACGAGGGCAGACTGCGAGGAACTCAGCTCGGGTCGCCGCCGCGCTGGCGCGTGGAGGAGTCGAGCCTGGAAGGCTATCTGGCCGAGGAATCGGAGACGTCTCGCCGTATGGCGCTGTGGAGGCAATCACAGGTGGCGAGCTTCCCCGAGGTCTGGGGCATCTCGTCGGCTCACGGCAACTGATCTCCCGCGGTACGCACCGCGACCAGTGCGGAGAACGGGACGATGCGGAAGCCCTGCACCGCACCGGCGAGGCGCGCCTGCCCCGGGTCGTGCACCGCCAGATCCAGGTGATCCGCGGCCGCGCGATCGATCGTGCCGTGCACCTCACCCACCCGGGTGGTGAGGTGTACGGGGACGCGGCGCCGCGCGAGATCACGCAGCACGAAGCCCAGTGTCATCCTCTCCCGGAGTGCGTGCTCGCTGACAGGGGCCTCCTCGAGGCTCGCCAGGATCATGCCGTGGTCGGTGGTGATGCCGGCGATCGCGTGCAGCGGGACGAGAAGGGCGGCCGCCGGGGCGCGGACGGCATCCCCGGTGCCGCGCGATTCGACGGCCATCCAGTCGGCCCCGAGAGTGCGCACCGTCACCGGAAGGCGTTGACCGTTCACGAGGTCGATCAGGGCGTCCGTGTCGGAGCCGCAGAGAACCCGCAGCCGCGCACGCAGATCCAACCGGGCGATGCGCAGCCTCTCCGACTCCGCATCGAGTACGGCGCGTTCGGCCTCCCACTCGGACGCCAGTTGGCCCTCGAGGTCTTCGAACAGTCGGTCCCAGTGCACCCGACCGAGCGTAGGCGACGCCGATTTCGGACGTACGAGTTATCCACATACTTCCTCGATCAGCGTTCGGGAGCCCGACGGTCGGTGCTGTACTGACGACCTCGCAGACCTTCCCGACCGAGAGATCGACATGACGCCTCACGAGTACTTCGCTCCGCAGCCGACACCGACCAGCGAACTGCCCGATCCCGCACCGCTCCTGCGCAGTCTCACCCGCGGTGTGCTCGAAGTGCTCGCCGGCGTCCGTGAGGTCGATCAGCTCGCGCGGTGGTTCAGCGAAGACGCGTTCCGCAGCCTGGTGACCCGGGCGAACCTGTCGGCGAGGGCGCGCAGCGCGCGCGGGGTCGCTCCCGCTCGCCCGACGTTCGAGATCCGGTCCCTGCGGGTGACGGCTCCGATCGACGGGGTCATCGAAGCGGTCGTCGTGGTGGCCGGACCGGGGCGCACGCGGGCGGTCGCGGTGAGACTGGATGGGATCGACCGACGCTGGCGCGCGACCTCCCTGGCGATTCTCTGACCGATCTGACCGTAGGCTGGAAGGGTGTCAACCCTCAGCGATCTCGCCCATGCCCAGGGCCTCCTGACCGACAGCGACGTGGAGTGGCTCCATCGTCTCGCCGGAGACGGACAGCTCCTCGCCGATCTCGCGTCCGCCGACATCGTCATCTGGATCCAGACCGAGGACGGCTCCTTCATCGCGGTCGCGCACGCACGCCCGAGTGGTGCGGCCACGCTCTTCTATCGTGACATCGTCGGGGAGCGGGTCCGGCCTCAGTGGCGTACGCAGGTGCAGGGCGCTTTCGAGTCGGCCGAGATCGTGGATTCCTCATCGCCGGACTGGTTCGAGGAGACGCCGACGCGGGTCCGAGCCGTGCCGATCGTGCCCGAACGCCGGGACACAGGCACAGCCCCCACAGCGATCGGCGTGGTCACCAGGCACACCAACCTGGGTGAGCTGCGGACGCCGTCTCGCCAGCAGATCACCTTCGACGAGTGCGCGAACGACCTGTTCCGGATGATCGCGGACGGGAGCTTCCCCGACCTCGCAGCACCGACCTCGCCGCGCCGAGGCGCCCCTCGCGCGTCGGACGGCCTGATCCGCATCGACGTGGACGGGATCAGCACGTTCGCGAGTCCGAACGCTCTGTCCGCCTTCAACAGGATGGGCTTCGACGACGAACTCGAGGGGGAGTCCCTCGCCGAAGTCACCACGCGTTTGGTGCCGCCTTCGCGGCAGGTCGACGAGTCACTCCCGGTCGTCGTCACAGGGCGCGCCCCCTGGCGGACCGACATCGAGGCGCGGGGTGTCACGGTGTCCTTGCGTGCGATCCCGCTGAAGGACCACGGCACCCGCATCGGGGCGATCGTGCTGTGCCGCGATGTGTCGGAACTCCGTCACCAGGAGCAGGAGCTCATCACCAAGGATGCGACGATCCGCGAGATCCACCACCGGGTGAAGAACAATCTGCAGACGGTGGCCTCGCTGCTGCGGATCCAAGCCCGCCGCACGCACTCCGATGAGGCCAGAGACGCGCTCACACAGGCCATGCGCCGTGTCGACGCCATCGCGGTGGTGCATGACACGCTCGCGCAGGGACTCACGCAGAAGGTCGATTTCGACGAGGTCTTCCACCGCGTGCTCAAGCTCGTGGCGGAGGTGGCATCGGCGCCGAGCACCCGCGCGCGCACGCAGTCGACCGGGCGCTTCGGTGTGCTTCCGAGCGAGTATGCGACACCGCTCGCTCTCGCGCTCACCGAGGTCGTGACCAACGCGGTCGAGCACGGTCTGGCAGGCCAAGAGGGCATCGTGACCATCGACGCCAAGCGCACGGAGGAGAACCTCCGCGTGACGGTGCGCGATACCGGTCTGGGCCTGCCGGAAGGCCGGATCGGTCAGGGGCTCGGGACGCAGATCATCCGCACACTCATCCAGGGCGAGCTCGGCGGCACGATCGAGTGGCGGGGGAGCGACGGCGAGGGCACCGAGGTGGTCATCGACATCCCGCTCCGCTGGCTCGACCGCTGAGGGCCGGCGCTCCCGGCACACGCGAAAGCGGCCCGAGAGTCGATCTCGGGCCGCTTTCGGAAGTTCAGGAGGCGCGGCGGGCGCGAGCGGCGCGGCGCTTCAGCGCACGGCGCTCGTCTTCGGAGAGGCCGCCCCAGACGCCCGAGTCCTGACTGGTCTCGAGGGCGTACTGCAGGCAGATCTCGGTGACCGTGCAGGTGGCGCAGACGGTCTTCGCCTTCTCGATCTGGTCGACGGCCGGGCCGGTGTTCCCCACGGGGAAGAAAAGCTCGGGGTCGACAGTCAGGCAGGCGGCCTTATCGCGCCAGTCCATGGGGGCTCCTCGGTGTGGATTTCAAGAGATGTCGCGGTGCGATTTCTCGGATTCGGGTAGCTGTTCGGGTTCGGCTACCCTGTTGAGATGCGGACGGAATGCCGCGAATTGTGATGCGAGCGTGAACGCCCGCCCCACGCCGCTGTGGGAGCACATGACTTTCTCTATTCTGTTACATGAATACCCTGAAATCAAGGGTTTTCTCCTCTTTCGATCCTTGGGAGACACTGTGCGCGCACCCGGAATCGCCCTCGCGGCCGCAGGGGTCCTTGCCCTCGAAGCGGTGGCGCTCCTGGTGTTCGCGATCATCGAACTCGCGGGTCTCGGAGCGGGCGACGCGTCGTCGCTGCCGACCGCCATCGCGCTCATCGTTCTCACGCTGATCGGTGCGGCCGCTCTCGCGGCATTCGCGTTCGGAACGCGCGCCGGCAAGTCGTGGGCGCGTTCGGGAGGGGTGGTGCTCCAGGTGCTGGCCGTCGCGCTCGCCCTCGCGTCCCTGACGGTTCAACCGGTCTCCTGGACGTTCACCCTCGGCGTCGGACTTCCGGCTCTGCTCGGGTTCGCCCTGCTCATCACGAGCGCACGACGAGAAGGCGCGCAGCGCGCGCCGGAGTGAGCTCCGTGCGGTGCCCGTGTCGACGCCGCGGCCGCGCCGCCGCCAACCGGGTCAGGCGTCGATGCCGAGTTGCTTGCGCAGCCGCGCCACGTGGCCGGTGGCCTTGACGTTGTAGAGGGCGATGTCGATCTTCCCGTCCTCATCGAGGACGAACGTGGAGCGGATGACGCCTTCGACGACCTTGCCGTAGTTCATCTTCTCGCCCCAGGCGCCGTAGGCGACATGGACCGAGTGGTCGGGGTCGCTGAGGAGGGGGAACGTGAGGGCGTCCCGCTCGCGGAACTTCGCCAAGGTCGCCGGCTCGTCGCGTGAGATGCCGATGACCCGGTAGCCGGCGCCCTGGAGCGAGGAGATGCTGTCGCGGAAGTCGCAGGCTTGGGTGGTGCATCCGGGCGTCATTGCCGCCGGATAGAAGTACAGCACGGTCTTCTCGCCGCGCAGGTCTGCCAGACGGACGAGGTTCCCGTCCTGGTCGAGGAGGGAGAAGTCGGGGGCTGCGGTACCGGGTTCCAGGCGCTGGGTCACGCCTCCAGCCTACCGGCCGGGGGCCTGCTCCGCCTTGTCGGCGAAGGTCTGCAGCAGTCGCTGGAGCGAGTCGAGGCGCGCGCGCCCGGTCTCGCCCAGCTCGCCCCGATCGGCGGCTTCGATGAGCGCGCAATCGGGAGCGTCCGCCAGGTGCGTGCAGCCACGCGGGCAGTTCTCCGCGATCTCGGCGAGTTCGGTGAAGGCCGCGAGGATGTTCGCCGGATCCACGTGACCGAGACCGAAGGAGCGGACGCCGGGGGTGTCGATCACCCAGCCGGTCCCTTCGGCGCCCTGGTACCGGAGCGACACCGTGGAGGAGGAGGTGTGTCGCCCCCGTCCGGTGACCTGGTTCACGTGACCCGTGGCGCGTCCGGCCGTCGGGACGAGCGCGTTGACGAGGGTGGACTTGCCGACGCCGGAGTGCCCGACGAAGACGGTCGAGTGCCCGACCAGGGCGGCGCCGATCTCGTCCACCGGCATCTCTTCCTGTGCGCTCGTGAACACCCGCAGGTCGAGGCCGTCGAAATGGGTGAGGAACTCCGTCGGGTCCGCGATGTCCGTCTTCGTCACAACGAGAAGGGGGCGGATCCCGGCATCGAGCGCCGCGACCAGGTACCGGTCGACGAGACGCGCACGCGGCTCCGGGTCGGCAGCCGCCACGACGACGAGCATCTGGTCGGCGTTCGCGACGATCACCCGCTCCACCTGGTCCGTGTCGTCGGCGCTGCGCCGGAGAAGGGACGTACGCTCCACGACGCCGACGATGCGGGCGAGCGTTCCCTCGTCACCGGAGGTGTCGCCGACCACGCGCGCCTGATCGCCGGTGACGATGGGCATGCGACGCAGCTCCCGGGCTCTCGTCGTGGTGATCATGCGCTCGTCGGGGGTGTCTTCGCCGACGAGCACGGAGTAGCGACCGCGGTCCACGCCGAGCACCCTGCCGACTTCGGCATCCTCATGCGCCGGGCGACGCTTGGTCCTGGGGCGGTTGGCCTTCGGGTTGGGACGGGTGCGGATGGTGCTCTCGTCGTAGTCCTCGAAGTCGTCGTCGAGGTCGTCGGTGTCGTCGAGCCAGCTCACCGTCAGCCCCGCAGCATCCGCTCCCAGAGCATCGTGAACTCCGGGAGGGTCTTGGCGGTCGTGCCGATGTCGTCGATCACGACGCCGGGGACACGCAGCCCGATGAGTGCGCCGGTCGTGGCCATGCGGTGGTCGTGGTGCGCCGCCCACTCTCCTCCGTGCAGCGGGCGCGGGATGATCCGCAGCCCATCCGGGAGTTCCTCGGCCTCCCCGCCGAGCGCGCGGAGGTTGCCGATCAACGCGGCGATCCGATCCGTCTCGTGAAGGCGGATGTGGCCGATGCCGCGAATCGTGGTGGGGGTCTCGGCGAAGGCGGCGAGACCGACGAGCGTCGGGGTGAGTTCGCTCGCTGCCGAGAGGTCGAGATCGAGGCCGCGGATGCTCGAGCCCGCTCGCACCGTGAGCGTGCCGCCGTGGCGTCCGACATGGGCACCGAAAGCCTGCAGGATGTCCGGCAGCATCGCGCCCGGCTGTGTGGAGTGCGCGGGCCAACCGGTGACAGCCACCGAACCGCCGGTGACGAGTGCCGCGGCGAGGAACGGCGCCGCGTTCGAGAGATCGGGTTCGATCGCGAGCTCCTTGGCGCGCGGCACGCCGGCCTCGACGAGCCACTCACCGACGGCGGGACGCTCGATGCGGATGCCGCGACGGCTCAGCGCCTCGATGGTCATGTCGATGTGGGGCAGGCTCGGGAGGTGTTCGCCGGTGTGCACGAGGTGCAGCCCGACATCGAACCGGGGAGCGGCGAGCAGGAGACCGGAGACGAACTGGCTCGATGCGGAGGCGTCGACCTCGACGCGGCCGCCACGGATGCGTCCGTGACCGCGAATGGTGAACGGGAGGGACCAGGTGCCTTCATCGTCGATGTCGACGCCCAGGTCGCGGAGGGCGCTGATGAGTCCGCCCATCGGTCGGTGCAGGGCCGTCTCGTGGGCGGTGAGGTGCACGTCGTGCTCGGCGAGCCCCGCGAGCGGAGCGATGAAGCGCATCACGGTACCGGCTTGTCCGCAGTCGATCGTCGTGCCGCCGCGGAGCTTCGCCGGGGTGACGACCAGGTCGGGACCGAACTCGTGACCGGCCTCCACCTCCTCGATGCCGACGCCGAGCGCGCGCAGCGCATCGACCATGCGGGCGGAGTCGTCGGAGTGCAGCGGCGCGATCAGCCGGCCGGGGCCGTCTGCGATCGCGGCGATCATCAGCTCGCGGTTCGTCAGCGATTTCGAGCCGGGGATCGTGAGCTCGGCATGCACGGGCACATCGGTGGTGGGCGCAGGAAAGGCACCCTGCGCGCGGATGGGGGAATACCTGTTGGCGCTCATCGGTTCTCACCTTAGTAAACGCAGGGAGCTTCGGCGCGACAGACGAGGCTCCCGAGGTGAAGGAGAGAGAATGCCGGCGACGTTGGAGCGCGAGGTGATCGACCTCAGCGGCCTAGACTGGCCGGTGATGGACGACACCGCAACCGCAGACACCGTCAGCGACCCTCGGCGCGAATTCGAGGAGCAGGCGATCCCTTTCATGGATCAGCTCTATGCCGCCGCGATGCGCATGACGCGCAATCCGGCGGACGCCGCAGACCTCGTGCAGGAGACGTTCGTGAAGGCGTACGGCTCCTGGTCGACGTTCTCGCAGGGGACGAATCTCAAGGCGTGGCTGTACCGCATCCTCACGAACACGTACATCAACATCTACCGCAAGCGGCAGCGCGAGCCGTTCCAGGGCACGATCGACGAGCTCGAGGACTGGCAGCTGGGCGGTGCGGAGTCGACCACCGCGTCGCACAGTCGTTCGGCGGAGGCGGAGGCGATCGACCGGATGCCAGCCTCGGTCGTCAAAGACGCTCTGCAGGCCGTCCCGGAGGACTTCCGACTCGCGGTGTACCTCGCTGATGTCGAGGGATTCGCGTACCAGGAGATCGCGGACATCATGAAGACGCCCATCGGCACCGTGATGAGCCGCCTGCACCGTGGCAGGCGGATGCTGCGGGAGCTGTTGGCAGACTACGCCGCCGAGCGGGGCATCGCCGCGGCTGACACGAGGAGCAAGGGATGAGCGACTGCGGCTGCGAGAAAGCGCGTCAGGATCTGGAGGAGTACCTCCGCAACGAGGTGTGCAAGACCGAGCACACCGAGATCCGCGAGCATCTGGAGAACTGCCCCTCGTGCCGTGACGAGGCGCTGGTGGCGACGACCCTCACCGAGGTCATCGCCCGCGCCTGCAAGGAGACGGCTCCGGAGCAGCTGCGCGATCAGGTGTTCGCGCGTCTGCGTGAGGCTCAGGCCGCGCAGCACTGACGTCGCGTCCGACCGCCTCGGTAGTGTGGATGGATGAGCTCCATCGATGCGCGGGACGTGACCGCAGACCCCACTTCGACTGAACGCCTGGCGACCTCCGGGCTCGAATACCGGGTCGTCGATCTGTCGGACGACACCCGTTCGGCGGCATTCCAACGCGCGGTGGACCGCGGGTTCCTGGGAGCCGAGCCGACGGGCGACATGATCGCCCAGGTCGCCAAGACCTTCGCGGCTCGGCGCAACATCGGCGTGTTCGAGCCCGACGCGACGGATGCGACGCTTCCGATCGCGACCACGAACGCCTGGATCACGCCGCTCACGCTCCCGGGCGGCGGCGAGATCGACATGTGGGCGATCAGCGCGGTCACCGTCGCGGCGACGCACCGGCGCCGCGGGATCGCGCGGGCTCTGCTGGAGGGCGAGTTGCGAGCCGCAGCATCGGCCGGCGTTCCCGTCGCGGGCCTCACCGTCTCCGAGGCGACGATCTACGGGCGCTACGGCTTCGGCTCCGCGATACCGGTCGCACGTTTGACCGTGAACACGCGGCGTGCGGGATGGGGCGGTGCGACGCCCCCCGGGCGCCTCGAATACGTCGATCGCGACACGCTGGCCGCCGACCTCGGGACCGTGCACGAGCGTGCGCGTCGACAGGTCCCCGGGCAGATCCCGGGCTGGCAGGGCCGATGGGAAGGGTACTCGGGAGTCGCGCCGACACCGGATCGGGACCAGGCCAGGGGCGTGCGCTACCTCGACGAGGACGGAGTGCTCCGCGGCGTCCTGGCGTACACGGTGAGCGAGGCGAGCGGCACCTTCCGGTTCCGGATGGACGTGCGTCTGCTCGTCGCCGAGACGGCCGATGCACGCACCGCGCTCTGGCGCTTCGTGCTGCAGCACGATCTGGTCGACGAGGTCGTCGCCGACCTCCGTCCGCTGGATGACCCGCTGCCGTGGCTCGTCGCCGATCCGCGTGGCGTGAAGCAGGAGGTGCACGACCACGGCTGGCTGCGCATCCTCGACCTCCCGGCCGCCCTCACCGCGCGGGGTTATTCGGCACCGCTCGACACGGTCCTGCGGGTCGAGGACCCGTTGGGATTCACCGCCGGCGACTGGCGGCTGCGCGTGGACGAGTCGGGCATCGCGACCGTCGAGGAGGCGCACGGAGGCTCCGCCGACATCGAGCTCGACGTCTCGACGCTGTCGTCGCTCTACGCCGGTGGGGTTCGGGCGTCCTCGTTGCACGGCGCCGGCCGTCTCACCGGGGATCGTGCCGCGATCGACGCCTTCGACAAGGCGCTGGTCGCGTTCCCGTCGCCCTCGCTCGACATCTGGTACTGACCGGAGCTGGACGGAAACGAGGACGGGCGCCGCGACCGAAGTCGCGGCGCCCGTCCTCGTCTGCGGATCAGTCGAGCGTGACGGCCGCGTGGATCAGTTCGGCCTGCTCGGCCGCGTGCACCTTCGACGAGCCCGTCGCCGGCGAGGCGGACGCGGGGCGCGAGACGGGACGGAACGACCGGTCTCCCGGGACGTCCGCGAAGGCGAGCGCGAGGAACGGCCAGGCGCCCTGGTTCTCCGGCTCCTCCTGGACCCACACGAGCTCGGCGCCGGGGTAGGAATCGGTGATCGTCTTGAGCTCGTCGATCGGCGTCGGGTACAGCTGCTCGAGCCGGACGAGCGCGACCTCGGGGTTCGGGTTCTTCTCGAGCTCGGCGCGCAGATCCCAGTGCACCTTGCCCGAGTGCACGAGCACGCGCTTGACGGCAGCGCGGTCGAGACCGCGGTCGTCGTCGATGACCGGTTCGAACCGACCCTGGGTGAAGGCCTCGACCGGGCTCGTCGCGCCCCGCAGGCGCAGCATCGCCTTCGGAGTGAAGACGATCAGCGGCTTGCGCGGACGGGCGTACGCCTGGCGCCGCAGGAGGTGGAAGTACGACGCGGGCGTCGACGGACGGGAGACGATCATGTTCTCCTGCGCGCACAGCTGCAGGAAACGCTCGATCCGCGCCGAGGAGTGGTCGGGGCCCTGGCCCTCGTAGCCGTGGGGGAGGAGCAGGGTCACGCTGGACTGCTGGCCCCACTTCTGCTCGGCTGCCGAGATGTACTCGTCGATGACCGACTGAGCACCGTTCACGAAGTCGCCGAACTGTGCTTCCCACAGGACGAGGGCTTCCGGCGCCTCCACCGAGTAGCCGTACTCGAACCCGAGGGCGGCGTACTCGCTCAGCAGCGAGTCGTAGACGAAGAAGCGGCCCTGGGCGTCCGACAGGTTCGACAGCGGCAGCCACTCCTGGCCGTTCGCGCGGTCGTGCAGGGTCGCATGCCGCTGCACGAAGGTGCCGCGACGCGCATCCTGGCCCGCGAGTCGCACCGGAGTGCCCTCGACGAGCAGGGAGCCGAAGGCCAACAGCTCTCCGAAGCCCCAGTCGATGCCTCCGTTGCGGCTCATGTCGAGACGCTTCTCCAGCAGCTGCTGGATCTTCGGGTGCACCGTGAAGCCGCCGGGCTTGTTCACGAACGCGTCACCGATCAGCTGGATGACCTCGCTCGGCACACCCGTCACGTCCGGAGCACCGACCGTGTCATCGACGGGCGGGGCGTCCGGGGTCACGTCCAGGGCGCCGGTCTCGGCTGCGTGCGTCTCGGCGAAGGCGATCTCCAGACGGTTCTGGAAGTCCGCCTTGGCCTCGTCGTACTCCTGCTCCGTGATGTCGCCACGACCGACGAGCGACTCCGTGTACAGGCGGCGCACCGAGCGCTTGGCCTGGATGAGGTCGGTCATGAGCGGCTGCGTCATCGAGGGGTCGTCACCCTCGTTGTGGCCGCGTCGGCGGTAGCAGACGAGGTCGATCACGACGTCGCGGTGGAAACGCTCGCGATACTCGAACGCGAGCTGGGCGACGTGGATGACGGCCTCGGGGTCGTCGCCGTTCACATGGAACACCGGCGCCTGGATCGTCTTGGCCACATCGGTCGAGTAGATCGAGGTGCGACCGTCGTTCGGGGTGGTGGTGAAGCCGACCTGGTTGTTCACGACGACGTGGATCGTGCCACCCGTGCGGTAGCCGCGCAGCTGCGACATCTGCAGTGTCTCGACCACGACGCCCTGGCCCGCGAAGGCGGCGTCGCCGTGCACGAGGATCGGCAGCCACGCGAAGGTGCCGATCGGCTTGCGGTCCTGCTTGGCGCGGACGATGCCCTCCAGCACCCCGTCGACCGTCTCGAGGTGTGACGGGTTGGCGGCGAGGTAGACCGGAAGCTCGGACTCGTCATCGGCGACGAAGGTTCCCTCGGTGCCGAGGTGGTACTTCACATCGCCGGAGCCGCGCTGGTTGCCGGGGGTCTGCGTGCCTTCGAACTCACGGAACACCTGACCGTACGTCTTGCCGGCGATGTTGGTGAGCACGTTGAGTCGGCCACGGTGGGCCATGCCGATGGCCGCGCCCTCGAGCCCGGCGGTGGCTGCGCCCTGGAGGATCTCGTCGAGGAGCGGGATCAGAGACTCCCCGCCCTCGAGGGAGAAGCGCTTCTGACCCACGAACTTCGTCTGCAGGAAGGTCTCGAACGCTTCGGCCTCGTTGAGCTTGCGGAGAACCCGCAGCTGCTCGTCGTGGCCGGGCTTCTGGTACTTGACCTCGACCTTCTCCTGGAACCAGCGGCGCTGCTCCGGATCCTGGATGTGCATGTACTCGATGCCGAGGGTGCGGCAGTACGAGTCGCGGAGCACACCGAGGATGTCGCGGAGCTTCGCGACGCGGCGACCGCCGAACCCTCCGGTGACGAACTCGCGGTCCAGGTCCCAGAACGTGAGGCCGTGGCTCTCGATCTCGAGGTCGGGGTGCGAGCGCTGCACGTATTCGAGCGGGTCGATGTCGGCCATCAGATGACCGCGCACGCGGAACGAGTTGATCAGCTCCTGCACGCGGGACTGCTTGTCGACGCGCTCGGCGAGGTCCACCGCGATGTCGGGGTTCCAGCGGATCGGGGCGTAGGGGATGCGCAGCGCGGCGAAGATGTCGTCGTAGAAGCCGCGCTGGCCGATGAGCAGCTCGTGCACCTTCTTGAGGAACTCGCCGGACCCCGCACCCTGGATGACGCGGTGGTCGTAGGTGCTGGTGAGCGTGATGGTCTTGCCGATCGCCAGCTCGTTGAGGGTCTTCTCGCTGGCGCCCTGGAACTCGGCCGGGTACTCGAGGGCACCGGCTCCGATGATGCAGCCCTGGCCCTTCATCAGGCGAGGCACGGAGTGCACGGTGCCGATACCGCCGGGGTTGGTGAGGGAGACCGTGGTGCCCTGGAAGTCGCCGGCGGTCAGCTTGTTCCCGCGGGCGCGGGTGACCAGGTCTTCATAGGCGGAGAGGTATTCGGTGAACGACATGGTGTCGGCGCGCTTGATGCTGGGCACCATGAGAGCGCGCGTGCCGTCGGGCTTGGGCAGGTCGATCGCGATGCCGAGGTTGACGTGGGCCGGGGCGACGACGGAGGGCTTGCCGTCGACCTCGGCGTAGAACACGTTCTGGCTGCGGAACTCGTCGAGCGTGCGGATGAGGGCCCAGCCGATGAGGTGGGTGAAGCTGATCTTGCCGCCACGGGTGCGTGACATGTGGTTGTTGATGACGATGCGGTTATCGATCATCAGCTTCGCCGGCACGGTGCGCACGCTGGTCGCGGTCGGGACGGTCAGGGACTCGTCCATGTTGGCGGCCAACGTCTTCGGCAAGCCGCGCAGAGGAGTGACCTTGTCCTCTTCGACGACGTCCGTGGTGTCCTTCGCCTCGGGCTTCGGCGCGGGCTTGGGAGCCTGGGCGGGGATCGGCGCCGTCGCGGCCGGCTTGGCCGTGGTACGTGCCACGGGCTGCGAGCCGATCACGGGGATCGGGGCGGTGACGGGATGTGCCTGCGCAGCAGCCGTCGCCGTGCCCGTGGAAGGAGCCGCGGACGCCGCGTCGGAGTGGTACTTCTCCAGGATCGGCCACCACTCCTTGTCGACGGAGTCGCGGTCCACCTTGAACTGCTCGTAGAGCTCTTCAACGAGCCAGGAATTGGCTCCGAACCCCCCGTCGCCGTTGACGCCGGTCACCTGGTTCGACACGCTCGATCGCCCTCTTTCATCGCTGAAGCTCTCTGGTGCGGACGTCGTCGCAGGATGCGTTCGGGCCCGCACGCTCTCGACCAACAAGCCTAACGTGTTTCGCTCGGGGATTCGTCGAAGCCATGCGCCCGTGGCGAGGGGATCTGGGTACCGTGGAGACATGGAATTCTCAGGAGCGCAGCCGGCCGTCGATCTGACCTATTCGGACGTCTTCCTCGTGCCGCGCCGATCCGCGGTGAGCAGCCGCCTCCAGGTCGATCTGGCGCCCCTGGACGGCACCCCCGCGACCCTGCCCATCGTCGCCGCCAACATGAACTCCGTGACGGGTCCGCGCATCGCGGCGGTGCTCGCGCGACGCGGCGCTCTCGGTGTTCTTCCGCAGGACCTGCCGTTGCAGGATCTCGACTCCGCGATTCGCGAGGTGAAGGCGCAGCCGGTCCTCTGGGACACCCCGATCGTGCTGCCGCCGGAAGCGTCCGTCGCCGATGCGCTCCGCCTGCTTCCGGCGACGAGCGGACACGGGATCGTCGTGGCCCGCGGCGACGCACCGATCGACGTGGGGCGCATCGTCGGCATCCTCCCCGCAGTCCGACTCGCCACGGCGCTGCCGGATGCGCAACTGGGCGACCTCGTCCATCGGGGTACGCCGTCGATCGATGCCGACGACATCGGTTCGGAGCGGCACGCGTTCGACGTCATCACCGACGCCGGTGTCGAGATGGTGACGGTGATCCACCACGGTCACCTCGTGGGCACTCTGAGCGCACGCAGCGCCTTGCGGTCCACTCTCTACCGGCCGGCGCTCGACGCTGACGGTCGTCTGGCGGTGGCCGCGGCCGTCGGCATCAACGGCGACGTCGCCGCCAAGGCGAGGGCACTCGCCGGAGCAGGCGTCGACGTGCTCGTCGTCGACACGGCACACGGACACCAGGAAGGCATGCTGCGGGCGCTTCGCGCGGTCGCCGATCTCGACCTGGGGCTCCCGATCGTGGCGGGGAACATCGTCACCGCCGACGGCGTCGCCGACCTGGTCGACGCGGGCGCCTCGATCCTCAAGGTCGGTGTCGGGCCCGGGGCCATGTGCACGACCCGCATGATGACGGCGGTCGGTCGACCGCAGTTCTCGGCGGTCCTCGAGACCGCGCAGGCCGCACGGGAGCTCGGCGCACATGTCTGGGCCGACGGCGGGGTGCGATACCCCCGCGACGTCGCGCTGGCGCTTGCCGCCGGTGCGGCCTCCGTCATGGTCGGCTCCTGGTTCGCGGGAACCATCGAGGCTCCGGGGGAGCTGCAGCACGAGGGCGACGGGCGTCTTTTCAAGGAGTCCTGGGGCATGGCGTCGACCAAGGCGGTGCAGGCGCGGTTCGGCCGGCTCGACGCGTACGAGCGTGCGCGCAAGGAGCTCTTCGCCGAGGGCATCTCCTCGTCGAAGATCTACCTCGACCCCCTGCGGCCCGGCGTGGAGGACCTGCTGGACATGATCACCTCGGGCGTACGTTCGTCGTTCACCTACGCGGGAGCGTCGACCGTGCCCGAGTTCCACGACCGTGCGCTCGTCGGCCTCCAGTCGGCAGCGGGATACGAAGAGGGCAAGGCGCTGCCGGTCAGTTGGTGAGCGCGAGCGCGAGCCCGTCCTCATTCGATACAATCGTCCCCATAATGGACGACCCTCCCAGTTGTAGAACATCGCCCCACTGTCCGCCTCTCTCCTCGGAGAGGAACCTCTGATGGACTACATCATGTTGGGCGTGGGGCTCCTGCTCACGGTCGGCACCGGCCTCTTCGTCGCGAGCGAGTTCGCGCTGGTCAATCTCGACCGCGCCGACCTCGAAGCGCGTCAGGCTCGGGGGGAGTCCCGGCTCTCGCTCACGATCAGTGCCCTCAAGCACACGTCGACCCACCTCTCCGCGGCCCAGCTCGGCATCACGCTGACGACGCTGCTGACCGGTTACACGATGGAGCCGGCGCTGTCGAACCTCCTCCGGCCGACGCTTCTGGCCTGGCGCATTCCGGAAGCCGCCGTCTCGCCCATCGCGACCATCGTGGCGATGTTCATCGCCACCGTGCTCTCGATGATCCTCGGTGAGCTGGTGCCGAAGAACTTCGCGCTCGCTCTTCCCCTCGCCACCGCGAAGCTCGTGGTCCCCTTCCAGGTCGCATTCACCACGGTCTTCAAGCCGGCCGTGGTCGTGCTCAACGGCAGCGCCAACGGCGTGCTGCGCAGCATGGGGATCGAGCCGAAAGAGGAGCTCTCCGGCGCGCGGAGTGCGGAGGAGCTCTCCTCGCTGGTCCGGCGCTCCGCCAGCGCGGGCATGCTCGAGGCCGACACGGCCACGCTCCTCGACCGCACTCTGACGTTCTCCCGACTCACCGCGGCCGATGTGATGACCGCCCGCCCGAGCATGCACGCGATCGCCGCCGGTGACTCCACCGACGATGTCATCCAGCTCGCCCGCCGCACCGGGCACAGCCGGTTCCCGGTCTACGACGACGACCTCGACGACATCATGGGCGTCGTGCATCTGAAAGCTGCCATCTCCGTGCCGCGCGAGCGCCGTGCGGAGGTGCCTGTCGGCGCGCTGGCGACCGAGCCCCTCCGTGTTCCGGAGACGGTCCACGTCGACGCCCTGATCTCCGAGCTCCGGGCACGCGGCTACCAACTGGCCGTCGTCGTCGACGAGTACGGCGGAACGGCAGGGCTCGTGACGCTCGAGGACCTCGTCGAGGAGCTGGTGGGCGAGGTCGCCGATGAGCACGACCGCACTCGGGCCGGAGTGATCCGCAACCGTGAGGGCATCACCTTCCCCGGCGAGTTGCGGCCCGATGAGCTGCGTCGTCGCGCCGGGGTCGAGGTTCCGGAGGGCGACGTCTACGACACCGTCGGCGGATACGTCATGAGCGTGCTCGAGCGCGTGCCCTCGGTCGGCGACGAGGTTCCGCTCGACAGCGGCACGCTCCGGGTCGTGCGCATGGACGGCCGACGCGTCGATCGCGTCCGCTACGTGCCGAGTCCGCTCGTCGAGGGAGAGGGGGCCACCCGATGAACGATTGGGCAGGACTCGCCTGGCTCGTCGTGCTTCTCGTCGCGAACGCCTTCTTCGTCGGCGGCGAGTTCGCCGTGATCTCCGCGCGGCGGTCGCAGATCGAGCCCCGCGCCGATCAGGGATCGCGCGCGGCCAAGACGGCGCTGTACGCGATGGAGCATGCGACGCTGATGCTCGCGACCTCGCAGCTCGGCATCACGATCTGCTCGCTGCTCATCCTGAACGTCTCCGAGCCCGCGATCCACCACCTGCTGGCCGTGCCGCTGCATGCCCTCGGCTGGCCAGACGGCGCTGTCGACGCGGTGTCGTTCGCCATCGCGCTGCTGATCGTGTCGTTCCTTCATGTCGTGTTCGGCGAGATGGTGCCGAAGAACCTCGCGTTCTCGGTGCCGGACCGTGCCGTGCTCATCCTCGCCCCGCCCCTCGTGTGGGTGTCGAAGGTGTTCATGCCCGTGATCTGGGTGCTCAACGCGACGGCGAACGGCGTGCTGCGGCTGTTCCGGGTGGAGCCGAAGAATGAGGCGGCATCGACCTTCACCCTCGACGAGGTCGCCACCATCGTCAGCCAGTCGCGGCGTGAGGGCCTGCTCATGGACACCGCGGGAACGGTCGCGGCCGCCGTCGAGTTCACCGACAAGAAGGCGCGAGACGTCGCCGTGCCCCTGAGCGACCTGGTCACGCTTCCGCAGTCGACCACGCCGGACGACATCGAGAAGGCGGTCGCCCGCTACGGGTTCTCGCGCTACGTGATCGTCGACGACGAGTCCGTGCCGATCGGCTACGTGCACTTGAAGGACATCCTCCGGGCCTCGGAGGGCCCCGATGCCGAGGTCAAGATGATCGAACCGGTCCCGGCGAAGCGCATCCACCACATGGTGCCCGTCCAGGAGGACACGGATCTCGAGGACGCCCTCGCGGTCATGCGCCGCGCCGGTCGTCACCTGGCGAAGGTGCGTGACGCGCGGGGGAACACCACCGCGGTGCTGTTCCTGGAGGACATCCTCGAAGAGCTCGTGGGAGAGGTGCAGGACGCGACTCGTCGTTTCCGCGGACGCTGACCCCGATCACACGGACGAAGGCCGCCGGCTCCCCGGGGAGTCGGCGGCCTTCGTGTCTCGGTCCGGGCTCAGCGCCAGTGCGCGCGTTCGTACTGGGGTGGCCATGCGACCTCGGCGCCGAGTTCATGTGCGGCGCGGAGCGCGAAGTGCGGGTCGCGAAGCCACTCTCGGCCGGCGAAGACCGCATCCGCCGCGCCGTCGGCGAGCACCTGCTCGGCCTGGGCGGATGCGGTGATCAGCCCGACCGCCGAGACCGGGATGCGGCCTCCGCGGCGGACGGTCTCGGCGAGAGGGACCTGGTATCCGGGGAACACCTCGATCCGCTGATGGGCCACGAGCCCGCCGCTCGACACGTCGATCAGGTCCGCTCCGCGCTGCGTGGCCCAGTCGGCGACGGCGGACGCCTCATCGGGGGCGAAACCGCCTTCGGCGTGGTCGGTGGCCGAGATCCGCACGAAGACCGGCACCTCGGGACCCGCAGCCTCGCGCACAGCATCCACGACGCGCAGCAGGAGCCGCGCGCGGTTCTCGAGCGAGCCGCCGTACTCGTCGTCTCGCCGGTTCGAGAGGGGGGACAGGAACTGGTGCAGCAGGTAGCCGTGCGCACCGTGGATCTCCAGCACGTCGAAGCCCGCCTCGAGAGCACGTCGCGCGGCGTCGGCGAAGGCCTCGACCACGCGGTCGATCCCGGCGAGGTCGAGGGCGACCGGCGCGTCGAAGCCGTCGAAGGCGATCGCCGACGGCGCAGCTGTCGTCCAGCCTCCCTCGGCGGCCGGCACCGACCCCCGCTCCCGTGCCCACGGCCACCACGTCGATGCCTTCCGTCCCGCGTGCGCGAGCTGGATCCCGGCGGACGCCCCACGGTCGTGGATAGCGCGGACGATCGGCGTCCAGGCGTCGCGCTGCTCGTCGCTCCAGAGACCCGCGTCGCGCGGCGAGATACGGCCCTCGGGTACCACCGCGGTCGCCTCCGCGACGATCAGTCCGGCGCCGCCTGAAGCGAACTGTGCGAGGTGCGTGTGGTGCCACTCCTGCACCAGCCCGTCGACGGCGCTGTACATGCACATCGGCGAGACCCAGAGGCGATTGCGGAACGTGACGGAACGGATGCTCAGCGGGGAGAAGAGAAGACTCACCGTTCGACGCTACCGCGACGACGCGCCTCGCGGAGCGCCGCACTAACGTGGAGTCATGGTCGAGGTGCGCGAGTGGACACGCAGCGATACGTCCCGGTACTTCCGCGCGCCCGCCGCAGAGGACGACAAGTACACGCGCGGGGTGGTGGCGCTCCGCACCGGATCGGCCGCTTATCCCGGTGCCGCGGTGCTCGGTGTCGAGGCCGCGTGGCGGACCGGTGCAGGATTCGTGCGTTACGTGGGGGAGGAGCGGGCGGCCGATGCCGTGCTCGCCCGGCGCCCGGAGACGGTGGTCGGAGCGGACGCTGGTCGTTCCCGCGTGGATGCCTGGGTGATCGGATCCGGCACGGATCCGGCCCTTCGGACGGATGCGGAGAGCGTCGCGCTCCGGGAGATCCTCGCGGGGAGCGTGCCGGTCGTCATCGATGCCGGAGCGCTGGATCTCGCCCCCGGTGCCCGCGCCCCCTTCCTCATCACCCCGCACGCACGCGAATTCGCCAGGCTCCAGGAGCGTCTGCGCCTGCAACCAGGCGGCGAACGCGCCGAAGGGGCCCGACAGGTCGCCGCGAACATCGGCGGAACCGTGCTCCTCAAGGGCGCTCGCACGCTGGTCGCAGCCCCGGACGGGACGACTTTCGCGATCGAGGCCGGGACGGGCTGGTTGGCGACGGCGGGAACCGGAGACGTGCTCGCCGGCGTGCTCGGCGCGGTGACCGCCGCGAATCCCGATGCCCCGCTCGCAGAGATCGCCGCCGCGGGGGCCTGGGTGCACGGCCACGCGGCACGGATCGCCGCAGACGTGACCGCCGGCAGCCCGGGGCATCCGATCGTCGCGCTGGATGTCGCCGCGGCGTTGCCGCCCGCGATCGCGGACGTCCTCGCGTGAGGCGCGCGTCGAACAGCAGGGTGGTCGTGCTGTGGGCCGTGTTCCTGCTCGTGCACCTGCTCACGGCGTGGCTCGGGTGGGTGTATCCGAGTCAGCCGATGGGCGATGTCGTGCTCGTGTACGAGCCCTGGGCGACGTCGGCGCTCAGCGGGGGACCGATCGTCGGAATCGACGAGACCTGGGTCTACCCGCAGCTCGCCCTCGTGCCGATGCTCATCGCTGCGGCCCTGTCGGCGCCGCTCGTACTCCTGCTCGGCGTCTCCCATGCGTATCTGGTCGGATGGGCGACGCTCGTGATCATCCTCGATGCCGTCGCCTTCGGTGTGCTCGTCGGCCGTTCGCCGTCGCGCGCACGTCGTGTGGCTGCCTGGTTCTGGTGTGCGGCGCTCCTTCTGCTCGGTCCCATCGCGCTCTACCGGATCGACGCGATCACGGTGCCGATCGCCGTGATCGGTGGGCTCTGGCTCGTGTCGCGGCCGACGATCGGTGCCGCCCTCCTCACGATCGGCGCCTGGATCAAGATCTGGCCCGGGGCGCTGGTCCTGGCGGCCGTCGTGGCGCTCCGCGCGAGGATGCGGGTGCTCCTCGCTGCCGCGGTCGTCACCACCGGGGTCGTCGCGACGCTGTTCCTGCTCGGCGCGGACACCGAGATCTTCGGGTTCCTGACGGAGCAGACTGGGCGGGGGCTGCAGATCGAGGCCGTGGCCGCCACGCCGTTCCTCTGGCTCGCGGTCGCCGGAGCCGCACGTATCGAGTACAGCTTCGAGATCCTCACCTTCCAGATCACGGCCCCCGGGGTCGACGCCGTCGCCGCCGCGCTCACACCTCTGATGGCGCTCTCGGTCCTCGCGGTGACGGTGGTGGGCGCGCGGAAAGCGGCGCGCGGTGCGACCTTCCCCCGGCTGTTCCCTCCGTTCGCCCTCACGCTCGTCACGCTGCTGATCGTCACCAACAAGGTCGGTTCGCCGCAGTTCCAGACCTGGCTGATCGCCCCGGTGATCCTCTGGCTCGTGCTCGATCGGGTCAGAGCGCGCGTTCCCGCCGTCGTCGTCCTCACGCTCTGCCTGCTCACCTGCCTCGTCTACCCGATCGGCTACGACGCACTGCTGCGGGCCGATGCCCTCGCCGTCGCCGTCCTCACGGTGCGCAACGTCCTTCTCCTCGTCCTGCTCATCCTGAGCATCCGTGCTCTCGCACGTGTGCCCGCCCGTCATCCGAAACCCCAGGAGTGAACCCATGCTGATCGCCTTCTCCGTCGCCCCGAGTGGCACCCCCGCCGATGGTGCGCAGCGCACCGACGCCTCCGTGCACGACGCCGTGGCGGCCGCCGTGCGCGTCGTGCGCGAGTCGGGGCTGCCGCACCGGACGACGAGCATGTTCACCGAGATCGAAGGTCCGGACTGGGACACGGTCATGGCCGTCGTCAAGCGCGCGACCGAAGCGGTGATGCCGTTCGGGTCACGGGTCTCGCTCGTGCTCAAGGCCGACATCCGTCCCGGGTACTCCGGAGAGCTCGACGCGAAGATCGAACGGTTGGAGTCGGCGATCGGGGAGGCGGCCGCCGCGGAGTCCCGTGACTGATCCGCGTCCGCTCGCATCGGTCGTTCTCCGGACGGCGCTCGCCGAGGACGCCGAGTGGATCGCCGAGCTGCGCGCCGACGTGCTCCGCGCCGACCTGGAGCGGCTGGGGCGCTACGACCCGACGCGTGTCCGGCAACGCTTCCGCGATGCGTTCGAGCCGGCGTACACGCGGATCATCGTGGTGGATGCTGTGGATGTCGGGTCTGTCGCCCTCCGTCCAGACGGCGACATCACGTGGCTGGAGCACCTCTACCTCGACGCCTCGCACCAGGGGAGGGGCGTCGGCACTCGGGTCCTGGCGATGATCCTCGACGACGACCGGCGGTACCGGCTCAACGTGCTCCAGGGCAGTCCGGCGCGCAGCCTCTACGAGCGTCACGGGTTCACCGTCGACTCGCAGGACGACGTGGACGTGTTCATGACGCGAGAACGAGGCGTCCCGGCGGTCGTGCCCCCCGACGGCCGCTAAGCTGATCCGGTGAATCCCTCGAATGAATCGAGGGGTGCGGCGAAGTGGGCGCTCCTCTCTCTCGCCATCGGCAGTTTCGGCATCGGCATGACCGAGTTCGTGGTCATGGGCCTGCTGCCCAATATCGCCGCTGACCTGCTGCCTGCGCTCTGGACGACCCGTCCGGAAGAAGCGCTGAGCCAGACGGGGTGGCTGATCTCGTTGTACGCGCTGGGTGTCGTCATCGGCGCCCCGACCATCGCCGGCTTCGTGGCGCGCTACCCGCGTCATCGAGTGATGATCGTGCTCGCTCTCGCGCTCACGGTGTTCAATGCCCTCACGGTGGTGCTGCCGACCTTCGAGCTCGTCGCCGCCTCGCGATTCCTCGCCGGGCTGCCGCACGGTGCGTACTTCGGCATCGGAGCCCTCGTCGCCGCCGATGTCATGGGTCCGGGAAACCGTGCCAAGGGCGTGGCGTTCATCCTCACCGGCCTCACGGTCGCCAATGTCATCGGGGTGCCGCTGGGGACCTTCCTCGGGCAGGAGTGGGGGTGGCGGGCGGCGTTCGCCGTCGTGGCGCTGGTGTTCGCGCTCGCAACGCTGTGCATCGCCCTGTTCGTCCCCGAGCACCCGGGCGATCCGGGGCGGACGATGCGTCAGGAGATCCGGGTGTTCCGGCGGGCGCAGGTGTGGTTCACACTCGGCATCGGCGCGATCGGCTTCGGCGGGTTCTTCGCGGTGTACAGCTACATCGCGCCGTTGGTGACGGAAGTGGCGGGGTCACCCGAGTGGGCGGTCCCGATCGTGCTCGTGCTGATGGGGCTCGGCATGACCGCCGGAAACCTCGTGGGCGGCCACCTCGCCGACATCGATCTGCGCCGCACCCTGCTGTGGGGACTCGCGGCGATGGCGATCGTGTTCTCCCTGCTCGCCTTCCTGTCGTTCTGGATCGTGAGCCTCGGGCTGACGGTGCTCGTGGTCGGATTCGTCTCCTCGGTGCTGAGCCCGACCATCCAGACGCGTCTCATGGACGTGGCCGGTGACAACCAGTCGATCGCGGCGGCGATGAACCACTCGGCGCTCAACATCGGGAACAGCCTCGGCGCCTTCCTGGGCGGTGTCGTGATCGCCGTCGGATGGGGCTTCACCGCGCCGGCATGGACCGGAGCAGCGCTCGCCGTCGCCGGGCTCCTGATCGCCGTGCTGTCGTACCGCATCGAAGCGCGTCGCCCCGAGGTCTCTGAGCTCGTCGCGTCGTAGAGTGACGGGATGACTGCGCCCGAGGATTCCCTGCCCGTCGCCGGCACCGTCGTCCTGCTGCGGCCCGCGGAACCCGGGTTCGAGGTGCTGCTGCTGCGTCGACCGGACCGCGGATCCTTCCCAGGCGCCTGGGTGTTCCCGGGCGGCAAGGTCGAGCCGGAGGACCGACGCGACGGCGAAGGAGACGTCGAGGACGCGCGCCGCGCCGCGATCCGGGAGACCTTCGAGGAAGTGGGGCTGGTGGTCGACGATCTCGTCGTCCTCTCCGAGTGGCAGCCGCCGATGGAGGCTCCCACCCGCATCCGCACCTGGTTCTTCCTCGCCGCGGCGTCGGACGCGGTGCCGTCACCTGCTGAGGACGAGGTCGCTGAGTTGGCCTGGGCGCGGCCAACGGAAGCACTGGCGCGCCACGGGGCGGGGGAGTGGATGCTGTACCCACCGACGTGGGTCACGCTGCACCGCCTGTCCGCGTTCGCGGATGCCGCTGCGGCACTGTCGTCCGGCGGTGTAGCGGAACTCTTCCAGACGCGTGTTCTCGACACCGAGACCGGTCGTGACTTCTCCTGGGAGCAAGGGCGCCTCGAGGCCGGCGTGCTGCCGTGGAGGTTCGTCGCAGGCTGAGGCGTTCGGGAGGCTCAGCTGTCGAGGAGCCGGCGGAGGTGGGACCCGACGGCTTCGGTCTCGATCAGGAACCCGTCGTGTCCGAAGTCGCTGGTGAGCACCACGGCCTCGTCGTCGATCACGTGCGGAATGCTGCGGGCGATGCGCTGCTGCCCGTCGACGGGGAACAGCCGGTCGCTGTCGATCCCGAGGACCAGCGTGGTCGCCGTGACCGCCCGCAGAGCTTCTTCGACACCCCCGCGCTCCCGCCCGACGTCATGCGAGTTCATGGCTTCGACGAGGGTGATGTAGCTGTTGGCGTCGAAGCGGCGGGTGAACTTGTTGCCGTGGAAGTCCAGGTACGACTCGACCGCGAAGCGCCCGCCGTGCCCGAGCGGCGATACCTCCGACTGCCAGGACCGCTGGAAGCGCTGGTTGAGCTCGATCGGGCTGCGGTAGTTCAGCAGGGCCATGCGCCGCGCCAGGGCGAGACCGCGGTGGGGGCCGTCGCCGTCGGACAGGTCGTAGTACTCGCCGCCCTGGAACCGCGGATCCATGCGGATGGTCTCCAGCTGCACGGTGTTCAGCGCGATCTGGTCGGCCGTCGTCACCGGCGGAGAGGAGAGGACCGCGAGCCGCTGCACGCGCTCGGGGTGGGTGGCGGCCCACTCCAGGGCATGCATGCCCCCCATCGAGCCGCCGATGACCGCCGCCCACGTGTCGATTCCCAGCGCATCAGCGAGCCGCACCTGCGCCGCCACCTGATCGCGGATCGTCAGGTAGGGGAATCGCGATGCCCACTCGTAGCCGTCCGGGGCGACACTCGCCGGGCCCGTGGAGCCCTGGCAGCCGCCCAGCATGTTCGGCGCGATCACGAACCAGCGATCGGTGTCGAGGGGTGCGCCGGGGCCCGTGATGTCCTCCCACCAGCCCGCGGTCGGATGGCCCGCTCCTGCGGGGCCACGCAGATGGCTGTCGCCCGTGAGTGCATGGAGGACGAGGATCGCGTTGTCGCGGGCGGCGTTCAGCTCGCCCCAGGACTCGTAGGCGATCCGGATACCGGGCAGCTCCGCACCGCTCTCCGTGGCGAAGGCTCCGAAGGCGGCGAAGCGCCTGCCGCCGACCGGGTCACCATCACGCCAGGCTCCGGTCGCCGGGGGGCGGGCGCGGAGGAGACGGACGTCGGCCTCCGTCACGGGTGCCGACGGCACCGTGTCCTCGGAGGTCGTCTGCCAGTCCATCCCTCCATTGTCGCGTGACCCGGCACACATCGGCGGCAGGTTACGCCCCGATCTCTCGCGCCCCCCACTTCCGGTCGACGCCCCCGCACAGCGTCGACGCCCCTCCTGCGAGACGTGATTCAGGAGGGGCGTCGACGGTAGGACGGGGCGTCGACCGGAACAGCGGGGGTCAGGCGCGGGCGGCCTCCGACACGGCGCGTGCCGCGGCGAGAGCCTGATCCAGGTCGGCCTTGAGGTCCTCGATGTTCTCGATGCCGACCGAGAGGCGCACGAGGCCCGGCGTGACACCGGCCGTGAGCTGCTGCTCGGGGGTGAGCTGCGCATGGGTGGTCGACGCCGGGTGGATGACGAGCGAGCGGACGTCGCCGATGTTGGCGAGGTGGCTGAACAGAGACAGGCTGTTCACGAACTCGCGCCCGGCCTCCACGCCGCCCTTCAGCTCGAACGACAGCACGGCACCGACACCCTTGGGAGCGTACTCGTTCGCCTTGGCGTACCAGGGCGAGGAGGGCAGCCCCGAGTAGTTGACCGTCGCGACATCGTCACGGCCGTCGAGCCACTCGGCGATCTCCTGGGCGTTCTGCACGTGACGCTCGATGCGCAGCGACAGCGTCTCGACGCCCTGGATGAGGTTCCACGCACTCTGCGGCGCGATCGCGGAGCCGAGGTCGCGCAGCAGCTGCACACGGGCCTTGATGATGTACGCGAGGGGGTCGCCGACGGCGGCGGTGTAGCTGGCGCCGTGGTACGAGGGGTCCGGGACCGTGAGGCCGGGGAACTTGTCGACGTTCTTCGACCACTCGAACGTGCCGCCGTCGATGATGACTCCGCCGATGGTCGTGCCGTGGCCGCCGAGGAACTTCGTGACCGAGTGCACGACGATGTCGGCACCGAACTCGAACGGACGGATCAGGTACGGGGTGGCGATGGTGTTGTCGACGATCAGCGGCACGCCGTTCTCGTGCGCCACGTCGGCGACGGTACGGATGTCGAGGATGTTGATCTGCGGGTTGCCGATCGTCTCTGCGAAGAACAGCTTCGTGTTCGGACGGACGGCGCGGCGCCATTCCTCGGGGTCGTCCTGGTTCTCGACGAACGTGACCTCGATGCCGAGCTTCGCGAGGGTGTACTTGAAGAGGTTGTAGGTGCCGCCGTAGATCGAGCTCGAGGCGACGAAGTGGTCTCCGGCCTGCGCGATGTTCAGGATGGCGAAGGTCGAGGCCGCCTGTCCGCTGGCGAGCACGAGCGCGCCGGTGCCGCCTTCGAGTGCGGCGAGTCGCTGCTCCAGCACGTCCTGGGTCGGGTTCTGGATGCGGGTGTAGATGTTGCCGAACTCCGCCAGGGCGAAGAGGTTGGCCGCGTGATCCGCGCTGTCGAAGACATACGAGGTGGTCTGATAGATCGGCGTGGCGCGCGCCTTCGTGACCGGGTCGGGGGCGGCGCCGGAGTGGATCTGCTTGGTCTCGAAGCGCCAGGACTCAGGTGCGGACATGTGATTCCCCCAGGAGTGGTCGGAAGGTCGGATGGCGGATGCCGTTGCTGCGAGAGTACGGAATATCGCTCGGTGTCAACAGTGAGGGAGAAATGTGACGTAACAGAGCGGTGCCCGCCGTCGCGCGAGCGAGGGATCCTCGACAGCCCGCGCGGGACTCCGCAATCCGGGGCGAACATCGTACGGTGGAGGCATGGCCAACAGACGTGCAGTGGTGACAGGGGCGAGTTCGGGGATCGGCGCGGCGACGGTGCGCGCACTCCGGTCGCGGGGATGGGATGTGGTCGGGGTCGCCAGGCGCAAGGACCGTCTGTCCGCGCTCGCCGCGGAGACCGGAGCCTCCGTGATCGCCTGCGATCTGACCGACCCGGCTGCCGTCGACGCCCTCGTCTCCACGCTCGCGGAGTCGGGCCCGGTGCACGCGCTCGTGCAGGTGGCCGGCGGTGCGCGCGGGACCGATCGCATCGAAGACGCCTCGGTCGAGGACTGGCAGTGGATGTTCGATGCGAACGTGCTCGCGACGCAGCGGCTCGTGGCGGGACTGCTCCCGCTGCTGCGCCGAGCTGCCGACGCGGACGGGCACGCGGACACGGTCTTCGTCACCTCCACGGCCGCCCAATCGGCGTATGCGGGGGGAGCCGGGTACAACGCGGCGAAGGCCGCCGAGAGCATGCTGGTCAAGGTGCTCCGCCAGGAGTTGAACGGCGAGCCGATCCGGGTGGTCGAGGTCGCGCCCGGCATGGTGCACACCGAGGAGTTCACGCTGAACCGGCTGGGCGGCGACGCCGTGGCCGCAGAGGCCGTGTACGCCGGCGTCGACGCACCGCTCCTCGCGGAGGATGTCGCGGATGTCATCACCTATGCGCTGGAGGCACCGGGGCATGTGAACCTCGACCTCGTCACGATGCGTCCGGTGGCCCAATCCGCACAGCACCTGCTCGCCCGCGGGCCGCTGCGTGTGCGCTCGATCGACTGACGATGGCGCGGACGCTGGCCGAACTCGCTGCGGACGGCCTCATCGACGCGGGCTGGGCGGAAGCACTCGCCCCGGTCCAGGAAACGATAACCGGACTCGGGGAGAGGCTCCGCGCCGAACAAGATGCCGGGCACGGGTACCTGCCTGCCGGGGAGGACGTCCTTCGGGCGTTCCGACGGCCCCTCGCGGACGTGCGCGTGCTGATCACGGGGCAGGACCCGTATCCGACGCCCGGTCACCCCATCGGCCTGTCGTTCGCGGTGGACCGTGAGGTACGGCCGCTGCCGCGCAGCCTCACGAACATCTACAAGGAGCGGGAGAGCGACCTCGGCATACCGCCGGCGCCGCACGGTGATCTCACCGCCTGGAGCGATCAGGGCGTGCTCTTGCTCAACCGCGTCCTGACCGTCCGTCCAGGGGCGGCCGCCTCGCACCGAGGCTGGGGGTGGGAGAAGGTCACCGAACTCGCGATCAGAACCCTCGTCGCCCGGAATCAGCCTCTCGTAGCCGTGCTCTGGGGCAGGGACGCGGCGAATCTGCAGCCGATGCTCGGTGACACGCCGGTGATCGTCTCGGCCCATCCCTCCCCGCTGTCGGCGAGCCGCGGGTTCTTCGGATCCCGGCCGTTCTCGCGTGCGAATGCCCTGCTCGCGGAACAGGGGGCCGAAGCCGTGGACTGGAGGGTGGAAGGCGAAGCCGCTCCGTCTCTAAGCTGAGCGCATGCAGTTCGAACCGGGGGACCGTCGCCGTGTCCTCCCGCGCCACCTTCGCCCGCAGGCCGCGCCCGAGATCTTCTCTTACACGATCCGGCCGGCCCGCCCGGCTGACCTGCCTCACGTGCGAGAGATCTACAACCACTTCGTGAGCAATTCCGCGGTCACACTCGATGAGCGACGCAGCAGCATCCCGTACTGGCGCGAGAAGTACGCGCTGCTCACGCGGTTGGAGCTGCCCTTCCTCGTCGCCGTGTCGCCGGGCGGCGTCGTGATGGGATACGCGCTCGCCCAACCGTGGGCGGGGAAGAACGCCTACAAGTACACCGTCGAGGACTCGATCTACCTGGGCCCGGGGGCCGGCGGGAAGGGGCTCGGAGCCGCACTGCTGCGGGCACTGATCGATGCGTGTGAGCAGATCGGGCTTCGAGAGATGGTGGCCGTCATCAGTGATCGCGGCGCAGAGGCGTCGATACGGCTTCACGAGAAGCTCGGTTTCGTCGAGGCCGGGCGCATGGGGCGCGTCGGGTACAAGTTCGGCCGCGACCTCGGCACCGTGTACATGCGGCGCGTGCTCAAGCCGACGGGACGGCGGCGCGGAAGCCTCTTCGGGGCACGTCGCTGAGCAGGGCGACCGGCGGTGACGATGTGCGCTCAGACGTCCCCGGAGCGCGGGATCACCGGGATCGCCGCCAGCAGGGACTTCGTGTACTCCTGTGCGGGGTGCAGGAGGACCTCCTCCGTCGATCCCCGTTCGACGATGCGGCCGTCCTTCATCACCGCGACGCTGTCGCACAGGTTCTGCACCACACCGATGTCGTGCGACACCAGAAGGAGCGTGAGGTCCGTCGTCCGGCGAAGCTCCATCAGCAGATCCAGGATCTGCGCGCGCACCGTCACGTCGAGGGCGGAGAGGGGCTCATCACCCACGAGGATGCGAGGTCGATGCACGATCGCCCGGGCGAGCGCGATCCGCTGGCGTTGACCACCGGAGAACTCGTGCGGGTAGCGATCGCCCATCTCGGGCTCCAGGCCGACCTGTGCGAGGACCTCGCGGACCCTCGCTCGGTGATCGCCGTCGATGCCGAGCGCCCAGAGGGGTTCGCGGATGATCTGCCCGGCCGTCATGCGCGGATCGAGCGAGGCGAACGGGTCCTGGAACACCATCCCGGTCTCGCGGCGCAGCCAATGCAGAGACTTGGCGGATGCGGTGGCGTCCACGGGGCGTCCGTCGATGGTGACGATGCCAGATGTCGCTCGATCGAGCCCCAGGAGGAGTCGGACCAGGGTCGATTTCCCCGACCCCGATTCGCCGATGATCCCCACGGATGAGCCCTCGGCGACCTCCAGGTCGGTCGGAAACAGCGCGGTCTGCGTTCGGGGACGCTCGAACAGGGAGCGCTTCGGGAGGCGGTGATCCCGTCCGAGTCCCCGCGCTTCGATCAGGGTCACGAGACACCGCCGTCCGGGCGCCACAGGGTCGCTGTCGCGTCCCGCAGCAGCCCCTGTGTGATCGGGGAGGAGGGGGCCGAGAGGAGAGTCGACACCGCCCCCGACTCCGCGACGCGCCCGCGCTCGAGCACGACGCCCGCGGTCGCGACCTGAGCGAGCACGGCGAGATCGTGGGTGATGAAGACGAGGGACATGCCCTCCTCGGCGACGAGGGCGAGCAGCAGCGACAGGATCTCGGCCTGGATCGTGACATCGAGTGCGGTCGTCGGTTCGTCGGCGATGAGCAGGCGCGGACGGCAGGCGAGAGCCATGGCGATCGCGACGCGCTGCCGCTGACCGCCCGAGAGCTGGTGCGGATACCGGTCGACGATCGACTCCGGATCCGGCAGACGCACGCGCGCGGCCTCGGCGATCGCGCGCTCCCGGCCCTCGCGGCGACCGACTCCCTCGTGGATGCGGATCGATTCCGCGATCTGTCGCCCGACGGTGCGGATGGGGTTCAGCGCCGTGCGGGGCTCTTGGAACACGATGCCGATGTCGTCGCCGCGCAACCGGGCCAGCTCGCGATCGGGCATTCCGATCAGTTCCACGCCGTTCCAGCGGATACTGCCGGACGCGCTCGCACCGTCGGGGAGGAGGCCGAGCACGGCGAGAGCGGTGAGCGACTTGCCGGAACCGGACTCGCCGATCAGACCCAGGCGCGCACCGTCCGGAACCTCGAACGAGATGCCATCGACGACGCGGCGCCCGTCGATCTCGATCACGAGGTCTTCCACGGAGAGACTCATGCGACCACCCCCGGGGTATGGACTTCGGCGGAACGGTGCCGCAGGGTCGGGTCGGTCGCCTCGCGCAGGCCGTCACCGAGGAGGTTCAGCGCGAGCACGGTGATCGTGATCGCGAGACCGGGCCAGATCACCGAGAGCGGATGCACCCCGATGTAGCGCTGGAGGTCGGCGAGCAACAGCCCCCAGCTCGGTTCGACCACGGAGGCACCGAAGCCGAGGTACGACAGCCCTGCCTCGGCGAGGACGGCGACGGCCATCGACCACGAGAGCTGCACGATGAAGACCGGTGCGACGTTCGGCAGCAGGTGGCGGACCAGGCTCTGCGACGGAGTCAGCCCCGCGGCTCGACCGGCCAGCACGAAGTCGCTCTGCTGCACGCGGCGCAGTTCCGGTCGCGTCACGCGGGCGATGTTCACGCCGAACCCGATCCCCACGGCCCAGATCACGACCCAGAGCGAGCCGCCCCAGACCGAGGAGATCATCATGGCGATCAGGAGGACGGGGAAGGCGATCAGGATGTCGACGAGCACCGCGACGGTCTCCCGCATCCATCGAGCGGTGAGGGCACCGAGCGCGGCGAGGGAGACTCCCACGACCGTCGCCACGACGCCGGCGCCGACGCTCACGAACACGGTCGTGCGCGCTCCCGCCATCAGCAGGCTCAGGATGTCGCGGCCGGTGTCATCGGTGCCGAGCAAGTGCGGCCATCCCGGGGGGAGCCACCGCTCTCCGATCTCCGACGCCTGAGGGTCGAACGGGGTCCACCACAGGGCGACGAGCGCCGTACCCGCGACCACGGCCACGACGACGAGCCCGAATCGCCCGGTCGGGGTGCTCCAGAGGCGGGCGAGCCATCGGGGAGTCATGCGGCCTCCCGTTGGCGGGGGTCGATCGCGCGGTGCACGAGGTCGACGAGGAAGCCCACGACCAGCACGAAGCCGGTGAGGACGAGGAGTTCACTCTGCACCTTGATGAGGTCGCGCGTTCCGACATCGGCGACCAGCATCCGTCCGATGCCGGGGAGGGTGAAGAGCTGCTCGATCACGACCGATCCGACGATGATCCCGGCGACCTGGAGCCCGAGGACGGTGACGATCGAGAGCCCGACGGCAGGGATACCGTGTTGGATGAGTGCTCGCGTGCGAGTGAGGCCTTTCGCGGCGGCCGTGCGTACGAAGTCCTGTCCGGCCGCTTGGAGCGTGGCGCTGCGCACGAACCGCATCAGCATCGCGCCCTCCACGATGCCGATCGTCAAGGCGGGGAGCAGCAGCGACTCGATCGCCCGCCACGGTGTCGACCATCCGGTGCGTGGGAAGCCCTGTGGAGGCAGCCAGCCCAGCCAGACCGAGAACACGACGATGAGCATCATGCCGGCCCAGACGACGGGGACGGCGGCCAGCGCCTGGGCGCCGACGCTGAGAGCCGTGCCTCCGCGGCGACCGCGCAGGAGTGCGGCGAGGATGCCGAACGGCACGGCGATCAGCACGGCGATCAGGAGCGACATGATGCCGAGGGGCACGGTGACCTGCGCCTTGAGCAGAAGCTCCTCACCGACAGAGGCCCCGGAGAGCAGGGAGGTCCCCAGGTCGCCGCGGAAGATGCCGCCGATCCACTCGGTGTACTGGGCGACCAACGGGCGGTTCAGGCCGAGGGATTCACGCAACGCGTCGACTTCGGTGGGTGAGGCCTGGGTGCCGGCGATGAGTTGCGCGACGTCTCCAGGGAACACGCGCAGAGTCAGGAAGATGAGCACGCTCGACACGAGGAGCCCTGCGATGAGCAGGGCTCCTCGTGTGAGTGCGTATCGGATCACGGAGGGGTGGCCGCCCGTTACCCGTCGGTGGAGACGGTGACGCCGGCGAGGTCGATGCGCGAGTTGATCGAGTCCTCCGGGAAGCCTGCGACGATCGGACTCACTGCCGTGATGGTCTCGCCGTTGTACAGCCAGTCTGCGGCGTGGTCCTCCGACACGATGCGCGCGGCCTGCGCGAGCAGCTCGGCGGACTTGTCGGGATCGACCTCGGCGAGGGCTTCGGCGTACAGACGCTGCACCTCGGTGTTGTCGTAGCCGAAGTAGTAGTCCGGGTCGGCGAAGTTGCCGAAGTCGCGCGGCTCGACGTGCAGCACGAAGCTGAGGTCGTAGTCGTGGTTGGTGTACACGTCTTCCAGCCAGGTCGGGAACTCCACCGAGTTCACCTCAAGGGAGACGCCAACCTTCTTGAAGTCGGAGATCAGCACCTTCGGCACCGTGGTCCCGTAGAAGGCGGGGATGGTGAGGGTGAGCTCCAGGTCCTCCTGGCCGGCTTCGGCGAGCAGCGACTTCGCTTTCTCCGGGTCGTAGGAGATCACATCGGACAGATCCTCATAGCCCGGGTCGAGTTCGGGGATGGGACCGTACAGGGTCGTTCCCGCGCCGACGGCTTCGACGAGCGCGTCGTGGTCGATCGCGAGTCGCAGCGCCTCGCGCACCCGGACATCGTCCAGAGGGGCCTTCTGGTTGTTGAACGCCAGCGTCGCCTTGTCGGTCGTCCGGCCCTTCGTGAGAGCGAACTCTCCGGAGTCCTCAAGCTGCGGGGCGAGGTTCGGGTCCACGGCGGTGAGCACGTCGACGTCGCCGGCGAGCGCGGCGTTCACACCGGCGGTGAAGTCGGGGATGTACTGGAACTCGACCTGAGCGACGCCTGCCTTCTCGCCCCAATAGTCGTCATTGCGCGCGAAGGTGATGGTGCTGCCCTTGTTCCACCGGGTCAGGGTGAAGGGACCGGTGCCGTTCTCCGCCGACTTCAGGTCGGTCGTGTCCCCGGTCTTGAAGACCAGCCCGGCGGGGCCCGTCAGGGTGAACAGGAAGTTCTGGTCCGGCTCGGTGAGCACGATCTCCACCGTGGTCGCGTCGGGTGCGGTGATCGAGGAGACCTTCGCGAACTCGGCGTTGCCCTGCACGGTGGCATCGGTGCGCACGGTCTCGTAGGAGGAGACGACGTCCGCAGAGGTGAGCGCCGTGCCGTCGTGGAACTGGATGCCCTCGTTGAGGGTGAAAGTGTACGTGAGGCCGTCGTCGGACACGGTGTAGTCCGAGGCGAGACGCCCCTCGATCTCGTTCTCCTGCGTCCGGCTGACCAGTCCCTCGTAGATGTTGTCGATGAGGATCTGCTCGAGCGCGGCGCCACTGGTGTGGCGGATGTCCAGGTTGGTCGGCTCGAGGACCAGGCCGACGTGCAGGGTCGCGTCGGGGTCGGGCGTGCCGGTGCCCGTGGTGACGGTCGGCTCGGGGGAGCCTGCGCAGGCGCTGAGTATGACGGCGGTCGCCGCGAGCGCGGCGATCAGCGAGAGACGTCGGGTACGTCGGAACATGGGCGTTTCCTCTCGGTGCGGCAATTGCTGTGTGCCGTTTGATCGAGCCTAGAGATGCGTGGGATGGTGCGGGTCGGGTATGGAACGAAGCGTCATATTCCGTGGGAGACGGCGGGGGACGCGATGAGGGCGGCGAGGGCAGTGGGGGCGGTCTCCTGGACGTTGTGTGTCGCGTCCAGCGTGACCAGGCGGGCGGTGGGCGCGCGACGGTGCAGCTCGGCGGCGTCCGCTTCGCTGACGAAGCCGCGCTGTGCGCGGACCAGGGTGATCGGCGCGCGGACGGCGGAGAGATCCTCCCACCCGGTCTCGTGCAGCACGGACGGCGCGGCCACCGAGCCCGGATCGTGGGCCGCGAGCGCCTGGGCGGCGAGGTGCGCGAAGTGGTGCTTCCACTCGACGCGGCCGTCCTCGCGTACGCGGGTGTTGAGGAAGACGCCGCGCTCGGTCTCGGCGCGACTGCCCCCGAAACCGAGCGACATCGCCTTGTCGACCAGCTCGTCTCGGGAGGCGAAATCGGTCGGACCGGCATAGAACTCGCGCAGTGCGGCCGGACCGGCGGTGACGTCGATGCCCGGGGTGATGTCGACGACGACGAGCTCGGACACGAGATCCGGGCGCGCGGCGGCGAGTGCAGCTCCGGTGAGTCCGCCGAGGGACTGGCCGACGACGATCTGAGGCGGGACCGCCCACGCGTCGAAGGCCGCCGCGATGTCTCGGGCGAGCGTGCGCGGGGTGTAGTCGGCATCGTCACGCCAGGAGGAGTCGCCGTGTCCGGCGAGGTCGATCGCGAGCACGGGCTCCTGAAGCGCCAGAACCGTCGTGTCCCACGTGTGCGCGTTCAGACCGGCACCGTGCAGCAGGGTGACCCGAGGCGCGCCGGTCCCGAACCGCAGCGCGCTGAGCGCGCGCCCATCGTCGAGGGGGAGGGCGACACGCTCCACCGGAGGGAGCGGAACGCCGAGCGCATCGGCCTGTGCGGGAAGATAGCTGAACTCGCTGATGTCGATCGCCACCTCCACATTCTGCTCCCTGCGCCCGGAGACGGAGAAATGCGAGAGCAAAAAGCTAAATCTAACCCAGAGTTCACTTGTAGTTATGGCGCCTCTAGTGCAGACAGGATTAGCAGTCTGCATTTCGACCTCTTGGGGCGAGCGGGGGGCCAGCGGACGCGCGACGAATATCATGGAGTTATGAGTGAGACGCGTGTGCACCTGTCCAAGACCGAGCCTGCCGCGTACCAGGCGCTCGATGCGTTCTCGAAGACGGTGGGCCAGATCTGCGCGGCGAACGGCATCGACGATCGTCTCAAGGAGATCGTGATGATCCATTGCTCCCAGCTCAACGGCTGCGCGTACTGCGTACGGATCCATGTCGACCGTGCGGTCGCGGCCGGCGTCGACACCGATGTGCTCACCCAGATCTCCACGTGGCGCGAGAGCGGTGTTTTCAGCGACCGGGAGCGGGCGGCACTCGAACTCGCCGAGGCCTTCACCTTCATCTCCGAGGACGGCGTCTCGGATGACGTGTACGACCGCGTCGGCAGCGTGTTCACCGAGAAGGAATACGCCGCTCTGAGCTGGGCGTGCGTTTCCATCAACGCGTTCAACCGCATCGTGATCGCCGGCCGCTACCCGGTGCCCCCGCGTGCGTCGCAGGCGCAGGCATGACCGTTCTCCGCGTCGATGGGGTGGCGAACATTCGCGACGTCGGCGGCATCCCGGCAGCAGGTGGTCGCATCCGCGCCGGTGTCCTCCTGCGGGCGGGGCAGCTGTCCGGTGCGACCCCCGCCGGGGCGGCCCTCCTCCGTGAGCACGTGCAGCGCATCGTCGACCTTCGAGACGGCGAGGAGGTCGCGGCGGAGCCGACGGAGATCGACGGGCCGGAGACCACGCACCTTCCCCTGTTCCTGGGGTCGGTGCGGTCGTTCTTCGAAACCGACATCAGCCTCGAGGGGCTGTACCTGCACCTCCTCGAGGAGAGCGGCGATCGACTGGTGGAGGCCCTCCGCATCATCGCCGCGGGCGAGCGCACCCTCGTGCACTGCACCGTCGGCAAGGATCGCACCGGGGTGACCGTGGCTCTGGCGCTCTCCGCCGTCGGTGCCGAGAGGGAGGCCGTGATCGCCGACTACGCGCTCACCGAATCGCAGCTTCCCGCCCAGCGCACGCGGCGCATCGCCGAGTACCTGCGGTCTCAGCACCCGGACGCCGTGCATGCCGTCGCGCTCGCGACGCAGTCGCCTGCGCCGGTGATGCGACGTCTTCTCGAGCAGGTGGATGAGCGCTGGGGTTCCGTCTCCGGGTACCTGCGCGCCAACGGGATGACCGAGGGGGAGCTCGCGGCGCTGACGCAGGCGCTCGTCGAGCCGGGCGAGTAGTGCGTGCGCACGCTTTCTCACAGCAGGAGCAAGGTTAGGCAAGCCTTCACTTGGTGTACGATGAAGTCATCATGAACACCTCGCTCGAGACTCGCAGCACGCGCGCGGAACGTCGCGCCGCACGTCAGCGCGCGCACCACCTGGTCACGGCCGACGAGCAGTCGCTCGCCGAGCTCGAGGTGTTCCTGACCACGCTGCCGCTGTGTGCTTCCGGGCGGATCTTCATCGAGGTGCCCGAGGCCGCGGACATCGGCGTGATCGACGCCCCGGGCCGTATGACGGTGACCTGGCTCGCGCGCGAGCAGCGCACCGGTGCGCCCGGCAGCGGTCGCTCCTGCGCGCCGGGACAGGCTCTGGCGCGGGCGACCTGCGCGTGGGCCGATGAGATGATGTGCGACGACGAGATCGAGACGCACGTCACGCTTCTGGGTGGCTACCTGGGGACGGCCGACATCGTCGAGCACCTCACCGGCTCCCTGGCGATCTCCCCGGCACAGATCCGCACGCCCGAGCGTTTCGGCCTGCTGCCCGCGCAGCGCTGAGGCGTAGCTCTCAGCGGGTGCGCCGCACGTAGTTCCCGTCTTCGAGCCCCGCTTCGATCTCGAAGCGGTTGCGCAACGGGTCGCGCCCGGCGAACAGGTAGAGCACGGGCATCAGGAAGCCGTAGCGGAGCCACTGGGCCTTGTGCACGGCCTCGTGGCGCAGCACGGCTTCGGTCGGACGCGCGTCACCGGTCAGGAAGCAGCCTCCGACGCAGACCCCGCCGCGGCGAAAGGTCCATTTCGGCATGCCCCGGAAGACCCAGAGCCCGGAGCGTCTCTCCACCGGGCCGGTGCTCCACAGCGCGCCCCACATCCAGCCCACGGAGGTGCCCCACGCGTAGCCGAGTCGGCTGATCGGGGAGCGCAGCAGGAAGGAGGGGATCCGTCTGTCGAAGCGGCGCCCGCGCGCGAGCACCTCGTCGGCCGTTGCGCGCCACTCCGAGTCCGGCGTCATGCCACCGCTCCGATCAGTCGCAGCAGCGCGCCGAGATCATCGACGGCGTCGGCCGGGGACCGCGGAGCGAATCCGGCGATGGTGGCTCCGGCGAGCGGGATCTCTCCGCGCAGGGTTCGGACGGCGGTGCTGAGTGCGGCGGGGGAGAGGCCGAACGGCACGGACGACGACACACCCGCGAAGTCCGAGGGATCGAGCACATCGACGTCGATGTGAACCCACACGCGTGAGGCGCCCGTCGAACGCACCGCATCGAGCAGAGCCTCCGGGCGCTCGAGATCGGCGACCGAGAGATTCGTCAGCGGCGCGAGCGGTGCGATCTCCGCGTCATCGAGGGTACGCATGCCGACGGTCACGACGCGGTCGGCAGGGATTGCGGGGGAGAGCGCCAGTTGCTCCTCGCCCTCGCCGAGCAACGCGCGCAGTGCCATGCCGGAGAAGGCGCCCGAAGGCGACGTCTCGGGGGTGTGCAGATCTGCGTGTGCGTCGCACCACACGACGGCGAGATCCTCGGTGCCGCCCGGGAGTGCATCGAGGGCGGCGACGGTGACGCTGCAGTCGCCGCCGATCACCACGGTGTCGGCGTCGATATGACCGTGCACGAGCTCTCGGGTCCGGAGCAGCGCACTCAGACGGCGGACGCCCGTGCCGAGCGCTTCACCGGCCTCGACCGGCACGTCCAACACCGTTGTGGCCGCGCGGGGCAGATCGCCGGCGATCGCGGACGCGCCGTCGACGAGGAGCATCGCCCGTGGCGCGGGTGAGCCCTGCCACTGCGGGATGACCAGGAATCGCACCATGGGTGCCTCCGAGGGAGAACGCGGATGCCCCGAACACGAGGTCCGGGGCATCCGCTGGTCGTGTCAGGAGCCTTCGAGGGCCTGACGGGGGGCGCTGCCACCGGCCTTGAGCTCGGCGAGACGAGCCTCGACCTCGGTGAGCTCGCCGAGGTCTTCCAGGCTCTCGAACTGCGCGTCGAGGCTGGACGCAGCAAGTTCGATCTTGCCCTGCGCGAGAGCCTCCTGACGGCGGACCTTGTCCTCGAACCGGCCCAGCTCGCTGGTGGGGTCGAGCACGTTGATCGAGCCGACCGCGTCCTGCACCTTGGTCTGCGCCTCGGCGACCTTGGCGCGGGCGAGCAGTTCGCTGCGCTTGTTCTTGAGCTCGACGAGCTTGTCCTTCATGCCGTTCAGGCCGCTCTTGAGCTTGTCGACGATCTCGGTCTGCGCGGCGATCTGCGGCTCGGCGCCGGTGGCCTCGCGCTCCGCGCTGATCTGACGCTGGAGCGCGATCTTGGCGAGGTTGTCGAACTTGTCGGCGTCGGCGGCATCACCGCTGGCGCGCATCTCGTCGGCCTTGCGGCTGGCGGCCAGAGCCTTGTTGCCCCATTCGGTGGCCGCCTGGACGTCCTCTTCGTGGTCGCGTTCCAGCAGGCGCAGGTTGCCGATGGTCTCCGCGATCGCGGACTCGGCGTCGGCGATGCTGTTCGTGTAGTCGCGGACGAGCTGATCGATCATCTTCTGCGGGTCTTCCGCAGAGTCCAGCAGAGAGTTGATGTTCGCGCGGACGAGGGTCGAGATACGTCCGAAGATGGACTGCTTGGTCATGCGTGGTTCCTTTCAGAGGGCGTCTTCGAGAGCTTGGCGTAAGAATCTGTGTGGCGGATCAGAAGCGTCTACCTCCGGATCGGCCGCTACGGCCGCCGCCGCGGGAACCCCCGCCGCCGCCGAAGCCGGAGCTGCGGAAACCGCCGCCCCCGGAGGAGCGCCAACCACTGCGGCTGCCGCGGCTCGTGGATCGGCCGCCCCCGCCGGCGATCAGGCCGCCGATGATGCCGCCGAGGATGTCGCCGCCGATGCCCGAGCCGCCGCCCGCCGATCCGGAGCCTCCGAAGAGGCCACCGAAGCCGCCCTGGTCGGAGGAAGGGGCGTATGCCTGGACGTCCGACTGTGCGGCCGCCGTCGCCTCTCGGGCGAGGGAGAGGGCACGATTGGCCTCGGCCAGTGCGGCATCCGGCTCGGTGGCCCGCAGACTCAGAGCGTGCGTCAGGCTCGCCTCCGCGTTCGCGAGCCGTGTGCGGGCGGTGGAGCCCACGGTGCCGCGACGGGTCTCGATGAAATCCCGAGTCGCGCGGATCTCGGAGGTCGCCTGTGCGAGGGTCTGCTCGAGCATCTGCTGCACGCGGCGCGCGCGTTCGACGCTTTCCCGCCCTTGAGCGATGGCGCCGTCGATCTGGGCGTTCGCGGCGGTGAGCGCCTCCAGCACTCGCTGCGGGTTGCGGGCGGACCCGGCGAGGTCGACCTGTGCGCGCTGCAACTGCTCTGCGGTCGCCGAGGTCGCGGCGGCGATCGCTCCGTCCGCGTCGGGCAGCTGCCGGGCGGCGACGAGGTCCCCCTGCAGCTCGGCCACCAGAGCACGCGACTTCGTCTCGAGTGCGGACAGTTCGGATCCGAGGGCCGTCACCGCCTGGGTGAGCTGCGCCGCCTGCGCCACGGATTGCTCGGCCGTGCGGATCGCGAAGGCTGCTTCACCGGATCTGCCCGCCGCGATCGCCTGTGCGGCGGCGTCGATCGATCGATCCGCCAGCTCGGCGCGCTCCTGCGCCTGGGCCGGGTTGTCGGCGATCGTGCGGAGCACATCCGCGTCGTAGGTCTCTGCCAGCGCCGCGAGCGCGGGTGCGGCGGCAGCGAGTGCGGGGGTCAGAGCCGCGCGTTCGCCGCGGACCCTCTCGAGTTCCTGCGGGGCGTTCTGCTCGAGCTTGCGGAGCGCGTCGAACGCTTCGGTGTTGTCATCGAGCACATCGTCGATCTCCTCGGCGATCCGGATGATGCGGATGTGCCAGGCGCGGCGATCGTGGATCGTGTCCTCGATCTCGTCGTCGAGCTTCTGCTTCAGGTCGAATGCCTCGGCGATCTTGGCCTTGGCGGCGTCGACCACCCGGGTGAACTCCTCCGTGGCGCCCTCCCCGAACTGCGCGACCGCGAAGCCGAGCTCTTCTCTGCTCGAGGTGATGGCGTCGTCGGCCTGAACGAGGGCGAGCGCGGCCTGCGTCTCGACCTGCTGATCGGTGAGCGTGGAGAACGGGTCGGCAGGATCGGGAGTCTCCGGCATCGCGCCGCGTTCGCGGATCTCGGCCCTTCGGCGCGCACGGCGCACCAGCGCGACGACGAGCCAGACGAGCAGGGCAAGCACGACGACGGCGACGACGATCACGCCGATGCGGAGCGCTCCGGCACCTCCGTCTCCCTGTATCTCATCGGCGGCGAGGGTGATCGCCCCCATCCAGTCGCCGTCGGCGGCGAACGGGACCATCTTGTCTTCGATGCTGTCGAGCTGGCCGAAGCTCAGCGGTCCGTCGGCTGCCGCGGAGATGTAGAGGCTGCGGCCGTCGACGGCGATGGCGAGGAGATACTGCTCGGTGCCGAGGTTGTTGGCCTCGGCGACGGTGTCTGCCCACTGCGCATCGTCTGTGGGGTTGGTGAACTCGTCGACGAGCACGACGAACAGGTCGGAGTTCGAGTTCTCGCTCAGTTCCTGGAGCCGGGCCTCGACCGTCGCCTCTTCGTCGGCGCTGAGCACGCCGGCCTGGTCCGTGACGAACCCGGCGTCGAGCGTGATCGGATCGGTGGCGGACGCAGCCGACGGGGCGAGTGCCCCTGTGACGATCGCCAGCACGAGTCCGGTCAGCATGAGCCACCGTTTCGTCATCGTGTTCCCTCCGACCGGCAGCCGAGCCCCATGCGTCGAGTCTATGCACTGACTACGACACGCGACAGCACTGGAGAGCGGTTCGCCGTTCGCCGTCAGCGGAGGCACATACGCTGGAAGGCATGGACGACATGTACGGTTCGGATGTGCTGGCGACCGGCTGGCGCGACCGCGGCGCGAAGCAGGTGCCACAGGTCGCGGCGGAGGCCGATCTGGTCGTCGAGGTCGCCGATGACGGGTTCTGTGGCGCCGTGACACGCGTGCAGGCGGGAAACGTCGAATTGGAGGACCGACGCGGACGCCGGAGGCTCTTCCCGCTCGGCGGAGGTTTCCTGATCGACGGTGCCCCCGTGCGGCTCATCAGTCCGTCCACCCCCGCACAGGGCCGCCGCCGGACCGCGTCCGGCTCCTTCGCGGTCGCCGATCAGCGGGCGCGTGTCGCCTTGCCCAGTCGCATCCTCGTCGAAGGCAAGCATGACGCTGAACTGGTCGAGAAGGTCTGGGGCGCAGACCTGCGCGTCGAGGGCGTCGCCGTCGAGTTCCTCCAGGGAATCGACCTCCTCGACGATCTGCTCGCCGCCGAGCCGCCGACGGCGACGCGACGCTATGGCGTGCTGGTCGACCACCTCGTGCCGGGATCGAAGGAGACCAGGGTCGCCGAGGCGATCGCGCGCGGCCCGCACGGGCGGCACCTCCGGATCGTCGGGCATCCCTTCGTCGATGTCTGGCAGTGCGTGACACCGCGTGCCCTCGGTATCGCGAAGTGGCCGGAGATCCCGCGCGGCACCGATTGGAAGACGGGGATCTGCCGCGCTCTCGGCTGGCCGTACGAGGCGCCAGGCGACACCGGACGCGCGTGGCAGTACATCCTCTCCAAGGTCACCACGTATCGGGATCTGGAGCCCGCGCTGCTCGGTCGTGTGGAGGAACTCATCGACTTCGTCACCGCTCCCGCAGAGTGACAGAGGTGCGGTCCGCGTGCGCCGGCGGACCCGGGCACGGCGACTACCCTGGAATCATGCCCGAACCCCGTACCTTCCGAGACGAACCGGTGTCGTTCGTACGCCGCAGCGGTCGGATGTCCGAGGCGCAGGAGCGCGCCTTCACCGAGCTCGGCCCGCACTACCTGCTCGACGTCCCGCGCGACGTCGCCTGGACCTCGGTGCACCCGGAGGCGCGTCTCGATCCTGCGGTGGAGTACGGTCGCGACTCCGACCTCTACGTCGAGATCGGCTCAGGGCAAGGGCACGCGATCGTCGCGGCGGCGTCGTCGCGCCCGCAGGATGACTTCCTCGCCGTCGAGGTGTTCCGCGCGGGGCTCGCCCGGACCATGCTCGATGCCGACCGTGAGGGCGCACGCAATCTCCGTGTCGTCGAGGCGAACGCGCCCGAGGTGCTGTCGTCGTACCTGCCCGAGGGGGCGGCACGAGAGGTGTGGATCTTCTTCCCTGACCCCTGGCACAAGAAGCGGCACACCAAGCGTCGGCTCGTGCGGCCGGGCTTCGGTGACACCGCGGCGAGAGCGCTGCGTGATGGCGGCCTGCTGCGGCTTGCGACCGACTGGGAGGACTACGCGCTGCAGATGCGCGAGGTGCTCGATGCCGAACCCCTGTTCGAGCGCGCGTTCGACGGCGAGTGGGCCGAGCGTTTCGACGGTCGCGTCATGACCGCCTTCGAGCGCAAAGGCATCGCCAAAGGGCGCGATATCCGCGATCTCGTCTACCGGCGCCGGACCCGCCCATGACCGAGGCGCGGACCGCGGCGGCGACGTGGCCCGGTATCGTCCCCGCGGGGCTCGTCTGCGCCGCAGCTCCTGCCTTCTTCGTGGCGGAGATCCCGTGGCTCGGCTGGGTGCTGCTCGCTCTGGGCCTCGGTGCCGCCTGGGTGATCGAACGCCGTCGGCCGTCCGAGAGCCGGATCGTGAGCGGGGGAGAGCAACGCCCCCCGTCGCTCGTCCGCGACCTCTCCCTGATCGCGGTCGGTCTGCTGATCGTCAGCATCATCCCGTTGGCCGCCGAGTTGGACAACCTCGCGATGCTGCGGTTCACGCTGGCTCTCGGCGGCGCGGTGGCCGTGCCCTACGTCATCTCGCGTTTCGTGTACCGCGACCGTGCGATCAGTTTCCCGTGGCGGACCCATCGTCGATGGGGGAGGCTCCAATGGGGATGGCTGGTGGCGGTGCTCGTCCTCGGCTGGCTGATCCTCCCCTTCTACTTCATCACGAGCGGCGTCTACCAGAACTGGCCCGTGGTCGACACTCCCGACCTCATCGCGCGGCTCTTCGTCGGAGTGGGCGCCGTCGGCATCTGGGACGAACTGTTCTTCATCTGCACGGTGTTCGCCCTGCTCCGTCGCCATTTCCCGAACGCGATCGCGAACCTGCTCCAGGCCGTCGTGTTCGTCTCGTTCCTGTGGGAGCTGGGGTACCGGGGGTGGGGTCCGCTGCTCACGATCCCGTTCGCGCTCCTGCAGGGATACATCTTCCTGCGCACCCATTCGCTCGCGTACGTGGTCACCGTGCATCTGCTGTTCGACGCCGTGGTGTTCGCAGTGCTCGTCCACGCGCACAACCCGGGGCTGCTTCCGATCTTCCTGGTCTGAGCACGCGCGGAGACCTCGCGGGCTTGCTGGGTGAGCTCTCGGACGAGAGAATCAGCCCATGCTCATCGTCGGTCTCGTCCTCGCCGCAGCTGCCGCTGCGTTCCATGTGTTCATCTTCGCGCTCGAGTCGCTGAGGTGGACCGAACCCGAGACCAGGAAGATCTTCGGCGTCGCCAGCGAGGCGGACGCCGTCACGATGAAGCAGCTCGCCTTCAACCAGGGGTTCTACAACCTCTTCCTGGCGCTGACGACGTTGCTCGGCATCGGTCTCGTGATCGTGGGAACCGAGACGGTCGGTCTGACCCTGGTGTTCGCGGGCACGGCCATGATGCTCGCCGCCGCACTCGTCCTGGTGCTCGCGGACCGCACGAAGGCTCGCGCCGCGACGATGCAGGGGACGCTACCTCTGCTCGCCGTGATCGTGACTGCGATCGGCGTCTCGATCTCCTGACGCGCGCCCGGGGTCGCCCGGGAACGGGGTGACAGACGCTCTCTCACCCGGCACACTCGTGTCATGGCCGACTGGGTGCTGCACGTGGACATGGATCAGTTCATCGCCGCGGTCGAGGTGCTGCGGCGGCCCGAGCTCGCCGGACGCCCGGTGATCGTGGGCGGACGGGGGGATCCCACCGAGCGAGCCGTCGTGTCGACCGCGTCGTATGAGGCACGTGCCTTCGGCATCGGCTCGGGGATGCCGCTGAAGATCGCGGCACGCAAGGCCCCAGAGGACGCCGTGTTCCTCCCGGTCGATCACCAGGCGTACGAGATCGCCTCCGCGGACGTGATGGCTGCGCTTCGTGCGCTGCCGGAGGTCGTGGTGGAGGTCGTCGGATGGGACGAGTGCTTCCTCGGTGTGAGTACGGACGACCCCGAGAGCGTGGCGCGGGCTGCACAGGAGGCCGTGCGTGAGGCGACGGAGCTGCACTGCTCGGTCGGCATCGGCGACAACAAGGTGCGCGCCAAGATCGCGACGGAGTTCGGCAAACCCCGCGGGGTCTTCCGGCTCACCGAAGCGAACTGGTTCGACGTCATGGGCGACAGATCGACACGTGATCTCTGGGGCGTCGGCTCGAAGGTGCAGAAGCGTCTGGCTGCACATGGCATCTCGACCGTCCGGGAACTCGCGGACGCCGAGGAGGCGATTCTCGTCGAGGAGTTCGGCCCGCGGATGGGGGTCTGGTATCACGGACTCGGATCCGGTCAGGGGCCTGCCGTCGTCGATGACACGCCGTGGGTCGCTCGCAGCCACAGCCGGGAGACGACCTACCAGCAGAACCTCACGACACCGGACCAGATCGAGCGGGCCGTTCGCGAGCTCGCCGTCCAGGCTTTCGATGACTGCACCGCCGAGGGTAGGCCGGTCGTGCGTGTGCATCTGAAGGTTCGTTACGCGCCCTTCGAGACGAAGACGCTCGGTCGGAAGCTGCCGGGTGCGACCGAGGATCGTGAGGAGTTCGTGGCGGCGGCCCTCGCGCTGGCGGCGACCCTCGACGCCGAGCGCGAGGTCCGTCTTCTCGGTGTGCGCGCGGAGATGACGATGCCCGATGCCGCGGACGACACCGGGCGCACGCCGGTCCGCGGAAGGATCTGACTCCTCCTCCGGGCACGGCGGCTCCGATCGAGGATCTCCGGGTCAGTCGCGGATGACTGCGGCGACCGCGCTCACCTCGATGAGAGCCCCGGGGACACCGAGGCCCGCGACGAGGGCCGCGGTGACCAGGGGCGGGGCGCCGTCTCTGGCGAGCCTCGACGCGACGGCGCCGTAGGCCGCGCGGAGATCCGCATCCTGACGGATCAGCACGGTCCAACTGATGACGTCGGCGAGTCCAGCGCCCGCCGACTCGAGGGCGATGCGGGCGTTCTCGACGGCGCGGAGAGACTGCTCCGCGGCATCCGTAGATACGACCGCGCCGGTCGTATCCACACCGTTCTGGCCACCGACGTAGATCGTGGTCGCACCCGGCGGCACGACGGCGACGTGACTGAAGGCGGGGCTGGCGACGAGCCCTTCGGGCTGCATGAGGGTGATCTCCATGGCCACACTCTGCCGCGGGGAACCGACATCACCGGCCCCGCCCTCGGATCGCGGGATCAGAAGCGCAACAGCACCTTGCCGACGCGCCCCGGGGTGTTGCTCGCCTGCACCGCCGCGCGGATGTCTCCCGCGTCGAAGGTTCCCGCCACGGGAAGTGTCAGGCTGCCGTCGCCGACCCGCTGGATCAGCTCACCGAACAGCTCGCCGCGCACGCTCGGGTCGAGCTGCGGGATCACCTTGCTGCCCCAGAAGCCCTTCACCGTCGCCTGCGTGAAGATCACGTCGGAGGAAGCGATCTCCATGGTCGGAGAGTTCATCGCCCCGAAGGCGACGAGAGTGCCTCCTTCGGCGAGAAGCGAGAGGACGTCTCCCGCGGAGGAACCGCCGACCGAGTCGACGCCGGCGACGATGGGTGCTCCACCGGTGATGTGCGCGACCTGCTCGCGCCAGTCGTCCTGATCGGTGGCGACCACATCGTCGATGCCCTGCGCCCGCAGCTCCTCGACTCCTGCTCCACGGCGGACGAGGCCGAGGACGCGGACGCCTCGTGCGGCTCCGAGCTGCGCGAGCATTCGACCGACGGCGCCGTTCGCCGCGTTCTGCACGATCCACTGGCCCGGCTCCACGTCGAGGAACCGCAGCAGGGCGATCGTGCTGAACGGCATCGAGACGAGCTGCGCGGCGCTCTCGTCCGAGAGCGAATCGGGAACCGCGATCAGGCCGGCCGCGTTCGCGAGGAAGTACTCCGACCAGGCGCCGAATGTGCCGCCGGTGGCGACCCGCTGACCGACGACGAGGTTGTCGACGCCGTCCCCGATCGCGTCGACGACGCCGAGCGCCTCGGTGCCGGACGCCGCGGGGAGCTCGGGCGTGAAGCCGTAGGTGCCGCGGACCGTCCACAGATCGTGGTTGTGGATGGGGGAGAGCACCGTCCGGAGGCGGACCTGGCCCGCGCCCGGTTCCGGGAGCGGGCGGTCTTCGATCCGGAGGACCTGCTCGGGATCACCGAACGTCTGGTGGATGAGTGCGCGCATGGGGTTCCGTTCCTGTGTGAATGAATTCAACGAGGGTCGTCCGTGTCGACGGACGTGGCGAGGCCGGCGGTCACCCGCTGGAGTCGGTCGGTGATGTCCCGCAGCTCGGTGATGAGCGCGCGGCGGTGATCGTCGTCGCGGAGACCGGCGGCTTCGGCGACGGCGGCATGAATGGGCGCCACCTCCGCACGAAGCTCGTTCCCTCTCGCGGTGAGCTGCACCGTCACGACACGCTCATCGGTCCGGCTGCGGGATCGCTCCACGAGACCGGCCTGTTCGAGGCGTCGCACGAGTGGCGAGAGCGTGCCCGAGTCGAGGCGCATCACCTCGCCGAGCGATCCGATGGTCTGCTCGCCGTCGAGCCACAGCGCCGCGAGCACGAGGTACTGCGGGTAGGTGAGTCCCCAGGGCGCGAGCAGTGCCCGATACGCCTGAGTGGTGGCGCGGGCAGCGGAGTACAGCGAGAAGCACACCATTTCATCGGTCATGGCCATAAGGTAATGCTTGCACACAAGTCAGTTGTGCACAACTTAATCTCTCGGACCGCCTCGTGAGCCGTACGCCACCCCACCCGCGGCGGGTGAGGATCCTCGCGTCGACCACGGTCGGTCGCAGTACGCTCGGGCCATCGGACCGCCGGAAGCAGGTGAGCGCAGTGAGAAGACCGTCGTGGTTCTTCAGCACGCTCGACGGCTACCGGCACCGCTGGATCGCGCGCGACGTCATCGCTGGACTGTCGGCGGGGGCTGTCGTGATCCCGCAAGCGATGGCCTACGCGACGATCGCCGATCTCCCGGTCCAAGTGGGTCTGTACACGTGCATCCTGCCGATGCTCGTCTATGCGTTCCTCGGCGGCAGCCGGGCGATGAGCGTCTCGACGACGTCGACGATCGCGACTCTCACCGCGACGACTCTCGTCACCGCGGGCGTGGCCGCCGGCGCCGATGACGCGATCGGCGCCCTCATGACGCTGACGCTTCTTGTCGGAGTGACCCTTCTCCTCGCTCGGTTGTGTCGACTCGGGTCGCTCGTGGAGAACATCAGCGGCGCCACGGTGCTGGGGCTCAAGATCGGCGTCGGCGCAACGGTCGCCGTCGGGCAACTGCCCACGCTGCTGGGCCAGAGCGAGGACTTCTCCGGACATGGCTTCTTCCGGTCGCTCGCGGCTGTCGGGCACGCTCTCGACAGCGTGAACTGGCCGACACTGGCCCTGTCGGTCGGCTCGATCGCCGCGCTGCTCGTCCTGAAGCTCGTCGCCCCGAAGATCCCCGGAACACTCGTCGTCGTGGTCGGCGGCATCCTCCTCGTCGGGCTCGGGGGCATCGATGAGCTCGGCGTCCGCCTGATCGCGCCCGTCCCGAGCGGGCTCCCCGTTCCCGGCATCCCCGACCTCGCACGGATCCCCGTGTTGCTCCCGGGTGCGCTCGCCATCGCGGTCATGGCCTTCCTCGAGTCCGCAGCGGTGGCTCGGAGTCTCCGCGCGGCGACCGATCGTCAGGTCGACAGCGACCAGGAGCTTCTCGCGACCGGGGCGGCGAACACGGTCGGCGCGTTCTTCGGCACCATGCCGGCGGCGGGCGGGTTCTCGCAGAGCGCCGTCAATCGGAGTGCGGGCGCCACGTCGCAGCTGGCGACGGTGGTGACGGTCGTGCTCGCCCTCCTCGTGTCGTTGTTCCTCGGCCCCGTGCTGAGTCTGTTGCCGGAGGCGACCCTGGCGGCGATGGTCTTCGTGGCGGTCGCAGGTCTCATCGACATCCCCGAGCTGCTGCGGTGGGCACGGATCAGTCGGGTGGACTTCTGGGTCGCCCTGTCCGTCGCTGTCCTCGGGCTCACGGCAGGGCTCCTCCCGGCCGTCGCGGTCGGAGTCGTCGTCACCCTGATCCTCGTGCTGCGCGAGTTGAACGTGCCGAAGGTGCGCGTGGTGGGCAGGAACGACGGGGTGCTCGGCGTCGACCTCGAACGGGGGCTCTACACCGCCAACGCGCTGGTCAACGAGCGCCGAGTGCTCGAGCTCGTCGATCGCGAGAGCGAGCCCATCCGCGCGCTCGTGCTCGGGCTGCGACAGCAGGAAGTCATGACGATCACGGTGCTCGACGCCCTCGAAGACCTTGATCGCGAGCTGGCGCAGCGCGGTGTCTCCCTGCACCTGGCTGCGCTTCCGGAACCGGCGACGGCGGTCGCGGAGCACACCCCCTGGTTCCTGCGGCTCTCCGCCGCTGGGAGGGTGCATGTCTCCGTACGAGACGGGATCGCGTCGATCGCCGCGACGCATACGGATGCCGCGCTCGACGCCGTGCCTCCTGCCGAACCCGACGAACCACGCTGACCGTCGGTCTCACGTTCGCCTGGTGCGGGACATCGGTCAGAAACTGCCGATGCCCTTTCCGACCATCGACATCCCGATCACCAGGAGGAGCACCGCCATGATGACCGCGTTCTCGGTGGCGAGCCAGCCGCGCAGGGCGTTCAGAGGCGCTCGAAGCCGGTCTGCCGCGATGAGGTAGCCGATCACCGGGACGAGCACCGTCGAGGCCGCGATGAGCGTGTAGACGACCACCACGAGGACCGTCGAGCCGACGGGAAGAGCCGCAGCGCCGATGTCGGTGCCGGAGCCGGCCGCCATGATGAGATTCTTCGGATTGACCGCAGAAAGCAGGAAGCCGAGTCCGAAGGCGACCGGGAAGGTGATCGTGTCGATCGCCTTCATCCACTTCGGCAGGGCCGCCTCTTCGCCCGCTTTCGGACGTTTGCGCCACTGTCCGAACGCGAGCACGAAGAGGAGCACCCCGAGCAGGAGCTGCACGACGCCGCGGATCGGACGGGAAGCGTCCGGGTCCTCCTCCGGGAGGATGGCGAACAGCAGCGTGAAGACCGTCACCGCCACGACGATGCCGATCACCCACCCGAGCAGGAAGCCCACACTCGTGACGCGGGCCTTCGGCGAGAGCAGCATGAGGATCGCCGCGATGATCGGGATCGGGCTGATCGCCACGCCGAGGGCGAGCGGGAGGATCTCTCCGATGACGGTGCCCATCAGTGACCTGCTTTCCTTGAGGACGTGGGCTCCGCCGACGGCGGGGCCAGGTGGCTGATCGCGGCGCGGTTGGTCGAGAAGACCTCTTCCGTGTCGAGCAACCCGAGGCTGGTGAGACGGTGCAGCGTCTTGGGGCGGACTCGGCTGTACGCGAGCGAGATGGATTGCGACGCGAGCCATTCCTTGAGCGCGGTGAAGGACTCCGCTCCGGTGACGTCCACATCGGTCACGGCCTCCATGTCGACGACGAGGTGGTGGACCGAGTCCGTTCCGGCCGAGCGGATCGCCTCCTTCACCGCGGTGGAGAAGACGGCGCCGTTCGCGAAGAACAGGGGGGCCGCGAGACGGATCACGATCACTCCCGGGGCGGTGACGTTCCCCGCGGGGGCGTCTTCGAGCAGGGACTCGCCGGGGTCGCCGCTGGATTCCAGGACATCGATCGCCGGATGCGAGGCGCGCTTGGCGAGGTTGATGAGCGCGAGCACGAAGGCGACCAGGATGCCCGCGATCGAACCGACGAAGAGCGTGGTGAGGAAGCAGGTCGCCCCGATGAGGAACTCGAACCGATCCTTGCGCCACAGATCGATGAAGTCGCGCACGCCGAGAAGCGGGATGATGGCCACGCCCACGATCGCGCCGATCGCGGGGGAGGGGATGTCTGCCAACAGCGCCGTGCCGAACAGGAGGAGCAGCAGGGTTCCCGCCGCGAGGATCAGAGCGGGGAACTGTGTGCGGGATCCGGCCTGATCCATCGCCGCGGTGCGGGAGGTCGAGGAGCCCACCGCGAAGCTGCCCTGCGCCCCCGCGGCGATGTTGGAGATGCCGAACGCGAACAGGTCACGGTTCGCGCGGAACGGATAGCCGTGTTTCTCGGAATAGGAGCGGGAGACGAGCAGACCCTCCGCCGTCGTCACCAGCGTGAGCGCGATCGCGGAGGGCACCAGCGCGAGCCACAGCGACCAGTCGATCAGGGGCCAGGTCAGCACCGGCGGCCCCGCGGGAACCTCACCGAGCACATCCACCCCTCGCTGATCGAGGCCGGTCAGGACGACCATGAGCGTGGTCACGACCAGCACGATCAGCGCCCACGGGACCGCGCGCAGGAAGCGGCGCCCCAGCAGCAGGACGGCCACCGAGCAGACGGAGATCAGGACGGCCCAGCCGTTGAGGGTCGTGAAGCCTCCCACGAGATCGGCGATCTTGCCGGTGAACTCCTTCCCGGAGTCGATCTTGACGCCCAGCATCTTCGCCACCTGGCTCACCATGATGTCGAGCGCGAGGCCGCCCACGAAGCCGACGAGGATCGGCTTCGACAGGAAGTTCGCCAGGAAGCCGAGCTTGAACACGGCCAGAAGCACGAACATCACCCCGCAGATGATCGCCTGCGCGAGCGCCAGGGTGGCGTAGTCGGCGCTGCCCGCGGCGGCCAGACCACCGATCGACGAGGCGACGAGCGCGGCGGCCGCGGCATCCGGAGACGCGACGAGCTGGCGTGAGGAGACGACCAGGGCATACACGATCGTCGGCACCACGAGGGCGTAGAGCCCCGCGGTCGGCGGGAGACCGGCGATCTGCGCGTAGCCGATGTTCAGAGGGATGGCGATCGCGAGCAGTGTCACACCCGCGGTCAGCTCGGTCACGAAGTTCCGCCCGGTGAGCCCCGCGAGTGGTCGTTGCACGTCGCCTCCCTCAGTCGCACCCGGTCGGGCGCGTTCGCGTCCACCATTCCAGTCCGGGAAGACGGCGGCCACCAGGGCCTAACCTCCCCCGGGTGATACTCCGCCGGAGCGGATCGGGGCGCGGGAGGTCAGACGCTGCGTCGAATCCGTCGCCGCAGACGGCCTCGGGGCTGGGGGTCCGGCTCCGGGTCCGGAATCGTGGGCACGGCCGTGCGATCCCCGGACAGCCAGCGCACCCAGGTGGTCCCCGGATCGCCTTCGAGCACGAGTGCGCGTGCCAGCAGGGTGAGCGGGATCGAGAGGATCGCGCCGAGGGGCCCGATGATGAACGTCCAGAAGATCACCGAGAAGAAGCTGAGCGTGAGGCTGAGGTCGACCGCGTCGCTGACGAACTTCGGCTGCACGAGAACCTGGAGCACCACGTTCACGACGCAGTACACGACGACCACACCGAGGAGGAGCGGCCAGCCGCCGACCGCGTACGCGAGGATCGCCGGGGGGACGAGTCCGAGGACGAATCCGATGTTCGGGATGAAGTTCGTCACGAACGCGAGGATCGCCCAGACGACGGGTGCGGGAACGCCCATCCACCACAGCGCCAGGCCATCGATGATCGCGACGATGGCGCCGAAGGTGGCGTTGACGATGTAGTAGCGACGGATTCCGGAACTGAGGTGGGTGATGCGCGCGATCACCGCACCCTTCGAAGCGCCGAAGAGTTCGGGCGCCTGCCGGTATCGTGCCGCGTCGGCCGCCATGAAGATGATGTAGGCGCAGACGAAGAACAGCGCGGTCGCGACGCTGAGCACGGTGCCGCCGATGCTGCGCACGAGGCCCAGCAGAGTGGTGGGATCCAGCACGGAGGCTGCCGCATCCGAGGCCTGCTCGTCCAGGCCCAGGGCCTGCAGCCAGGCGATGAACTCGTCGGCGGTGTTCGCCAGGCCTCCCTCCGAGACGAGATCGCCGACGAGCCGTGCGAACTGTGTACCGGCGAGCCAGAGCAGGGCGCCCATCGCCAGGAGGATCAGGTAGGCGACGACGATGACGGCGGTCGTGCTCGCCCACCGTGGCCATTCGCGGCGGTCGAGCGGGCGACGGAGGGGTTCGCAGATGATCACGATCACGATCGCGAGAGCCAGCGGTCCGAAGATGTCGCGCACGAAGTACACGCCCGCCAGCGTGACCACGCTCGCCGCGAGTACCAGGAGCACTCGAAGACTGGGGGAGAGCATCCGATCGCCGGAGCCCCCGGGCGGTGATGAGGTGGTCACGCGGCCAGCGTAGCCGTCGCTCGCGGGTGATCGCGCTCGCCTCGCGGATGGCACCGCGGACGGATGCCGGCGCTCAGTACGGCTCGGGCGGGACGAGGGGCGGCGTGCTCTGCTCCGGCGCCACCACGCTGCGCAGGCCGGCCGCTTCCAGTGCCTCGGCGACTGCGCGCACGGTGTCGGAGACGACGGTGGCGCCGTGCAGGGGGTGATGCCAGACCTGGAGTTCCAGCATCCATCGGGTCGGGGAGACTGAGCTGATGCGCACACCCGGGCGCTCGCGCGTGTGCACACCGTCGACGGTGGCCGCCGCGTCGGTGATGATCCCGATCACCTCGTCCAGGTCGAGGTCGTCGGACCGCGCGATCCTGACTTCCAGCGCGCTTCGACGCGCCCCGTGTCGGGAGTTGTTCACGAGCACGCCGGTGAGCAGCGCGGCATTGGGCACGTGCACCGTGCGCCCGTCCACCGTGGTGAGGATCACCGCGCGTCCGTTGAGCTCCTGCACCTTGCCGCGGATCTCCCCGTCCGGGCCGTCGATCGCGATCTCCTCGCCGATCTTCACCGACTGGCGGGACTGGATCAGGACGCCCGCCGCGAAGTTGTCCGCGACACCTCGCAGCACCAGGATCAGGACGACGACCGCGATGGCCGTCATCGCCAGCAGCGGCTGCACATTCGCGCCGAGGAAGGCCAGGCCGACCCCGATGCCGACCAGGAGCAGTGCGTACTGGGTGAATCGCGCGGCGAGCTGCGCCACGGAGTCCGAGATGCCGGGTGTCCGGGTCGTGAGCTTCAGAACGCCTTTGCGCGCGAACCGCGACAGCAGCCACCCGACGAGCACCGACAGCACCGCCAGCCCGATCTGCAGGGCGGAGAGGCCGTCGGGGAACAGGTCCTCCAGAGTCACGATCGCGGCTCCTTCGGGCTCGTCCGGGTCATCCGCCTCATGCGACAAGGATGCGCCGACCCGGTCGCAGCGCGTGCGCCGCGGTCACCCCGCGCGGGTGAGCCCGGCGGTGCGGTGGCGTGTGACCGCCGGGACACTGGGCCCATGTCCACGACTCCGCCGACGCCGGATCTGCTGACGGCCGCACGCTCGCGCGGAGCGACGAGAGAGCGTGCGCGGGAGGCCATCGGGCTCCAGATCTCGATCTTCGCCTTCATCCTCGCGGCACTCGTCGCCCTCCCCGTCTTCGGTCTGCGCTCAGCGCCGATCTCCGGCCCCGACTCGCTCGGCCAGTTCGTCGCACTGATGTCGGCAGTCACGGCGATCGTCGTCTTCGTGCTGGGGCGGATCATTGCCGCCGATCCCGCGCGGGAGAAGCGGCTCGGCGTGCTCGACATCATCGACATCGCGGCTTTCGCGTTCGCCCATGCCATGATCGCGCTGCTCGGATGGACGCTCGCGGCGACGATCATGGAGCAGGGGCTCCTCGGAGCCGTGGTGTATCCGATACCCGTGCTGATGCTGGCCGGAGCCGCCGCGGCGCTCACCGCGTACGTGACCTACTACTCCGCGACCCACCTCGATCTGCAGCTGTTGGCGACGGTGCTCGCCGTGTTCCTCGTGCTCGGAGTCCTCGCGAGCATGCTCACCGCGAGCGATCCGCAGTGGTGGAAGGAGAATCTGAGTGCCCTCGGTATGACCGACGATCTTTCGGCGCGCGCCTTCAATCTGACGTTGATCGTCGCCGGCATCCTCGTGACGACGCTGGCCCGCTACGCCACGCGGGGCATCCCAACCACGCATCCACGCGGAGTGGTCGCCGTGCGGACGTGCCTCGTCATCGTGGGAATCTTTCTCGGCCTCGTCGGCGTGTTCCCCGTCGATCAGCACTTCGCGCTGCACACGGGCGTGGCCTCGGGCATGGTCGTCGCGTACGCCGTGCTCGTGGTCGCCATCCGGCGATGGATCCCCGGTGTCTCCCGCACGTTCGTCATCCTCGGCTACGTGTTCATCCTGCTGATCCTGCTGCTCTCGGTGTTCTTCGCCGTCGGCTATTACACGCTCACCGCGGTCGAGCTGGTGGCGGGGACGGTCGTCTTCAGCTGGATCATCCTCTTCATCCGCACGGCCGATGCGCTCAAGCGCGACGCGGAGCGAGAGGCTTCGGACGGCGGAACTCGACGAAAGTCACCTTGAAGGGCTAACCGATACGCCAGTACCTTGGTGCCATGTCGCCCCCCGTACGCTCGACGACGCCGGGACCGACGGTGCGATTCCGACCGCCGGCACCGCAACCAGGCGCCATCCGTCGCGAACGCGTGAGCGACGCGCTTGAGGCGGCAGCGGCGGCGGACTCGCTGGTCGTGGTCAGTGCCCCCAGCGGATTCGGCAAGACCACCGCCGTCGCTGACTGGGCTTCCGGGCTCGAGCAGGTCGCCTGGTTGGGCCTCAGCTCGTTCGACTGCGATCCGTCGCGGCTGACGCAGGGAGTCGTGCACGCCCTGCTGGTCGGGGCCGAGAGAGTAGGGCGGTCGCTGGCCATCTCTCGGGACCTGGACGACCCGAGTCACGCCTACCAGGAGATCTGCAGCGCCTTCGAGGGCGTCGATGACCGCGTGCACCTGATCATCGACGACGCGCAGCGCGCCGGGGAGGACTGGCGTCGGGGTCTCCTCGGCATGCTCGCGGAGCAGGGTCCGGACAACCTGCGGATCGTCCTCGTCGGCACGACGCTGCTCGAGGTCACGCTCTCCCGGCATCGGATCACGCATCCGGACGCCTTCGTGGGCGCGGAGACCCTCAGCTTCACGGCGCCGGAGGTGGAGCGTCTGCAGGCGTCGGCGGCGAACGGTCTCGCCGCCGACACGATCTTCGAGGAGACCAGGGGCTGGCCGATCGCCGTCCGCCTGATGATGATCGGTGGGGCTCGACCGGACTCCGTGGCGCAGAGCGCTTCGGGCTTTCTCGGCGCCTACGTCCGCGAACATGTGCTCGGCGCATTGCCCCCGAACGTGGCCGACTTCGTGCTCGACGCGAGTGTCTGCGGCGAGCTCACCCCGGGGCTGGCCGCTGCGGTCACGGAGCGTCCCGACGCGGCCGAACTCCTCGAGACGTGCGTACGGCTCGGTCTCTTCCTCGACCGGTTCGACGGTTCGCACGGGGTCGTGTACCGCTGGCACGCCTCGTTCGCACGACAGTGCGCGGAGATCGTGCGGCTCGATGCCGTACGCGCCGCCGCCTGCCATCGTCGTGCGGCGAGCGCGCTCGAGGGGACTGATCCCATCGCGTCGATCGCGCATTCGCTCCGCGCAGGGGAGTCCGTGACCGCGAGAGACACGTTGCTGCGCCATTGGCTCGGTCTCGTCGTGGGGACGAGTGCCGCCGAGGTCGAGCGCACGGCGGTGGAGATGCTGCATCGAACCCCCGACGACGCGCAGGTCCTCCTCGTCCGCGCCTGCGCGAGTGACGTGTTGGGCGACCATCGTGTGGCGCGCGAGCTGTTCCGCCGCGCCGAGGCGACGGTGGCCCGGACGTGCGAGGGAGCGGAACCCCCGGTCCTGCTCATCGCCCGGCTGTTCATCGCGGATGAACGCACCGAGGTCGCTGAGGCGAGCGCCAGAGTGCGCCGGATGCTCCTCGAGGGGGATTCGACCGAACTCGGGGATCGCGCGGCGCTCAACTATCTCCTCGGCTGGACCGAGATTCGTCATCGCGGCAACCCGATGATTCCGTTGGAGTACTTCTCGGTCGCCGCCAGGGAGGCGCAGACCTCCGGGGACCGCGAACTGGCGAAGCGCTCGCTCGGGCATCTCGCCTTCGGTCAGACGTGGGCCGGCCGTCTCACCGACGCACGGGTGTCCCTCGCCGCCGCGTACGACGTCGAGGACGCCACCCTTCCCTGGAGCACGTACGCCGGAGGGAGCGCAGCGACGGCCTCGGGCTATGTCGCGTACTGGTCGGGCGAGTTCGCCGAGGCGATCCGGGAGTTCGGCACGGTGATCGCCAACGGGGGTTCCGACCGATCCTTCACGAGCGTCGCGCGCATGATGACCGCCTACGCGGCGGCGGAGACGGGCGACGTCGCTGCGTGCCGTCGCGCGGCGATCGGCATCCAGGACATTCCCCTCGAGGTGATCCACGGCATCTCCTGGCCGGCATTCCGGGAGTCGTCGGTCGCTCTGCTCGAGGAGACGGTCGGGCGTCAGGATCGGGCGATGCGGATCGCCAGGAAGTACATCCAGTGCCCGGATCTCCCCGTCGTCAACGTCGCGCTCGCGGGGGTCCTGCGTCGGGCCGGCGAATACTCCGCGGCGCTGGAGATGCTGCGCTCGCTCCGTCAGTTCAGCGAGATCTCCTACGTGAAGTCGGCGACACTGATCACGGCTGCAGTGCTGCGCCGGCAGGGTGGTCATCACGACGAGGCGCACGATCTGTGCGAGGCGGCGGTCGCCGTCGCTTCCGGCGAGAACATCCGGCTTCCCTTCGGGCCTCGCGAGACGGCGGTGCGCAAGCTGCTGGGCGAACACGTCCACTTCGGCACGCAGTTCGAGGATTTCATCGGACGCTGCCTCGCGAACGATGCCGCCGGTTCGCTGGTGGAGACGCTCTCGGAGCGGGAGCGGGATGTCTTCCAACAGCTGCAGACCGCGCGGACGCTGCACGAGATCGCTCGAGAGCTGGCGGTGTCGATCAACACGGTAAAGACGCACCAGAGGGCGATCTATCGCAAGCTCGGGGTGTCCTCGCGGCGTGAGGCCGTGCGCACCACGGTCTGAGCCCCCCGCACCCGGCGACGCGGGACGCTCAGTGGTGCTGCAGGGCCGTGGCGAGAACCGTGTTCGCGATCGAGGCCGGAATCGGTTGCATCGCCAGGATGCTGTCCCCTCGTCGATCGACGTCGCGGGAGAAGCGCTCGCTCCACGTCGGCTCGATGAGCATCAGCGCCGCGACGGTGCCGACGGGAAGGCGCGAGGCGAAGTGCCGCGCATCGTCGTCGCCGATCAGGCCGGGGGTGTCGAGTCCGAGGCCGGCGAGCGCGAACTCGTCGGTGTCGATCTCGATCAGCCGCCAATCGTCTCCATGCAGTCGATGGAGGATGAGGAAGTCCAGAAGGCGGATGGCTCCGCTCTCCACCTGTCGAAGCAGAGCCTCCAGGATGTTCGGGCTGAGGCGGCCGTCCTCGAGGCGCACGACGACGAACTCGACGTCACCGAGCGCCTCCAGGGTCACACCGACCGCCTCAGGCACGATTTCAGCTCAGTGCGCGTGCCTTGATGGCAGCGAACTCGTCGGGGGTGATGGTGCCGGCGGCGAGGAGCTTCGACGCTTTGTCGATCTCATCGCTGGGACTGGAACCGGCGACGCTGCGGATGTAGGAGTCGGCAGCCTGCTGCTGCTCCTTGTACGCCGAAGCGCTGCGTTCGCCCATGCCCCTGCCGCGCGCGATCAGGTAGACGAGGGCCGTCAGGAAGGGGACGAAGATGAGGAAGATGATCCAGACGGCCTTCCACCAGCCGTTCAGGGCGTGGTCCCGGAACAGGTCCGCCACGATGTTGAAGAGCACCATCAGGTAGGAGATGAACACGAAGACCCAGAAGAACCACCAGATGATGTCCCAGAAGCTTGTCCAAATCGACACTTCGGACCCCTTTCGTTGAGTTACTGCGTACCGCGATAGTGACAGCGCGACCGGGAGGGCGGGGAGCTCGCTCACCCCTAGCGGGCGACCCTCGCACGGTCACCAGGAACGGGTGAGGCGGTGGGGCTCCGTCGGAACCTCGCGCGTAACGTGCACCGTGTGGACGAGACGAAGCCGGTGACGCACACGGAGCGGGAGAGCGGTCGACCCCTGTCGCGTCTGCAGCTCATGCTCCCGGCGAAGCCGTTGCTGTCGGGGTTCACCGTCGCCGTGGGGGTCCTGCTCGCGATCGCCCTGGCAGCGACGATCGCCGGCATCTCCACCGTTCTCATCTCGATCTTCTTGGGGATGTTCCTCGCGCTCGGACTGGATCCGGCGGTGCGCGCTCTCGAACGCCGGAGGATGAGCCGTGCGGCCGGTGTCGCGGTGGTCGCCGCCGTGTTCCTGGCCGTCGTCGCCGTGATCCTCCTCGTCCTCGTTCCGATGACGATCCGACAGGTCTCCGCCGCGATCGAGGCGGCACCCGAAACCATCGCGGCGATGCAGCAGAGCGAGTGGTACCTGGCACTGGAGGCGAACCTCGGTGTCGACCTCTCGGCCGTCGTCGCCGAGGGCATCCACTCGCTCACCACGCTGTCCTCCTTTCTCGCGATCTCCGGAGGGGTGCTCAAAGCGGGTTTCGGCGTGATCGGAGCGGTGTCGAGCTTCATCATGGTGGTCGTCCTCACGCTGTACTTCGTGTCTTCGTTGCAGAGCATCAAGGGCGCGGTCGTCTCCCTGGTCCCGCTGTACCGGCGGGCTCGATTCGCCGACGTGCTGGAGGAGATCACGCAGTCGGTCGGGGGAGTGGTCGCCGGCGGCGTGACGCTCTCGATCATCAACGCGCTGGTCGTGCTTGTGATCCAGTTCGCGGTCGGCTCGTCCATCCCCGCGGTGATGGCGATCGTCGCGTTCTTCGTCACGCTGGTCCCGATGATCGGGTCTCTGGTCTTCCTGGTCATCGGCAGCGTCGCGACGCTGTTCGTCAGCCCGCTGGCCGCGCTGATCTTCGCGATCGCGTACCTCGTCTACATCCAGGTGGAGGCGTACGTCGTCACCCCCCGTGTCATGGGCAAGGCGGCCGCGGTGCCCGGGGTGCTCGTGATCATCGGCGCGATGATCGGCGCCACCCTCCTCGGACTGCTCGGCGCGCTCGTGGCGATCCCGCTGACCGCGTCGATCCTGATCATCGTCCGCAAGGTGTGGATCCCGCGCCAGAACAGTCAGACCGAGCCGCCGGACGGCTGAGCGCTCACCCGGTTGGGGTGAGAATGCGGACCTCCGCCTCGACAGCGATGCGAGCATGAGCGCACGGTCCGGTTCGTCACCGTGAGAAAGGACAATCCATGAATGACTTCCGATTCGGCCCCGCCGAGTTCTACCTCGTCGGGTTCGAGGGAGAGCGTCCCGACCCGGCGACGTTCCGAGCACTGACCGACCTCATCGACAGCGGTGTCGTCCGGTTGCTCGACTTCGTCGTGTTGTCGAAGTCGGCGAGCGGTGAGGTCGAGATCGTCGAGCTCGACGACGATGACGGGGATCTCGGGCTGGACGACTTCCAGCCGATCGCCGCAGGCCTCGCCGGTGAGGAAGACGTGGAGGCGCTCGCTGCAGCCCTCGATCCGGGGCAGTCCGCCGCCGTCGTCGTCCTGGAACTCACGTTCGCCCGCGCTCTGGCGCAGAGCCTCGCGGCCGCAGGCGGGCAGGTGCTCCGGAGCGAGCGCGTCCCCGCTCCGGTCGTGAACGCCATGATGGACATCCTCGATCAGGAAGGTTAAGACATGCCAATGAGAAGATTCGGCCGCCCCGGACTGATCGGGCTGGCAGCCAGGACAGCCGTCGTGGCAGGAACGGCGTCGGCTGTGGGCGGTGCCATGTCTCGGAACCAGCAGCAGCGGGCCCAGGGACAGTACGAGCAGCAGCAGTACGAGGCCGCCCAGCAGCAGGCGCAGATCGATGCGGCCGCGCAGAACGCCGCCGCGCAGTACGCCGCTGCACCTGCACCTGCAGCAGCGGCACCCCCGGCGGCAGCGGCACCCGACGACATGGTCGCGAAGCTGCAGCAGCTGGCGGCGCTCAAGGACTCGGGCGTCCTCTCGCAGGAGGAGTTCGTCGCGGCGAAGCAGAAGCTGCTGAGCTGACGATCGGGGCGTGCGTCGGACCCGGCGCACGAAGGGGCGACACGGAGGAGGACGCCGCGTGAGCGAACTGGAGGATCTGCGCGCCCGCGTTCTTCTGCTCGAGCAGGAGAACGAGGCGCTCAAGAAATCGCCGGCGGAGAAGGAGCGCCGACGCCCGGTGGCGAGGAGCATCGTCGCGGGGATCGTGCTCGCCGTCGCCGTGTTGATGGCACCGATCGCGGCGATGGGCACGTGGGCGCGCCTCCAGCTCGTCGATGCCGACAGGTTCGTGGCGACGTTCGCGCCTCTGGCCGAGGATCCCGACGTTCAGGATTTCGTCGCCGACCAGGTCAGTGCCGCCATCCACGAGCAGGTCGACCTCGACGCGGTCGTGGGCGAGGTCTTCGACGGCTTGCGGGAGCTGGACCTTCCCCCTCGCGCGTCCTCCGCCCTCAGTCTCCTGGAGGCGCCGGCTGCCAGCGGGCTCACGTCCCTCGTCGACAACGTGATCCATGACGTGGTCGCCTCCGACCAGTTCGCCGACATCTGGGCGCAGTCGCTGCGTTTCAGTCATGAGCGTGCCGTGGCGATCATGCAGAACAGTCCGGACACCGCGCTTCAGCTCGCAGACGACGGCGTGCTGTCGATCGATCTCGGTCTCGTGGTCGAGCGCGTCAAGGCGGTGCTGACGGAACGCGGCGTCGGATTCGCGGACCTGATCCCGCAGATCGATCGCTCGATCCCCATCGCGCAGGCCGATGCTCTGGTGCTGGTGCGGACGGTCTACCAGATCGCGGTCGCCGCGGGCTTCTGGCTGCCGTGGGTCGTGCTCGGCCTGGTGGTCGGAGGGATCCTGATCGCCCGGAACCGCCCACGTGCGTTGTTCTGGACCAGCGCGGCGCTCGCCGTGGCATTCCTGCTCCTGTCCGCAGGGATGGGGATCGGCCGAGTGTTCTTCATCGGTGCGGTCAGTCCGTCGATCATGACGGCTGCCGCGGCCGAGTCCCTCTTCGATCAGGTGACGTCCTTGCTCAGTTCGACGATCGCTGCGCTGGCCTTGGTCGGCGTCCTGGTAGCGGTGTGGGCCTGGATCGCCGGGTCGAGCCGCAGTGCCGTCGCGCTTCGGGGCGCGTCGGCGAGCGGGTTCGCTGCGGTACGGAACACCTGGGAACGGCGCGGCGTGTCCACGGGACGCTTCGGCCTTGCGATCGACCGATTCCACGGTCCGATCGTCATCGCCGGCATGGCCCTCGCGCTGCTCATCCTCATCATGACGCGACCGGTCTCGTTCAGTTCGGTGGTCGGAGTATCGGTCGGTCTCGTGGTCTTCCTCATCCTGGTCGAGCTCGTGCGCCGTCCCTCCACCGCGACGGACGTTCTCGGGGAAGAGGGCATCGACGAGGAAGCGGCCGCACCGGAAGCGACCGTCTCGACGACCCCCTGAACAACCCCACCGAGCGTTCGGCCCGCAGGCTCAGGATGCCTGCGGGTCGCGCGTCGACGAGGGGAACACGGTCTCCCAGTCGTCCTTCACGCTGACCACGGTGTAGCCCTTGTCTGCAGCGTCTGCGAGCACCTTCTCGGCACCGGCGTCGTAGGGCGTGTCGCCGCGTTCCGGGTCGTCGTGGTGGACCAGGAGCGCGAATCCGGGCCGTGGTCCGCGGCGCGCGAAGTCCATCATCGCGGCGTCGCCGTTGGAGTTGCCGCCGACGAACAGGGGTCGTCGACCGATACGGGTCCAGATCCGGATGGGTTTCTCCGGGCCGTCGTCGAAGAAGGCCAGGGACGGCGAGTAGCGAACGGTCGCGTCCGTGTCGTCCCAGGCGAGGCCGAACGCCGACCCGACGACGCGTTCCGGCGGGATGCCGTAGTTCGCCTGGGTCATCGGGCGCATGAAATCGCGCTCACCTCCCGACACGATGTAGCACGTGAAGCCGTGCAGCTCGAGGTAGCGGAGCAGTTCGACCATCGGCTGATAGACGGTCTCGGCGTAGGGGCGCTTCAGCGTCGGATGCTGCGCGACCTCGTAGAACTCGGCGACCGAGCGGGCGTAGTCCTCGACGCTCATGCCATCGGTGAGGCCGACGAGAGCCTGGATGATGACCTTCAGGTCGGAGTCGTCTCCGCCGTAGTGCTTGTCGATCGCCGTGCCCAGCCAACCGAAGTCGCCGCTCACCGCAGCCAGGTACGGCTGCTTCTCGGCCAGCGCGGGATCGCGTTCCGCGGCGGCGCGCCACTGTTCCACCACGTAGTGCAGTTGCGTGATCATCGGCTTCTCGGACCACAGGGTGCCGTCGTTGTCGAACACGGCGACCCGTTCCTCGACCGGTACCGCCTCCGGGCCGTCGGTGACGGAGGCGACGAACTCCTCGATCTCGCGCCGTGTGCGGGTGTCGCGCCACGACGGCAGGGCGGCGTTCTCGGTCATCTCGGATCCTCACGTCTCGATCGATCGGCGGTTCGACGGCTCCATGCTGGCATCCCACGAAAGCGTGGAGAGGCCGCCGGTCACCCCTCTCGGGTGAGACTCGGCGGTGCAGCGGGCGCGGGCGGCTGCTCGTCCCGTGTCAGCGCGGTGTGATGTCGCCGAGCTTCCAGCTCCGGTCGAAGTACGGTTCGGTGGGGCCGTAGAAGCGGAAGTACGAGAACCAATGCCGCCCGGGAACGGTCTGCACCCAGTTCGTCGGTCCCTCCGCGGGCTCCTCCGGACCGAAGTACAGGTCGACCGACCCGTCGTCGTTGAGCGTGAGGTCGGTGTCCCGGGAACCACGGTCACCACGCTGCTGAGGATTGTCGATCAGACAGCGCGTCGTGACGTCGTACACGGTGGCCGACCAGAAGAGCTTGGCAGGAACATCCGCGGGGACATGCAAGGTGTAGTCACGGCCTCCATCGAGCCACTCGCCCGCGCCGTCGACATAGGAACCGAGGTACGCCTGACCGACCCCCGGCGTGGTGCTCTTCATCGCGTGAGAGAAGGACACGGCCTCGTAGAACCAGGACGCCCGCTCGAACAGCTCGTCGTATCCGTCGCCGCGCTGCGCGGGGTTGTCGAGCACGATGGCCAGTTCCCACGCCCGGTCCGGCCAGTACCTGACCTCGTCGAAGCGCTTCGCGAAGGTGTTCGCCTGAGCCATGAGCTCCCCGGCCGCCGCGCCTTGCTCGAGGATGCGCGTGAGCCGTTCGTCGGGCGCGAACGGCTTTCCCTTCTCGATTCCCAACTGCTTGAGCATGGCGAGGTAGAAGCGGTCCCGCTCGTCGACGACCTCGCTCTGGTAGATCGCGTGGAGGCGCTTCCAGTACTCGAGGCCGCGGGGCTGGTCGCCGGTCCATGCGCGGCCGTCGGGGGATACGATCCGCGTCGGCGCGGGGTTCGCACGGTCGGCGTACGGATAGATGCGCACCGCGTTCACGAGTGCATCGGCTCGCGCCGGATCGGGATCGAGGGTGCGGAACCCGAACATGATGTTCACGCCGGAGGAGTGGAGGACGCGGTATCCCGCATCGAGGTCGTCCGGCTCGGCGACAGCGGGTGCGAGGATGACGTACTTCCCGCCCTCGCTCCGGTCCGGGCCCATCTCGCCCATTGCTCCGACCTCGCGCTGCCAGAAATCGGAGACGCCCCCGGCCGTCGGGCCGGCGGGAAGTTCGATGACGAGGGGCCCTGTCTCTGCGAGGTCGAAGAAGTTGAGGATATAGGGGGTCGTCGCGTTGGCGGTGATCAGCCCGAGACGGTCCCGGTAGCTCAGGTAGCGCACGAGATCGCTGCTCGTCGCGCCGAAGACGTCGTAGTGCTGCGTCTTCCACTGCGCATACGAGACCAGGGGTAGAGCCCAGAGGTAGGTCTGGCATGCCAGCTGGTAGTCCAGCTCGTCGAAGATCAGCGGAAGGGACGAGCGCGCGGGGATGTCGATGTCGATCTCGACGTCGGCGAGGCGTCCGGGGATCGGTGATGTCATGCGATGGTCCTCTCGGCCGTGAGCTGCGTCATCGGCGACGGCGGCTCCCACGATGACGCCAGACTATCCACGTTGTCCCCGCACGCGAGCGTTTTCGTCAGAAGTTCACCCGGAGGACTCGCGTGCGCCCTCGCGTAGCGGCCGCACCGTCGTGGGCGGAAGGGATGAGGTCGGACCGCTGAGCGCGCGGAGCGCGTACAGGATGGTCGCGAGGTCGACGAGTTCCTGGACGAGAGCCCCGGCCACCGCCGGAATCACGCCCGTCATCGCGACGACCATGAGCCCGACGCTCAGCCCGATACCGATCCAGATCGCCGTGAGCGCGACGCGCAGGGTGTGGCGGCCGATGGAGAGCGCGTCCACGACCTTCGCCAGGGAATCGACGAGGATCACGACATCGGCGGCGTCGCCGGCGGCCGTCGCTCCTTTCGCTCCCATGGCGATGCCGATGTCGGCGGCGGCGAGCACGGGCGCGTCGTTGACCCCGTCGCCGACCATCATCACCGGCCGCGGGTGGAGTTCGGCGGCCAGACGCACCTTCTCCGGAGGAAGCAGCTCCGCGTGGACCTCGGATATCCCCACCTGATGGGCGACGGATTCCGCCGTCGGACCCACGTCCCCGGTGAGCATCACGATCCGTTCGACGCTGTTCCCGCGCAGCCAGGAGACGACCGATCCCGCCTCCGGTCGCGGATGGTCGGCGAGCACGAGGACGCCGGCGAAGCGACCGTCGACGCACACATACGCGGCGGCCTGGCTCACGTCGAGCGTCGCGCGCACCGTATCGGGCGCGTGGGAGGAGACGTAGGCCGGTTTGCCGACCACCACCACCCGCCCGCCGATGCGGGCGACCACACCGTTCGTCGCCTCCTCGCGCGCTTCCTCGGCGGAATGGAGGGGGAGACCGCGCTGCTCGGCCGCCCGTCGGATGCCCTCGGCGAGGACATGCGTCGAGTACTGCTCCGCCGAGGCGGCGAGCTGCAGGAGTTCGTCCGCATCGAAGCCGTTCGTCGGGCGCACGTCGACGAGCTCCGGTCTGCCCTGCGTGAGCGTGCCCGTCTTGTCGAAAGCGGCCGACCGCACGCGCGCGATCTGTTCGAGGACGGCGCCGCCCTTCATGATGACTCCGGCCTTCGCTGCGCGCGACAGTCCGCCGAGGAAGGCGACGGGAGCCGCGATCAGGAGGGGGCACGGCGTGGCGAGCACGAGCACCTCGGCGAACCGTGCCGATTCGCCGGAGATCGCCCACGCGGCGCCCGCGAGCACGAGCGACACCGCCGTGAACGGGATCGCGAAGCGGTCGGCCAGTCGCACGACCGGAGCATGGGACGCCTCCGCTTCGTGCACGAGTGCCACGATCTGCTGGTATTGGCTGTCCGCACTCGTGCGAACTGCTTGAATGCGCACAGCGCGGGTTCCGTTGATCGCCCCGGAGAGCACCTCTCCGCCAGCCTCGCGGGTCACAGGCATGCTCTCGCCGGTCAGCGAGGACTCATCGAAGGTTCCCGTCGCGGTCAGGAGGGTGCCGTCGACCGGGACGATCTCGGACGGTCGCACCAGGAGGACGTCGTCGACGGAGACCTGATCCACGGGAACATCCCGGACATCATCCGATTCCGTGGTCTCCGGATGCACGAGCACGTGGGCGATGCGCGGGGAGCGATCCAGCAGCGCGGACAGGTCGCGTTTCGCGCGGCGTCCGGCGAAGTCCTCGAGAGCCTCTCCTCCCGAGAGCATCAGCACGATGATGATGGAGGCGATGTACTCGCCGACCGCGAGCGTGGCGACCATCGCGACCACCGCCAGGATGTCGAGCCCGACGTGACCGCGGAGCACGTCGCGCACCATCCCGACCAGGGTCCAGGCGACGAACACCGCCACATAGCCCGTCGCGATCCATCGGCCGAGGTCGGCCGTTCCGCTCGCGTGGAGGACCAGCACGCCGACGAACACGAGGACGGTGATCGTGATGGCCGGATAGCGCCACAGCAGGGGGAGAAACCTCATGCCTCAGCTTCCCGCGAATCGCTGCGCGGTGCCAGCAGCACACGGGGGTGCGTTCGTGATCGAGGTGGAAGGTCCCGACCTCGTTTGCTTCCTGTTCGACATCAGGCGCTACATTCCATGCAGGCGCAGTCCGACGCGCGCCGGTGAGGAAGCCATGGTCATCTCGCGCCCTGATCTGAGCGTGCTCGCTCGGGTACGCGCTTCGTCGTCCCTGCTCGGCCCCAGTGAGTCACGGGTGGCAGCGCTGATAATCGAGCGTCCGACCGAGGTCGTCGTGTGGTCGACGGCGGAACTCGCGGAGGCGGCGGGAACGTCGACGGCGACGGTGATTCGCGCCTGCCAGAGCCTGGGTTTCCGCGGGTTCCAGCATCTCCGGCTCGAACTCGCCCGCTCGACCCCCTTGCGGCCCCGCGAAGAGGAAGCCGGCTCCGACACCTTCGACGATGCGGTCGAGGCCGTACGTCTGGCTCAGGAGTGCGTGAACCCGGCGCTCCTCCGCGAGGCCGCGATGGCGTTGCGGCATGCGCGCCGCGTGGTGCTCGTCAGCAACGGGTTCTCCGGACCACCGCTGCAGGACTTCGCGATGCGGCTCAGCATCCTGGGGCGCCCGGTGGAGGCGCCCGTCGATCCGCTCGCGCAGCAGTTCGCCGTCAACAGCCTGGGTGAAGGCGATCTGTGCTTCGGGCTGAGCTATTCGGGTGCGAACGTGCAGACGCTCCGCGCGTGCGCGGCCGCTGCGGATCGCGGAGCACGCGTCGCGGTCGTCACCAGCTTCGCTCGCTCGCCGATCGGACGCACTGCCGACATCGTCATCGCGACGGGGCCGGCAGCCGTGACGCACGATGTCGACCCGTTCCTCGCCCGAATCGGGCACACCGTGGTGCTTCACGCGCTGCACTCGGCTCTCGCGTCCGATGTGACGCCGTCGGATGCAGCGGGCATGCGTCACGTCGTCGCGGAAGCCATCACCGAGGAGTAGCGAACCCGACCGTTCACCTCCTGGTCAGCAGCGCGTCATCGCCGGGCCAGCAGACGGTGGGGCGCCCCGACTGTAATGACGTTTCGTGTGGTTCGAAATACATGTAACGGCGGGGTGGGCTCATGCGGGCGATTGAGGTGGACGGTCTGTTCAACGTCCGGGCGAACGCGACGGGTTCGCCCTGGCTACTCCGCTCCGGTGCGCCGGAGTCGCTGAGCGATGCGGGAGAGATAGCTCTGAGCGCGCTGCGGGTGAGCGTCATCGTCGATCTGCGCGAGCCCGCGGAGACCGGAGCCGTCTCCCACCGCATCCGTGTCGCGTCGGTCCCCGTCTACGGGGCTGAGCCGCCAGCCACCGGCTCCCTCGAAGCGATCTACGAGGGGTTGCTCCGAACCAGGGGGCGTGCGCTGACCGCGGCGGTCGGAGCGATCGCGGATGCCGAGGGAGCGGCCCTCGTGCACTGCACGGCAGGGAAAGACCGCACCGGGCTCGTCGTCGCGCTGGCGCGACTCGCTGCGGGGGTCAGCGAAGAGGATGTGATCGCGGACTACGTGCGATCCGGTCCGGAGGTTCGTCCGGTGCGGGAGGAGCATGCCGAGCGCATCGCGGTTTCCGTCGACGCCCGGGAGCGAGCCGAGGTTCTGCGACTGCACCTGGAGAGCCCGCCGGAGGCCATCGCCCACGCGTTGGCCGTCATCCGAGAACAGGGTGGGGCCGAGGCGTATCTCCGCGAACACGGTCTCGCTCCGGACCGCCTCGCAGCGCTGCGTCGCAAGGAAGGGGCCTCCGCATGAGTCGCGAGACCGGGCGGCTCACGGTGCTGCACCTCAGCGATGTCCACGCCACGAGCAGCGGTCTTCTCTACGACACCGTCGACGGATTCGCTCGGTTGCGCGCCGTCGGTGCCTATCTGCGAGATGCCCGCATCACGCCGGAGGCAATCGTCGTCACCGGTGACCTGGTGCAGCGGGGGAACGCCGCCGCCTACCCGGCGCTGCGCGACGCATTCGACGAGCTCTCGGAGACTGCGGGCGTACCGGTGCTCACGGCACTCGGCAATCACGACGAGCCCGATGCCGCGCGTGTGCTGCGCGGCCATGAGCGGACCCACCACCGGGTGTACCTCATCGACGAGCTCCGCTTCGTCATCCTGGATTCGTCTCGCGGTGAGCTCGGTATCGACCAGCGTGCGTGGCTCCGAGACGTGTTGCGCACGCCGCACGGCAGCGGCACGGTCGTGGCGCTTCATCACGCGCCACTGGGTTCTCCGTTGCCGACGCTGGCGAAGGCGGGCCTGCGGGACGGGGACGACTTCCTCGACGACATGACCGGCTCCGACGTGCGGGCGGTTCTCGCCGGGCACTTCCATCACCCGCTGTCCGCGACCCTGCGCGGCATCCCCGTCTTCGTCGGTCCCTCGCTGGCCTATCACCAGGTGATGGATGCCGGTCCGAACCGCGTGAGCGGACACGACCTCGCGATGTTCTCTCTCGTGCACCTCCTGCCGAGCGGGGTCGCCGTCACCAACGTCGGGCTCGATTCGCCCGCGCCGATCTTCTCCTCCGTCATCTCCACCTGAACCCTGATTGGACACCATGTCATTCCTTCGCAAGACCGCTCCCGTCGCCCTGCTCGGCGTCGCCGCCTTCGCCCTCGCCGGCTGCGCCCCGACGCCGGCATCCACCGCGACATCCGAGGAGTCCGCCGCGGCCCTGGAACCGACGACCATCACGCTCTACACCTCCGAACCCCAGGAGAAGGCCGACGAGCTCGTCGCCGCCTTCAATGAGATCCACCCCGAGATCACCGTCGAGGTCTTCCGCGCCGGCACCGGCGACCTGACCACTCGTGTCGCGACAGAGCAGGCGTCGGGCGGCATCCAGGCCGATGTGTTCCTCGCCGCCGATGCCGGCACGTTCGAGGGGTACGCGGCGGACGACCTCCTGCTGAAGTACACACCGGCTGACGTGGATGCACTGAATCCCGATGTCGTCGATCCCGAGGGCTTCTACACCGGCACGAGGATCATCCCCACCGTCATCGCTTACAACACCGGCATCGTCACCGAGGCCCCCGAGTCGTGGAAGGACCTCACCGACGCCGAGTACGCCGACAAGATCGTGATGCCGAATCCCGATGTGTCCGGAGCCGCGGCCTACAACGCCGCCGTGTGGCTGGACGACGACCAGCTGGGGGAGAAGTGGATGACGGCTCTGGCCGAGAACCGTCCGGTCATCGCCGACAGCAACGGTCCGGTGTCTCAGGCCGTCGCCACCGGCGCGCAGCCCGTCGGCATCGTCGTCGACTACCTGGTCCGCGAGCTCGCCGCACAGGGGTCGCCGATCGCCGTGTCCTACCCGAGCGAGGGTGTGCCGTACGTGTCCCAGCCCGTCGGGATCTTCGCGGACACCGACGCGGAGGCAGCGTCGAAGGCGTTCGTCGACTTCCTGGTGAGTGCCGCCGGCCAGGAGCTCGCGGTCGAGCAGTCGTACCTGCCGGTGCGCTCCGACGTCGGCACGCCGGACGGTGCACCGTCGATGGACGACATCGAGATCCTCTCCCCGGACCTCGAGACGATCCGCAGCACGCAGGACGCCGCGGTCGAGACCTTCCGCTCGCTGTTCCTCTAGATGGCCGACATCTCCACTCCTGTCGCGGGTCCGGCATCGCGCCGGACCCGCGCTGACGGGTCCCGAGGGTTCGACGGGGTCAGTCTCCTCACGGTCGCCCTGTGGGCGGCCTGCGGAGCGTTCATCCTGCTCCCCATCGGCGCGATCCTGGTGCTGGCAGGCGGAGGACAGCAGGCACAGGTCCTTCTCCAGGGCGACGTCCTGGAAGCCGGTGCGAACAGCCTGCTCTCCGCCGGGGTCTCTGCGGTGCTGGCGGTCGTCGTCGGCACCGCCTTCGCGGTGCTCCTGGAACGCACCGATCTGCCGGGGCGCTCAGCCCTTCGTCTCCTCGCGCTGAGCCCGTTGCTCATGCCTCCGTTCGTCGGCGCCATCGCCTGGCTCGGTGTTGCCGGCCCCACCAGCCCGCTGAACCTGTGGTGGCGCGACATGTTCGGCGGGCCGCTCTGGTCGATCTACGGTGCGGACGGCGTCATCGTGCTGCTCACGATCCACAGCTACCCGATCGCCATGCTCATCGTCTCTGCGGCATTGCGCCGCATCCCCACCGATCTCGAACAGGCCGCGCGGGTCGGAGGCGCCGGGCCGGTGGGCGCTCTCACCTCCGTCACGATCCCGCTGCTGAGGCCGGCACTCCTGTCGTCGTTCGTGCTGATCGCGGTCGGGAACCTCGCCGACTTCGGCATCCCGTCGATCATCGGGTTGCCCGAGCGCTTCACGACCCTTGCGACCCTCGTCTACCGCTACCTGCAGTCGGGCACGGTCGATGACCCGCTGGCCGTGGTCGCGACGATAGGCATCGTCCTGCTGGTGCTGGCGGTCCTCGCGCTGGTCGCCGATGCCATGATCGGACGACGCGGATGGGAACTGGATTCCTCGAGCGCCGTCATCGAACGCGTCTCGCTCGGTCGCGCTCGGGGCGGGCTCGGAGTGGCGATGTGGCTCGTGGTGCTGACCATCACGGTCCTGCCCCTCATCGCCCTGCTGACGCAGACGTTGCTGCGCGCGCCCGGCGTGCCCCTCACCTGGGACAACCTCACACTGGACCACCTCATCCGTGCACTCACCACGAGGAACGCGCTGGAGGGGGCGACGAACTCGGTGATGCTCGCTGTCCTGGCGGCGGTGATCTGCGGCGTCGTGGGTCTGGGCATCGGATTGCTCGTGTCGCGGGTTCCGAGTCGTGCCACCCGGGCGCTCGGGGCCGTCGCGATGGTGCCGCAGGCAGTGCCCGGCATCGTCATCGCCGTGGCCTGGCTCGTGCTCGCACCTGCGCTGGGGCTGTTCAACACACCGTGGCTGATCCTCGCGGCATACGTCACCTCGTTCACAGCGCTCGTGGTGCAGGCTGTCGCGGCTCCGCTCGCATCGACACCGACCAGTGCGGAAGAGGCGGCGCGGATCGGCGGTGCGACACGGGTGCGCGCCCTGATCGACATCTCCTGCCGCATGGCGGCGCCCGCCGCTCTCTCCGGCGCCGTGATCGTCGCCGTCACCGCTGTGCGTGAACTCACACTCTCGGTGCTTCTCCTCTCTCCCGGGTCGCAGACCCTCGGGGTCGCGATCTTCAGCTTTCAACAGGCGGGCGCGTTCAGCACCGCCGCCGCATGGTCGCTCATCGTGGCCGTGCTCGGACTCGCCGTCATCGGGCTTGCGATCCCGAAGACGAAGTAACAGAAAGGACGCCCATGGCCTCCGTCACGCTCGATCACGTCTCTCTGCGATACCGCTCCGGTGCCGTCGGACTCGCCGACATCGACCTGCAGATCGCAGACGGGGAGTTCCTCGCCCTCGTCGGCCCGTCCGGATCCGGGAAGACGACGCTGCTGCGCAGTATCGCAGGGTTCTTGACGCCCACGGCCGGTCGGGTCCTGATCGACGATCGCGTCATCGCCGGCCCGGGCGTCGCCGTGCCACCGGAGCAGCGGCGGCTCGGGATGGTGTTCCAGCAGCACGCCGTCTGGCCGCACTGGGACGTAGGTCGCAACGTCGAGTATCCGTTGCGGCGCGCCAAGGTCCCGCGCGCCGAACGACGGACCCGCGTCGGCGAGGCATTGGACCTCGTGGGACTCGCGGGCTACGAGCGCCGTGACCCTGCCACTCTGTCCGGTGGCCAGAGACAGCGTGTCGCCCTGGCCCGTGCTCTGGTCGCTCGCCCCCGCGTGCTTCTCCTGGACGAAGCGCTCTCCGCCCTCGACGAACCACTCCGTGATCGGCTTCGTCTCGAGCTGCGCACCCTCACGCGGGAGATGGGGTTGACCGTCGTCCATGTGACCCACGACCGTTCGGAGGCTCTCGCGCTCGCCGACCGCGTCGCCGTGCTCGACGGGGGACGCATCCAACAGGTCGACACCCCGACGAACCTGCTCGCTCGCCCGGACAGCCCGTTCGTCGCGAAGTTCCTCTCCGACGCCACGCTCGTGGAGGGACATGTCGTCGACGGCGTCTTCTCTGCCGCCGATCATCCGCTGAGCGTCCCCTGCCCCGGACGGGCGAGCGTTGCGCGGGCTACCGCTGCGGTCCTTCCCGGCTCCATCACCCTCACACCGGGCGGCGATGCCGTCATCCGCTCCTCGCTCTTCGCCCCCGACGGCAGCGACGTCGTCGTGGACTGGCAGGGCACACATCTCCGTGCGCGGACGAGCGGAAGCCGTCATCTGGTCGGGGATGCCGTCTCCGTCCACATCGAAGAGGCGGTGGTCTATCCACAGGCCGGGGGACACGCTGCCGCGCGCGAGGCGGTGATGTCGGCATGACGCTCGCGCTGGTCAGGCACGGACGGACCGCGTGGAATCACGAACGCAGAATGCAGGGGCAGTCCGACATCGCCCTCGATCGGGTCGGTGAGGCCCAGGCCGATGCTGCGGGTCGTCTGCTGGCGAGGGCAGTCTGGTCGCAGATCGTCACGTCTCCGCTGCGACGTGCGGCGCAGTCGGCCGAGATCATCCGTGGTCACATCCCCCGTGCGGACTACCGCGTGCATGAGGACCTCGTCGAGCGGCACTACGGTGAGGCCGACGGTCTGCCGATCGCCGAGGTCTGGGAGCGGTGGCCGGACCAGGAGTATCCGGGTGCCGAATCCGTCGCGGCCACTGCCGACCGCGCTGCCGGTGCCCTGAGAGAGCTCCTTCGGGAGGGAGTGAACACCGTGGTCGTGGCGCACGGCACGCTCTTGCGGCTCGGCATCGAGACGGTGACGGAGCAGCCGTGCTCGCGGCTGTCGAACGGCGATGTCATCCTGCTCGACGGAGACCAAGCTGCCGGGTACACCGCGCGGCGCGTGACGGAATGACCACGCCGGAGACGCTGCCATCGTCGGCTCCTGGTCGCGCCCGAACCTCGCGAATCTCATATCGGGGTGGCTGGAACACGGAAGGCCGCTCCGAAGAGCGGCCTTCTGATGGTGTTGTGCCCCCGACAGGAGTCGAACCTGCGACCTACGGTACCGGAAACCGGCGCTCTATCCACTGAGCTACGGAGGCGTACCGATCGACAATATCACTCGTCGGGGGTCGTCTCCGACCCACCCGCCTCGGTGACCGGCGCGGCGCGCATCTCGTCGAGGGCGGCAGCGACCTTTTCGGCCAGGTAGCGGTGTCCTTCGGTCGAAGGGTGCTTGCGTCCCAGATCGACGTCGATCACATCGAGATAGTTCTGCGCGGTGATCCAGCCCTGGGCGATGGGGGAGATGTACCACCAGCCCCGTGCCGCGGCGAGCTCACCCAGATCCGTGTCGATGCGAGCGGTCGTCGCGCCCACGGGGAGTTCGTGCGGTGCCGGGCCGAGCACGACGATTGCCGCCTCCGGATACTTCGCAGCCATCGCGTCCCAGGCTGCGGCGACGGCCTCGCGGTAGCCTGCGACGCCCTGCTTCCGGTCGTTGATGGATCCCTGCATGATCACGAGGTCGGGGGAGAGGGCGGGGTCGAGTGCAGCGATGCGCTCGCCGAAGGCCGGGCCGTCGAGACCGGGCTTGAGGTACCCGCTCCCTCGGACGCCGTTCACGATCGTCTGGCCGTCGATCAGGCTCGCGAGGACGTAGGCGTAGCCGAGGGTCGGTACCGTCGCCGCAGAGCCGTAGGTCCAGGAGTCGCCGAAGACCAGAACGGTCGGGTGCGCGGGCAGGGTGAGGGGAGCAGGGGCGAGTGCCTCGGACGCGGCGTCTGCACCCTCGATCGCGGCGCCCATCGGTGCCGCCGCGGGAAGGGGGATCCACGGTCGCCATACTCCGAGAACACCCGCAGTCACGGCGAGGAGGAGGGCGATGGCCACTCCTGCGCGGTGCAGTCGACGGCGCGGGACGGTGGCCTTCATGGGACGAGAGTAGATCACCGTGAGCGGATTGCGAATTCCGCACGTCCCGTGCCGTCGGATGCCGACGTGGCGCCCCGTAAACTGAGAAGGCTATGAACCCCGAATCGCTCGCCGCCGCCGTCCTTGCCGTCCTCGCACCCCTCGCCGAGGAACGACGTCCCGGTGAGCCTCTGGAACTCACCGCCGCCGACATCGTGCTGGAGCGTCCGCGCAACCGCGACCACGGCGACTGGGCGACGAACATCGCCATGCGCCTGGCCAAGCCCTTCGGCACGAACCCGCGGGAGCTCGCCCAGCAGATCGCCGACGGTCTCGGTGGGGTCGAGGGGATCGCGAGCGCCGAGGTCGCCGGTCCGGGCTTCATCAACATCCGGCTCGATGCGGCCGCCGCCGGCGCCCTGGCGAAGGTCATCGTCGACGCGGGCTCCGCCTACGGCACCAACACGTCGCAGGAAGGCGTCAGCGTCAACGTGGAGTTCGTCTCTGCGAACCCGACGGGGCCGTTGCACATCGCACACACGCGGTGGGCCGCTCTCGGCGACTCGATCGTCCGCCTCCTCCTCGCGAGCGGCGCGAACGCCGTCCGGGAGTACTACATCAACGATGCCGGCGCGCAGATGGAGCGCTTCGCCCTTTCGGTTCTCGCTGCGGCGAAGGGCGAGCCCACCCCCGAGGGCGGCTATCCGGGGGAGTACATCACGACGCTCGCCGGTCGTGTTCTCGAAGCGCGCCCGGATCTGCTCCAGCTGCCCGACGACGAGCAGTCGGAGGTGGCACTCGAGCTCGCCTATGAATTCCAGCTCGCCGAGATCCGGTCCTCCCTCGGCCGCTTCAACGTGCCCTTCGACGTGTGGTTCTCCGAGCGCACGCTGCACGCGAAGGACGCGTCGGGGTCGAGCCTGATCGATCAGGCCGTCGACCGTCTGCGCGAGCAGGGCCACGTCTTCGACGAGGACGGTGCGGTCTGGGTGCGCACCACCGACTTCGGCGACGACAAGGACCGTGTCATCCGCCGTTCGAACGGCGAGTACACCTACTTCGCCGCCGATGCCGCGTACTACCTGAACAAGGGAGACCGCGGGTTCCAGAACAAGATCTACCTTCTCGGCGCCGACCACCACGGTTATGTGCACCGGCTCAAGGCCATCGCGGGAGCGGCGGGTGAGGATCCGGAAAAGAACGTCGAGGTGCTGATCGGACAGATGGTGTCGATCAACGGTGCCCGACTCAGCAAGCGCGCCGGCAACATCATCGAGATGGACGACCTGCTCGACTGGCTCGGCACCGACGCGCTCCGTTACTCCTTGGAGCGCTCGCCGGCGGACTCCCCGCTCGATCTCGATCCCGAGCTGCTGCAGAAGCGCACCAACGACAACCCGGTGTTCTACGTGCAGTACGCCCATGCCCGCACCCACAACGTCGCCCGCAACGCCGCCGACTCCGGCGTCGACCGCTCCGAGTTTGCCCCGGAGACCCTCACGCACGAATCCGAGGCCGCCCTTCTCGGGGCTCTGCAGGAGTTCCCGCGCATCGTCGCGTTCGCCGCCCAGGTGCGTGAGCCCCACCGTGTCGCGCGGTACCTCGAGGAGCTCGCGGGGCTGTACCACCGCTGGTACGACAACTGCCGCGTCATCCCTCAGGGCGATGACCCGATCGAGACGGTCCACCGCACCCGCCTGTGGCTGAATGATGCCGCCGGTCAGGTGTTCCGCAACGGCCTCGACCTCCTCGGGGTCAGCGCACCCGAGCGCATGTGATGGTCGCGTCATGAGCGACGACAACCACACCCTCCCGTATCCGGAGGCCGGTGCCGAGCATCCGACGCTCGTGATCCCCGGTTCTTCGCCTGAGCAGTCACCCGAGGGAGCGACCCGGAGACGTCGCTGGCCCTGGGTGCTGCTGGTCGTGGTGATCGTTCTGGCAGCGCTCGTCGTCGCCGCCGAGTTCGTGGCGCGCGCCGTGCTGCCGGGCATCGTGCGGTCGATCGTCGTGGAGCAGCTCGATCTGCCCGCCGATCAGCAGCTCGATGTCGAGACGCACGGCCTGGTGCTTCCGCAACTCATCGGCGGAAACCTGGAGTCCCTGCGTCTGTCGACCGATTCGGTCACCCTCGAAGGCATCACGGGTGCGGCGGAGGTCATGGCGACCGACGTCCCGCTGCGCGGCGGTGAGCTCGGCGGCGCCTCCGGGACGATCCGCATCGATCAGGGGCAGTTCACCTCCCTGCTCGCCGGCACAGACCTTCCCATCGAATCCGTCGAGCTCGAGGCTCCGAACGCCACCGTGAGCGGATCGATCACCGTGTTCGGCGCGTCCGTGCCGCTCTCCTTGACCGTCACCCCCGGAGTCGTCGACGGCGACCTCGAACTCACACCGGTGGCCGCCAGCATCGGCGGGCTCGACATCGACCTCGATCAGGTCGGTTCGACGCTCGGCTCGCTCGGTCAGGAGGTCACGAAACCGCAGCGGGTGTGCATCGCCGATCAACTCCCCGCCGGACTCACCCTCACCGGGCTCGAGATCGTCGATGGCGCGGCGGTGATCGACGTCGACGTCGACGGAGCGATCGTCACGGACACGTCGTTGCAGGACAAGGGCGTCTGCCCGAGCTGAGGGAGCGTCGCTAGGGGCGTTCAGCGGTGTCGGCGAGCCAGTCCTCGATCCGCTGTGCCAGCCAGGCCGGACGTTGCAGCGGTATGCCGTGGCCGCATCCGTCCACGACCTGGAGCGTGCTCTGTGGGAGGGCCGCGTCGAGTGCGGCGGCAGAGCGTTTCATGAGTGCTTTCTCCGCGGCGCCGACCAGGATCAACGCGTCGCCGGGAAAGGCTCCCCACGCCGTGGGGGGAACGAACCGGAGATTCTCTTCGACGGAGCGCAGGAGGGTCTCTCGGGATATGCCTGCGGAGGTCCGGATGTACTCGGGGAGGAGTTCATCGGGGATGTACAGCTGACGCGCTTGCAGCTTCGCGAACCACCTCTGCCGCGCGAGCCACGACAGGGCGCCGAGCATCGCGAGCGTCGCGGCGGTGCCTCGCATCGGCGTGGCCTGCGCGCTGATGACGACCACGCGGTCCACGAGGTCGGGCCGTTCCGCGGCGAGTCGGACGGCCAGTTGTGCGCCGAGCGAGAACCCGACGACCGTCGCAGAACCTCCTTCCTCCTCGAGGAGTTGCGCGAGTGCGGCGGTGGTCTCTGCGTGCGACACATACGGATCGGCCGCATTGCGACCATGGCCCGGGAGGTCCGGAACGAGGAGGCGATGCTCCGCGGTGAGGTGGGAACGCAGCGGATCCCACATCCATCCGGCCACGCCCCCGCCGTGGAGGAGCAGCACTGGGCCGTCGTGGGCCGGAGCGGAGGATTCCCGTTGCATCATCGCTCCGTTTCGAAGGTCGCGGCCATCCGGCCGATGGTGTCGATCGTGTCCTCCAGCACGGACCGATCGAGCGGGCCGAGCAGACGCGCCGCAGAGAGGAGCCCGATCGTCGTGCTCGACAGGGCCAGGGCGAGCGAGCGGGGATCGACGTCGGCGATGATGAGGTGGCGATCCTGCAGTTCCCGGAACCACTCGACCACTCGGTGATGGCGTGTCCGGTAGCGGTCGTCGGTCACCTCCATCACGTGGGAGCCGAGCACGCCCCGGTCATCCAGGAAGGCCGCAGTCATCAGCGGATCATCCAGCAGTGCTCGCGCAGTCGCCCGGCAGGCATCGCCGAGACGAGGGTGGTCTCCCAGTTCGCGGCGGACGCGATCGGCCATGCGCCTGTTCCCTCGCAGGAGCAGGGCATCGAGGACATCACGTTTGCCGGCGAACTCCAGATACACGGCGCCCTTGCCGATGCCTGCGCGTGCGGCGACGGACGCGACACTCATATGGTCGAAGCCCTGAGCGAGCACGAGCTCTTCTGCGGCATCGAGGATGCGTTCTCTCCGGTCAGGGACGCGCGGTCGCGGCATCGTCGCTCCTTCGCAGGTGTTCGATCATCGCGGGGATCACGAGATCGGGCCGGTCGCGCTGGACCCAGTGCCCGGCTTCGGGGACCGTGAGCAGGGCTGCATCCGGCAGCAGCTCAGAGGCCTTCTCGATGCGTGCGAGCGGAACGCCCGAGTCCCGGGTTCCGTGCACGAACAGCGTCGGGGTGCGGATCGACGGCAGCCGTTCCGTGTAGACCGTGCGCAACCGATTCCACTGCACTTGGTCGCGCTGCCACTGACCGAAGGTCGCCAAGCCTGTTCCGTTCGCCGCTTCGACGGCCACGGCGTCCACGAGTTCCGGTGTGCGCGCACGCGGATCGCGGACCAGGTCGCGCAGACCGCGCTCCATCGCCGAGGCGTTGCGCGCGTACGAGCGGGTCATCGCAGCCAGCAGGCCCGAGCGCAGGAGGAGGAAGGAGGCCAGATGGGTCACCCGACCGAGCGGGCCGTCGGCGAGGCGGGGCATCACTCCGTAGCATCCGAGGAGGACAGCGGTGCGCGCCCCGGCGGGGCGGTCGAACAGATGCCCGATCGTCATCCCGCCGCCGAGGGAGAGTCCGGCGATCGCGTAGTCGCTCAGCTCGAGGGCGTCGACGAGTTCGCCTACGTGGCGGACGAGGTTCTCCTGCGTGAGGGTCCACGCGGCGCTCGGGCTCTGTCCGAAGCCGGGATGATCAGGCGCGAAGACGCGGTGTCCGGCGTCGGCGAGGGCGGGGCCGACCTCGCCCCAGGAGAGAGCGGCACTGTCGGCACCTCCACCGTGCAACAGCAGCACGGGCGGCCCGGACTCCGTCGACGGCCGCCACTCCAGCGCGGAGAGCGTGGCGTGGGGAAGGTCGATCCGCCGTCGTCGAGCGTGCATGGCTTCCTCTCGTTGTGACCAGTATAGGCGGAATGGTCACAACGGAGCCGTGGTGATGTAGCGGGGCGCGGTGACGCTAGGACGACGTGTCCGCTGCTACGGCCTCCTGCGCGGCCCGCAGCTCCGCCGTCGCAATCCGCACGTCGACCTCGGCCCGCTGCAGACGCCGCTGAGGGAAGGTGGTCGCGGCATAACGTGCGTGCACGCGGTCCGAGGCCTCTTCCTCGGCCGTGACGATGTACGCGCAGGCGAACAGCATCACCTGCGCGGAGAAGTTCAACCAGATGAGCAGCGCGAGCAGCGTGGCGAAGGAGGCGAGGAGCGGGTTGCTCGTCGCGCCGCCCACGAACAGGCCGGACAGCTCCTGCAGGACCAGGAGGCCGAAGGCGCCGAGCAGCGCGCCGGGCCACAGGGAGCGCGCGGCCGGGCGCACTCCCGAGAGCACGCGGAAGACGCCGATGATGAGTGCGGTGTCGAGAGCGAACACGACCAGGAGTGAGAGCAGACGCACGCCCCACGTCACCGCAGGGGAATCGGACGGGAGGCCCAGGATGTCGGCGATCCACGTCACGCCGAGCTGACCGACGAACGTGAGTCCTGCCGAGACGACGAACGCCAGACCGATGCCGAGCGCGAGAGCGAGATTGCGCAGGATGACCCAGATCCACAGGATGTCGTCCTGCAGGGTGCCGGCGAGGACCCGCACCGCCGTGCGCAACGAGCCGATGGCGCTCAGCGCGGCGCCCACCAGGGCGATCAGGGAGATGATGCCGGCGATGGAGAAGGACGCGGGCGCCCGGAGGGCGTCCGGATCGATCACCCCTTCCTCTCCGATCAGTCCCGGCACGGCCGCCTCGACGGCATCGATGATCGCCTGCAACGCTGCCGGATTCCCCGCAAGCCAGAGCGCGGCGATCGAGAAGCCGAGCAGTACGCCGGCGAAGACGCTGAACAACGCGCGGTAGGTGACGCTGTCGGCGAGCATCGGCCCGCGTCGCTCGCTGTACAGCAATGCCGCGCGCACCGGGCGCCGTGCCAGAGCCCACGCGATGAGCGGGCCCGTGATGCGCGCGACCAGTCCGGGGCGCGCGGGGGAGTCTGTCGGTGTTTCGGTGTTCGCCACGTCCCCACCCTAGGAGCCGTGAACTGCTCATCACAGGGGGCTTGACGTCGAGCGTCACTCTGACCAGGGTGGCGGGGCCGGTGCCCTAGAATCGGGACAACCTCGATGTGCGCCCGCTCGCCCGAGATCCTTCCCACGATTGGTGATCAGTGCTTCCCCCTGCCGATTCGCTCGCTCCGGAATGGCTCGTCGTCCCCGACGACGCGAACGATCTCGCCGACGGCGTCTGGCCCGAGTCCGCCGTGCGCGACGACGACGGCGCGCTGCTCATCGCCGGCGTCAGCGCCCCCTCGCTCACCCGTACCTACGGCTCGCCGCTGCTGGTCCTGGACGAGGATGAGGTGCGGGGTCGTGCTCGACGATTCCGTGTCGCGTTCGATCGTGCAGCGGCCGCGCACGGGACGACGGCGCAGGTCTACTACGCAGGCAAGGCGTTCCTGTGCACGACCGTGGCGCGCTGGGTTGTCGACGAGGGGCTCCGCATCGACGTCTGCACCGGAGGGGAGCTCGCGGTCGCGCTCGCTGCCGGTGTCGCCCCGGCGTCCCTCGGTTTCCACGGCAACAACAAGTCGGTCGCCGAGCTGGAGCGTGCCGTCGAGGTCGGAGTCGGCACGGTCATCGTGGACAGCGCGATCGAGATCGAGCGGCTCGCGGCCATCACCGCCCGCACCGGCGCCACGCAACGGGTCCTGGTGCGTGTGATCAGCGGTGTGCACGCCGAGACCCACGACTTCCTCGCCACGGCCCACGAGGATCAGAAGTTCGGCTTCCCGCTGCCGGACGCCGAGCACGCCGTCGCCCGGATCCGTGAGATTCCCGGGCTGGTGTTCGCGGGCCTGCACTGTCACATCGGCTCACAGATCTTCGGCGTCGCGGGATTCCGCGAGTCGGCGTCGCGCGTGCTCGACCTGCATGCCACCCTGCTCCAGGACGGCCCGGTGCCGCAGCTCAACCTCGGCGGCGGCTTCGGCATCGCCTACACGCGCGTGGACGACCCGACACCGATCGAGGACCTCGCCGGCGAGATCGTTGCCGCGGTGGCGGAGGGGTGTGCCGCGCGCGGAATCCCGATGCCTGCCCTGTCGTTCGAACCCGGCCGCGCGATCGTCGGTACCGCCGGCGTCACCATCTACGAGGTCGGCACCACCAAGGACGTGACGGTGGAGTCGGGTGCCGTGCGCCGCTACGTCAGCGTCGATGGCGGAATGAGCGACAACGCGCGCCCCGCTCTGTACGGCGCGCAGTTCTCCGCACGGCTTGCTTCGCGTGTCGGTGCGGGCGAGCCCCGCCTCAGCCGCGTCGTCGGCAAACACTGCGAATCGGGCGACATCGTGGTCGATCACGAGTATCTGCCCGACGATCTCGTGCCCGGAGACCTCTTGGCGGTACCGGCGACCGGCGCGTACTGCGTCTCGTTGGCCAGCAACTACAACCACGTTCCGCGTCCACCGGTCGTCGCCGTGCGCGAAGGCCGGTCGACGGTCATCGTCCGTGGCGAGACCCTCGACGATGTGCTGGCCCGTGACACGGGCATCGACGGGGCGCCGGCCGTCGATCGAGACAAATGACCCACCTCCGAAGGAGTAACCATGACTGACTACCGACGACTTCGTGTGGCACTGCTGGGTGCGGGAGCGGTCGGCTCCCAGGTCGCGGCGCTCCTGCTGCGACACGGTGACGAGCTGGCCGACCGGGCGGGTGCCGAACTGGAACTCGCCGGCATCGCAGTGCGCGATGTGAACGCGCCCCGCGACGTCGATCTCCCCGCGGAGCTCTTCACCACCGATGCGGAATCGCTGGTCCTCGGCGCGGACATCGTGATCGAACTCATCGGCGGCATCGAGCCGGCCCGCAGCACCATCCTGCAGGCGATCGGCGCCGGTGCGGACGTGGTCACGGCCAACAAGGCGCTGCTGGCGACCCACGGCCCCGAGCTGTTCGAAGCGGCCGACCGCGTCGGTGCCTCCGTGTACTACGAAGCCGCGGCGGCGGGTGCGATCCCGATCATCCGCCCCCTGCGCGACTCGCTGGCGGGCGACCGGGTGGTGCGCATCATGGGCATCGTGAACGGCACCACGAACTACATCCTCGATCGGATGGACAGCGAGGGCGCGGACTTCGCCGATGTGCTCGCCGACGCGCAGCGCCTCGGGTACGCCGAGGCCGACCCGACCGCCGATGTCGAGGGCTATGACGCCGCGCAGAAGGCCGCGATCCTCGCGAGCCTCGCCTTCCACACCGCGGTGCCGCTCGATGCCGTGTACCGCGAGGGGATCACGTCGATCACCCCGTCGATGATCGAGGAGGCGCGCGCAGCGGGCTTCGTGATCAAGCTGCTCGCCGTGTGCGAGCGGATCGAGGCGAACGGTGCCGAGTCGATCTCGGTGCGCGTGTACCCGGCGCTTGTCCCGAACTCCCACCCCCTCGCTTCGGTGCACGGTGCCAACAACGCCGTGTTCGTCGAGGCGGAGGCCGCCGGATCCCTGATGTTCTACGGTGCGGGTGCCGGTGGCGTCCAGACCGCGTCCGCCGTGCTCGGAGACGTGGTCTCGGCGGCCCGTCGCCACATCGCCGGCGGCGTCGGCGTGGGCGAATCGACCCGCGCCAATCTTCCGGTCGTCCCGATCGGACACGTCACCACGCGCTACCAGATCACGCTCGAGGTCTCGGATGCGCCCGGAGTGCTCGCCACGGTCGCGGGCATCCTCAGCGACGGAGGAGTCTCCGTCGCGACCGTCGTGCAGACCGTCGAAGGCGAGGACGAGCCGACCGCACGGTTGATCATCGGAACCCACCGTGCGACCGAGCAGGCACTCAGCGCCACCGTCGACGCCCTTGCCGACAGTGCCGTCGTGGCACGGGTCGTGTCGGTGCTCCGCGTGGAAGGCGAGTGACGGTGGCGACAGCACTGCCCCCGGTCGACGGGGTATCCGTCGAGGGGCGCACCGTCGAGGTGCGGGTCCCCGCGACCAGTGCGAACCTCGGTCCGGGATTCGACACGCTCGGCCTGGCCCTCAGCATCTACGACACGCTCCAGGTCACCGCGCTGCCGGCCGGTGAACTCGACATCGAGGTCACCGGTTCGGGTGCGGCCGAGATTCCGCGCGACGCCTCGAACCTCATCGTCCGGACGATCGCCTATGTCTTCGCGGACGCGGGCCGACCGGTGCCCGGACTGCGCATCGTCGCCGAGAACGGCGTGCCGCACGGCCGCGGTCTCGGATCCTCCGGGGCTGCCGTCGCCGCGGGGGTGCTCGCGGCGAAGGGGCTCCTCGCGGGCGACGTCGAGATCGGCGACACCGATCTGTTGCGCCTGGCCACCGAGATCGAGGGCCACCCCGACAACGTCGCCCCTGCGCTCTTCGGCGGATTGACGATCGCCTGGATGGGAGAGCACGGCCCGCAGCACAAGAAGCTGCTCGTGCACCGCGGTGTCTCGCCGCTCGTCCTCGTCCCGGCCTACACGATGTCCACCTCGCAGGCGCGATCGCTGCAGCCGCCCCATGTGTCCACAGCGGATGCGGTGTTCAACGTCTCCCGCTCGGCGCTGTTGATCGCCGCCCTCATGCAGAGCCCGGAACTGCTCCTCGATGCGACTGCCGATCGGCTTCATCAGGACTACCGGGCCGGGGCCATGCCGGAGACCCAGCGACTCGTGCAGGCGCTGCGCAAGGCGGGCTTCGCGGCGGTCGTCTCCGGTGCCGGGCCGAGCGTTCTCGTCCTCGCGGACGGACCGGGGAGTCGTCAAGACGCGGTGGAGCTGGCCGACCAGGTCACCGACACCCCGTGGGAGGCGCTCCTGCTCGCAGTCGACGTTCGTGGTGGTACAGTGGGGACTCGAGCGGAGGGCTCCACGTAACGACGTGAATCTGGCCCCATTGCAACTCTTGCAAGACCCGCACGCAAACCCTTGAGGCACAAGTGCCGAGGCTGGCTGGCGCTGAGCGCCGGCCCGTGCGATCGTGCGCAGCACCCGTTGTGCGCGTTCAACGCTCATTCCCCATGACATATAAGGGAGTACTCGTGGAGAACCTCTCCGAGACCCAGAACGATTCGTCGGCACCGGCCGCGGAAGCTGCTGCAGCGACCACCGAGACGGCGCCGGCGCGCAAGCGCGCACCGCGTCGTGCGAGCACCGCCACGACCGCGGAGAAGGCCGAGAAGGCCGAGAACGCGGAAAAGGTCGAGAGCGCCGAGAAGCCCGCGAAGCCGAAGACGACGAAGGCGAAGACGACGAAGGCGGCTGCCGCCACGACGAGCGAGCCCGCATCTGCGGAGGCGTCCGCCGAGTCGCCCGAGGCGGCGCCGAAGGCGAAGACACCGCGTCGGAGCCGCGCGAAGAAGGCGGACGCCGAGGCTCCCGCCGCGGATACCGCTTCCTCGGATGCTCCGGCTGCAGACGCCGCCCCGGCCGAAGCCGCTGCGGAATCCGCACCGAAGTCGACGGGACGCGGTCGCCGCGGTGCGCAGAAGTCGACGCCCGACGCCGATGCCGCCGCGCCGGTGAAGGACACGGCAGCAGACGCCGCTCCCGCCGACGCGCCTCAGAACGGCGACTCCGGCTCCGACTCCGACAGTGGTGAGGAGCAGGGCGGGCGTGGTCGCAACCGCAACCGCAGCCGCAACCGAGGACGCGGGCAGAACAGCTCCGGGCAGGACCAGCAGGCGCAGCCGGCCGGGGATGACGAGCAGTCCGGCGGCAGCAACCGCAACCGCCAGCGCAACAAGCGCCGCAACGGTGCTCCGACCGATGAGTTCGACACGGAGATCGGCGAGGACGATGTCCTGATCCCGATCGCCGGCATCCTCGACGTCCTCGACAACTACGCGTTCGTCCGCACGACCGGCTACCTCGCCGGACCGAGCGACGTCTACGTTTCGCTCGGACAGGTCAAGAAGTACAACCTGCGCAAGGGTGACGCCGTCGTCGGCTCGATCAAGCAGCCGCGCGAAGGCGAGCAGCAGGGCCGTCAGAAGTACAACGCGCTGGTCAAGGTCGACTCCATCAACGGTCTGTCGATCGACGACGCGGCCACGCGTGTGGAGTTCGGCAAGCTCACTCCGCTCTACCCGCAGGAGCGCCTGCGTCTGGAGACGGCTCCCGAGAAGCTGACCCAGCGCATCATCGACCTGGTCGCCCCGGTCGGCAAGGGACAGCGTGGCCTCATCGTCGCTCCGCCCAAGGCTGGCAAGACGATCGTGCTGCAGCAGATCGCGAACGCGATCGCGCAGAACAACCCTGAAGTCCACCTCATGGTCGTGCTCGTCGACGAGCGCCCCGAAGAGGTCACCGACATGGAGCGCTCGGTCAAGGGCGAGGTCATCGCCTCCACGTTCGACCGCCCCGCCGAAGACCACACCACCGTGGCGGAGCTCGCGATCGAGCGTGCGAAGCGTCTGGTCGAGCTCGGTCGCGACGTCGTCGTGCTGCTCGACTCCATCACGCGCCTCGGCCGTGCCTACAACCTGGCGGCTCCGGCCTCGGGTCGTGTGCTCACCGGTGGTGTCGACGCCTCCGCGCTCTACCCGCCCAAGCGCTTCTTCGGAGCCGCGCGCAACATCGAGAACGGTGGATCCCTCACGATCCTCGCCACCGCCCTGGTCGAGACCGGGTCGAAGATGGACGAGGTCATCTTCGAGGAGTTCAAGGGCACCGGCAACAGCGAGCTGCGCCTGTCGCGTGCGCTCGCGGACAAGCGCATCTTCCCGGCGGTCGACGTGAACGCGTCGAGCACCCGTCGCGAGGAGATGCTGCTGTCGGCCGACGAGGTCAAGATCACGTGGAAGCTGCGTCGCGCCCTCGCCGGCCTCGACCAGCAGCAGGCCCTCGAGGTCGTCCTCGGCAAGCTCAAGGAGACCAACTCGAACGTCGAGTTCCTCGTGCAGATGCAGAAGTCGATCCCCACGCTCCCCTCGGGCGCGCACGGGCACGACAACAACATCCGCTGAGCGGCCGAGCCGTGTTCGAGTCCGTCCAGACTCTGATCGACGAGCACCGCCGGGTTCAGGAGGAGCTCTCCGACCCGGCGGTGCACGCCGACGCCGCCCGCGCGAAGCGTGTGAACCGTCGCTATGCCGAGTTGTCGCGCATCGTCGCCGCCTACGAGGCATGGGTCGCGGCGACCGATGATCTGGAGACGGCTCGCGAGTTCGCCCGGGAAGACGAGTCCATCGCGGCGGAGATCCCCGCGATGGAGGAGGAGGTGCAGGAGTCCCAGGAACGTCTGCGTCGTCTGCTCATCCCGCGTGACCCGGACGATGCGCGTGACGTGATCATGGAGATCAAGGCCGGTGAAGGCGGTGCGGAGTCCGCACTGTTCGCAGCCGACCTGCTGCGCATGTACATCCAGTACGCCGCCTCCAAAGGCTGGAAGACGGAGCTCCTGGAGCGCAACGAGTCCGACCTGGGCGGCTACAAGGACGTGCAGGTCGCGATCAAGGGCTCCTCGTCCGACCCCGCGCAGGGCGTCTGGGCGCATCTCAAGTACGAGGGGGGCGTGCATCGCGTGCAGCGTGTGCCGGCCACCGAGTCGCAGGGACGCATCCATACCTCCACGACGGGTGTGCTGGTCTTTCCCGAGGTGGATGAGCCGGAGGAGATCCACATCGATCAGAACGATCTCAAGATCGATGTCTTCCGCTCGTCCGGCCCCGGCGGGCAGTCGGTGAACACGACGGATTCCGCCGTGCGCATCACCCACGTCCCCACGGGCATCGTCGTGTCGATGCAGAACGAGAAGTCGCAGTTGCAGAACCGCGAGGCCGGAATGCGCGTGCTTCGCGCCCGACTGCTCGCGAGGCAGCAGGAGGAGCTCGACGCGGCGGCGTCCGACGCGCGCCGTTCGCAGATCCGCGGGATGGACCGCTCCGAGCGCATCCGCACGTACAACTTCCCGGAGAATCGGATCGCGGACCACCGCACCGGCTTCAAGGCCTACAACCTCGATCAGGTGATGGACGGCGCGCTGGACCCGCTGATCGAGAGCGCGATCACCGCGGATGAGGAAGCGCGGCTCGCCGCACTCGGCGCCGAATCCTGAGGCGCGAAGCCACGCTGAGCGCTAGGCTCGGGCCGTGATCACACTCCTGTTCCGCGGTCTGATGTACGTGATATCGGCCGGCCTCGGCCTGATCGTCGCCGACCTCGCTCTCGAAGGGTTCCAGATCGAATGGGACAAGTGGTGGGGCTTCGTCATCTGCATCCTGATCTTCGCGATCCTGCAGAGCGTCCTGGCACCGTGGGTCGGCAAGATGGCGAATCGCTACGCGCCCGTGCTCATGGGCGGCATCGGCATCTTCTCGACCCTGATCTCGCTGATCATCGTGGTGCTGCTTCCCATCGGCGGACTCCGCATCACCGATCTCACCGGCTGGCTTCTCGGATCGGTGATCGTGTGGTTGATCACCGCGCTGGGCAGCGTCCTGCTGCCGCTGATCTTCCTGCGCAAGAAGGTCGAGTCCGTCAAGGGCGCACGACGCTGAGTCGTGCAGCGACGCCCGACGCTCAGATCGCGTAGTCCGGAGCGGTGAGCAGCGCGCGGGTGTCCTCACCGGCGCTGCGCTGTCGTGGTTTCGCGGGAACGCCGACCAACACGCTGTCGGCGGGCGCATCGCGCGTGACCACGGCGTTCGCGCCAATCACGGAGGCGGCCCCGATCGTCACGGGGCCGAGGATCTTCGCGCCGGCGCCCACGGCCACGCCGTCCTCGAGGGTCGGATGGCGTTTCCCTGCGGTGCGAGTGCGTCCGCCGAGGGTGACGCCGTGATACAGCATCACGTCGTCACCGATCTCGCTGGTCTCGCCGATGACCACGCCCATGCCGTGGTCGATGAAGAAGCGGCGCCCGATCTTCGCGCCCGGGTGGATCTCTATCCCGGTCATCCAGCGTGACAGCTGCGATCCGGCGCGCGCGAGCAGTCGGAGTCGCCGTCGCCAGAGCGCGTGCGAGACGCGGTGCGCCCAGATCGCGTGGAGTCCCGGGTACAGGAGCGCCACCTCGACGGCGCTGCGTGCGGCCGGATCACGGAGACGGGCTGCCGCGATGTCTTCGCGCATTCGCCCGATGATGCCCATCGGAGATCTCAGTCTTCGCGCAGGTCCTCGAACAGCGCGGTGGAGAGGTAGCGCTCACCGGTGTCCGGGATCACCACGACGATCGTCTTGCCCGCGTTCTCGGCGCGGGCCGCCACCTTCAGCGCCGCGGACACGGCGGCCCCGGAGGACATGCCCACGAGCAGACCCTCCGTGGCGGCGAGGTCGCGGGCGACGCGGAGGGACTCGTCGAATTCGGCGGTGATGATCTCGTCGATCACGTCGCGGTCGAGCACGTCCGGGACGAAGTTCGGACCGATGCCCTGGATCTTGTGCGGGCCGGGGTGTCCTTCGCTGAGGACGGGGGAGTCCTTGGGTTCGACGGCGATGACCTGCACACCGGGCTTCGCGGCCTTGAGGGCCTGGCCGGTGCCGGTGACGGTTCCGCCGGTTCCGACCCCGGCGACGAAGATGTCGATCGCGCCGTCGGTGTCGCGGAGGATCTCCTGCGCCGTGGTCTCGCGGTGGATCTGCGGGTTGGCCGGGTTCTCGAACTGACGGATCCAGATAGCGCCCGGCGTCTCGGCCACGATGCGCTTCGTCTCCTCGATCGCACCGCTCATGCCCTTGGTGGGGTCCGTGAGCACGATCTCGGCGCCGAACGCCTTGAGCAGGACCCGGCGCTCCTTCGACATGGAGGCCGGCATCGTGAGGATGACGCGGTATCCGCGTGCTGCTCCGACCATCGCGAGGGCGATGCCCGTGTTGCCACTGGTCGACTCGACGATCGTGCCACCCGGCTTCAGCTCGCCCGAGGCTTCGGCGGCGTTGATCATCGCGATGCCGATGCGGTCCTTCACGCTGGACGCGGGGTTGTAGTATTCGAGCTTGGCGAGCACGGTGGCTCCCAGGCCTTCGGTCACGCGGTTCAGACGAACGAGCGGCGTGTTGCCGAACGCGGTCGTGATGTCGGAGTGGATGCCGGGCATGAGGAGCCTTCCTGTGCGGGATCGCTGCCGGACCAGCCTAGGGGAGAGGGGAGTGGACGGCGCCTATGTGACAGGCGCGTGCACTCTACGCTGGAAGGCATGTCCGACACCTCTCTGGCGGCGCACGTCCGTGCCGCAGCCCAGCGCCTGACCGACGCCGGCGTCCCGGATCCTCTGGTCGACGCCGAACTGCTCGCAGGTCATGTCCTCGGCCGTCGACGTGGCGAGGTGCAGGCCGGCATCGTCCGCGGAGACGGCCTCGACGACGAGCGGGCGGCGGCGCTGGATGCTCTGGTGACCCGCCGTGCCGCACGCGAGCCGTTGCAGCACATCACGGGCTCGGCGCCCTTCCGCCACCTCGAACTGGCCGTCGGCCCCGGTGTCTTCGTGCCGCGTCCGGAGACGGAGACCGTCGTGCAGTACGCGATCGATGCGCTGCTGAACTCCCCGGAGTCGGCACCGATCGGCGTCGACCTCGGGACCGGGAGCGGCGCGATCGCGCTGGCGATGGCGACCGAGGTGCCGCATGCGCGGATCTTCGCTGCGGAGCTCTCCGAGGATGCGCACGAGTGGGCACGGCGCAACGTCGCGGGAGTCGAGAATCTGACGCTCGTGCTCTCCGATCTGAGAGAGGCCTTCCCCGAGTTGGACGGCACGGCGACGGTCGTGATCTCGAATCCGCCGTACGTTCCCGATGAGGCGATCCCGCGCGACCCCGAGGTGCGGCTCTTCGATCCCGCGCTGGCGCTCTACGGGGGACAGGACGGCCTCGACGTGGTGCGGGCGCTCAGCTCCCGCGCGCTGCGTCTGCTGCATCCCGGGGGACTTCTGGTCATCGAGCACGGAGAGCTGCAGGGGGAGTCGATCCGCGACATCCTGGCTGCGGACGGATGGCGGGCGACGGCGACGCATCGCGATCTCACCCTGCGCGACCGCACCACCACGGCGCTCAGGCCCTGATCAGCAGCCTCCGAGCATCCGACATACCCGCGCCGCATAGAATCGAACCGTCATGTCCACCATCTTCGACTGCCGCGACGAATCGCAGCTGCTCGCCGGCATGCGCCATGCGCGCCAGGCGATCGGCCGTGGCGACCTCATCGTGATGCCCACCGATACCGTCTACGGCGTCGCTGCCGACGCCTTCTCACCGGCCGCCGTGCAGCGGCTCCTCGATGCGAAGGGGAGGGGACGCGATCAGCCGCCGCCCGTTCTCATCGGCACGAAGGAGACGCTCGCCGCCCTCGCCGAGTCCGTGCCGGAACCGGTCGAGCGGCTGGTGGAGGCGTTCTGGCCCGGTGGGCTCACGATCGTGCTCCCCGCACAGCCCTCGCTGGTGTGGGACCTCGGCGAGACCCAGGGGACCGTCGCCGTCCGCATGCCGGAAGGCCGCGTGGCGTTGGAGCTCCTGGCCGAGACCGGACCGCTCGCGGTGTCCAGCGCGAACCTCACCGGACGGGCGGCGGCGATCTCGGCGCTCGATGCGGAGAAGATGCTGGGTGACAGTGTCGCCGTGTACCTCGCCGATGGACTGAGCAAGGACGGCATCGCCTCCACGATCGTCGATGCCACCTCCCTCGTGCGCCGGGGTGGGGATGCAGATGCCGGAACGGTGCGCATCCTCCGCGACGGTGCGGTGACGCGTGAACAGCTGCACGACGTGCTGGGTGACCTCCTCGAGCCGGAGGAGCAGCACGAGGGGCACGAGCACGCGGAGGAGCAGCAGGACGCGGATTCGTGAAGCAGTATCTCGCCACGGTCATCCTCACGGCAGCGATCACCTTCGCGCTGACCTGGGCGGTCTGGCGACTGAGCCTTCGCTTCAAGCTGTATCCCGGCATCCGTGAGCGTGATGTGCACACCACGCCCACGCCACGACTCGGCGGTGTGGCGATCTTCCTCGGCATCGCGGCCGCTTTCGGGTTCTCCGCCATCAACCCGTTCTTCCAGAGCATCTGGATCCCGCCGCAGACGATGTGGTCGATCCTCGGCGCTTCGCTGCTGATCGCGATCATCGGGGTCGTGGACGACCTCTGGGACATCGACTGGATGATCAAGCTCGGTGCGCAGTTCCTGGCCGCCGGCCTCATCACGGTCGGCGGGGGGCTGCAGATCCTGTCCCTGCCCTTCGGCGATCTCATCGTGGTCTCGAGCTGGCTGAGCATCACGATCACGATGTTCGCGATCGTCATCGTCATGAACGCGGTGAACTTCATCGATGGGCTCGACGGTCTCGTCGCGGGCGTGTGCCTCATCTCCAACGGTGTCTTCTTCGCCTACTCGTACATCTTCACGCGTGACTCCGGCGCCTCCAGCTACTTCAATCTGTCGACCTTCCTCGCCGCCGTGCTGATCGGTGCCTGCCTGGGCTTCCTCCCGCTGAACTGGAGCCCGGCGAAGCTCTTCATGGGCGACTCCGGCGCTCTGGTGATCGGGCTGCTGATGGCGACCTCGGCGATCGCCATCACCGGGCAGATGGACCCGTCCGCCTTGGACCCCGAGCGTCTCGGACGTTCGCAGCTCGTCGGTGCCTTCCTGCCGATCCTGCTGCCCCTGCTCGTCGTCCTGCTGCCGCTGCTCGACTTCGGTCTCGCGGTGCTCCGTCGCATGAGTGCGGGGCGTTCGCCGTTCTCGCCCGATCGCAAGCACCTGCATCACCGGATGCTCGACCTCGGGCACCGGGACCGCGACGCAGTCCTCATCTTCTACGCGTGGACGGCCGTCATCTCGATCGCCGTCCTCCTGATGTACGTCGGTGCGCGGGAGGACTGGCCGGGACAGTACCTCCCGGGCGTCGGCTTCGGCATCGTGGGCATCGCCGCCTGCCTCGTCGTCACCCTGAGCCCCACCCGCCGCAGGAAGAACCCCGCGGCCGCCGAAACCGACCCGACACCCGTGGAGTCCTGATGAGCCCGAGCCCCGTTTCCAGCACGCCGATCCTCCGGCGCACACTCATCGCATCGGGCGTGGCCACCGCCGTGCTCGCGATCATCGCCGGTGGCGTCGGCTACCTCGTGGCCCAGGGGGAGGGGCTGGTCAGTGGGCTGCTGGGCGTGCTGCTCGCCGCACTCTTCCTGGCCATCACCGGGATCAGCATCCTCATCGCCAACCGCTGGTACGGCGATCCGATCTACGTGCAGCTCTTCTTCGCCATCGTCCTCGGGGGGTGGCTGCTGAAGCTGGGTCTGTTCGTGGTGGCGATGATCCTTCTCGCGGGGCAGCCGTGGCTGCACCCGATGGTCTTCTTCCTCTCGATCGTCGCCGGCGTGCTGATGTCGCTCGCGATCGACGTCATCGTCCTCACCCGCATGCGGTTGCCGAACGTAAGCGATATATCGCTTCCGACGGAGGTGCCGGAGGACCGTGCCCCCGGAAGGGCCAACGACATCGGAGAAGGGCCCGTCGACGAGGCCCCGCGGTCTTAGGGTCCCCTCAGATTCTGATACTGTTGAACCGTGCCCGCCGCTCGCCCGCGAGCGCTTGCGCTGTGTAGCACACCGACCATCGTCGCCCCGGTTTAGACCGGTGCCCCGAAGCTGGAGCCCGCGCTGTTTAATCTTGCTGCGACCCTGACCCCCCGACTTGCCTCCGACGGTGAGTTCCACGGCCCTTCGATCGACGATTTCTTCCCGGAGATCCTCTTCCACGTCGGCCCCGTCCCCGTGAACCGGATCCACCTGGTCCAGTTGCTCGCGGTGATCGCCGTGGTGCTGATCCTCTGGCTCGGAACCCGCCGCATGAAGGTCGTCCCCGGACGCTTCCAGAGCCTGGTGGAGATGGGCCTCGGCTTCGTCCGCACCAACGTCGCCCACGACATGCTCGGGCGCAAGGACGGCGATCGGTTCCTGCCGATCCTCACCACGATCTTCTTCATGGTGCTGTTCATGAACATCACGGGAATCATCCCGTTCCTGAACATGCCGGGCACCGCGATCATCGCGGTTCCGCTCACGCTCGCGGTGGTCAGCTATGTGACCTTCATCTACGCCGGCATCAAGCGCCATGGCTTCAAGTTCTTCAAGAACTCCCTGTTCCCGCAGGGTGTGCCGGTCGCCGCCATGCCGATCGTCGCGGTCATCGAACTCATCTCGACGTTCATCCTCCGCCCCGTCACGCTGACGCTGCGTCTTCTCATGAACCTCGTCGTGGGGCACATGATCCTGGTCCTCGCGTTCTCCGCGACCCAGTTCTTCTTCTTCACCGCAGGCGGCGGCTGGGCCGCGCTCGGTGTCGGAACCCTCGCCTTCGGCGGCGCCTTCACTCTCTTCGAGATTCTGGTCGCCGTCCTCCAGGCATACGTCTTCACCGTCCTCACCGCGGTCTACATCCAGCTCGCGGTCGCAGAAGAGCACTGAGCGGGCAGGCATACGCCTTCCCACCCAACGAAAGGAAAAACCCGTGGACGCTACTACGGTTCTCGCTGAAATCAACGGTCACCTCGGAGCGGTCGGCTACGGCCTCGCAGCCATCGGCCCGGCCATCGGCGTCGGCATCGTCGTCGGCAAGACCATCGAGGGTGTCGCCCGTCAGCCCGAGCTGGCCGGTCGTCTCCAGGTCCTCATGTGGATCGGTATCGCCTTCACCGAGGCGCTTGCGTTCGTCGGCATCGCCGTCGCATTCATCCCCTTCCCGTAATCCTCACCGACTTCTGAAGGAGACAGGATGCTGAACGCTCTTGTCACGAACCTCGCAGCAGAGGGTGAGCCGAACAACCCTCTCATCCCTGCGTGGTACGACATCATCTGGTCGGGCCTCTGGTTCATCGTCATCCTCTTCGTCGTCTGGAAGTTCGCGCTTCCGCGTCTGACGGCGATGCTCGACAAGCGGTCCGCCGCGATCGAGGGAAACATCGCGAAGGCCGACGAGGCTCAGAAGCAGGCTGAAGCTGCGCTCGAGGAGTACACGCGTCAGCTCGCTGAGGCGCGCACCGAGGCCGGCGAGATCCGTGAGGCCGCCCGTGAGGACGGCAAGAAGATCGTCGCCGAGGCGAAGGAAGCTGCGGCTTCCGAGGCCGCTCGCATCACCGCCACCGCGCACACGCAGATCGAGGCCGAGCGGCAGACCGCTCTCGTCTCGCTCCGCAGCGAGGTCGGAACGCTCGCCATCGACCTCGCCGGTGGCGTGGTCGGTGAGACGCTCTCCGACGACGCACGTGCGACGGCCGTCGTCGACCGCTTCCTCGCCGAGCTCGAGTCATCCGAGAAGGCGGCTCAGTAATGGGCAGCGCGACCACTCAGGCACTCGCGGCATCCATCAAGACGCTTGCCGCAGCGAAGGACCTCTCTCTCGACACCGCACGGGAGCTGCTGGCTGCCGCGCGTGCCGTGAGCGAGTCGTCCCAGCTGAGCGGCGCGCTTGCTGACCCTTCCGCTCCCGCCGTGGCACGACAGAACGTCGTCACCGCGGTGTTCGGCGGGTTCTCCGCAGGCGCTCAGGACGTTCTGAAGACCGTCGTCGCTGAGCGCTGGTCGAACGCGGGTGAGCTCGTCGACGGTATCGAGGAGCTCGCGATCCGCGCGGCAGCGATCGCGGAGCCGGGCGTCGACATCGAGGGGGAGCTGTTCGGCTTCTCCCGGGTGATCGCCGCCAACCCCGAGCTCGAGCTCGCTCTGGGCAGCCGCGTCGGAGGAGAAGATGCCAAGAGTGCGCTCATCGAGCGTCTCCTGGCCGAGGGCTCCACGAGCGCCGCCTCGACGCTGATCATCACCTCGTTCGTGCGCGAGCCGCGCGGACGCCGGATCCGGCGACTGCTGAACCGGGCGATGAGCATCGTCTCGAGCCAGCGCGGTCGCGTGGTCGCCACGGTGCACACCGCGGCACCTCTCAGCGATGCGCAGCGCACCCGTCTCAGCGACTCGCTCTCGCGTCGCTATGACGGTCAGGTCTCGCTCAACGTCGTCATCGACCCTGCCGTCGTCGGAGGTCTGCGTGTGCAGATCGCCGATGACGTCATCGACGGCAGCATCTCCGCACGACTCGCCGACCTTCGCCAGAAGCTCGCGGGCTAACACGACTTCGCGCGGGGAACCGCGCACCCAGATACAAAGGGAAGACAATGGCAGAACTATCGATCAGCCCCGACGTCATCCGTGACGCGCTGAAGGACTTCGCCGCCGCATACGAGCCCTCCGGGGCCGGGGCGACCGAGGTCGGCACCGTCATCGACGCCGCAGACGGCATCGCGCACGTCGAGGGACTGCCCGGCGTCATGGCGAACGAGCTCGTCATCTTCGCGGACGGCACCAAGGGTCTCGCGCAGAGCCTCAACGAGCACGAGATCGGTGTCGTCGTCCTCGGCGAGTTCACCGGTGTCGAAGCCGGACAGGAAGTCACCCGCACCGGCGAGGTCCTCTCGGTTCCGGTCGGCGACGGCTACCTGGGTCGTGTGGTCGACCCGCTCGGCAACCCGATCGACGGCCTCGGCGCCATCGAGACCGAGGGCGTCCGCGCTCTCGAGCTCCAGGCCCCGGGCGTCATGCAGCGCAAGTCGGTGCACGAGCCGATGCAGACCGGCATCAAGGCCATCGACGCGATGATCCCCGTCGGTCGTGGTCAGCGTCAGCTCATCATCGGCGACCGCCAGACCGGCAAGACGGCGATCGCGATCGACACGATCATCAACCAGAAGGCCAACTGGGAGTCGGGCGACGTCAGCAAGCAGGTTCGCTGCATCTACGTCGCCATCGGTCAGAAGGGCTCGACCATCGCTTCGGTGAAGGGCGCGCTCGAAGAGGCCGGCGCGCTGGAGTACACCACGATCGTGGCCGCTCCGGCTTCCGACCCCGCAGGCTTCAAGTACCTCGCGCCCTACACCGGTTCGGCCATCGGCCAGCACTGGATGTACGGCGGCAAGCACGTGCTGATCATCTTCGATGACCTGTCCAAGCAGGCCGAGGCCTACCGTGCCGTCTCCCTCCTCCTCCGCCGCCCGCCGGGCCGCGAGGCTTACCCCGGTGACGTGTTCTACCTGCACTCCCGTCTGCTCGAGCGTTGCGCGAAGCTCTCCGACGAGCTCGGTGCCGGTTCCATGACGGGTCTCCCGATCATCGAGACCAAGGCGAACGACGTCTCCGCGTACATCCCCACCAACGTGATCTCCATCACGGACGGCCAGATCTTCCTCCAGTCCGACCTCTTCAACGCCAACCAGCGTCCGGCGGTCGACGTGGGTATCTCGGTCTCGCGAGTCGGTGGTGACGCGCAGGTCAAGTCGATCAAGAAGGTTTCGGGAACGTTGAAGCTGGAGCTCGCGCAGTACCGCTCCCTCGAGGCGTTCGCGATGTTCGCGTCCGACCTCGACGCGGCTTCGCGTCGTCAGCTCTCTCGCGGTGCGCGTCTGACCGAGCTGCTCAAGCAGCCGCAGTACTCGCCGTACCCCGTCGAAGAGCAGGTCGTCTCGATCTGGGCCGGTACCAACGGCAAGCTCGACACGATCGAGGTCGAAGACGTCCTGCGCTTCGAACGCGAACTCCTGGATTACCTGCGTCGCAACACCAAGGTCCTCGACACTCTGCGCGACACGAACGTCCTCGATGACGCCACGGTCGCCGAGCTCGAGAAGCAGACGGATGCCTTCGTCCTGGAATTCCAGGGTGGCAAGGGTCACGCCATCGGCGCCCCCGGTCACGAGGAGTACGCTGCGGCTGAGGCTGAGGACGTCAACCAGGAGAAGATCGTCAAGGGTCGTCGCGCGTAACCGCGTGAGGTACTGACATATGGGCGCTCAACTCAGGGTCTACAAGCAGAAGATCTCTTCTGCTCAGACGACCAAGAAGATCACGAAGGCGATGGAACTCATCGCGGCTTCGCGCATCCAGAAGGCGATGGCACGCGTCAAGGCGTCCACCCCCTTCGCGCGAGCCGTGACGAGGGCCGTATCGGCCGTCGCGACGCACTCGAACGTGGATCACCCGCTGACCCGCGAGTCCGAGAACATCACCCGCTCCGCGGTCGTGATCTTCTCCTCGGACCGCGGTCTCGCCGGAGCCTTCAACTCGCAGATCCTCCGTGAGGGTCTCGAGGTCGCGGAGCTCCTGCGCGAGCAGGGCAAGGAGCCGGTCTTCTACCTCATCGGACGCAAGGCGGTCGGATACTTCCAGTTCCGTCGACTCGCGGCCGCTGCGGAGTGGACCGGTGACACCGACACCCCGTCGTTCCACACCGCCGAGGAGATCTCCGCCTCGCTGCTCGAAGCCTTCGCCCGCGGGGGACAGGACGGCGGCGTCGACGAGATCCACCTCGTGTACAACCGTTTCGTCAGCATGATGACGCAGTCGCCGGAGTCCGTGCGTCTGCTCCCGCTGGAGATCACGGAAGCCGATGAGTCGGAGGCGGGCAACACCGTTTACCCGCTGTACGAGTTCGAGCCGGATGCCGAGACCGTCCTCGACGCCATCCTGCCGGTGTACATCCAGAGCCGCGTCTTCAACGCACTTCTCCAGTCGTCCGCCGCGAAGCAGGCAGCGACGCAGAAGGCGATGAAGTCGGCCAGCGACAACGCCGACAAGCTCATCACCGACTACACCCGTCTGCGCAACAATGCGCGCCAGGCGGAGATCACGCAGCAGATCGCGGAGATCGTCGGCGGCGCCGACGCCCTCTCGAGCAAATAGACCATCAGGAAAGAGACGAAAATGACCCTCACCGCTCCGGCTGACCAGCCGGCGACCGCGGTCGTCGGGCGCGTCGCACGCGTCAACGGTCCGGTTGTCGACATCGAGTTCCCGCACGACTCGATCCCCGACATCTACAACGCCCTGAAGACGACGATCGAGTTGGGCGAAGAGTCCACCGAGATCACGCTCGAGGTCGCTCAGCACCTCGGCGACGACCTCGTCCGCGCCATCGCCCTGAACCCGACCGACGGTATCGTCCGCGGTCAGGAGGTTCGCGACACCGGTGAGGCCATCTCGGTTCCCGTCGGTGACGTGACGAAGGGCAAGGTCTTCAACGTCATCGGCGAGGTGCTGAACCTCGAGCCCGGCGAGACCTTCGAGGTCACCGAGCGCTGGCCCATCCACCGCAAGGCTCCGAACTTCGACCAGCTCGAGTCCAAGACTCAGATGTTCGAGACCGGCATCAAGTCGATCGACCTCCTCACGCCGTATGTGCTCGGTGGAAAGATCGGCCTGTTCGGTGGTGCCGGTGTCGGCAAGACCGTGCTCATCCAGGAGATGATCCAGCGCGTCGCGCAGGACCACGGTGGTGTGTCGGTGTTCGCAGGTGTCGGTGAGCGTACCCGTGAGGGTAACGACCTGATCCACGAGATGGAGGAGGCGGGCGTCTTCGACAAGACCGCCCTCGTCTTCGGCCAGATGGACGAGCCGCCGGGGACGCGTCTGCGCGTCGCGCTGTCGGCTCTGACGATGGCGGAGTACTTCCGTGACGTGCAGAAGCAGGACGTGCTGCTCTTCATCGACAACATCTTCCGCTTCACGCAGGCCGGTTCCGAGGTCTCGACGCTGCTGGGCCGCATGCCCTCGGCCGTGGGTTACCAGCCGAACCTCGCCGATGAGATGGGTGTGCTCCAGGAGCGCATCACCTCGACGCGTGGTCACTCGATCACCTCGCTGCAGGCGATCTACGTGCCGGCCGATGACTACACCGACCCGGCTCCGGCGACCACCTTCGCCCACCTCGACGCCACGACCGAGCTGTCTCGTGAGATCGCCTCGAAGGGTCTGTACCCCGCCATCGACCCGCTGACCTCGACGTCGCGCATCATGGACCCCCGTTACTTGGGCGAGGACCACTACCGCGTCGCGACGACCGTCAAGCAGATCCTCCAGAAGAACAAGGAGCTGCAGGAGATCATCGCGATCCTCGGTGTCGACGAGCTCTCCGAGGAAGACAAGATCGTCGTGTCGCGCGCACGTCGTATCCAGCAGTTCCTCTCGCAGAACACCTACATGGCCAAGAAGTTCACGGGTGTCGAGGGTTCGACCGTCCCGCTCAAGGAGACCATCGAGTCGTTCGATGCGATCACCCGCGGTGACTTCGACCACGTCGCCGAGCAGGCCTTCTTCAACGTCGGTGGTATCTCCGACGTCGAAGAGCAGTGGGCGAAGATCCAGAAGGAGAACGGCTGACCATGGCGCTGCATGTCAGCCTCGTCTCCGCGGATGCGGAGGTCTGGACGGGAGAGGCGAGCCTCGTGGTCGCCAAGACCGTCGAGGGTGAGATCGGCTTCATGAGCGGCCACGAGCCGGTGCTGGCCATCCTCGCCGAGGGGCAGGTTCGCATCACGCAGTCGGATGGCACCAAGGTGCTGGCCAACGCGCAGGACGGCTTCCTCTCGATGGAGGGCGACACCCTGACGATCGTGGCCGGCAACGCGGCTCTCATCGCCTAGCTTTCTCCTTTCGACGCGTCCGCCTCGGTACCCGCTCGGGTCCCGAGGCGGACGCGTCTGCATCCACCGAGGTTTCATGAAGATCCTGCTCCCTCCGTCCGAGACGAAGCGAGAGGGGGGCGTCGACGTCCCGCTCGACCTGCCCTCGTTGGCCCTGCCCGGTCTGGCCCCGCACCGCGCCGCCGTGCTGGATGCGCTCGTCGATCTCGCAGCCGACGAGCAGGAGTCGCGGCGTGTGCTGAAGCTGAGTGAGCGTCAGGCCGGTGATGTCGCCCACAACCGGCGACTGCGGACGGCACCGACGATGCCCGCCGTCGACCGGTACACGGGCGTCCTGTTCGACGCGCTCGACGCCCCGTCTCTCTCGACGGCGTCCCGCCGGTGGTTGGGCGACCATGTCTGGATCCACAGCGCACCGTTCGGTCCGGTCGGCGCCCTCGATCCGATACCGACCTATCGTCTCGCGGCGGGAACGTCGCTCCCCGGACTTCCCGCGCTGCGGCGCCATTGGGCCGATGCGACCTCTGCGGCGTTCGTGGATGCCGCTCCGTCGTTCGTGCTCGATCTGCGCAGCGAGGCGTATGTCGCTCTGGGGCCGGTTCCGGACAGCGTGCCGTCGGCGTACGTGCGGGTCGTGACCGAGCACGGCAGGGCATTGAACCACTTCAACAAGAAGTCGAAGGGGCTGCTCGTCCGCGCCCTCGCCGAGGATCGGCCCCGAAGCTCCTCTCTTCGTGGCTTCCGCACGTGGGCGCAGTCGCGGGGGATCACGCTCCGCGACACCGATCATCGGGGCACCATCGAACTCGTCGTCGCGGAGTAGCGGGCGCTTTCGGGCGCTGACGCGCTTCCGCAGACCTCGTTGCCCGGGGATCGCGCGCACCGCTAGTGTGGTGTCGCGGCGTCAATCGCGTCCGTACATTCAGATCCGGAGGGGATCATGGACTCCTATTACGACTCGGGATACCTCGCCGTAGTTTTCGGCATCGTCATCTTCAGCGTCATCATCGGTCTTGCCGGGTACGTGCTGGGCTCTCTCTTCTTGATGAAGATCTTCGACAAAGCAGGTGTCGAGGGCAAGTGGCGTGCGTGGGTGCCCGTCTACAACGCGATGATCTTCTTCAAGCTCGGTGACCTGAGCCCGTGGCTCGTCCTCTACGGAATCGCTGGTGCCGCGCTGCTCAGCTGGATCGGCATCGGCTACGCGTTCTCGCTCGCTCTCGGAGTCTTCTCCGCGATCGCGGCCTGGCGCATCGGCCTCAAGCTTCAGAAGGACGCCGTCTGGGTCGTCCTCTACGTGTTCCTGAGCATCGTGTGGCTCGGTATCAACGCGTTCGACAAGTCTCGCTGGAACCCGAACATCCAGCCGGCATCGTGGGCTTCGAACGGCTTCCTCGGCGACCGGACGGTCTGGAACGGCGTGCCCGTACAGCCGGCCGCTGCAGCCCCGCAGCCTGGCTACGGTGCGCCGCAGGGATACGCTCCGCCCGCGCAGCCGGGCTATGCGCCGCCGGCCCAGCCCGGGTACGCACCGCCGGCCCAGCCCGGGTACGCACCGCCGGCAGGCCCTGCGGCGCCCGCGACCGGAGCCCCGGTTCCCCCGGTTCCTCCGACGACGCCTCCGGCACCTCCCGCGGCCCCGCCGGCAGCCCCGCCGGCACCTCCTGCCGGGCCGCCGGCACCGCCCGCAGCTCCGCCGGCGCCTCCTGCGGCTCCGCCCGCATCGCCGAACGATCCCACGCAGCCTCCGGCGTGACCGTCTGACACAGAGCCCCCGACTTCGGTCGGGGGCTCTGTGCTGTGTGCGATCGTCTCCGGGCCCGAGCGGACGCTAACGTGGAGACATGGTCTTGACGCAGCGCCGAGTCGGCGCATCCGGTCTTCTCGTCTCCGCGACCGGCCTCGGCTGCAACAACTTCGGGCGCGCGGGGACGGCCACCGAGACCCTTGCCGGAACGCGAGAGGTGATCGACGCGGCGCTCGCGAACGGCATCACGTTCTTCGACACGGCCGACATGTACGGTGCGGTGGCCGGCGCGAGCGAGACGCTGATGGGCGAAGCGCTCGAAGGGCGGCGCGATCGCGTCGTGCTCGCGACCAAGTTCGGCCACGAGCGGGACATGGGGTATGCGTTCCCCGCCGCCCGCGGCTCCCGTCGATACATCCGCCGCGCCGTCGAGGAGTCCCTGCGTCGCCTGCGCACCGACTGGATCGATCTCTACCAACTGCACCTGCCTGACCCGGAGACGCCGATCGCGGAAACCACCGACGCGCTCGATGAACTCGTGCGCGAGGGGAAGATCCGCTACTTCGGGCACTCGAACTTCCGCGGATGGGAGATCGCCGAGGCGGAGTTCACGACCCGTGCGCGTTCGTCCGGACGGTTCATCTCCGCGCAGAACCACTATTCGTTGCTGGCGCGTGCCGCCGAGCGCGAAGTCCTCCCCGCCGCCGAGCGGTACGAGCTGGGCTTCTTCCCCTACTTCCCGCTGCACAACGGTCTCCTCACCGGGAAGTTCACGCGTGATGGTGGGCCTGCGTCGAGCAGGATCATGTCCGCACGAAGGCATGTCTGGGAGGACGCTCCGTGGGAGGCGCTCGAGGACTTCCGGCGCTTCTGCGACGACCGCGGCATCACGATGCTGCAGGCGGCTTTCGGGTGGCTCCTCGCGCACCCGGCGGTCTCCAGCGTCATCGCCGGAGCGACATCGGCGGAGCAGGTCGAAGCCAACGCGGCAGCGGGTGATGCCTGGCGTCCGGACGCCGCCGATCTCGCGATCATCGACCGTCTGTTCCCGCTGCCCGCAGACCCGGGCGCACGAGTGTGATCGCAGTGCGGGGGAGTTCTACTACGATGTGTGAGTATCCTGCGGTCGCCCGATCCGTCGCAGGCCCATCGGAGGCAGTACGTGGCTGAGACGAAGACGCATCGCGTCACGGTTGCGCAGCGCCCTCTGCTGCTGTCCTGGGCAGGGGCCACCGACCTCGGTCGCCGCCGCGAGATCAATCAGGACGCGTTCCTCGCCGAGTACCCGCTCTTCATCGTCGCGGACGGCATGGGGGGCCATGCCGGCGGCGAGATCGCGAGCAGCAGCACCGTCGCGCGGCTCCAAGCCGTGGTCGCTGCCGGTGAGGTCAACGGGCCGGCGATCGAGAAAGCACTCGAGTTGGCCGTGGCTGACATCGCCGACCACCCGGAGACGACCGACGAAGGCACCGGCACCACGCTCACGGGTGTCTTCCTGGTCGGTGACGGCGAAGATGCGCACTGGGTGGCGTTGAACATCGGGGACTCGCGGGTGTATCTGCTCCGCGATGACCGGCTCGTACAGGTGACGACGGATCACTCCGTGGTCCAGGAGCTGATCGCGGCAGGCAAGCTCAGCCCCGAGGAGGCGGAAGGGCATCCGTACAGCAACGTGATCACGCGGGCGGTGGGGGCGAGCGAACTCACTGCACCGGACTACGTCACCCTAGACGTGCGCGCGGGGGATCGGTTCGTGATCTGCTCCGACGGGCTCACGAAGGAGCTCACCGACTACGGGATCCAGCACTTCCTCCGGGCCAACAGCGATCCAGCGGCAGGCGTCGATGCCATGCTCGCGGCCGCCTTGGAGAACGGTGGGCGTGACAACGTGACGCTCATCATCGTCCAGATCGAGGACGACAGCGACTCCTCCTCCCCACCCGAAGACACCTCGGAATAGTCGCTCAGCGCTGTGGAGAGCGCCGTTCCTCTGACGTCCGTGCGGTCCACTGGGTGGCATGGAATCTCTTCCGATCGTTCTCCCGGCGGCCCCCGCAGCCTCTCGCCGCGCTGGGCTGCCGTTTCTGGCGGCCGTCGTCCCGGTGGTCGGGGGTGTGGCGCTGTGGCTGATCACCGGTTCGCTGTTCGCGCTCTGCTTCGCGGCATTGGGCCCGTTGATGATGGCGGCTTCGTTCCTCGATGCGGCCCGAAACCGACGCCGCGAACGTCGGCAGGGTGAGGCTGATGCGGAGCGGAACTGGGCCGCGGTCGACGCAGACCTGATCCGCCGCCATCGGGCTGAGCGTGAAGCGCTGTGGCTCCGTCTGCCCGACGCTTCCGTCTGCCTCACGCAGCCGCCCCTCCGCGGGGCACAGCCGCCCGATGCGGAGACCTCCCTCGTCGTGGGCACCGGCAGCGTCGCGAGCGGGGTCCGTTGTAGCGGGGGAGACGACAGCCGTGGCCGCGAGTTCCGTCAACGTTCCGGCGTCCTCGAAGACGCGCCGATCGTGGTCCGACTGGGTGGGGGCGTCTGCATACGCGGGGCGCGACCGGTGATCTTCGCCGTCGCGCGGGCGTTGGTGGTGCAGCTCGGTCTGCGTTTCGGTGCTGCACAGCTGTCGTTGGTGGGCACCGCCCTCGACGATTGCGGCCTCGCCGCGCTGCCGCATGCGCGACGTTCGCGTCGAAGCAGCTTTCGCCTCGGCGTCGGGACGCCTGACTCCGGTCGCGTGGAGGCGGATGCACTGATCTGGCTCGTCCCCGCCGACACAGAGGTACCCGAGGGGATCACCACCGTGATCGACGTCATCGAGCCGGGACGAGCGAACCTCCGTACGCCGAACGGGACGTCGACGCTTGCGGTCGAGTGCCTGTCGCTCGCCCAAGTGGGTCAGGTCGCCGAAGAACACGCAGCGCGGAGCGACGGCGCCGACGTGCTCCCGGACGTGGTCTCCTTGCACGAGCTGGAACAGCCGCACGCCGGCGAAGGTCTGCCCGCGGCGATCGGACGGAGCGCGTACGGCGATGTCATGCTCGACATCGTCGAGGACGGTCCGCATGCCATCGTCACCGGCACGACGGGGACGGGCAAGAGCGAGTTGCTCGTCAGCTGGGTCACCGCGATCGCTGCGCACCACGGCCCCGACAGGGTGACCTTCCTCCTGGCTGACTTCAAGGGTGGCACGGCCTTCGAGCCGCTGAGGGCGCTGCGACAGGTCGCGGCGGTGATCACGGACCTCGATGAGGAAGGCGCACGGCGTGGCGTCTCGAGCCTCACTGCGGAGCTCCGTCGGCGTGAGGCGCTCTTGGCGGCCGCAGGGGCCCGGGATGTGCGTGAGGTCGGGATTCCGCGGTTGGTCATCGTCGTGGACGAGTTCGCGGCGCTGTTGGCCGAGCACCCCGATCTCGGGGCGGTGTTCATCGACGTGGCGGCCCGAGGACGCGCTTTGGGCATGCATCTCATCCTCGGTACGCAGCGCGCGACCGGTGTGGTGCGAGACGCACTCGCCGCCAATTGTCCGCTTCGTATCAGTCTGCGGGTGGGGGACGCGGCCGACAGCAGGGCGATGATCGGCACCGATGCTGCGGCCGAGCTTCCCGGCGGTGCTGCTTCCCGCGGGGTCGGGCTCGTGCGGCGACCCTCAGACTCGGAACCGATCGCCGTGCGGGTCGCGCTCACCGGAGCCACCGAGTTGCGCGGCATCGGATTGCGCTGGGCGGAGACCGCGCCACCACGCAGCCCGTGGCTTCCCGCGCTTCCCTCGCGGCTTCCGCTCGGCGATCTGCTCACGGCGCCTGACCGCGCGTCGGGTGACGTGGTGATCCTCGGCCGGGCAGACGAACCGACACAGCAGATGCAACCGCTGGAGACGTTGCACTGCGGGCAGGAGCGGGGACTGGTGTTCCTCGGGGCGTCGGGATCGGGACGCACAACGGCCCTGCGAGTTCTCGCGGCGCAGCGCTCCGGCACGGACACCGTCTGGGTGCCGCGGGACCTCGAGGGCGCATGGGATCTCGTCGACGCATGGAGCTCGGGCGAGGAGCGGGTCCCCCCTCTCGTGCTCTGCGACGACCTCGACGCGCTCGTCGCGGGCTTCCCGCCGGACTACGGCCAGCAGTTCGCCCAACGCTGGGAACACCTGCTGCGCTCCGGCGCGGGGACGACGTTCGCCGTGACCGCCGGCCGATCGACGGGAGCGGTGGGACGCGTGCTCGATGCACTTCCGCGCCGCGCGCTCCTGCGCATGGCGACTCGGGTCGAGCACCTCGCGGCCGGAGGTGAGGCATCCGCGTTCCTCCGCGACCGCAGCCCCGGGCGCGCGTGGATCGGTGACCGGGAGGTCCAGCTCGCCTGGGTCGATGACGACCACGACGGCGTCGGCGAGCCGATCGACCCGATCGAGCCGCCCGCGATGACGACGTGGTCGCCGTCGTGTGCCGTCACCGCGATCGTCAGCGCCGGCGCGAGGGCGACAGCGTCGCGGTTACGCGATGCGCACGCCGGCTTCGAAGTGGTTCTCGTCGGTGCAGAGCCGACCCTGCCGGACGGTCACCGCATCCTGGTCGCCGATGCCGAGACCTGGCAACGAAACTGGTCGTCGTGGCAGCGCATCCGCGCCGAAGGAGAGGTCGTGATCCGAGCGGAGCAGCCGGCGGACCTGCGGCAGCTCGCGGGGGTCCGCGAACTCCCGCCCTTTGCACGGTCGCATGCAGGACGGGCCTGGTCCGTTCGGGGAGCGGAGTCGCCGCGCCGAGTGATCCTCGCGGAGCTGACGCCGTGAGGACCAGCGGATCTTCGAGAGCCCGTGAGCCGACCGCTCGCGCCTCAGATGGCGGCGCTCGGGCGGATGGTCCCGACGATCGAGCCACCGCCGGACACGCCCAGGGGCAGAGCCTCCGCCAGCGTCGCGACGTCGGTGTCACCCAGGCCGCCTGAGCGGGCGAGCAGCGTGGCGGCCACGATCGTCGCTGCGCGGGTCGCTCCGTCCAGGACCTTCAGCGCCACGGTCGTGCCGTTCGGGGCGACCATCACCATGATGCCTTCGGCTCCGAACTTGGCGAACACTCCGAGCTTCTCGATCGCGATGGTGTCGGGCCGACCAGGGCCCTCGATCGCCCAGGGGTTCTCCCGCACTGCGCGGACCAGCGAACCCGCCACCCGATGGAGGGCGAACGGCGAACGGTCGGATGCCGTGCCGATGCGATGGATCGAGCGCGCCAGGCCCGTGAGCGTGATCGCGTGCACGGGGGCGCCGCAGCCATCGATCGCCGTGTGTGCCACTTTCTCGCCCGTCAGGCGCTCGACGACGTCGCGGATGTGCGCCTGGAGAGGATGAGCGGGGTCGAGGTAACCGTCCGTCGGCCAGCCGGTCGCCACGCAGGCGCGCAGCATCGCGGCGTGCTTTCCCGAACAGGGCATCCGTACCCGCGAGGGCTCGCCGTGCTCGCGGACGAGTTCGTCGCGGCTGGCGGAGTCGGTCGGCCACGACGCCGGGCAACCGAGGTGGTCTTCCGTCAGCCCGCCTTCGGTGAGCATGTCGCGCACCACGGAGGCGTGCCGATCGGTGCCGACGTGGCTCGCGGTGGAGATGGCGAGCTGCTCGCCCTCCAAGACGGCACCGGCGGTGATGCAGGCGACGGCCTGCAGGGGCTTGAGACTCGAACGAGGGAGGATCAGGGCGTCGACGTTGCCGTGGCGGGCGATGACATCACCGTCGGAGGACAGCACGACCGCGGCTCCGACGTGACGCGATTCGACGAAACCGCTCCGCTCGACGACGGCGAGTTCCACGGAATCCTGAATGGTGAGAGTCTCCAGCACCCGTCAACTCTATCGCCGGAGGCCTGGTCGCTCCGCCGACGTCGCACGGGGCTGGCAGACTGGCGACATGGCACAGTCGACTTCCCGCGCCCTCGGCGAACACCACTACGCACTCACCGCGACGTGGACCGGCAATCTCGGAACAGGCACATCCGGCTACCGCGACTACCGCCGTGACGTGACCATCGAAGTCAGCGGAAAGCCGGAGCTCCTCGCATCCGCCGACAAACCGTTCCGCGGGGACCCTGCACGGTGGAATCCGGAGGATCTGCTGCTGGCATCTCTCTCCGAGTGCCACCTGCTGTCATACCTGCATGCCTGCGTGACGCTGGGTGTGGTCGTCGTCTCCTACAGCGACGACGCCAGCGGGATGATGCGCGAGGACGGAAAAGGGGGAGGGGCCTTCGTGGAGGTGATGCTCCGCCCCGATGTCGTGGTCGCGGAGGCGTCGATGATCGAAGCCGCAGAGCGGGCGCACGAGTTGGCGAACCAATGGTGCTTCATCGCCAACTCGATGAACTTCCCCGTGCGCCACGAGGCGAAGATCAGCGCGCTCGCGTAGAGATGCGGTGGACCGTCAGCGACGTTCGTGGGGGAGCGCCTGCTTGATCTTCTCGATGGTGCTCTGCGCCGGTGCCTCGTTGTAGGCCCCCGCGAGCTCCTGGCCCGACAATCCGTGGATCGCGGCCATGATCTCATCGGTGGCGAGGCGGCGCGCACGTCCGCTCGTCGCGGGACCGTGCGGAGACAGATCGAGTGGCTCGCCGAAGCGGACCGTGATGCGCTCCGAGAGCGTCGGGACCTTGGCCCCCACGGGCATCACCTTGTCCGTGCCGATCAGCCCGACCGGGACGACGGGCGCGCCTGTCTGCAAGGCGAGGAAGGCGACACCGGTGCGGCCCTTGTAGAGTCGACCGTCCGTGGAGCGTGTGCCTTCCGGATACAGCGCCACCGCGAGGCCCTCATCGAGGAGCTGCCGCTGCAGATCCAGCGCGTCCAGTGCTGCTTGGCCGGCCCCGCGTCGCACAGGGATGGCTCCGATGGACTCGAAGAACGTCTTGCTCATCCAGCCTTGGAAGCCGGTGCCCTCGAAGTAGGCGGACTTCGCGAGGAAGTGCACCGGACGGGGCGCGGCGACGGGGATCGCGATCGAGTCGATGAACGAGAGGTGATTGCTCGCGAAGATGACGGGCCCGGTCAGCGGCACCCGATCGCGACCTTCGATACGGGGCCGGTACACGAGGCGGGCGAGCGGGGTGATGAGGCTGCGGCCGAGGGTGTACGCGAAGCCGGCATGGCGTGGTTTCGCGGTCTCAGCGGGCGAGGATCCCTCTGCGGGCGACGATTCGGGCTCGACGGACTGCTCAGAGGTCATCAGAGCAGGTTACTCCCGGATCCATGCTCGTGTGGGAATGAAGAGTTCCGCCGCGCCTCCCAGCCGGGGCAAAGGGGTATGGGGGAGGATGGGGTGTCCCGCCCGCGATCCCGAGGTCCCACTGTGCGCAAGCGTCCGCTCATCGTCCTGTCCACCGTCGCCGCGGCGACCCTGCTGCTGGCGGGCTGTTCCGGCAGTTCCGCGCCGTCGAGCTCCGGCACGCCCGACCCGTCGGCTTCGAGCACGTGTGCTCTGGACGCGCAGCCGGGTGAGACCTCTGATGCCGTCGTCGTCGAGGGAGAGGGCGCCGACACGAAGGTGACCGTCCCGTCTGACGCGGCTTTCGCGGGCGTCGAGCGGACGGTCGTCTCTGCGGGCGACGGGGACGACGTGCTCGTCAACGACCTGGTCTCGGTCCAGTACCAGATCGTGGATGCGACGACCAACGAGGTGCTCGATTCCTCCGCTCGCGGCGAGGGAGGGGTGCTGCCCGTGCTCCTCGACACCAACCAGTCCTCGCTCTTCGTCGCCGCTCTCGAGTGCGAGCCGGTCGGCTCACGCGTCGTGCTCTCGCTGCCCGGCAGTGCGCTGGGCGAGGGCGCGAACAACGTGGTCGTCTACGCACAGGCCGTCGAGCAGCTGCCCGAAATCGCCACCGGAACCCCCGTCGACCCGACCCCCGGCATGCCGACGGTCACGCTCGATGATGACGGCAAACCCTCGATCAAGATCCCCGAGGGTGATGCACCGACCGAGACCAAGGTTGCTGTCCTCGCGCAGGGCGACGGACCGACCGTCGGAGCCGGCGACCTCGTCGTCGTGCAGTATCTGGGCGTCAAGTGGTCGGACGGCGAGGAGTTCGACTCGAGCTGGAGCCGCGACGCTGCACCGGCACAGTTCCAGACCACCGGCGTCGTCGCGGGCTTCCAGAAGGCTCTCGAAGGGCAGAAGGTCGGCTCGCAGGTCATCGTCGTGATGCCGCCGTCCGACGGCTACGGCGCGAGTGAAGGTCACGAGCTCCAGAAGGAGAGCCTCGTCTTCGTCGTGGACATCCTCGCCACCACGCCCGTCCAGCAGTAGCAGGGGCGGTATCCAGGACGTGTCCTAGGCTGGCGTCATGCGTCGCATCATCGTCCTCGGCTCCACCGGCTCCATCGGCACCCAGGCGCTGGATGTCATCCGCGCCAACCCCCGGCGATTCGAACTCGTCGGTCTCGCCGCAGGATCCAACCGCGAGATGCTGGAGGCGCAGGCTGAGGAATTCCGCGTCGAGCACACGGCGCTCGGAGCCGTCGACGCCGAGCAGCTCGTGCGCGACGTCGAGGCCGACGTCGTTCTCAACGCCATCACGGGTTCGATCGGTCTCGGCTCGACGCTGGCCGCGCTGCACGCGGGGCGCACTCTCGCGCTGGCGAACAAGGAATCCTTGATCGTCGGCGGTGACCTCGTCCTGGCCGCTGCCGCGCCGGGGCAGATCGTCCCGGTCGACTCCGAGCACTCGGCGTTGGCGCAGGCGCTGCTCGCCGGCACCCACGCCGAGGTGCGGCGCCTCGTGGTGACCGCATCCGGCGGCCCGTTCCGAGGGCGCTCCCGCGCAGAACTCACCGAGGTGACCCCCGCCGAGGCTCTGGCGCACCCGACCTGGGACATGGGGCGCATGGTCACGACGAACTCGGCGACCTTGGTGAACAAGGGGCTCGAGGTGATCGAGGCACACCTGCTCTTCGACGTCGCTTACGACGACATCGAGGTCGTCGTGCATCCGCAGTCGATCGTGCACTCGATGGTCGAGTTCATCGATGGTTCGACCATCGCGCAGGCGTCACCGCCCGACATGCGCCTGCCCATCTCCCTGGGGCTGGATTGGCCGCACCGTGTCGGGGGCGTTGGACGGCCGTTGGATTGGACGCAAGCGACGTCCTGGACGTTCGAACCGCTCGACAGAGAGGCTTTTCCCTCCGTCGCCCTGGCGAAGGCGGTCGGTCGCGCCGGCGGGACCTTCCCCGCGGTCTACAACTCCGCCAACGAGCAGGCCGTCGACGCGTTCCACGAGGGACGGCTGTCGTTCCTCGGCATCGTCGACACGATCGCCCGCGTCATCGACGCCCATGACGCTCCCGACGCCTTGACCGTCGAGACGCTCGCGGCGGCCGAGACCTGGGCGCGCGAGACGGCCGATCGAATCATCGCGGCGGGCTGAGCCCGGGGTCGGAGCGACCGGCGCCGCCCCGACGAGGTCAGTCCTCGTCGGGGTAGGGAACGGGCCAGCGCGGCTCCGGAACCGGCCATCCCGCCGCACGCAACGCGCGACGGGCGAGTTCACGGGCGGAGTAGGGCGTGCGGACGCCGCGGATGTCCCGGTAGTCCTGGTGGCCGGGGCCGGCCCAGAGGATCGCGTCGCCGTCGCCGACCAGTCCGACAGCGGTGATGATCGCATTCTCGGGCGGTGAGGCCTCGTGGATCTCCGCGTCGGGCCGGGCCTGTCGCGCGCCGGCGATGAGCGTGGCGCGGATGGATGCCGGATCCTCGAACCGCGGATGGTGATCGGTCACCACGAGGATGTCGCTGCCTTCGACCGCCGTGCGCGCCATGTCGAACCGCTTGCTCGCATCGCGGTCTCCGTCGGCGCCGAACAGCATCAGCACTCGGCCCGGTGTCACCCGACGGACGGCGGCGAGCGTCTTCTCGAACGCGTCGGGGGAGTGCCCGAAGTCGACGAACACGGCGGGACCCCGCTCGCCGGACACGAGTTGCGTGCGGCCGGGGAGATACGCGCGGATGCCGTCGTCCTGAGCGAGCGCCGTGACGATGCGGTCCCACGTGTAGCCGCCCTCCAGGAGCATGACGATCGCGAGCGCGGCGTTGGCGGCCATGTGCGGACCGATGACGGGGACCGTCGTCGTGAGTGAACCGGAGGGGCCGGTCATGGTGAACGTGGTGCCGGCCGCTCGCTCGTCGTCGATCACGACGACCCAGTCCGCCGCGGAGGCCGCGGCGGGGTCGGCTGCGATCGACGGTGTTCCGACGGTCACCACGGGGATCTCTGCGCGTTCGACCACGATCGCCCCGGACGGCGAGTCGAGGCAGATGACACCGCGTTTCGCACGGTCGGGTCGGAACAGCGGCAGCTTGGCCTCGAAGTACTCCTCCATGTCGGCGTAGTCGTCGAGGTGATCATGGCTGAGGTTGGTGAAGCCGGCGACGTCGAAACGGAGACCGTCGACGCGGTGCCGGGACAGCGCCTGAGCGCTGACCTCGACGGCCACCGCTTCGACCGCTCGTTCTCGCATGAGGGCGAGGAGGGCATGCATCTCGGATGCCTCAGGCGTCGTCAGTCGGGAGACGATGACCTCCCCGGCGATGTGGCGCTCTGCCGTGGAGGAGAGCCCGGTCACGACCCCGAGCTGGTCGAGGATCCCCTCGAGAAGGTGCGAGACGCTGGTCTTCCCGTTGGTCCCCGTCGTCGCGAACAGCAGCGGCAACGGATCATCGGCGCCCGTGCCGTACACCCAGGCGCTCAGGTCGCCGAGGACGGCGCGGGGGTCGTCGACCACGATGATCGGAAGCCCTGCGGACTCCGCGATGGCTGCTCCCGGCTCGTCCGTGATGACGGCCACGGCGCCCTTCTCGGCAGCGGCGAGCGCGAAGTCCGCGCCGTGACGGTTGACCCCCTGAATCGCCACGAAGGCCTCACCCGGACGGAGGTCCGCCGTGGCCAAGGTGATGCCGGAGAGGGTGATCCCGTCGATGTCGCCGCGTACGGAACGGGCGAAACGGGAAGCGAGTTCGGACAGCTCACGCCGGGGCGGGTTCGCGGGGCGGAGCACGGGAGGCAGGCTCGGTTGTTGTTCAATCGACATGTCGCATCCATGATCTCATGACGGCGCGGCGAACCGTCCTGCGGCACGACTCCCCGCACGCCCGGAACACGGCGCGCGAGGAGTCGCGCGCGGCCTCAGGCCTTTCGGCGGTAGGCGAGGACCGCGACGACGAGAGCCGCGACACCGGCCGCGAGCCCGCCGGCGCCGAGGGCGATGCCCACGGGGTCACTCGCAGCGGCCTGGGTGCTCTCCTCCGTCGTCTCAGCAGCCTCGTGGTCATCGGCAGCCTCGTGGTCACCGTGACCCGAGGTTGCGGCCTCCGTGACGGACACGACAGGCGCCGGTGCGTCGAGACTGTGCGGGTCCTCCCCGTTCTCGGCGAGCTGCGTCCACTCGGTCGACCCCTCGACGCACTCCTGCACGACGGGGAACGCCAGAGTGTCGGGGGTGCTCTCGTCGAGCCCGACCGACATGCTCACCGCACCGCGGAGGTCGTTCGGCACCGGTGTGACAGCGGTGTAGGTCACCGCGCTGACGAGGCCGTCGTCCCCGCGCTCCACCTCGATGTTCCAGTCGCCGTCCATCGTCGGCGCGACGGAGGCGAGACCCTCGGGCATCGTGATGCGCAGGGCGGTGGTCGGCGAATTCTCGCAGCCGTGCGAGAAGGAGAAGGTCAGCACGCCGTGGTCTCCGGCGACGAGTTCATCGGGGCTGACGCCCACATGGGCGCTCGCCATGGCGGGAACCGCGAGGGCGAGGAGCGCACCGCTGAGCAAGCCGGTGGTGGCGAGGACGGTGCGGCGCGTGCGAGAGGGGGTGTTGCGGGACATGGTGTATCTCCTGGTGCTCGATGTCCGGGCGCGCCGGACGGCGCGAATCCGCGAAAGGGTGAGGCCGCTCGGGAACGAGCAGCGAACTCCGTGCGACGGATCGGTGCGGATCAGTCGCGGATGAGCGCGGGTGGACCCCGTCGCGTCACGGCGGCCGCGAAAGCGACTTCGAGGACAGGAAGATCGAGGGAACGCAGTCCGGACGGCCTGCGGTGGTCGGTCGGGGTGGTCGTGACGGAACGCCGGAGAAGGGCCTCGACCCAACGGGCCACCGCTCGCACGACCGCTTCGCCGTGCCAGATCAGGAGCATGGTGAGGACGGCGGCGACGACGTGGGCGACGAGCATGGGGGCACCGGCGGCCGATGCGGACGGCGTGGAGGCGAGCAGCGCGAGATCGAGGTGGTGCACGTGGCCGAGCCCGCCGGGGGACGATGACGCGACCGGGGAGCCCAGCACCTGGAACAGCACGTGGAAGGCCGCCTGTGCGAGAAGGACGGTGACCGCGACCCGGCCACGCGAGGGGCGGGCACCGATGAGCAGTGCGGACAGCGGCGTGACGAGTGTGGCGACCGCGAGGATCAGCAGCGGATGAGGGGCGGAACCTCCGCCGAGCGTGTGGGAGACACCGGCGAGCAGCGTCGCGATGGAGGAGACGGCGGCGGCGCGCACGAGTCGCAGCTGCCGGGCATTCACGCTCACAGCCTAGCCGGGACGAGCGTGCCGGGCGGATTCCTAGCTCGGGGCAGTAGCGTTGGCACGTGGAATTCCTGCTCTATCTGGGCGGCATCCTCTTCATGCTGATCGGTCTCGGCCTGTCGATCGGCCTGCATGAGGTCGGCCATCTCGTCCCCGCGAAGCTCTTCGGCGTGCGCGTCGGCCAGTACATGATCGGCTTCGGGCCGCGTCTGTGGTCGAAGCGGATCGGAGAGACCGAGTACGGGTTCAAGGTGCTGCCGCTCGGTGGCTTCATCTCGATGTCCGGGATGTACCCGCCGTCGAAGAGCACCGGACCCGCATCCGGCGTGTTCCGGTCGTTGATCCAGGACGCGCGCTCCGCCAACGACGAGACCATCGCGGAAGGCGCAGAGGACCGAGTCTTCTACCGTCTGCCCGTGTGGAAGCGTGTCATCGTGATGTTCGGCGGCCCGCTGATGAACCTGATCCTGGCGACCGTCATCTTCACGGTGCTGGTGTCCGGTATCGGCGTCCAGCAAGGGACGACGACGATCGCTTCGGTCACCGAGTGCGTCGTCCCCGCAGGATCCACCCAGACCGAGTGCACCGCGGACGACCCGAAGTCGCCCGCTGCGGAAGCCGGGATCAAGCCGGGGGACGTGCTCGTCTCCGTTGACGGCCAGCCGGTGTCGGACTTCGCGGAGGCGACGGCGATCGTGCAGGCGGCGCCCGGTGAGACGCTCGACCTGGTGGTCCTGCGGGACGGCACCGAGCAGAGCCTGAGCATCACCCCGGTGGCCGCCGAGCGCACGATCACGGATGCCTCGGGCCAGCCCATCCTGGACGACGCCGGTGATCCCGTCGTCAAGGAGGTCGGCTATGTCGGCATGGGATCGCAGATGGGATACGTGCAGCAGCCGCTGAGCGCGGGACCGCAGATGGCGGCGGAGAACGTCGCCAGGGTCGGCTCGTTGCTCGTCACGCTCCCCGTGCGGCTCTGGGACATCGGCGTCTCCCTGGTGACCGGGGGTGAGCGGGATCCGAACGGACCCTTGAGCGTGGTCGGTGTCGGGCGCCTGGCGGGCGAGGTCGCGGCGACGGATGCCCCCGTCCTCAATCGCTTCGCGATCCTGCTCGGACTGCTCGGTTCGCTCAACGTCGCCCTGTTCGTGTTCAACCTCATCCCGTTGCTCCCGCTCGACGGAGGGCACATCGTGGTCGCCCTGTGGGATGGGATCAAGCGGGCCTGGGCGAAGCTCTTCCGGCGGCCCCCTCCTGCACCTGTCGACGCGACCAAGCTGGTGCCGCTGACCGTGGTGGTCGCGGTCCTGCTGATCGCGATGGGCGCACTGCTCCTGATCGCCGATCTCTTCAATCCGGTGAATCTTCTCGGTTGACGTGTCGAATTCGTCCTTGCTCGTTCGCTGTGGGGGTGAAACGGTTCTCAAGACGAAAGGACGAACCTCATGAAGTACGTCATCATGTTCACCTCGACTCCGCAGCTTGACGCCGCCATCGCGCCGGAGGTCGCGCAGGACGTCTACGGGCGCGTGTTCCAGTGGTTCCAGGACAACGCCGAGGTGATCGACGACAGCGGTGCCGAGTTGCAGCCGGTGGAAACCGCGACCACCGTCCGGCACGGTGCGCGGGGAGCGGTCGTCGTCGACGGGCCGTTCACCGAAGCCCGGGAGGCGGTCGGCGGATTCACGATCATCGACGTGCCTGACCTCGACGCGGCGATCGCTCTCGCGAAGAGCTGGCCGATGCTGGAGATGGAGGGCACGTCGGTGGAGGTCCGGCCCATCGTCACCGACTACAGCCAGTTCGAGCAGTGACCGCATCGGATGCCGCGTCGCCGTCGGGCGCGGCATCCGATCGTGCCCTCGAACGCGTGGTCCGCGCGGAGTCTGCTCGCATCGTCGCGGCGCTCACCGCCTCGCTGGGCAACCTCGATCTCGCGGAGGAGTCGGTGGCCGAGGCGGTGGCCGAGGCGCTCGTCTCCTGGAGGGAGGTCGGTGCGCCTCCGAATCCGGGCGGCTGGCTGACCGTCGCGGCTCGGCGCAATGCGCTCGACCGGCTGCGGCGCGACCAGCGATATCGCAAGAAGCTCGAGCTCCTCGCCGGCGCACCCGCCCCCTCCGAGAGTGCGATCGATGAGCGCGTCTCGCTGCTGTTCGGCTGCTGCCACCCTGCCCTGACCGAGTCGGCACAGCTCGCCCTCACGCTCCGCGCCGTGTGCGGACTCACGACGGAGCAGATCGCTCGGGCGACGATGAGCACCCCGACCGCGGTCGGGCAGCGCATCGTCCGGGCGAAGCGCAAGATCGGCGCGGCCGGAATCCCGCTGCGTGTTCCGATCGGTGCGGAGCGCTCGCCCCGGCTCGACGTGGTTCTCACGGTGATCTCGGTCATGTACAACGAGGCACATCTCACCGCCGGTGGCGGTGCGGAGGCGAATCGCGACCTCGCCGAGGATGCGCTCTGGCTCGCCGATGTGGTCGCTCACGCACTTCCGAGTGAGCCTGAGGCGCTCGGGCTGGTGGCCCTGCTGAAGTTTCATCGCAGCCGGGAGCCTGCGCGATCGGTCGCCGGGCGCATCGTGCTCCTCGCTGACCAGGACCGCTCACGATGGGATGTCGGTCTACAGGCGGAAGCGCATCGGGCGCTCGCGGCAGCGGCGGCGCTTCGGCGACCGGGGAGGTGGCAGCTCCAGGCAGCGATCGCAGCGTGCCATTCCGACGCCCGCGTGTTCTCGGAGACCGACTGGGAGCAGATCATCGTCCTCTACGACATGCTGCTCGCCTACGACCCGTCGCCGGTCGTCCGTCTGAACCGTGCCGTCGCGCTCGGGGAGACCGGCCGACGAGAGGCTGCGCTGGCCGAGGTCGAGGCGCTGGAAGACGAGATGGTCCGCTTCCACCTCTGGCATGCGGTGCGCGCCGAATTGCTGCGCGGGCTCGGCCGAGAAGAGGAGGCGATCCGCGCGCTCCATACGGCGCACGGCCTGACGACCAACGAAGCGGAACGGCGGCTGCTCCGCTCGCGGGAACTCTGCTGAGCCGACTGGGCGTCCGCTCAGCTCAGGGCGTGGGAGACGAGGCGTTCGAGGGTGTGGATGCCGTCGCGCGACAGGATCGATTCGAGATGTCCCTGCACCGAGGCGAAGTGCGCGCCGCGCAGGGCGTAGACGTCGCCCGACGCGTCGTCTGCGGACACCTCGGCCGATGCGACGGTCGTCGTCCCCGGTGCCACTCGCGCCGTGAACGTGTTGTAGAAGCCGATCGATGCGTCCTCTCCGAACACCGGGACCGCCTTCTGCAGGCCTTGGTGCGGCGCAGCGAGCGGCGTCAGCGCGATACCCAGCCGGTCGGCGAGGATCTGATGGCTGAGGCAGACCGCGAGCAGCGGAGCTTCGGCCTCGAGGCGGCGTCCCACGATCTCGCGCATCCGCGAGATGCGAGCGCTCGTGGCGTCCCGCGGGTCGCCGGGGCCGGGGCCGGCGACGACGAGGTCCGCGGCGTCGATGTCAGCGTCCGTCACCTCGTCCCAGGGCGCGATCGTGACGGCGAGACCGAGGTGTCGCAATTGGTGGGCGAGCATCGTCGTGAAGCGATCCTCGGCATCCACGACGACAGCCGTGTGCCCCGCGAACGGTCCGGTGAAGTCCTCGCCCTGCGGGTTGAGCCAGAATTCGGCCAGACGTGCGTTGCGCGAAGACAGCAGTGCGGCGATCGCCGGGTCGTCGGCGAGGGCGCGTTCCCCACCCGGCGCATCGGCATCGCTCCGGGCCTCCGCCACACGATCGCGATCGATCGCACCGATCGCGCCGAGCACGCCGGCCGCCTTGCCGTGCGTCTCCGACACCTCGCCCAGAGGATCGGAGTGGCGGACCAGCGTCGCACCGACGGGAACGCGCAGCGTGCCGTCCTGGAGGTACACGGTGCGGATGAGGATGGGGGCATCCAGGTCATGTCCGCCATCCGCGTTCGGAGTGAACAGTGCGGCCACGCCGGAGTAGTAGCCTCGCGGCTGGCGCTCATGACGGCGGATCACAGCGCAGGCGTTCTGCATGGGTGATCCGGTGACGGTCGGTGCGAACATCGTCTCCCGCAAAATGTCGCGCGGGTCGAGGGCACTGCGTCCGCGAAGCATGTACTCGGTGTGCGTGAGCCGCGACATCTCCTTGAGGTGCGGGCCGGTGATGCGCCCGCCGTCGGAGCAGACCGCGCTCATCATCTTGAGCTCCTCGTCCACGACCATGAACAGCTCCTCGGTCTCCTTGGTGGAGGCGAGGAAATCGATCAGTGTGTCCTTGGTCGCGCCCCCTGCGGGGTGGCGGAAGGTTCCGGAGATCGGGTTCATCGTGACGACGCCCTCACGCGCGACGACGTGTGCTTCCGGGCTCGCGCCGACGGCGATGTGCCCCGGCGTGAAGACCGCGAACGTCCAGTACGCGCCGCGCTCGTGCGTGAGCAGGGCGCGGAACCAGGTGAGCGCCGCGGTGCGGTCGTCGACATCGATGTTCGCGGTGAAGTCGCGGCGGATCACGAAGTTCGCGCCTTCGCCGCGCCCGATCTCGTCTGCGATGACCTTCTCCACGATGGCCGCATACTCGTCGTCCGCGATGTCGAAGCCGTCGTCGCGGAGAGGCACGGGGGTGTTCGGGAGCTGCTCGAGGAGAGCGGGAGTCGGAAGGTGGAGGTGCTCGTCGACGATCACGCACCGCAGCGGTGCGCCGTCGTCCTGTGCGACGAAACCACGCTCGCGCACCTGGCGGTAGGGGACCAGGGCGAAGATCTCGCGCGGGGTGCCGTCGAGCATGAGCGGGATGTCGGCGAGCAGGTCGACATCGGCCACGTCGCCGCTGAGCAGCTCGACGGTGTCGGCACCGTCGCGGGCGATCAGCACGAAGGATGCCGTCGGGTCGGCGCTGAGCTCGGCGAGTCGTGAGAGGGTCATCGATGTCTCCTGTGCAGTGCTCCGGCTCGGCGCAACGAAAAGACCGCCCCGGAGGCGGTCTGGATTCGTGGGAACGCGAACACACCGCCTAGAAGGCGGGCCACCAGGTGAAGTTCGCGAGCATGGGCCTGAAACTACCACATCGCCCGTGCCGATCTGAGCGGCAGGGCCTCACCAGAGACTGCCGCCGGGCCGGGTCACCTCGGCATCGAGGGCGTGATCGACGACGAGGCGCACGGCGCGTGCGAGATCCTTGTCGGCGAGGTGCGCTGCGCCGGCCGGTGCGGTGCTGGTGGACCAGGGCAGATGCACGAATCCGGCTCGCGCGTCCGCCCGAACAGCGCCGAGGGCTGTGTAGAGCACGTGATTGCAGACGTAGGTTCCCGCCGACAGCGAGAGGTGCGCAGGCAGCCCCTCCTCGGTCAGCACCTGGAACAGACGCTTGGTCGGGAGGCTGGCGAAGCGAGCGGCGGGGCCGCCGATCTCGCTCGGAGCATCGAACGGCTGCGCGCCGTCGTTGTCGGGGATCCGTGCGTCGATCAGGTTCACGCCGATGCGCTCGACGGCGATCCGCTGGCTGCCTCCGGCGAGCCCGGTGGCGATCACGGCATCGGGGGAGTGCATCGCGATCAGGTCGCGAAGGCGGAGCGCCGAGGCATCGAAGGCGACGGGCAGCGTCGCGATGACGAGATCGTGCGGGCCGTCGTAGTCTGCCGCCACCGCGCGGACGGCGTCCGCCGAGGGGTTGCGTGCGGCGCCGTCGAAGGGCTCGAAGCCGGTGAGGAGGATGACCGCCATGCGACCAGTGTAGGTGCGTCCGTCCAGCCCTCTCGCATCCGGGCGGCGTAGGCTGGTGGGGTGCCAGCAGTGAACCTCGGAATGCCGAAGATCCCCGAAGTCCTCGCCCCGCGCCGGAAGTCTCGGCAGATCAAAGTGGGCAAGGTGCTCGTGGGCGGCGACGCTCCCGTCAGTGTGCAGTCGATGACGACCACGAAGACCACCGACATCAACGGGACCCTTCAGCAGATCGCCGAGCTCACGGCGTCCGGTTGCGAGATCGTGCGCGTCGCCGTGCCGCATCAGGACGATGCCGATGCGCTCAAGATCATCGCGATGAAGAGCCAGATCCCCGTGATCGCCGACATCCACTTCCAGCCGCGCTACATCTACACGGCCATCGATGCGGGGTGCGGGGCCGTCCGCGTCAATCCCGGCAACATCCGGGAGTTCGACGGCAACGTCGGCAAGATCGCCGAGGCAGCCAAGGCCGCCGGCGTCTCGCTGCGCATCGGCGTCAATGCCGGATCGTTGGACCGTCGCATCCTCACCAAGTACGGCAAGGCGACGGCCGAGGCTCTGGTCGAGAGCGCCGTCTGGGAGGCGTCGCTGTTCGAGGAGCACGACTTCCACGACTTCAAGATCTCCGTCAAGCACAACGATCCCATCGTCATGGTCAAGGCCTACCGTCAGCTCGCCGAGCGCGGCGACTGGCCCTTGCACCTCGGGGTGACCGAGGCGGGGCCGGCGTTCCAGGGCACGATCAAGAGCGCCACGGCATTCGGCATCCTGCTCGGCGAGGGGATCGGCGACACCATCCGCGTCTCCCTCTCGGCGCCGCCGGCGGAAGAGGTGAAGGTCGGGCACCAGATCCTGCAGTCGCTCAACCTCCGTGAACGCAAGCTCGAGATCGTCTCGTGCCCGTCGTGCGGACGCGCTCAGGTCGACGTCTACACACTCGCCGAGAACGTCACCGAGGGGCTCAAGGACATGACGGTGCCGTTGCGCGTCGCCGTCATGGGCTGTGTCGTCAACGGTCCGGGCGAGGCCCGTGAGGCCGACCTCGGCGTGGCATCGGGCAACGGCAAGGGGCAGATCTTCGTCAAGGGCGAGGTCATCAAGACCGTGCCGGAGGCGGAGATCGTCGCGACCCTGATCGAAGAGGCCACCCGGATCGCCGCCGAGATGGGCCCGGAAGCGCCCCTCGGCACCGCGCAGGTCGTCACCGCCTGAGTCCTGAGGAGCACGGACATGTCCGAAGCCGCTCTTCCCGCCCCCGTTCAGGCGATGGTCGATGCGATCGGGATCTTCGTGATCGAGGGCGACAAGCTGGCCAGCTTCACCATCCCGCCGTCGCACTGACCCCGCCGCCACAGGCCGCCGACCGCACTCCGGCATCACCGTCGAATCCGAGGAGATCCATGTCGACACCCACCATCGTGACCTTCGCCGAAGGCGCTGTAGACGGTGACGGCGTCGTCACCCGCATCGAGCAGGGCTCGCACGGAACGGTGGTCGTGGTCGACGCGACTCCTTTCCACCCCGTCGACCACACCTGGCCGGATCAGCCGGGCGACAGCGGAACGATCACGTCGGGCGGGCGGGTTCTCCCGGTCGCGGAGGCCGTGATGGCCGCTGCCTCCGCGGAGGGCGCCTTCGCCGTGGGCGGCGACATCCCCGTCAAGCGTGGCGCGGAGGGGTGGACGTGGCTGGTCGGGCACCGTATCGACGCCGAGGTGCCCGACGGGCTGGCAGAGGGCACCCGCGTCCGCCTTTCCGTCGACGAGACGCGCAGAGCCGGACTCAGTCGTGGTCACACGGCCTGCCACCTGGCCTCCCTCGCGCTCGACCTCGCCGTCTCCGACCTGTGGCGGAAGGACCCGGGAACGGATGCGCTCGGGAATCCCGACTTCGAAGGCCGCGCGAACCAGTCCAGCCGTATCCACGAGAACGGCGCCGTCGACGAGTACCGTCTCGGCAAGAGCTTGCGCAGAGCTGGATTCGACACCGAGACCTTCGCCGCGACACTCGCCGATCGTGAGGAGCAGATCAACAGCCGGCTCGCCGCGTGGGTGGCGTCGGGCGCAGCCAGCTTCATCCGGACGGAGGGGCCCACGATCGTCGACCGCCGGCGGTGGCACTGCGACCTGCCGGAGGGCCACGCGGCGATCCTCTGCGGCGGCACCCATGTCGACAGTCTCACGGAGTTCTCCGCGATTGTGGTCGAGTTCGATCTGAGCGACCCGCAGCTCCTGGTGATGACCACGACCGCGACCCCGGCGGTCTGACCTCAGCGGACGAATCCCGCCTGCACGCGGCCACCCGCTCGCCGCAGTTCGATCTCGACCCGTGCGGCGAAGCGCGCGATGTCTCCGGCGAGCAGCGGGTCGCCCAGGAGGTCGGCCCGCTCGGGGCTCAGGGAACGCAGTCGACGGGGAAGCCATTTTCCCGTCGCGACCCAGTGGCCCTCGGACAGGAGCATCAATTCTGCGATGCGCTCGAACAGCAGGTTCGCCACGACCCGTTGTTCCAGGGGATCCTCCGCGTCGTGGAGGTCATCGAGGAGGTCGGTGATCACGTAACGACGGAAGGCGGACTCTTCAGCGGTGAGTGTCGACCCCGCGGCCAGGAGTCTGCTCCAGTGCGCACGGAACTCATCCAGCGACCCGTCATCCCGGATCGGCATTCCTTCCACGAGCATGTGGACGATGACGGGGCGGTGGTTGTCGAGCCCGCGATCTGCCCACTCGGCGAAGCCGTCCGGAGTGTAGGCGAACACCTCGAAGATCTCTCCTTCGAACTCGTGGGTGGCCGCCTCGCTCGACTGCGTCGGGTCGTCGAAGAGCGGATCGCCGATGAGCAGGAGGTCGGTGTCGCTGGTTGCCGTGCGCTCCTCACGGGCTGTGCTCCCGGCGACGATCGCGATCCGCGCGCGGGGGTAGGTTCCGGCGATGAACCGCTCGGCGCGCTCGGCATGATCCATGCCGTCAGAGTATCCCCGATGTCGTTCGTGCCCGGTGGCCTCGCCTCGGCGAGCGGTCACCAGATCGCGCGGAGGACCCGCTGCGTGTCTGCGAGCGTGAGGCCCTCCGCCCGGGCGACGGCGGCGAGCGCGTGGGCGGCGTCGGCGATGCCGCCCGCGACGGGGCTGGCCGTATCGCTCACCCGCGTGCCGGAGCCGATGCGCGAGGTCGCGAGCCCGTCTTCCTCGAGCAGGCGATACGCCTTCGCCACGGTTCCGGGGGCGATCGACAGGTCCGAGGCGAGTTGACGCACGGACGGAAGGCGGTCACCGGCCAGGAGCCGACCGGTCGTGATCAACCCCCGGATCTGATCGTGGACCTGTTCTGCAGGCGACTCTCCGGTATCACGGCGGATCGTGATGATCATGACGTGCGCACCCGACTCGGTGTCCGCGCGCCCATCGGCACACCGCTGAGGGCGGTGAGCAGCCAGAGCGCGATCCCTGCCGTGGTCGAGAGGGCCCACGCCACGAACAGTGCGGGCTCCATCGCGGCGAACGGGGTGCCGAGGGAGACCATGCCGAGAGGGCCCGCCTGTGCCGACAGCATCATCGATGCGGTGCCTCGGAGCGAGCTGAACACCACGGCGAGATGGAGCAGTACGGCCCCGCACGCGATCCGGGCGATGTTGGCGGCCCGTAGGCGCCGGTTCGCGGTGTCCCGCTCGATGTCGTGGCTCCACGCCGGACGCGGGATCAGGAGCCAGCCGATCGCGGTGGTGAGGAGGAGTAGGCCGAGCAGTGCCAGTGCCGGCAGCGAGTAGTGCCAGCCGTAGATCCCGGTGGAGGCCGACGTGGTTCCCGACGTTCCCAGGTTGATCGAGAACTGCGTGTACTGCCCCCGCTCATCCGTCTCCGACGCGGCCCCGGCGGCAAGAGCGAGAATGACGGCGACGGCGGCCAGGATCCCGAGGAGGATGGGCTGTCTCGGGCGGAGGAACGTCCGGACCGTACGCGGGACGAGCTGTGCCGAGGCGTCCATCTGCGTCGACCGTGAGGGGAGGCAGAGCAGGATCACGCCGACGATACCCAGTATCAGCGGAAGTGCCGTCCGGCTCCCGAGGTCCCACCAGAGCTGCGGGCCGAAGCCGAGATCTCCGGCGAGGGGAGCGAGGAACACGATCACCGGCACTCCACCCGCGATCGCGGTGAACACCGCGTCTCTGGTCGGGAGCCGTGGGGTTCCGCGCAGGAGAGTCAGCCGGAGGGCGAGCGCGATCACTGCGCCGAGCACGCTGGGCCCCCAGATGAGAAGCAGGAACAGGATCATCGTCGCCTCCGTTAGTGTATCATCACGCTGATACATTATGTACCAGTGTGATGACACACTTCAACGCTCGTTCAGACGGCGAACTCGACCTCGGCCGCGGCGATGTCCGCGTTGACGACCTGCAGGCGCACGAGGTCTCCCGGCTTCACGTCGGCGGGAACGGGTGCTGTCGCCGTCACCGCGGGGTCGGCGATCTGCACGCTCGCGCGCTCACCGCGCAACTCGATGACCGTCGCCTCGATCGTCGTGCCGATCAACGGAACGAGCAGCGCGGCTTCGACGGTGTTGATCGTCGTCGAGTTCAGCCGCGACGCGCGCTGACCGGACTCCTGCATGAGAGCGGGGAGCTCGGGAAGCGACGCGCGGGCCCACTCCGGTACCGGAGCGCCACTCGATGCCGCAAGGCAGATGACGAGGCTCCAGCGGTCGACCAGTCGGCGCAGGGGAGCGGTCGCGTGCGCGTAGGGAGCGCCGATCGCGGCCTGCACCGTGTTTTCCGGGGGCGCTCCGTCGAAGATGACATACCCTGCGCCGCGAAAAAGCGATGCTGCGGCTTCGAGCACCGGGAGGGTGACGGGGTCGGCGCGATCCAACTGGCGCAGGTACTCCCCGTAGGTTCCCGACGTCCACGGTCGCCCGAGGGCCACCGTCTGGTGCCGGAACGTGGTGAAGGCCGCGTCGTCGGGTTCCGGCATGGTGCGGAGGACACCGATCCCGGCGTCGAGCATGACTGCCGCCGCCGCCATCCCCGTCATGAGGGACAGTTGAGCGTTCCACTCCTCGACGGGGAGAGGGCTGCGGCGTTCGATCGAATACGCGCCGTCCGCACCCTGGACGACCTCCTCATCGGGGAGGTTGAGACTCGCCCCGCCTCGTGACCGTTCCTGTTCGAGGCGCCGCGCTCCGATCTCCGGCAGCAGAGCCGCGGGTCCGTCGTCGCCACGGTCCAACGCCTGCTGCGTGGTCACGTACTCGAGTTGGGCGCGAGAGCGGATGAGTGCGCGTTCGAGGCGGAAGTCCTGCACCGAGGCCGCCTCGTCGAGGTCGAAGGTCCAGACCAGCGCAGGGCGGTCGACGTTCGCGAGCAGCGAGGCGCGATCCTCGCTCAGTGCTCGAGGATGCAGCGGGATCGATCCGTCCGCCGCGTACAGCGTCTGTCCGCGGCGTCGAGCTTCGGCGTCCACCGCTCCGCCCGGCACGACGAATCCCGGAACGTCGGCGATCGCATAGCGCACCGTGTAGCCGGTGCCCGCACGAGCCAGGTGGAACGCCTGGTCGAGGTCGCGGGAACCCGCCGGATCCAGCGTCGCGAACGGCACGTCCCGGAGGTCGAGCTCCGGGGCGGTCGCGGTGCTGGTCTCTGCTTCGGCGAGCGCCTCGGGCGGGAACTCGAGCGGCACCTCCGAAGACTCCCGGAGCGCGGCCAGGGCGGCCGCGAGCCCGCTCCGAGTGGCGGAGGAGGACACATGCGATCGGCGCTGCGGCATGGCTCCACACTATGCGGGCTCCCTCATCGATGCCGGATCCGCTGGAGCCGACCCGACCGTCCGCGGGTCGCGTTACCGTGGTTACATGACCACTGCAGCCAAGGCCCAGACTCTTGTCGGACTCTATGACGCACCGGAGATCCTCCGCGTCGTGAATGTGTGGGACGTCGTCTCCGCGAAGGCCGTCGCCGCGCTCCCGGAGACGAAGGCGCTCGCCACCGCGGGGCACGGCATCGCCGCCTCGTTCGGCTACGAGGACGGAGCCACGCCGCGAGAGGTGATGATCGACATGGTCGGGCGGATCGCCGCCGCTGTGCAGGTCCCCGTCACCGCCGACCTCGATGACGGCTACGGGGACGCGGGGGAGACCGCGCGTCTCGCCATCGCCGCCGGTGTCGTCGGTGCGAACGTCGAGGATCGGCTCAAGCCGCTCGACGAGTCCGTCGCCGCCGTCGAGGCGATCGTCAAGGCGGCAGAGGGCGAAGGAGTGCCCTTCGCCCTCAATGCGCGCACCGACGCCTTCGTCCGTGCCGGTGGGCGTTCCGTGAAGGAGAGCGTCGCCGATGCCATCCAGCGCGGTCGTGCCTACCTCGACGCCGGTGCGACGGCGGTCTTCGTCCCCGGCATCCTCGACATGAACGTCACCCGTCAGCTCGTCGAGGGCATCGGCGAGCGCAAGGTCAGCGTCATCGGTCTTCCGGGAGCGCTCGCCGCCTCGGAGTACGAGAAGCTCGGCGTCGCTCGCATCTCCTACGGTCCTCTTCCGCAGCGGGTCGCTCTCACCGCTCTGCAGGAACTCGCGGCCGACCTGTACGCCGGTGGGGTCGTCCCCGCGAACCTCCCCGCGCTCAACTGACACGAGACGAGTGACCACGGCTCACTAGACTTGCTCCGTGGTCACTCGTCTTTCGAATTTCTTCCTCCGCACGCTCCGCGAAGACCCTGCAGGCGCAGAGGTCGCCAGCCACCGGCTGCTGATACGGGCCGGGTACATCCGGCCGCAGGCCGCCGGGATCTTCGCGTGGCTGCCACTCGGTCTGCGCGTCAAGGCGAAGATCGAGTCCGTGGTGCGCGAGGAGATGGCCGCGGCCGGTGCGCAGGAAGTCCACTTCCCCGCACTGATGCCGCGTGAGGCGTATGAGGCGACCGGTCGCTGGGAGGAGTACGGCGATCTGCTCTTCCGACTCCAGGATCGCAAGGGGGGCGACTATCTCCTCGCCCCGACGCACGAGGAGGCGTTCACGCTGCTCGTGAAGGACCTGTACTCGTCGTACAAGGACCTCCCGCTCACGATCTACCAGATCCAGGACAAGTACCGTGACGAGGCGCGTCCGCGGGCCGGCCTGCTCCGTGGCCGCGAGTTCACGATGAAGGACGCCTACTCGTTCGATTCCTCCGACGAGGGTCTGGACGTCAGCTACCAGGCGCAGCGCGATGCCTACGAGCGGATCTTCCAGCGTCTCGGTCTCGAGTACGCCATCGTCCAGGCGGATGCCGGCGCGATGGGGGGCTCCCGCAGCGAGGAGTTCCTGCACCCGACGCCGGTCGGAGAGGACACGTTCGTGCGCAGCGCGGGCGGATACGCCGCCAACGTCGAGGCGTTCACGACCGCGGTGCCCGAAGCGATCGAATTCGACCCGGACGCAGAGCCGGTCATCTTCGACTCACCCGACACCCCGACCATCGAGACGCTGGTGGCGCACAGCAACCGCGAGCTCGACGGCGACTACACGGCGGCGGACACCCTCAAGAACGTGGTTCTGGCTCTCACGCATCTCGACGGGACCCGTGAGCTGGTCGTCGTGGGCATCCCCGGCGACCGCGACGTCGACGAGAAGCGTGCGGAGGTGGCGTTCGCTCCCGCTGAGGTCGAGACCGCCACGGCCGACGACTTCGAGAAGAACCCGCTGCTCGTGCGGGGCTACATCGGCCCGTGGTCACCCACCGGCGCCGTGTTGGGCGAGGAGTCCGCGACCGGCATCCGCTACCTCGTCGACCCGCGTGTGAGCGAGGGGACGACCTGGATCACCGGGGCGAACATCGACCAGAAGCACGCCCACTCCGTCGTGGCCGGACGAGACTTCGCCGCCGACGGCATCGTCGAGATCGCGAACGTGCGTGCCGGAGACCCGGCTCCCGACGGATCCGGCCCCGTCGAGCTCGCGCGCGGCATGGAGATCGGTCATGTGTTCCAGCTCGGCCGCAAGTACGCCGAGGCGCTGGGCCTGAAGGTGCTGAACGAGAACGGCAAGCTCGTCACCGTCACGATGGGCTCCTACGGAATCGGTGTGACCCGCATCCTGGCGATCATCGCCGAGCTCAACAACGACGACAAGGGGCTCATCTGGCCGGCCTCGATCGCACCGTTCGACGTGCAGGTCGTCGCAGCCGGTCGTGACCAGGTCGCGTTCGACGTCGCTGAGGGCCTCTCCGCTCAGCTCGAGACCGCCGGGTTCGACGTGCTCTACGACGACCGTCCCAAGGTGTCGCCGGGAGTGAAGTTCGGCGACGCCGAGCTCGTCGGCGTGCCGAAGATCGTGATCGTCGGACGCGGCGCGGCCGAGGGGCAGGTCGAGCTGTGGGACCGGGCGACCGGTGCCCGCGACGCCATCTCGGTCGACGAGGTCGTCGAGCGTCTCACGGCCTCGCGGTGAGACCAGGGCCGCGTCGTCAGCAGACGATGCGGCCGTGGTTCATGATGTCGTCATCCGGTGTATCGCGGGTGACGAGGGACTTGAGTGCCCCCGCGGCGAGAGCGAGTTTGCCCTTGGCGGGCTCCCAGAACTCCGTCACCTTCGGCGTCACCTTGAGCAGCGCGATTCCCGGTGTGTCGAGTCCGTCGGCGAACCAGATCTCCAGTGACGCGGAGTAGAGCTCCTCCATCTTGGCGCGGTCGTGCACGATCTCAGCTGTCCCGGCGACGGACACATAGCGCATTCCCTTGGCATCGCAGTATGCGAGCCCGACGTCGTGGTTCTGTCGAGCCTCGTCCACCTTCTCGGTGTCCTCAGCCGTGAAGAACCAGATGTCCCCGGCATCGTCCATCTGCCGGGTCGACATCGGCCGGCTGACGAGGTTGCCCTCGTCATCCGTGGTGGTCAGCATCGTGATGTCGATGTCCTGCACGAGCTCGGCGACGCGGGCGAGGGCTTCGGGTCCTGTGATCTCCGTCATGGCATCAGCGTGCCCGCTGCCGGGATGGTGGTCACGGGCATTGACACCGCCGCGGTGTCGTGCTCAGGGGATGACCGACCGTGTCGGTCCGGTGCCCGGCGTTGCGGCCCCCACTCCTCGCGCCGCATGACACGCTGGGGGCATGAACGACGAACCTCTGCCGGAAGCGCTCAGTGCCGAGATCAACACCGTCCTCGACGACGCGGGCGTGCACGCCGATCGACGATTGGTGATGCGGATGCTGCGGACCGCGATCCTGCTGGGTGAGGACGGTGCCGACCGACTCGACCTGAAGATCGCCTCCGCGGCACTGGCGGAGATGCGCGACGCCTTCCGACTGTTCGCCCCGTTCCGCGGCGTGCCCAAGGTCACCGTCTTCGGTTCGGCGCGCACCAGGCAGGATGATCCGCTGTACCTGACCGCCCGCGATGTCGCCGCGGCACTGGCCGGTGATGGATGGATGGTCGTCACCGGCGCCGGTCCCGGGATCATGCAGGCGGCGTCCGAAGGGGCGGGGCCCGCGCTCTCGCTCGGTGTGTCGATCCGACTGCCCTTCGAGGAGAAGCCGAACGGCTTCGTCGCCGGTCAGGATCACGTGGTCGCGATGAAGTACTTCTTCACGCGCAAGCTGATGCTCATCAAGGAGTCGCTGGGGTTCATCTGCCTTCCCGGTGGTTTCGGCACACTCGACGAGATGTTCGAGCTGCTCACCCTCCAGCAGACCGGTAAGGCGGAGCCCACGCCCATCGTGCTCCTCGATCAGCCGGGCGGGACGTTCTGGCAGGGGCTGCGCAGCTTCATCGACGACCACCTCGCTCCTACCGGCGTCATCTCGGAGGGGGACTTCGACCGTGTCGTGATCACCGACTCCGTGGAGGAGGCGCGCGCGGAGATCACCGGCTTCTGGCACAACTACGACTCGCTGCGGTGGGTCGGCGACGCGCTGATCCTGCGCCTGCGGGAAGAGCCGACGGATGCCGAGGTCGAAGCGCTCAACGAGCAGTTCGCCACGATGCTGGCTTCGGGTCGCATCGAGAGGACGAATCCACGGCAGCCCGAGGTCGCCGACGACGACCGACTCGAACTGCCGCGACTGGCGCTCCACTTGGATCAACGCCAGGTCGGAAACCTCTTCCGCTTGATCGGGGCGATCAACGCCCTTCCTTCTGCTCCCGCGCGGTGATGCCGGCGGCGAACTCGCCGAGGTCGACGGTGTGGCCGAGGATCCGTTCCGCCGCTCGGTGCCCGGAGTAGAAGGCGGCGCCGACCGTCGCGGGTTCGTCGCCCCAGGTGGCTTCGCCCGCGAAATGCAGCACGTCGTCCACCGGACCGGCCAGGGCATCGTGGTCGTGATGCGTCGATCCCACCGCCAGGTGCGAGTAGGAGCCGTTCGAGAACGCATCAGGCCCCCAGTGCGTGATCCAGTGGGCGCGGGGTTCGCCGACCGCGTCGCCGTACAGGCTGCGGAGGGCGCGCAGGACGTCAGCGACCACCTCCTCGTCCGGCAGCTCCTGCATGTGCCGCCCGAAGGGGCCGGCCGCGAAGGTCAGCAGCGTGGGCAGTCCGCTGACGGCGGAGACGTCGTACCAGGAGTGCCAGTGCTCCCCGGCCTCGCCCAGAGCACGGATGACGTAGCTCTCGTCGTTCCAGAAACGTGCGGGGAACTGCAGGAAGATCTTGTTGAAGACCCCCATGCCGAGCCGGTCGATCGGGCCTGCGACCGCGTCCGGCAGCGCCGGGTCGAACTCGATCGTTCCCGTCTTCAGCACGCCGAGTGGCACGGTCACGATCACGCGGTCAGCGGTGTACTCCGTGTCGCCTGCTTGCACGACCACGCCGGCCGTCGAGCGGGTCACGCGTGAGACCGGCGTATCGGTGCGGACATCGAGCCCGGCACCGATGCGCCGGGGGAGTTCGTCGTACCCGCGCGGGAAGATCACCTCGTCGCCCTCGATGGCATCTTCGTCGAGGCCGTGCGCATCCAGGTCGCCGATCCAGGCGCCGCATTGCTCCTCCACCCGGTGACGGAAGAACTCACGGATCTCGTCGATGCGCTCGGGCGAGAACCCGGAACGATCGAGGGCCCGCTCGGTGACGTCGAGGTAGGTGTCACCCGAGGAGGATGCCGCGATCTCCTCGACGAGCAGGCGATCGGCCTCATCGACATCCGCGATCCACTGGGCGGTCGCGGTTTCACCCATCGCTCGCCCCTTGCCGTCGAAGTTCTCCATCGGTCGCCCGCCGACCTGGAAGCTGCCCACCGTGTACTCGATGGTCGGGACACCGAGGGCCTGGACGAGGTCCCACAGGGGAGAGCCGTCGATCCCGTGGATCCATGACGCGCCGAGGTCGACGGGGAACCCCGCGCTCCGATCGGTGTGCATCCGTCCGCCGATGCGGTCCCGTGCTTCGAGGACGACGACGCGCTGGCCGGCGTCTGCGAGCATGCGGGCGCTCGTCAGCCCCGACATGCCTGCACCGATGACGATGGTGTCGAATGCGCTCACGTGGTCCTCCTCGGGCCGGTCCGCGGCCGCCTCCGCTGCCGCCGTGGCAGGGGCCGGTCGGCACAGGGTATCGTGGTACGGATGTCGCGCGTGCGAACAGGCGCGACGAGAGCTGAATAGAGAGGCCGTCATGGACATCGAACTGAGTCTTCTGCGAGGGATCGAGAAGGAGAAGGCGATCCCGTTCGACGAACTCGTCGCGATCATCGAGCAGGCGATCCTGACCGCATACTCCAAGCACGTGTCCGAGGACGGTGTGACCCCCGAGGGCGTCCGCGTCGACCTGGACCGCAAGACCGGGCACGTCGCCGTCCTCCAGGTCGTCCGGGATGAGGAAGGCGCCGTCATCGGCGAGGAAGACGCCACCCCCGACGACTTCGGACGCATCGCGGCCTTCGCGGCGAAGCAGGTCATCAGCCAGCGTCTGCGGGACATCGCCGACGACGTGGTGCTCGGTGACTTCAAGGACAAGGAAGGCGACATCGTCGCCGGCGTGGTGCAGCAGGGTCCGAATCCGCGCATGATCCACATCGATCTCGGCGCCGTCGAAGCCATCCTGCCCCCCGAGGAGCAGGTGCCGGGCGAGGAGTACACGCACGGGTCGCGCCTGCGTGTGTACGTGACGAGCGTCGCCAAGGGGCTCAAGGGCCCGCAGATCACGGTCTCGCGCACGCATCCGGGACTCGTGCGCAAGCTCTTCGCCCTCGAGGTTCCGGAGATCGCAGCCGGTCTCGTCGAGATCGTGGCTCTGGCCCGTGAAGCCGGACACCGCACCAAGATCGCGGTGAAGGCGAATGATCCGTCGATCAACGCCAAGGGTGCGTGCATCGGCGAACTCGGACGGCGCGTACGCGCGGTCACGGAGGAGCTCGCGGGGGAGAAGATCGACATCGTCGACTACGACGCCGACCTTCCGGTCTTCGTCGCCCATGCGCTCTCGCCGGCGAAGGTCACGAGCTCGTTCGTGCTCGACGCGGGAACCAAGGCCGTCCGTGCGCTGGTCCCCGACTATCAGCTGTCGCTCGCGATCGGCAAGGAGGGTCAGAACGCGCGTCTGGCCGCCAAGCTCACGGGTGCGAAGATCGACATCCAGCCGGACAGCATCCTCGACTGAACGGCTCCGGACTCCCGGCTCGCCCCGCGTACGGGCAGGGCGGGGCGAAACGCAGGTGTAAGATGGAACCCGTACGAACGTGCGTCGGTTGTCGCACGCGTGCTCCCCGCTCCGCCCTCCTCAGGGTGGTGTCCCAGAACGACACCCTCATCGTCGATGAGAGTGCTGTCCTGCCGGGGCGAGGCGCGTGGGTCCATCAGACACGCGAATGCATGGATGCCGCTCTGCGGCGCCGCGCATTCGGACGAGCACTGCGCGTGACCACTCAGCTGGACACGCGGAACTTCGAACAGCATCCACCAAGAAACAAAGGCTGAACAGCTATGGAAACAAAGTGAACGGCTCGAAATGAGACCCGTCCGCGACTAGTGGTCTGCCCTGTCTGGGTGGACCGACTCAGACAGGAGAATTGTGGCTGGTAAACCACGCGTACATGAGATCGCCGCCGAACTCGGCGTCGACAGCAAGGTCGCACTTGCAAAGCTCAAGGAACTCGGCGAGTTCGTGAAGAGCCCGTCTTCGACCATCGAACCGCCGGTGGCGCGCAAGCTGCGTGCGGCGATCGAGGCCGACGGTTCGCTCAAGGCAGCGGCTGACGCCGCTCCCGCCGCGAAGCCCGCTGCGGCGAAGCCCGCCGTCAAGCCCGGTGCCAAGCCGGCACCGACCCCGGGGCCCAAGCCCGGTCCCAAGCCTGCCCCGGAGGCCCCGGCCCCCGCGGCTCCCGCGCCCTCCGCTCCGGCGCCTGCCCCCGCGGCAGAGGCTCCGGCTGCAGCGACTCCCGAGGCGGCGAAGCCTGCTGAGGGCGGCGCACCGACTCCCGGGGCTCCGCGTCCCGGCAACAACCCGTTCTCCTCTGCGCAGGGGATGGGTCAGCGCCCCGCCGGACCCCGTCCGGGCAACAACCCCTTCGCATCCGCTCAGGGCATGGGCCAGCGCCCGACCCCGGGCAACATCCCGCGTCCGCAGGCTCCGCGTCCCGGCGCACCCCGTCCGGGTGCCCCGCGTCCCGGTTCGCCGCGTCCCGGCGCTCCTCGTGGCGGTCAGGGTGGTCGTCCGGGTGCTCCGTTCCAGCAGCGCTCCGGCGGTCCCGGTCGTCCCGGCGGCGGCGGACCCGGCGGTGCCGGTGGTCCCGGCGCGCGTCCCGGCGGCGGTTTCGCTGGTCGTCCCGGTGGGGGCGGCGGCCGAGGCCGTGGTCCCGGTGGCGGCACCGCAGGTGCCTTCGGCAAGGGTGGCGGAAAGAGCAAGCAGCGCAAGTCGCGGCGGGCGAAGCGGCAAGAGTTCGAGATGCGGAGTGCTCCGGTCGTCGGTGGCGTCAACGTCACCCGCGGCAACGGAGAGACCATCCGCATGCGCCGCGGCGCGTCGATCGCGGACTTCGCCGACAAGATCGAGACGCTGACCGGTTACACGGTTCAGCCGGGAACCCTCGTCACCATCCTCTTCAACCTCGGCGAGATGGCCACGGCCACCGAGTCCCTGGATGAGGCGACCTTCGAGGTCCTGGGGGCCGAGCTCGGCTACAAGATCCAGATGGTCTCGCCCGAGGACGAGGACAAGGAGCTCCTCGAGGGCTTCGGTCTCGACCTCGAGGCCGAGCTGGAGGCGGAGAGCGAGGACGACCTCGAGATCCGTCCGCCGGTGGTCACCGTCATGGGTCACGTCGACCACGGTAAGACGCGACTGCTCGACGCGATCCGTCAGACCAACGTCATCGAGGGTGAAGCCGGTGGCATCACCCAGCACATCGGTGCCTACCAGGTCTGGACCGAGCACGAGAACATCGAGCGCGCCATCACGTTCATCGACACCCCGGGTCACGAGGCGTTCACCGCCATGCGTGCCCGTGGTGCGCAGGTCACCGACCTCGCGATCCTCGTGGTCGCAGCCGACGACGGCATCATGCCGCAGACGGTCGAGGCGCTGAACCACGCGCAGGCGGCGAACGTGCCGATCGTGGTCGCGGTGAACAAGGTCGACAAGCCCGACGCCAACCCCTCCAAGGTGCGTCAGCAGCTGACCGAGTACGGCCTGGTCGCCGAGGAGTTCGGTGGAGATGTCATGTTCGTCGACGTGTCCGCACGTGCCGGTACCGGCATCCAGGAACTCCTGGACGCCGTGCTGCTCACCGCAGACGCCGGTCTCGACCTGACCGCCAACCCGAACAAGGCCGCTCGTGGTGTCGCCATCGAGGCGAAGCTCGACAAGGGCCGCGGTTCGGTCGCCACGGTGCTCATCCAGTCCGGAACGCTCCGGGTCGGCGACGCGATCGTCGCAGGTACGGCGTACGGCCGTGTGCGTGCCATGGCGGACGAGAACGGCGAGCAGGTCCTCGAGGCCTACCCGTCGCGTCCGGTGCAGGTGCAGGGTCTGAACTCCGTGCCGCGTGCCGGTGACGTCTTCATCGTGACCGAGGAAGACCGCATGGCTCGCCAGATCGCTGAGAAGCGTGAAGCGGTCGAGCGCAACGCCCAGCTGGCCAAGGCCCGCAAGCGCATCTCGCTCGAAGACTTCACCCGTGCTCTCGAAGAGGGCAAGGTCGAGTCGCTCAACCTCATCATCAAGGGTGACGTCTCCGGTGCCGTCGAAGCGCTCGAGGAGTCGTTGCTCAAGATCGAGGTCGACGACTCGGTGCAGCTGCGCATCATCCACCGCGGTGTCGGTGCGATCACCGAGTCCGACGTGAACCTGGCGACGATCGACAACGCGATCATCGTGGGCTTCAACGTCCGCCCCGACACGAAGGCGCGCGAGCGTGCCTCCCGTGAGGGCGTGGACATCCGCTTCTACTCCGTCATCTACAACGCGATCGACGAGATCGAGAGCTCGCTCAAGGGCATGCTCAAGCCGGAGTTCGAAGAGGTCCAGTCGGGTGTGGCCGAGATCCGCGAGGTGTTCCGCTCCTCGAAGTTCGGCAACATCGCCGGTGTCATCGTGCGATCGGGAACGATCACCCGCAACGCCAAGGCTCGCGTCATCCGCGACGGCGTCGTGGTCGCGGATGGCCTCGCCATCGAGTCGCTGCGCCGGTTCAAGGACGACGTCACCGAAGTCCGTACGGATTACGAGGCCGGTATCGGCCTCGGCAAGTACAACGACATCCAGATCGGTGATGAGATCGAGACGACCGAGCTCGTCGAGAAGCCTCGCGGCTGATCGATTCGAACAACCTCTCGGGCGTCCGTCGCACCGCTCCCCTCGGGGCGCGGAGCGGGGGACGCCCTGAGGTTTCCGTACAGGGAGAGAACAATGGCAGGCGAACGACAGGCTCGGCTCGCGGATCGCATCCGCGTGATCCTCGCTGAACGACTGGAGAAGGGGCTGCGTGACCCGCGCCTCGGCTTCGTCACGATCACCGACGTCCGCGTGAGCGGAGACCTTCAGCACGCGTCGGTGTTCTACACGGTGCTCGGCACGGAGGAAGAGCGCATCTCCAGCGGTGCCGCGCTCACCTCGGCCACCGGAATGCTGCGCAGCGAGGTCGGGCGGCAGCTCAGCACCAGGCTCGTGCCGACGCTCGAGTTCATCCCCGACGCGCTTCCGGAGAACGCGGATCACATCGGTGCGCTGCTCCGCGAAGCCCAGCAGCGGGATGCGGACGTCGCGAAGCTCGCGTCCTCGGCATCGCATGCCGGCGACGCCGACCCGTACCGCACGGACGACGACGCGGAGTGATCGCCGTTTGATACGCTCAGCTTCGCGGGACCAGATCCCGCGAAGCTGGGGGGCGGCATCGTGGGTCGGAGCATGGCGCGGGGGCGATTCGTCGCGCCCGCGGTGGTGGGAATCATCCTCGAGGAGCTTCTCGAACGGGATATCGCATGCGCACCGCATGTGCTCGCCGGTCTCGCCGTCGATCTCGACGCGCATGCCCCCACGGTCCGCGAAGTCGTCGAGAGTCTGACGCCCGAGCAAAGACACGGACACCGTCCGTTGCCGTCACCGCTCCCGTTGGTCCCGTCGATCGCCCGCAGGTTCGACACCGTGGAACTCGAATCGCGTGACCGGCAGTTGCTCCTCGCACTCTCGGTGTCGCTGGAGGATGACCTCGAACCTCTGCTCGCGTTCGACGGGAGAACCGCATCAGAGGTTGCGGCCGCTCCGGTGGGCGACCGCCTCCGCGTGCATGCCGGTCGTGTTCGTTTCGTCGACGCCCGCCTGTCGATCTGGATCAGAGCCACCTCCTCGGCCGCGACCACGGCGGTCGTCCACGAGCGGTTGAGCACTGTCTTCCGCGCGCGCGGCGACCAGGTGCGCGCGAACTGGCATCATGCGCGGGCGTCCCTGGAAGGCGACCCTGCGGCTGCTCCCGAGCTCATCGACATCGCCGGGCAACTCAGTGACGCGGGCCATCCCGAGCGCGCATTGCTGCTCGCGCGCGAGGCTTCGGACCACGCCACCGCAAGCGATCGAGACGACGCGCGTCTGGTCGCAGGCACGTCGGCGCTCGCAGCCGGCTTCGTATCCGAGGCCTCGGCATGGTTGAACGCGCTGTACTCCGAGACTTCCGACCCCCGGCGTTCGCGAGGCCTCGGCGCACTCCTCGTCGCCCAGACGCTCGCGCAGGGGGCGGTGCCCGAGATCGATCCGAGTTCGCTGCGTCCGGAGACGGATGACCCGGAGGACTGGCGACATTGGACGCGCGCGAGCGCACTCGTGGCAGTGATGTGCGCTGAGCGAGGTGACCGGCGGGGGATGCGGGTGTGGCTCGATGCGCTCCGCGAGGGGGCAGCTCGCACCGGTGCGGAGCGCGAACTGCGGGATCCGGCGATCGCCCTCAGCTGGCTCATCGCCGGAGACCGTGACGTCGATGAGGTCGCGGGGTCCGGTCCGGTGAGCGGGGGGATGCTGAGTGCCCTGCGCGCAGCGTTGCACGGTGACATCGATCGAGCGCGACGTCTCCTCGCCAAAGACGACTCGGCGATCGGCTCCGCGCCGGACCCTCTGGTTCCCGGCTACGAGTACAGCCCGATCATCCAGGCGTACCGCCGGGTCGTCGACGTCCTGCTGCTCGCGTGGCGAGGCGACATCGGCCTCGCGCGGGAACGACTGATCCAGGCCGCGCTCGTGCTGCCGGTCGCCTTACCGTTCGCGGGATTGGGCGTTGTCCTCGCGCGCCGTCTCGATCTCGCCGTGCTCGGCGAACTCGGTCCGTTCTCGCTTTCACTCACGGCAGCCCTGCCGAACGGGGCACGGATCGATGTGCTCGTCGATCGGGGCATCCAGTCGCTTCTCGCCGGCGCTTTCCACGATGCCGCCGCCACGCTTCGACTCTGGGCCGAGCTCGGGTCACCGCGGACCGCGATGTCGGTGCCGGCGATCGACGAACTCGCTCTCACGGTGGAGGCACGCCCGATGACGGTCGGCTCGATCGAGCCGCCGGAGATCGCGCTCGCGCAGCGGCTGCGCGTGCGCATCGCGACGGCCGGGGACGCTCGGTGGCGTTCGGAGCGTGATGCCGTGACGGAGGCCGCACGCACGCTCGCCTCTCCGTTCACGCGAGCCAGAGTGGAGACCATGCTCGGAACCCAGCACGCGATCCACGATGATCATGCGGCGGCCAGGGTGCACCTCCACCGTGCCGAGCGTCTTTTCGAGGTCTCGGGAGCGACCGCGTGGGCGCGGTCCATCCGCGACCGCATCGACCGGCTCGACGCCAGGGAGGGGAGCATCGTTCCGGCGGCCGATCCGCTCTCCGCGTGTCGCGCCGCATGGTCGCTTGCGCTCACCGCACGGGAGCTCGAGGTGGCGATGCTCGCCGTCGGTGGATCCCCGAACAGGGACATCGCCGAGATGCTGAACGTGTCGGTCCGCACGGTCGAAGTGCACCTCGGGTGGATCTTCACGAAGTTCGGCGTCCGCAGCCGCGTCGAGCTCACGGTGCTCGCACACCGCACCGATCATCACCTCTGAAGCGTCGTCACCGAGGCAGCGAGAGGGCTTCGCCGTCGGCCTCGGCGAGCCCGTCGGCGATGAGCGAGTCGATCGCGCGATCGCGCTGAGGCGAGTCCGGCCAGTCGGGCAGGACGGCGACCAGCGGCACCGGGTCGGGGGCCGCCTGCCGCAGAAGGCGCAGCACGAGGCCGCGGGCCTGACGGTCCGATCCCTCGTACGATGCCTGGCGTCGTCGGTCATCCCCGGTGTCGGGGCGGCCCGCGACGAGCCAGGCGCAGGACGCGGAGAGAGGACACTGCTCGCAGCGCGGAGCTCGAGCGGTGCAGACCGTGGCGCCCAGTTCCATCGCCGCGGCGTTGAAGACCACGGACTCGGGCACCGAAGCCGGGAGCAGGGATTCCATCAGTGCGAGGTCACGACGAGACGGCGGCGCGGGGTGGGCGCGGCCGTCGATCGCCCTCGCCAGAACGCGACGCGTGTTCGTATCGACCACCGGGTGCCGGTCTCCGTAGGAGAACACGGCGACCGCTCGGGCGGTGTAGTCGCCGATGCCGGAGAGCGCGAGGAGCGCGTCGACATCGCGGGGAACGATGCCGTCGTGCCGCTCCGTGATCTCCACCGCGGCACGGTGCAGCCAGAGCGCCCGTCGCGGATAGCCCAGGTTCGCCCACTGTTGCACGACGTCCGCCGTGGATGCCGCGGCCATCGCCTCCGGGGTCGGCCACCGCGCCAGCCACGCCTCCAGGTGGGGGATGACCCGCGAGACGGGGGTCTGCTGCAGCATGAACTCGCTCACGAGGACGCCCCAGGCGCCGAACTCGTCATGAAACGCGGCCCGGCGCCACGGCAGGTCACGCGCTGCGTCCCGATACCAGTCCGACAGGCGCGACACGATGTCGGGCAGGGCCTGCGATCCGGGCATCCCCTCAGCCTACGGGAGCGCGCAGCCGTGCCCGGAACGACGCCGTCGACCGAGGCTCGCGAACGGTCGACCGCTGTGGCCTCGGTAGGCTGGGGGGATGGTCTCGCCCGGCATCCTCCTCGTCGACAAGCCCGCTGGGCTGACCAGTCACGACGTCGTCGCGCGCACCCGTCGTGCGTTCGGAACGAGGAAGGTCGGTCACGCGGGAACGCTCGATCCGATGGCGACCGGGCTGCTGGTCATCGGGATCGAGGGAGCGACCAGGCTCCTGACCTACATCGTGGGCGCGGACAAGACCTACACGGCGACGATCCGACTGGGCCAGACCACGGGCACCGATGACGCGGAAGGCGAGATCCTCACGACCGCCGCTGCGGAGGCGTGGGACGCTGTGACGGACGATGCGGTCGCCGCGGGGATCGCTGCCCTCACCGGAGAGATCTCGCAAGTGCCCAGCGCCGTCTCCGCCATCAAGGTCGACGGGCGTCGAGCCTACGATCGCGTCCGTGCCGGGGAAGAGGTCGTCCTGGCAGCCCGAGAAGTCGTCGTCTCCCGGTTCGACCTCATCGCGAGCCGGCCGAGCGACGGAGCGCTCGATCTCGATGTGATCGTCGACTGCTCGTCCGGCACCTACATCCGCTCGCTCGCTCGCGACCTCGGGGACGCCCTCGGCGTCGGCGGGCACCTCACCGCGCTGCGGCGCACGCAGGTCGGCCCGTTCGATGTGAGCGACGCCGTGGATGTCGACGCGCTCGAGGGGGCGTCCACTCTCACCGCGGCGCAGGCGGCCCGACGCATTCTCCCGGTTCTGGACATGACGGCCGAGGAAGCGCGCGACCTGCGGCACGGCAAACGTCTCACCGGCCACGCCGCGCGCCTGGACGGACCGATCGCAGCCGCCATCGACGAGGACGGGCTCCTCGTCGGCATCGTCGCGAAGCGGGGAGCCGACCTGAAGAGTGCGATGAACATGCCGGAGGCCGTGCGATGATCCTGTGGTTCACGATCGCCCAGGTCGTCGTGGCCGTCGCGGCGGGTGTCTTCTGCCTCATCGCGGGGCTCATCGGGCGCCGGCCGAGCGACTTCAGCGTCGGTGCACTCGCGCTGGTCGAGCTCCTCCTGATCGTCCAGGTGATGGTCGCGATCGTCGCACCTCTCGCCGGCAACCCGCCGACGGGGGACCTGCTCGAGTACTGGGTCTACCTCGTGTCGGCCGCACTGCTTCCCGTCGGAGCCGTGCTGTGGGCGCTCATGGAGCGCAGCAGGTGGAGCACCGTGATCCTCGGGGTCGCGGCGTTCGCGATCGCGATCATGCTGTGGCGCATGCAGGTCATCTGGTCCGTCCAGATCGCATGAGCTGAGACCTCGGGCAGAGTCCGGCCGCCTCCCGCGGCTCTAGGATGGAATGCGCTATGAGCTCCACCGCACCCCCCACTCGGATGACCGGCATCGGTCGCGTCCTCGTGATCGTCTACGCCGTGATGGCGCTGGCCGCCACCGGACGCAGCTTCGTGCAGATCGTCCGCCGCTTCGACGAGGCACCTCTCGCGTACTCGCTGTCCGCACTCGCCGCCGTCGTGTACATCCTCGCGACCCTCGCGCTCGTCCTCGCCCGACGTCGCGGCTGGTACACGGTGGCCTGGATCGCGATCGTCTTCGAACTGACCGGGGTGCTCGTGGTGGGTCTGCTCAGCGTCCTGATGCCGGCGCTGTTCCAACATGAGACGGTGTGGTCGCTGTTCGGGCGCGGGTACCTCTTCGTCCCGTTGGTGCTCCCGATCTTCGGCGTCTGGTGGTTGCGCACGCACCGACCTGTCGACGCCCCGCGATCGGTCGAGGTCCACGCGTGATCGTGTTCCGCAGTCCGGAGGAGATCCCGGACGGCTTCGGACCGAGCGCGGTCGCCATCGGAAAGTTCGACGGCGTCCATGCCGGCCACCGAGCGGTGATCGCCCGGCTGAACGAAGCCGCTGCAGCCCGTGGCAGCCGCGCCGTCGTGGTCACGTTCGACCGCAACCCCCTGGCCATCCTTCGTCCGGACCGATGCCCGGAGAACGTCGTCACGGTCGAGCGCAAACTCGAACTGCTCGGCGAGATGGGCATCGACGCGACTCTGGTGCTCACCTTCGACGAGGAACTCGCCGCCCGCAGCGCTCATGACTTCGTCACCGACATCCTCGTCGGTGCGCTCGAAGTCTCCACGGTCCTCGTCGGCGAGGACTTCCGGTTCGGGAACAGGGGAGCGGGCACGCCGGACCTCCTGCGCGTGCTCGGGCCCGAGCACGGCTTCTCCGTCGAGGTCGTCGACGACGTGTACCTCCCCGGCTCCGCGCGGCGCGTGTCGTCGAGCTGGATCCGAGAGCTGCTGATGGAGGGCGATGTCGCGACGGCGACGACCGTGCTCGGCCGCTACCCGGATGTGCGGGGCGAGGTCGTCCACGGCCTCAAGCGCGGGCGAGAGCTGGGGTTCCCGACCGCGAACCTCTCCACGATCGTCGATGCTTTCGTCCCGGCCGACGGCGTGTACGCGGGATGGCTCGTGGATCATGACACCGGTATCCGGCACCCCTCCGCGATCTCCGTCGGGACCAACCCCACTTTCGATGATGTCCTCGTGCGCCAGGTGGAGGCGCACGTGCTCGGCGAGACCGGGCTGGATCTCTACGGACACGATGTCAGCGTCGAGTTCGTCGAGCGACTGCGCGGAATGGTCGCGTTCGAGGGGATCGAGAAGCTCATGGAGCAGATGGCCGCCGACGTCACCGATGCCGCCCGCGCGCTCGACGTGGCTTCCTGATCGTCCGAAATATCCGCGACGCGAGCACCATGACATAGAATGGGAAACGGCTCCCGCCGATTCTCACGCTTCTCGCGTGCCTCGACGGGAAGAAGATCCACTGTTCGTACGGTCCTGGCTCACGCCACACGCGGACAACGAGAACGGCTGGCGGCTTCCTGGGGAAGCCGGAGCCTTCACGCTCAGGAGGAGCATGCCGACCACGGCAACCGCCGCCACGCGGCGAAAGAAGACGTCCCGTCGTGACGACGAGGCACCCCTCATCCCGATCCTCGCGCGCAAGGTGCGTGAGATCGAGGCCAAGTCTCAGCGGGGGAAGCTCGGTCCGACGAACCGGGTGAAGTTCCAGGTGATCGCCTTCCTCGTGCGCGAAGAACGTGCGCGGGTGAAGGCCGACGCTGAGATCGGGGATCCCGCGCGCGCCGAGCTGCTCAAGCGGCTCGACGGTGTCGCCACGATCCTCGCGAAGACCGCTGCGCGCGACACGTCGCTCATCCAGTTGCTGGAAGCAGACCAGGCGACGTCGCCGGTGGCCAAGCGCATGCGTCGCGACTGGCTGCTCGAATCCGGTGCCGAGCTCGCTCCCGAAGACCTGATCATCGCCGATGCGGCCCCCGTGCAGGTCTCCGTCGTGCCCGCGGCGATCGCGGAGCGACAGGTCACCCCGCCCTCGGTGGAGGCACGTCAGCTGGCAAACCCGTTCCTCGCCCCCGACCTGACGCCGCGTGCGGCGGCGACCCCGCGTCGTCGTCTCGACGGCTGGGAGCTCATGGGCCCGCTGTACAAGGCCTTCGAGACGGGTGCGGGCGGATCCGCCGCATCGATGGATCTCCCGCCTGCGCCGGAGTTCGACCACATCTCGCCCAAGGGCCTCGAGGTCATGGTGCACCAGTCCCGATTCCTCGAGGCGGTCAAGGCGGGGCACCGCAGCTTCCTGCTCGCTGATGAGCCGGGCCTCGGCAAGACGGCGCAGTCGGTGCTCGCCGCGTCCGTCGCGGGTGCGTATCCGCTGCTCGTCGTCGTGCCCAACGTCGTGAAGATGAACTGGGCGCGCGAGGTCGAACGCTGGACTCCGCAGCGCCGTGCGACGGTGATCCAGGGAGACGGCGACGACATCGATGCGTTCGCCGACGTGTTCATCGTGAACTACGAGATCCTCGACCGGCACATGTCGTGGCTCGCCTCCATCGGTCTGCGCGGCATGGTCGTCGACGAGGCGCACTTCATCAAGAACCTGTCCTCGCAGCGGTCGCAGAACGTCCTGTCGCTGGCCGCACAGGTGCGCGAGCGCACCCCGGGGCACGATCCGCTCATGCTGGCCCTCACCGGAACCCCGCTGATCAACGACGTCGAGGACTTCGACGCGATCTGGCGTTTCCTGGGGTGGACGACCGGCGAGAAGCCGGGCCCCGAGCTCATGGAGAAGCTGGACGCGACCGGGTTCACTCCGGCCGACAAGGCGTTCTACCCCGAGGCACGGGACGCCGTCATCTCGATGGGCATCGTGCGCCGCAAGAAGAAGGACGTCGCCGCCGACCTCCCGGACAAGCTGATCGCCGACCTGCCCGTGCAGCTTGACGACGAGTTCGGACGCGGCATCCGTCAGGCCGAGCGCGAGCTGGGGGAGCGGCTCGCCGCACGCTACCGTCGCATCATCGAGGCGCGAGGCGATCGCGGACTGGTTCCCGGCGAGATCGACGAGGACATCGTGCGTCTCGTCGCTCAGAACGAACTCGAGGAGTCGAAGGCCGCCGGCACCGGGGGAGACAACGTCTTCACGATGGTCAGGCGCATCGGCCAGGCCAAGGCGCCCCTCGCAGCGGACTACGCGGCGCAGCTTCAGCGCTCGGTCGGCAAGGTGGTCTTCTTCGCCAAGCACATCGACGTGATGGATCAGGCGGAGGCGCACTTCGCCGCCGCGGGCATCCGGGCGGTGTCGATCCGGGGCGACCAGTCGTCGACCACGCGACAGCAGGCGATCGACGACTTCAACGGTGACCCCTCCGTGGGCATCGCGGTCTGCTCGCTCACTGCGGCCGGTGTCGGGCTCAACCTGCAAGCGGCCTCGAACGTCGTGCTCGCCGAGTTGTCCTGGACCGCCGCCGAGCAGACGCAGGCGATCGACCGCGTGCACCGCATCGGGCAGGACGAGCCGGTCACCGCCTGGCGAATCATCGCGGCGCACACGATCGACACCAAGATCGCGGAGCTGATCGACCAGAAGCAGGGCCTCGCGGCGCGGGCGCTCGACGGCGAGGCCGTGGAGGAGTCGGCCGCGGAGCCGGTGCAGCTGGCAGCACTCATGCACCTGCTGCGGCAGGCACTCGGTGCGGCGTAGGCGCCAAGAACGGCTGTTCTTAACGTCACTTCGGCGCTGAATATCGGGCATCTCCGGGAAGTCCGTCGATATCCTCCATCGTCCACGTCAAGATCGGGGATTTTCGTCGACGTCGAATGGCGCGCGAGTGCGCGGGGGCACTAGTGTCGATCGAAGGCAGCGTCGCCTGTTCCCCCATCACCCGAACGTCTGAAGGCACCAGCATGAAGATCGGCATCCTGACGAGCGGCGGCGACTGCCCCGGCCTCAACGCGGTCATCCGCGGCATCGTGCTCAAGGGCACCACCACGTACGACCTGGAGTTCGTCGGCATCCGGGACGGGTGGCGTGGCCTCGTCGACGGCGACTTCATGCCGCTCACGCGCCACGAGGTGAAGGGGCTCTCGAAGGTCGGTGGGACCATCCTCGGCACCAGCCGCACGAACCCCTACGAGGGGGAGCGCGGAGGCGCCGAGAACATCGCGAAGACGCTGTACGGCCACAAGATCGACGGCATCGTGGCGATCGGCGGCGAGGGGACGCTCGCCGCTGCGGACCGTCTGGCGAAGGACGGGATCAAGGTCATCGGCGTCCCCAAGACGATCGACAACGACCTGCAGGCCACCGACTACTCCTTCGGTTTCGACACGGCGGTGAACATCGCGACCGACGCGATGGACCGCCTCCGCACGACCGGCGATTCCCACCAGCGCTGCATGGTCGCCGAGGTCATGGGCCGCCACGTCGGCTGGATCGCGCTGCACGCGGGCATGGCCGCCGGTGCGCACGTCATCTGCATCCCCGAGGTTCCGATGTCGATCGACGACATCACCGAGCTGGTGACCAGTGCCCACGATCGTGGTCGCGCACCTCTGGTGGTCGTCTCCGAGGGATTCAAGCTCCTCGGCATGGAAGAGGCCTACAGCGACAAGGGGCTCGACGCTTTCAACCGTCCCCGGCTCGGCGGCATCGGCGACATGCTCGCTCCGGAGATCGAGCGCATCACCGGCATCGAGACCCGGGCGACGATCCTCGGTCACATCCAGCGTGGTGGATCGCCGTCGGCGTTCGATCGGGTGCTCGCGACGCGACTCGGTCTGCATGCGGCGGATGCGCTCGTCGACGGCGCCTGGGGGCAGATGGTCGCCATGCAGGGTACCGACATCGTGCGGGTGCCCTTCGCCGATGCTCTCGGCGAGCTGAACACGGTGCCGCGCTACCGCTACGACGAGGCCGCTGCACTCTTCGGCTGAGGACGCGGAGCGGGGGAGCGCCCCCGTGCGGGGCGCCCCACCACGGCGGTTCAGTCTTCGGCGAGACCGAGGGTGTCGAGCAGCCAGGCGAGTTCGAACGCCCGCTCCCTCCAGGAGTTGTAGCGTCCGCTCACGCCGCCGTGTCCCGCGACCATCTCGCATTTGAGGAGGACGTCCGAGGCGCCGGCCTCTCGCAGACGTGCGACCCACTTCGCGGGTTCCACATACAGGACACGCGTGTCGTTGAGGGAGGTCACGGCGAGGATCCGCGGATACTCGACGCCGTCTCTCACGTTCTCGTAGGGCGAGTACGACTTCATGTAGTCGTAGACGTCCGCGCCGTGCAACGGGTCGCCCCACTCGTCCCACTCGATCACGGTGAGCGGCAGGGACGGATCCAGGATCGTCGTCAGGGCGTCCACGAACGGCACACCGGCGAGGATGCCTGCAAAGAGCTCGGGAGCGAGATTGGCGACCGCTCCCATCAGCAGACCACCCGCGCTCCCGCCCTCGGCGACCAGGCGCTTCGGCGTCGTCACGCCCGTCGCGACCAGGTGCTCGGCGCAGGCGACGAAGTCCGTGAAGGTGTTGCGCTTGTGCAGGAGCTTGCCGTCCTCGTACCACTGACGGCCCATCTCCCCACCACCGCGCACGTGGGCGACGGCGAAGATCACGCCGCGGTCGAGTTCGGACAACCGGGCGACCGAGAAGCCGGGGTCGATCGAGTGCTCGTACGATCCGTATCCGTACAGGTGCAGCGGCCGCGCGTCCGTGCCGGGTTCGCCGAACGAGCGCTTCCACACGAGTGAGATGGGCACACGCACGCCGTCGGGGGCCGTCGCCCATTCACGCCGCTGGCCGTACTCCGCGGGGTCATAGCCGCCCAGGACGGAGACCTGCTTGCGCAGGATCAGGTCGCGATTCGAGAGATCGAGGTCGTACACCGTCCCCGGGGTGACGAACGACGTGTATCCGAGGCGCAGGAACGGCGAGTGCCATTCCGGGTTGCCGCTGACGCCCGCGGAGTAGAGCGGTTCGTCGAAGGGGATCTCGTCGAGGGTGTTGGTGGGGTAGTCGAGCAGACCGACGCGCTCGAGTCCTTCGCGTCGGTACTCGACGGTGGCGAAGTCACGGAATGCGTCCATGCCGAGCAGGCGTCGTCCTGCCTCGTGCGCGACGACCGGGAGCCGCTCACCCTGGGGATCGGAGGCCGCGACGGAGACCAGCTCGAAGTCCAGGGCGCCGTCGTTGTGGAGGATGAACAGCCGGTCCTCGCCGTCCACCACCGCATGATCGATCGAATACTCCACCCCTTCGCGGCGCGGCCAGACCAGTCGCGGTTCGGCGGTGAGATCGCCGGTCAGATCGACCAGGTACTCCTCGCTCGTGATGCTGGAGCCGACGCCGATCACGAGGTACCGCCGACTTCGTGTGATCCCCGCACCGAGCCAGAACTTCTCATCGGGTTCGTGGAACAGCCGGACGTCGTCCGTGACGGGTGTGCCCAGGCGATGCAGCCACAGGGTGTCGGGCCGCCATGCGTCGTCCCGGGTCGTGTAGAGGACTCCGGTGCCGTCCGGCGTGAAGAAGGCACCGCCCGTGTTCGGGATCTCGTCGTCGAGAGTCGCTCCGGTCGTCAGATCGCGCACGTGCACCGTGTAGAGCTCGTCGCCCTCGAAATCGGTCGACCACAACAGCTTCGTGGCGTCGTCGGAGGTGTCGAACGCGCCGAGCGAGAAGAACTCATGCCCTTCGGCCTCGATGTTCCCGTCGAGGAGGACCACTTCACCCGGAACAGGGACGCCCGGCTCGAGCACGGGCGGAGTCCACTCGCCGGCGTCGGCAGCAGCGCGGCAGTGGATACCGTACTGCGCTCCTTCCTCGGTCCGGCTGTAGTACCACCAGTCGCCTCGGCGGGTGGGTACCGAGAGATCGGTCTCCTGCACACGGGCCTTGATCTCCTCGAACAGTTTCGTCCGAAGCGCGGCGAGGTGGGCGGTCTGCGCATCCGTGTAGGCGTTCTCGGCCTCGAGGTGTGCGATGACCTCCTCGGAGTCCTTCGCCCGCATCCACTCATACGGGTCATCGAACGTGTCGCCATGATGAGTGCGGAGGGTGGAACGGCGGGCAGCGAGCGGGGCGTCAGTCACCGTTCCACGCTATCCCAGGTCGAGTTGACCGGCGCGGGGGAGGGTGGGAGGATTTACCGGGGCCGGTTAACGGAAGTCAAACCCACGGTGAACTCTTCGTTCAGCACGTCGATATCGTCGACAACTCCTTCTTCCTCAACGACCGAAAGCGAACGGTGGAAACCGCAGCCCTCATCGTCGTGCTCGTCATCGCGCTGGCACTCTTCTTCGACTTCACCAACGGTTTTCACGACACCGCGAATGCTATGGCGACGCCGATCGCCACCGGCGCGCTGAAGCCCAAGACCGCCGTCCTCCTCGCCGCCGTCCTGAACCTCATCGGGGCGTTTCTGTCCACCGAGGTCTCGAAGACCATCTCCGGCGGCATCATCCGGGAGGACGCGATCCTCTCCGCGGGGGCTGACCTCTTCCTCTCGCTGATCTTCGCCGGCCTGATCGGCGCGATCACGTGGAACATGCTCACGTGGCTCCTCGGACTGCCCTCGAGCTCGTCCCATGCGCTCTTCGGCGGGCTCATCGGCGCGACGATCGTCGGCGCGGGCGTGGGGGGCATCGACTTCGGCATGGTGCTCTCGAAGATCGTGCTTCCGGCGCTGATCGCACCCGTCACCGCCGGCCTGATCGCTTTCGCCGCGACGAAGATCGCGTACTCGATCACCCGTCGCTACGACGGAAAGCCGGATGGCCGTGACGGGTTCCGGTGGGGGCAGATCTTCACGTCCTCCCTGGTCGCGCTCGCACACGGCACCAACGACGCGCAGAAGACCATGGGCGTCATCACTCTCGCGATGATCACGATCGGCTGGCAGTCGGGGGCGCATCACGAGCCCGAGCTCTGGGTGATCGTCGCGTGTGCCTTCACGATCGCACTCGGCACGTACCTGGGCGGTTGGCGCATCATCCGCACGCTCGGCAAGGGACTCACCGATGTGAAACCCGCGCAGGGATTCGCCGCCGAGAGCTCGACCGCGGCCACCATCCTCGCCTCCAGCGCCCTCGGCTTCGCGCTCTCCACGACGCAGGTCGCCTCGGGGTCCGTGATCGGCTCGGGACTCGGACGCCGCGGCTCCACGGTCCGCTGGCGGACCGCCGGTCGGATCGGCGTGGGCTGGATCCTCACACTGCCCGCAGCCGGCGGTGTCGGCGCGCTGGCCGCGCTCCTGGTGGTCTGGCTCGGCAACTGGGGCGTCGCGATCGACGCGGTCCTCGCACTCGCGATCATCCTCGGGCTCTTCATGCGCTCGCGCCGCAACGCCGTGACGCCCGCGAACGCCATGAGCGACGTCGCTGAGTCGGGACGCGCGGTCGAGCTCCCCGACACGCCACCGCCCACGCGACGCCAGCAGCGCATCGCCGAGGCGAAGGCGGAGGCGAAGGCTCGTGCGGAAGCGCGCGACAAGGCGAAGGCGCAGGCCAAGAAGGACGCGGCTGACAAGGCAAAGAAGAAGGCTCAGGCGAAGTCCGACGGCAAGGCGGCGAAGGCCGGGGCCGTGTCGAAGAGTGCGGATTCGACGCGGAAGGAGGAGTCCGAATGAACATCGTGATCGACTGGCTCGCGTTCCTCCAGGTGTTCCTGGCGGCGCTGATCGGTGCGGCTGCGATCGTCACCTTCTACGCGCTCGGTCTCCGGCTGCTGGTGCGCAGCGGGCGTGCTCCGGTCGTGAGCCCCGCGGAGTTCACCGACGCGATCACCGTGATCACCGAGAAGGAGCTCCGTCGCGCCGAGAAGCAGGCGGCGAAGGCGGCGAAGAAGAGCCCACTCACCGAGGGGCAGAAGACGACGGCTCTCATCGGCGCCTATGCGTGCTTCGCGCTCTGCGCTGCGGCTGTCGTCGCCGGCATCCTCATGCTCGTCATCGGACACTGATTCGCACGGCGCACCCTCAGATCACCGCAGCAGACCCTCCACCAGGTCGTCGATGATGTCATCGGTCGGTGACTCCGGGTCGATCGGTGTGGTCAGTCGGTCGAGCAGGAGCCCGTCGATCGCGTAGTGGAACAGCGCGATCTCGCGCCGTCCCCCCGGGAGGCCCGCCCTCGTATTGAAGGCGACGTCCTCCTCGAGCCCTGCGCGTTGCCAGGCGCCGAGCACCGCGGCCACTTCGGGGCGGCGGCTGCTCTCGAGCCGCAGTTCGAAGAGCGCGAGCGTCACTTCCCGGTCATCGGTGAGTCGGCGGACGATGTCGCGCACGTAGTCGGCGAACAGCGCGCGGCCCGGTTCGCCCGCGGAGCGGCGCGCCAGCTCTTCCGGTGTGGGGGAGAGCCGCTCACCGATGCGTTCGACCAGTCCGGCCACCAGCGCATCGCGGCTGCGGAAGTAGTTCGACGTGGTGCCGGTCGGCACACCGGCCGCGACATCGACGGAACGGTGGGTCAGCCCACGGGAGCCCTCGCGAGCGAGCACGGTGAGCCCCGCATCCGCGATCGCCTGTCTTCTGCCTTCGTTCCGCGCCACCACCGCATCCTATCTGATCACTACACCTGCAGTACTGACCAGACGCCTAGGCTGAGGGCATGTCCGCAGCAATCGGTGACGCGTACACCTTCGGTCGGCACGCTCCGGCGTCGCATGTCCTGATCCACGTCAGCGACCCGCACTTCCTCGCCGGGGGCGCATCGCTGGGCGGGCGGTACGACGTCGAGGCGAACTTCGCGCGCACGCTGGAGGCGATCCGTGCCGTGCACCCGCACCCGACGGCGATCGTCGTGACCGGGGATCTCGCCGATCTGGGGGAGCCGGACGCCTATCGTCGTCTGCGCGCGTCCGTCGAACCGGTTGCCGAGGAGCTCGGCGCGCCGATCGTCTGGGTGGCGGGCAACCATGATGAGCGTCCCGCCCTGCGCGCAGGACTCCTGGACCTCGAGCCGACCGAAGAGCCCGTCACCGGGGTCTGGGACCTCGGCGGGCTGCGTCTCGTCGCCCTCGACACCAGCGTCCCCGGCTGGCACCACGGCGATCTCGATGCCGGTCAACTGTCCTGGCTCGCGGATCAGCTCGCCCGGCCTGCGCCGCACGGCACGTTGCTCGCGATGCATCATCCGCCGCTCCCGAGCCATCTGCCGCTCTTCGACATCCTTGAACTGCGCCATCAGGACGAACTCGCCGACGTCATCCGCGGCAGCGATGTCCGTGGCATCCTCGCCGGACATCTGCACTATTCGTCACACGGGATGTTCGCCGGGGTTCCGGTCAGCGTCGCGTCGGCCACCTGCTACACGATGAACGTGGCACGTCCGGCGGCCGAGGTGAACGGCATGGACGCCGCGCAGGCATTCCAGATGGTCCACGTGTATCCCGACACGATCACCCACACCGTCGTCCCGGTGACCGACGCGGTGACCGGCGACTACTTCTCGGAGGCCTGGGTGGAGCGGATGTCGAAGCTCTCACCGGAAGGGCGACTCGAGGCCTTCTCCCGCAAACCCGGGCGCTGAGCGGCGTAGACTGGGCACATCCCCCACTCTTCTCACCCGCCACGACCCACGAGGATGTGACATGGCTTCTGCCGCGCCTACCCTGACCCGCACCGAGACCGATTCGCTCGGGAGCATGGAGATTCCCGTCGACGCGTACTGGGGGATCCACACCGCCCGCGCCGACGCGAACTTCCCGATCACGAAGCGGCCGATCTCGGTGTACCCCGATCTCGTGGTCGGCCTGGCGATGGTCAAGCAGGCGAGCGCCCGCGCGAATCGTGAGATCGGTGTGCTCGACGCCGAGCGTGCCGACCTGATCGATCGTGCTGCGCAGCGTGTGATCGACGGCGAGTTCCACGAGCAGTTCACGGTGGGCGTCATCCAGGGCGGTGCCGGTACCTCTACCAACATGAACGCGAACGAGGTCATCACCAACATCGCGCTCGAACTCGCCGGCCGGGAGAAGGGCGACTACGCGTTCCTCTCGCCGATCGACCACACGAACCGCAGCCAGTCCACCAACGACGTCTACCCGACGGCCGTGAAGATCGGTCTCTCGCTGACGTTGCGGTCCCTGCTCGAGGAGCTGGATCTGCTTCGACTGTCCTTCCTGGGCAAGTCGCGGGAGTTCCACGACGTCCTGAAGGTCGGCCGTACCCAGCTGCAGGATGCCGTGCCGATGACGCTCGGGCAGGAGTTCAACGGCTTCGCCACGACGCTCGGCTACGACCACACCCGCCTGACCGAGAACGCTTCGCTGATGTTCGAGATCAACATGGGGGCGACCGCGATCGGCACCGGCATCACGACGCATCGGGGTTACGCCCCTGCCGTGCTGAAGCACCTGCGGGAGATCACCGGGCTCGACCTGCGCACCGCGGGAGACCTCGTCGAGGCCACCAGTGACACCGGTTCGTTCATGTCCTTCTCCTCGACGCTCAAGCGCAACGCGATGAAGCTCTCGAAGATCTGCAACGACCTGCGTCTCCTGTCGTCGGGACCGCAGGCCGGGCTGGGGGAGATCAACCTTCCCGCGATGCAGGCGGGGTCCAGCATCATGCCGGGCAAGGTGAACCCCGTGATCCCGGAGGTCGTGAACCAGGTGGCCTTCGCTGTCGCCGGTGCCGACATGACGGTCACGATGGCGGCGGAGGCCGGGCAGCTGCAGCTGAACGCCTTCGAGCCGGTGATCGCGCACTCGATCTTCCAGTCCATCACCTGGATGCGCCAGGCGATGTGGACCCTGCGTGTCAACTGCGTCGACGGCATCACCGCGAACCGCGACCGCCTCGGGGCGATGGTCGGTGCGTCGGTCGGCGTCATCACCGCGCTGACGCCGTTCATCGGTTACGCGGCCGCAGCGGCGCTCGCGAAGACCGCGCTGCTGACCAATCGGAATGTCGCCGATCTCGTCGTCGAGGCAGGCCTGATGTCGCGTGACGAGGTCGTCAAGCAGCTGTCGCCGGCACGCCTGTCAGGACTGGAGACGGTCACCGCTGCGATCCCGGTCGTCGCGCCGGAGGATCTGATCGAGATCTGAGAGCGCGGGAACACACGAGGGGACGGACGCCACGGCGTCCGTCCCCTCATGTGTCCGATCTGTTTCAGTCCGTGATGCGGCAGTGAGTCGTGAGTTCGCCGATGCCGTCGATGCCCACGGTCACGGTCGAGTGATCGCGGAGGAAGATCTGCGGGTCGCGTGAGTACCCGGCGCCTCCGGGGCTGCCCGTCGAGATGAGGGTGCCGGGCAGCAGCGTGAGGGACTGCGACAGGTGGGCGATCAGCTTCGCGACGGAGCGCACCATCTGTCCGGTGCTCGCGTCCTGCACGGTGTGCCCGTCCACGACGGTCCAGATGTGGAGGTCCTGCGGATCGGGGATCTCGTCCGCGGTCACCGCGAAGGGCCCGGTCGGTGTGAACCCGTCGAAGGACTTGCATCGGGACCACTGGGCTTCGGAGAACTGGATGTTCCGCGCGGTGATGTCGTTGACCACGGTGTAACCCCAGACGTGCGTGAGGGCGTCCTGCTCGCTGACGTCTTTCGCGGGGGTGCCGATGAGAACGCCGAGCTCTGCCTCGTAGTCCACGGCCTCGCTGAGGTCCCGCGGCCAGGAGGTCGTCTGATCGTGGCCGGTGAGCGAGTTCGGCCACAGGGTGAACACCGTGGGTGCGGCGTCGGTCTTCAGGCCGAGCTCGCTCGAGTGGGCGGCATAGTTCAGCCCCACGGCAAGGACGGCCGGGGGTGCGAGCACCGCGGAATCGAACGACCAGTCACCGAGCGGATGACGGACGGCGGCACCTGCGGCCAGCGCCACGCGCAGAGCCTCGAGAAGAGCATCCCCACCTTCGATGAGCTGCTGCAGCGTGGCAGGGGCGTCGGTCAGGAGATCAGAGACGAGGATGGCGTCCGAGTCCTGGACCACGGCGAGAACCGCGCGAGGGGAGTCAGGACGGCGCAGATGAGCGAACCGCATGCTCCTACGCTACCGGGTGGCGGCCGGTCCGCGGATGGAGGACACAGCCATACCGAGGCCATCTCTCTTGTGCCCCTTAGGCTTTGGCTATGAGTTTCGGAGGACCACCCCCGCCGCAGCAGCCTTCGCCCTACACGCCTCCGCCGGCCACGGCAGCGTTTCGGCAGTCGGGCTACGCGTCGGCGCTCGCCCAGCCGACGCCGTACACGCCGCCGGCCCCGGTCGCACCCTCGCCCGCGGAGTCGCTTCCGGCGCTGCCGGTACCGACGCGCAAGGGGCGGACGATCTCGCTGTGGTTGTTCGGCTTCCTGGGCTTCCTGCTCCTGGCTCTGATCGGCTACTTCGGCTGGGCGCTGGGCGCATTCGCCTCGGTGGTCGGCCTGGTCCTCGCGCTGATCCCTCTGACCATCGTGTTCCTCGGTGTGCGCATGATCGACCGCTGGGAGCCCGAACCCAAGCGACTGATCTTCTTCGCGATCGCCTGGGGAGCCGTGGCGGCGGTCGGGCTCACACTTCTCGTCGATGTCGGCCTGACGATCCTGATCGGCCCCACCTCCGAAGCGTTCACCGCGGTGGTGCAGGCCCCGATCGTCGAGGAGTTCTGGAAGGGACTGGGCGTCTTCCTGATCTTCCTTCTGGCCCGCCGGGCCTTCGATGGTCCGGTCGACGGCGTCGTGTACGGGGCGCTCGTGGGAGCCGGCTTCGCGTTCACCGAGAACATCCAGTACTTCGCGATCAGCCTGATCGAGGGTGGTGGCGAGCAGCTGACCGTGACGTTCGCGGTGCGCGCCATCCTCTCGCCCTTCGCGCACGCGATGTTCACCGCCGTCACCGGTTTCGCGATCGGCCTCGTGGCGCGTCGACACGGCTCGGCGGGCTCGGCGCTGGGTGCCGGACTGGTGGGAGGGCTCGGGGCCGTGCTGCTGCACGGACTGTGGAACGGCTCAGCGACGTTCGCCGACTTCTTCGGTCTCTACTTCACGCTCCAGGTGCCGCTCTTCATCGGCTTCATCCTCGGGATCATCGCGCTGCGCCGCGAGGAGGCGCGCCTCACCCGGGCCCGCCTCGCCGAGTATGCGAGCGCGGGGTGGTTCACCCCGGAAGAGGTCACGATGCTCGCCACGTCGAGCGGTCGCAAGGCTGGCCTCGCCTGGGCACGCGGACTCCGAGGCGACCGGAGGCCACTCATGCGCGAATTCATCAAGGACGCGACGGCACTGGCCGCTGTCCGCCAGCGTGCGATCACCGGGCGCGATCCCCTCGCGGTGGATGACGAGCGCGCGTTGCTGATCCGTACGCGCGCAGCCAGGGCGGCGTTGCTGGCGTACTGAGTCGGACGCTGACGGACCCCGTGGCAAGACTCAGCGCCCGGTGCTGCGGCGATGCCTGCGAGTCTCCCGGGCGCTGAGTTGATCTGTAAACAGGGTGCACCGGCTCTCGCCGAGTGTCAAGAGGGTTTTGTGTCGACGCCTGGTCTCGCTGTTCGCTGTGAGCAAGTGCGATCGCGTTGACCTCGTCCACGATGCTCGGTTTGATGGAAGCATGACTGATCGCACAAAGCCAGAGTTCGACGCTCCCACCGGTCCCGCTCCTGCGGAACTCGTCATCCGCGACATCATCGAAGGAGACGGCGCGGAGGCCAAGCGCGGCGACACCGTGACCGTCCACTACGCCGGTGTCGAGTACGAGTCCGGTGAAGAGTTCGACTCCTCCTGGGGTCGTGGTGAGACCATCCAGTTCCCTCTCGCCGCGCTCGTCCAGGGGTGGCAGGAAGGAATCCCCGGCATGAAGGTCGGCGGTCGTCGAGAGCTCATCGTCCCTCCGCACCTCGCCTACGGTCCGGCCGGTGGCGGACACTTCCTCTCGGGGAAGACGTTGATCTTCATCATCGATCTGATCGCGGTCTGACCCCGTCGACGTTCCTGCGAGACGCTCCTCTTCGTCTGTAGAGGAGCGTCTCGTGCTGTGTGGGCACGAGATCTTCATTCGTGGGAATACATTCGAGTGAATGTAAGTTGTCACGAGGGTCGCGTCACCGCGGCCCCTGTCCGACGCCGCAACCGCGGCCGATGTCTCCGAAGGAGAAACCATGACCAGCATCGACATTCCCGGCTACCGTCCCGGCACCTGGGTGCTCGACCCTTCGCACAGCGAGGTGACGTTCAGCGTCCGCCACATGATGATCTCCAAGGTGAGGGGCACGTTCGGCGTCAAGAACGCGACGCTGATCGCTCCCGAGAACCCGCTCGAGGCCAAGGTCGAGGCGACCGTCGACGTGACCTCCGTCGACACGAACGACGAGGGCCGCGACGCGCACCTCCGTTCGGCAGACTTCTTCGACACCGAGAACTTCCCGACCATGGAGTTCGTCTCCACGGGGACCCGCGTCAAGGGTGACGAGCTCGTCGTCGATGGCGACCTCACGATCCGCGGCGTCACCAAGCCGGTCAGCTTCGAGCTCGACTTCGGTGGCTTCGGCACCGACCCGTACGGCAACTACAAGGCGGGTGCCTCTGCGAAGGCCGTGATCAACCGCGAGGACTTCGGCCTCACCTGGAACGCGGCACTCGAGACCGGCGGCGTGCTCGTGGGCAAGGACATCACGATCAACCTGGACCTTCAGGGCGCCCTGCAGCAGGACTGATCGCGCTGCGCTCAGCATCCAGGACCCCGGGCCCTCAGGGCTCGGGGTCTTCTGCGTCGTAGTCGAGGAAACGCCGATTCCGGCGGGAGAGCATCGCGACCAGGGCGATCACCAGGACGCCGCCCAACAGGGGAGGGACCCAGAGCGTCGTCAGGGTCGCGAGGGTTCCGGCGTAGAGGGCGCCCACCCGTGGTCCGCCGGCGACGACGACCACGAAGAGCCCCTGCAGTCGGCCACGCATGGCGTCCGGGACGGCCGCCTGCATCATCGTGTTGCGATAGATGGAGCTGACATTGTCCGATGCCCCGGAGAGGGCGAGTGCCGCGCAGGCGGCGATGATCAATCCGACGTTCGGTGCGTCCTCCGACGCGGAATCCGAGAGGGCTCCGATCAGCAGGACCAGACCGAACAGCAGGATCGATGCCCCGTATGCCTCGACCGCCCGCGCGATCCCGCGGCCGTGCCAGCGATATTGGACGACGCGTCCGGAGAAGAGGCTCGAGGCGAAGGTGCCGACGGCGACGGCCGCGGTCAGGATTCCGGTGGTGATGGCGCCTCCACCGAGGAGGACCGTGCCCAGCGCCGGGAAGAGCACGAGGGGCTGACCGAAGGTCATGGCGATGATGTCGATGATGTACTGCATCCGGATGTTGCCGGCCCTGCGGAGGAATCGCCACCCGTCGACGAGGGATGCCAAGCCTGGTCGCACGACATCCCCTTCCGGGCGCAGCACCGGGAGGGTCCACAGCCCGAGGAACATCGAGAGCATGAGCACGACATCGATCGTGTAGGTCCAGCCGTAGCCGGTGAGCGCCACCAGGAGCCCGGCGAGTGCGGGGCCTGCCATCACGGTGAGCCCGAACGCGACCCCGTTCAATGCGGATGCCGCGGCGAGCTGCGTGCGGGGGATGAGTCGAGGGACGATGGCTGTGCGGGTGGCCATCCCGACGGAGTTCGCCGCTGAGTTGATCATGCTCAACGCATAGAGCCACCAGATGGTCTCACTGCCCGTCCAGGTGAGGGCGGCGAGGAGCGCGGTCGAGACGAACGTGATCGTGGCCGCGATCAGCGCCACCCGCCGCCGGTCGAATGCGTCCGCGAGCATCCCGCCGTACAGTCCGGCGAGGATCATCGGCACGAGTCCGGCGACCGCGATCATCGACACCGCGAAGGTGCTCCCGGTCAGTACGAACACGTGCAGCATCACCGTGACGATCGTCAGCTGCCCGCCGATACCGGCCAGGGTCGAACCGATCCACATCCGCGCGAAGGCGGGACTGGTCTTCAGTGGGGTGAGGTCGATCAGATGACCGCGGCGCGCGCTCACCGGTGGATCTTCTTCTGCACCGTTCGAGCCTAGTTGCACCGGGGTGCGCGGTATCCGCCCGTGTCACACGGGGGAGCGCTCGGCTGGTAGACTCTTCAGGTTGCCGTTCGATCGGCCGCGGATAAAGAGAGCCCACGTATCAGGCGTCGGGCGCCGCGCAACAAGCAGAGAGGGGATCGAATCTATGGCACTGGAAGCAGACGTCAAGAAGGCGATCATCGAAGAGTACGCGACGCACCCCGGTGACACCGGATCCCCCGAGGTGCAGGCGGCGATGCTGACGCAGCGCATCAAGGACCTCACCGAGCACCTGAAGGAGCACAAGCACGACCACCACTCGCGTCGTGGCCTCTTCCTGCTCGTGGGTCAGCGCCGTCGTCTGCTCGGCTACCTCCAGAGCGTCGACATCGAGCGCTACCGCTCGCTGATCGCGCGCCTGGGTCTTCGCCGATAAGGCAGATTCCGCCAGCGTTCAATCGCGCAGAACATTCTTGAGAAGGCCGCCCCACGGTGTGGGGCGGCCTTCGTCATGTGTGGTGGGTCACGCAGTCGCGGAGACAGGCGACAGATGGGCGCTCCCGCTCAGACTCGCGCGCCGACGAGGTCGGCATGGTGGATCGCTGCGACGTCCGGGTGGGCGCGCAGGCGTGACTTCAGCGCGTTCTCGCCGTAGAGCGCGTGAATCGGGTTGTCCGGGTCGTCCGTCACCCCGTTCGCCTCCGCCGCGAGTTCCTCACTGAGCTCGATCAACGGCAGACGCTTGTCGAGCGCGGGGTTGAAGAAGAACGGGATCGAGATGCGGTCATCCGGTGCCTGCGGAGAGACGACCCGATGGTTCGTCGCCTTGAGGTATCCGCCGGTCGCATACTCGAGCAGCTCCCCGATGTTCACGACGAAGGCCCCGGACACCGGGGGAGCGTCCACCCAGACGCCGTCGCGTTCGACCTGCAGTCCCCCCTTGCCGGGTTCGACCCACAGCAGCGTGAGCACACCGGAGTCCTTGTGCGCCCCGACACCCTGCTGCGGCTCCGGCTCATGGGTGCCCGGGTAGCGCACGATCTTGATGAGGGTCGACGGCTCCCCGAAGTGCTCGTCGAAGTACGTCTCGTCGGCACCGAGCGCCAGCGCCCAGGCGCGCAACAGTGTGCGCGAGACCTCCGAGAGGGCTTCGTGCCACTCAGCCACGACCTCCTCCAACTCCGGTTGTGCAGCCGGCCAGAGGTTCGGCCCGATCAGGCGGTTGAACGCGGGGCCGTCGTCCAGAGGCTCTCGCTCGGGCCCGATGTCGATCTGCTCACGCCAATCGACCTCGCCCCGGGTGCGCTCGCCGCCGATGCGGGTGTAGCCACGGAAGTGCGGACTGTTCACGTTCTCGATCGCGAGCTTGTCCTCCTCGGGGAGGGCGAAGAAGTCGCGCGCAGCTCGGTGCAGACGTGATTCCAGCTCCGGGGAGATGCCCGTGCCGGTGAGATAGAAGAAGCCGACATCGTGCGTCGCCGCCCTGAGGCTCTCGCAGAAGCGCGCCGCGGCCTCGGGGCCTTGATCGAGCTGGGACAGGTCGAGGATCGGGAGCGAGAGTTCAGACATGGACCGAGGGTACGTCGGCCGTCCAGGAGTGAGGGTGACTGTTGCGTCGCGTTACCGCGCACGTTCGTCCAGCCCGACGCATCCTGTTCCGATATCGCGTCGAGGAGATGCTAGAGTCCTGGAGGTAAGGGATGCCTTACCTCAGTCATCGCAAGAGAGTTCTCCCGTGCTCGCCACTTTTCTCATCGGCCTCCGTGAAGGTCTGGAAGCCGCGCTGGTCGTCGGCATCCTCGTCGCGTATCTCCGTCGCCTCGGCCGTCAGGATGCGCTCCCCAAGATGTGGGCCGGAGTGGGACTCGCGATCGCCCTCGCCCTCGGCATCGGCGCCGTGCTCACCTTCGGTGCCTACGAGCTCACGTTCGAGGCGCAGGAGCTGATCGGCGGCGGGCTCTCGCTCCTGGCCGTGGGCATGGTCACGTGGATGATCTTCTGGATGCAGCGCGCCGGACGCACGATGAAGGCGACGCTGGAGGGCGGTCTCGATCGTGCGCTCACCACCGGCGGGCTCTGGGCGCTGGTCGCGATCGGTTTCGTCTCCGTCGCGCGTGAAGGTATCGAGACGACGCTCCTGCTGTGGTCGATGGTGCAGGCCTTCGGTGACGCTCCCTCCGCTCTGCTCGGTGCGCTGCTCGGCCTCGCCGCCGCCGTCATCGTCGGCTGGCTCATCTCCCGCGGAGCCGTGAAGCTCGACCTGCGCCGCTTCTTCGCGTGGACCGGTGGTTTCCTGGTCATCGTCGCGGCCGGCGTGCTCGCCTACGCGCTGATGGATCTGCAGGAGGCGGGTGCCCTCCCCGGGCCGTTCACCGCCGCTGCACCGCTCGACCCCGTGACGGGCGCGGTCGCCGTCGGCGGAGCGGGGTTCCCGTTCGGCTGGGCTTTCGACGTGTCGTCCGTCATCGCGCCGAGTGGTCCGCTGGCCGCGGTGCTGCAGGCCACGGTCGGCTTCATGCCCGCGATGACGTGGGTCCAGGTCATCGCGTGGACCCTCTACATCCTCGTCGTCGGATCACTGTACGTGCGGGGCCTGCGGTCTCCGCGTCCGGTGCGGTCACACGACGCCCCGCAGCCCGAGTCCGGGCCGCCAGCGACTTCTCTCACACAACAAGGAGCAGCATGACCACCTCTCACCGTGTCCTGGGGACCCTGGCGGCCGCGGGAGCCGCAGTGCTCGTCCTGAGCGGGTGCGTCGCGAAGAGCGACGTCGCCGCGGATGCCGCGTTCGCCGTGTCCTCGACCGCTACCGACTGCGCCGTGTCGGCGGCCACGGCCAAGAGCGGGACGCTCACCTTCGACGTCAAGAACGACACCGATCAGGTCTCCGAGTTCTACCTCCTGGCCGAAGACGGTCTCCGCATCGTCGGCGAGGTCGAGAACATCGCCCCCGCGGCATCCCGCACCCTCACGGTCGTGGCGCAGCCGGGAGAGTACTTCACGCTCTGCAAGCCGGGCATGATCGGTGACGGAGTAGGCAAGGCCGCCTTCACCGTCACGGGCGATCGGGTGGCTGTCGAAGGACCCGACGCCGAGCAGAAGCAGCAGGCGGTCGACCTCTACGCCGCGTTCGTGAAGGACCAGGTCGGCCAGCTCGTCCCGGCCGTCGAGGACTTCGTCACCGCGTACGAATCCGGCGATGACGCCGCTGCACGGGAGCTCTTCCCGCAGACCCGCGCGTTCTACGAGCGCATCGAACCGGTCGCCGAGGCGCTGGGCGACCTCGACCCGCGCATCGATTACCGTGAGGTCGACGCCGTCGCCGAGGGGCTGGACTGGACAGGCTTCCACCGCATCGAGAAGGACTTGTGGGTGCCGGCGCAGGATGCGCTGAACGCCGATGGCGAGACGTCGGCCTGGCAGGACTGGGCGCCGTCGACGCCCCAGGAGCGCGCCGACTACGGTGACCTGCTTCTCGCCGACGTCCAGGAGCTGTACGAGTACGTGCACTCGGACGACTTCACGACGGCTCTCGACGACCAGGGCATCGGCGGGATCTCCAACGGCGCCATCGCGTTGCTCGACGAGGTCGCGACGGGAAAGATCTCCGGCGAGGAGGACTGGTGGTCCGGGACCGACCTCTACGACTTCGCGGCGAACGTCGAGGGGTCCAAGATGGCTTTCTCTCTCGTGAAGGACTTCGCCGTCGCGCAGGGCGAAGACGGGAAGGCGCTCGTCGGCGAGATCGAAGCGGGTTACGCGTCCCTCGATGATTCGCTCGCCGCACACGGTTCGCTGACGGACGGGTTCGTCGGATACTCCGAGCTGACGGAAGCCGACAAGCGGGAGTTCACCGATCTGATCAACGCCCTCGCCGAGCCGCTCTCGCAGCTCACCAGCACGGTTCTCGACTGATCACCCGCGTGCCGAACCGACCGGATACCATCACGGACGTGAACGAACCTGAAGAGGGCGCCGCGCCCGACGAGGCGGCGACGCGCGATGCATCCGCCCCCGGTGGATTGAGCCGACGAGGGCTCCTCGGTCTGGCGATCGGCGGAAGTGTGGCGGGGCTCGCCGTCGGAGCGGGCGCCGGGCTCGCCGGAGGTGTGGCGCTGGGTCGCGCGCGAGCGGCGGAGGACGCGCACTCGGCGTACGGCTTCTTCGGCGAGCACCAGGCCGGCATCACCACCCCGGTGCAGGATCACCTCCACTTCGCGAGCTTCGACATGATGCCGCGCACGGACCGGGAGGACCTGATCTCGCTGCTGCAGGATTGGTCGTATGCGGCCTCGCGGATGGCGCAGGGCCTCGAGGTCAGCGCGACGGGTGCCGTCGGAGGGTCGGCCGAAGCGCCTCCGGACGACACGGGTGAGGCCCTGGGCCTTCCTGCCTCGGGACTCACCCTCACCTTCGGTTTCGGTCCGGGACTGTTCGAGAACGAGGAAGGCGACCGCTACGGGATCGCTGCGCAGCGGCCGGCGGGGCTGGAGCGCTTGCCGGCGTTCCTCGGGGACGACCTCGACCCGCAGGCATCCCACGGAGACCTGTGCATCCAGGCGTGTGCGGATGATCCGCAGGTGGCCGTGCACGCGATCCGCAACCTCAGCCGCATCGCGTTCGGACGCGCGCGCTTGCGCTGGTCGCAGCTGGGGTTCGGCAAGACGTCGCGCACCACGACGACGCAGGCGACGCCGCGCAACCTGTTCGGTTTCAAAGACGGTACGGCGAACATCCTCGCCGATGACGCCGCCGCGCTCAGGGATCATGTCTGGGTCTCGACCCAGGATGAGCCCGCGTGGCTCGCCGGCGGTTCGTACCTCGTCGCCCGCAAGATCGCGATGCTGATCGAGACCTGGGACCGGGTGCGCCTGTCCGAGCAGGATGCGATCATCGGGCGGGACAAGGGGGAGGGGGCGCCTCTCTCCGGGGGCGACGAGTTCACCGCGCCCGACTTCCAGGGCACCGCGATCGACGAGAACAGTCATATGAGCCTCGCGCATCCCGAGCACAACGACGGCATCCGGATCCTTCGTCGTGGATACAACTACGTCGACGGCAACAACGATCTCGGACGACTCGACGCCGGGCTGTTCTTCCTCTCCTACCAGCGCGATCCGGCGCAGTTCGTCTCCCTGCAGCGGCGACTCTCGACCGATCGGATGAACGAGTACATCCGGCACGTCGGTTCAGGGATCTGGGCGGTTCCCGCCGGGGTGAAGCCGGGGTCGTACATCGGAGCCGATCTCTTCGCCTGACCTCAGGGCGTCGGCAGGGCGTCCTCGAGGATCGCGACCACCGAGGCCGCCATCGCGTCGGCACCGGCATGGTCGTTCGCGCTGATCGTCACGACCGCGTCGTCGAGGAAGATCAGGAGCTGACCGTACGCTCCATGCAGCCGCCACGCAGGGCCGGGGCCGCCCCATCCCGCGAGCCCATAGCGGTCGTATCCGGGGTTCTCGCCGGCGACGACGGCATCCTCATGCATCGCGTCGATCCACTCCGGCGACACCAGCCGTCTCCCTCGCCACTGCCCGCGGTCTCGGATCAGCAGCCCGATGCGCGCCATCTCGTTCGTACGAAGGGGGAGGCCGCCGCCGGCTTCGATGCGTCCGTTCGGGCAGCGTGCCCAGGCGACGTCGGAGATGCCGAGCGGAGCGAAGAGCCGCGCATCCAGATACTCGCCCACGTCGCCCACTCGCGCCGCGAGAGCCGTCATCGCGGTGTAGGTGCTCGCGTTGGAGTACTGGAAGACGCGCCCGCGTGATGGGCGTCGGAGGAACTCGCGCGCCAGGTCGGGCCAATCCGTCATCAGGGTCTCCGACCAGGGGAGATCGATCCCGCTCGACATCGTCAGGAGATGGCGCAGCGTCACCTCGTCGACCCCCTCACCGTGCGCGAAGTCGGGAAGAGAGGCGACCACCGGTTCGTCGACGTCGACCAGCCCCTCGTCGGCGGCGAGGGCAGCGCCCAGGACGCAGACGCCCTTCGCGACGGAGTGCACGTCTTCCCGGACGTCGGCGGTCCACCGGTGCTCGGCCTCGGCGTCGCCGATGCGCACGTGCAGTCCGTGTGCGCCGAAGCCGGAGAGCGTGGCTGCCTCCACGATGCTGTCGCGCACGGTGTGCGCCACGCTCATGGCCGTCACGAGGTCGGACGCGGACGCCGCGAGCCGGTGGGATCGTTGCGACGCCCTTCCCGTCGAGTGAGCTCGGGGTCGGCGAAGAGCCACCCCGGGCGCGGTTCGATCAGCGGGCGGAAGACCCAGCGCACCGGCCGGGTCGCGAGCAGAAGTGCGACGAGCACGGAGAGTGCGGTGACCAGAGGCAGCCAGAGCCAGGTGGGTTCGAGGTCTCGGAGGACGCCTGTCTCGCGGAACGGATAAAGCACGAAGGAGTGCAGCAGGTAGACGTACATCGTGTACTGACCGAAGGAGGTCCACCAATACGAACCGCGGGGGATCAGGAGGAAGAACGCCGCGCACAGCACGACGGCCAGCAGCATCAGGGCGATCCGGATCCCGCCCGCCCACCACTGGTCGCCGCCCAGATCGGAGTAGGCGTCCTCATAGAACAGCCAGTGTCGAAGGTCGATGGCCTGCCAGAGGGGCAGCCAGTTCCAGGCCGCCCAGCCCGTTGCGGCGAGGACGGCGACCGCGGCAGCGCGGATCCACCACGGGCGGAAGTCGAGCAACCGCAGTCGATCGACGATGTCATGCTCGTGGAGCCACCAGCCGAGCGCGAAGAACGGGAGGAGTCCGAGCGTGCGGGACAGGGAGAAGGTGCTGTTGACGTTCGGGAGATAGCCCGAGCCGATCGAGATCAGGACGGTCCACAGCAACGGCCAGCGCAGCAGCGCGAGGTAGGGGAGGATCAGGCGGAAGATGCCGAGGGCGAGGAGGAACCAGAGCGTCCAGCTCGGCTTCGTGAAGTTGGGCGATGCCTCGCCTTCCACGGCCCACTTGGTGAGGGTCCAGAGCGTCTCGAAGATCACGTAGGGGAGGATGATGTCCGTGATCACCCGGGCCATCTGCGTCTTGGTGGGGGAGCCGGACTTGGAGAAGTACCCGGAGATGATCGCGAACGCCGGCATGTGGAACGCGTACAGCGCGAGATAGAGGGCGAACGCGATGTCGGAGTCGTAGGTGAGGCGTTGTATCGCGTGTCCGAGGACGACGAGCACGATGCACAAGTATCGTGCGTTGTCCCAGAACGGCACGCGCCGTCTTCGTCGCGGGATCGAACCTGTGGTGGGCCCTGTGAGGTCGGCGCCGGTACTGCTCATCGTCCGAGATTACAGCCCGGGAATAAAGTTGCTGTGAGCGCGTTGACACAGTTACATTCAAGTGAATAGAACCGGATGCGAGTCATCCGGTTCGGAGAACACGGAGCAATCATGAGCGAGCAGTCAGGCGCGCAGGCGATGCAGTTCGGCATCATGTCGGTCAGCGACATCACCCGCGACCCCCTCACCGGCATCACCCCCAGCGAGCAGGAGCGCATCAAGGCGACGACGGCCATCGCCGTCCACGCGGAAGAGGTCGGACTCGACGTCTTCGCCATCGGCGAGCACCACAACCCGCCGTTCTGGTCCTCCAGCCCCACGACCTTCCTGGCGGCACTGGCCGCGCAGACCGAGCGCCTCATCGTCTCCACGTCGACGACGCTCATCACCACGAACGACCCCGTGCGCATCGCCGAGGAGTACGCGATGCTCCAGCACGTGTCCGACGGCCGCATGGACCTCATGCTCGGCCGCGGCAACACCGGACCGGTGTATCCCTGGTTCGGGCAGGACATCCGTCAGGGACTCCCGCTCGCGATCGAGAACTACGCGCTGCTGCACAAGCTGTGGCGTGAGGACGTGGTCGACTGGGAGGGGAAGTTCCGCACTCCGTTGCAGGGCTTCACCTCGACGCCTCGTCCGCTCGACGGCATCCCGCCGTTCGTCTGGCACGGGTCCATCCGCACCCCGGAGATCGCGGAGCAGGCCGCCTACTACGGTGACGGCTTCTTCGCGAACAACATCTTCTGGCCGAAGGAGCACTACCAGCGCCTGATCGAGCTGTACCGGCAGCGCTTTGAGCACTACGGCCACGGGACCAGGGAGCAGGCCATCGTGGGTCTGGGCGGACAGGTGTTCATGGCTGCGAACTCGCAGGACGCGGTCAACCGGTTCCGTCCATACTTCGACAACGCGCCGGTCTACGGCCACGGGCCGAGCATGGAGGACTTCACCGAGATGACTCCGCTCACCGTCGGCTCCCCGCAACAGGTCATCGACCGCTACGCCGCCATGCGGGAGCACTACGGCGACTACCAGCGACAGCTGTTCCTGATCGATCACGCGGGCCTGCCGCTGAAGACGGTGCTGGAGCAGCTCGACATCCTCGGCTCCGAGGTCGTGCCCGTGCTCCGCAAGGAACTCGCGAACGACCGTCCTGCCGCGGTACCCGACGCGCCGACCCACGCGGCACGCGTCAAGGCCGAGTTCGGGGACGGGCCGACCCGTCAGGCCCGTCCCGGCGCCAACCGCGGTGACAACCTGACCGGCGACTCGCCGTATCAGGACTCTCCTGCCCCCGCCGGCGCGGCATTCGGGCTCGGCCGGAAGGAGGCGTGAGATGACCACGCGTCGTATCGCCGTCGTCTCCGCCGGCCTGTCGAACCCGTCCTCCACGCGGATGCTCGCCGACCGGCTCGCGACCGAGACCGTCAAGGCGCTCGCCGAGCAGGACATCCAGGCGAGTGTCGATGTCATCGAGCTTCGCGACTACGCACACGACATCACCAACAACATGCTCACCGGCTTCGCACCGCCTGCGCTCGAGACCGCGATCAACACCGTGGTCTCGGCCGACGCTCTCATCGCGGTGACGCCGATCTTCTCGACGAGCTACTCGGGGCTCTTCAAGTCGTTCATCGATGTGCTCGACCCGGATTCCCTCCGGGGCAAGCCCGTGCTGATCGGTGCGAACGCCGGCACGGCGCGACACTCTCTCGCGATCGACTACGCCATCCGGCCGCTCTTCGCCTACCTCCACGCCGATGCCGTCTCGACCGGGGTGTTCGCCGCGTCGAGCGACTGGGGTGGTTCCGGCGACGATGTGGCTCCGCTCGGCAAGCGTGTGGAGCGAGGAGCCAGAGAGCTCGCAGAGGCGATCATCCGTCGGGCGGAGACGACGGTCGAAGACCCGTACGACCCCGCCACGTACCTGGGCGAGGGGCGCTCGTTCGGGCACATGCTGGGCGGGCTGGCCGGCGAGTGAGCCGGAGCACGACTCGCCCCTGACGGGTGACGGTCAGGCGGTCGGTCCGGTCCGCCGCTTCCAGTCGTACTCGGTCTCCGGGCGTCCGCGCGTCCCGTAGCGCGCCGCCCGCGTGAGCACGCCCTCCGCCACGAGGTGCTCGAGGTACCGACGCGCGGCGACCCGGGACATCCCGAGCCGTTCGGCGGCCTCCCGTGCCGACAGCGGGCCGGAGGTCCGCAACACGGCGCTGATCTTCTCGAGCGACGCGACGGACAGGCCCTTCGGCACGGCGACCGTGCCCGTGGCACGGCCGAGGAGGGCGTCGACCTCCGCCTGCGTCGCTTCGCCTGCGGTCGTCGTGGCCTGCTCCCGATGGGCGCGGTACCCGTCCATCCGCTCCTGGAACACGGCGAACGGGAACGGCTTGATCAGGTAGTGGTAGACGCCGAGGGCCGCCATCTGACGGACGGTCTCGGCGTCGCGCACCCCGGTGATCGCGATGACGTCGGTGGCTTCCGCCCGAGCACGCAGCGTCCGCAGCACATCGATCCCCGACCCGTCCGGCATGGTGATGTCGAGCAGGACGAGGTCGAAGGCAGCGGCGCCGGGCCGATCGAGCACCGCGTTCAAGGCTGCGCGGGCGCTGCTGCACTCTCCGGCGACGATGAACCCGTCGAGGCGGGCCAGGTAGTCGCGGTGGAGTTCGAGCGTGAGGGCATCGTCGTCGACGAGCAGCGTGCGGATCATGGGCGTGACCTCCGCGGCCCGGTCGCTGCGGGCAGGACGACGCGGAACGTCGTCGGCCCGTCACTGATCGAGACCGTGCCGCCTGCTCCGGTGACCACGGACCGCACGAGTGCCAAGCCGACGCCTCGTCCCTGGGCGTCCGCGGGCTTGGTCGAGTAGCCCTGTTCGAAGATCCGGTCCTGCTGGGCTCGCGGGATACCCGGGCCGCTGTCGGAGACCTCGAGCACCACCTCACCTTCCTCCCCGGAGCGCAGGGACACCCGCACCCAGCGATCCTCGGACTCGGCGGCCGCATCCATCGCGTTGTCCACGAGGTTGCCGAGCACCGAGACGGCGTCGACCGGCGAGAGCGGGGTACGCGGAGTCTCCGGCTCGATGTGCACGCGCCAGTCGATGCCACGCTCTTTGGCCTGCGACGCTTTCCCGAGGAGCAGCGCACCGACGGCCGGGTCGCCGTGACGCCGCGCCGTGACCTGATCGACGAGAGATTGACTCTGGCGAGACGTCTCGGTCAGGATCTCGATGGCTTCGGCGCTGCGACCCAGCTCGAGCAGGGCGACGGCGGCATGCATCCGGTTCCCGTGTTCATGGGTCTGGGCGCGGAGGGCATCGCCGAGCGTACGGATCGACTCGTAAGAAGAGACCGCATCTCGCAGCTGCCCCGGCGGAAGATCTCCAGTGATGCGCCGCGTCGCCCGCCGCGCGATCACGGCCCCGGCCGCGCCGAGTGCGATCAGCCCGGCGGTGATGCCGAGGGTGAGGGGCAGCCGGCGGATCAGGGTGTCGCTGATGGTCTCGGTCGTGACGCCGGCCGAGACCCACCCGATCACCTCTCCGTCTACGGCGGTCACGGGCACGATCGTCCGCACGGACGGTCCGAGCGTGCCGGTGAAGACCTCTGTGAGGCTGCGGGCGGCGGTCGGGATCGTTCCGAGGTAGCGTTTGCCGATCTGTGCCGGATCGGGGTGCGTGATCCGGATGCCGTCGGGCGTCATGATCGTGATGAAGTCGAGGTCCGCGCGCGCGATCACGTCCAGCGTGTAGGGCTCGAGCACGTCGGAGGCTGCCTCGGCGTCCGTGCCGGCGAGCCCGGCCACGACCACCGGCGAGACCGCCAGGGCCTCCGCGGTGGCAGCCGTGACCCGCTCCGCCTCGGTCCGGAGCGCCCGTTGGGCCTCCACGACGAGGAAACCGGCCACCAGCACGCCGATCACGACGGTCGCGCCGAGCAGCACGAAGAACACGCGAGAGGCGGTGCTGCGCCCGGGGGAGGTGCGCGTCATCGCGTGCCTCCGATCGTCGATGGTCCGTGCCGAGACCAATACGACCACAAATCGTGCTGCGCCGCGAAGTCGGCGACTCTGGGACCCGATCGGCGGCACCGCAGCCGCCACCGGACGACGACGTCGACGATCAAGGAGGACGCATGGCGCTCACGACAGGATTCGCACTCCCGAAGTTCAACTGGCGACGGGGGAAGCACGCGTGGGACAGGCATACGTGGCTCTACGTGTCCGTCCTGATCGCCGTGGTGCTCGGTGCCGTGGTGGGTCTGGTCTGGCCGGAGATCGGCCAGGGGTTCGAAGCTCTCGGCAAGGGCTTCGTCGCGCTGATCAAGATGATGATCGCGCCGATCATCTTCTGCACGATCGTCGTCGGGGTCGGCTCCATCGCCAAGGCCGCGACCGTGGGCAAGATCGGCGGGCTGGCACTGCTCTACTTCATGGTGATGTCGACGTTCGCACTCGCGATCGGACTGCTCGTGGGCAACATCATCCACCCCGGCGCCGGACTGGACATGGCCTCCGCGACCTATGACGCGGCCGACACGGAGGCGAAGACGACGCAGGAGTTCATCCTGGGTATCATCCCGACCACGTTCTTCTCGGCCTTCACCGGTGAGAGTGTGCTGCAGGTGCTGTTCATCGCGCTCCTCGTCGGCTTCGCGCTGCAGGGGCTCGGTGAGCGCGGGGCACCCATCATGGAGGCGGTCAAGCAACTCCAGAAGCTCGTGTTCCGCATTCTCGGGATGATCCTGTGGCTGGCCCCGATCGGGGCGTTCGGTGCGATCGCGGCGGTGGTGGGCAAGACCGGGATCGCAGCGATCTGGAGCCTGGGCATCCTGATGGGTGCGTTCTACATCACGTGCATCCTGTTCATCGTCGTGGTCTTGGGAGCGCTGCTCTGGACGGTGGCTCGGGTGAACATCTTCTCGCTCATGAAGTACCTGGGACGGGAGTACCTCCTGATCGTCGGTACCTCTTCCTCGGAGTCCGCGCTCCCGCGTCTGATCGCGAAGATGGAGTTCGTCGGCGTCTCCAAGCCGGTGGTCGGCATCACGGTTCCGACGGGATACTCGTTCAATCTCGACGGCACGGCGATCTACCTGACCATGGCATCGCTGTTCATCGCGACCGGGATGGGGCAGCCGATGTCGATCGGCGAGCAGATCGGACTGCTGGTGTTCATGATCATCGCGAGCAAGGGCGCAGCCGGGGTCACCGGCGCAGGGCTGGCGACGCTCGCCGGTGGTCTGCAGGCCTATCGTCCCGATCTCGTCGACGGCGTCGGGGTGATCGTCGGCATCGACCGCTTCATGTCCGAGGGTCGCGCCCTCACGAACTTCACCGGCAACGCTGTGGCTACGCTCCTGATCGGCACCTGGACGAAGCAGATCGACCGGGCGCGCGTGCGCCGGGTCCTCGGCGGCGAGCTGCCGTTCGACGAATCGCTGCTCGATGGGGTGGACGCGCACGCGACATCGGGCGGGTCGCAAGGGGCCGATGTCCAGGACCTGCGCGAGGCGGCTCTCACGGAGATGGCGGCGAAAGAGGAGCGCGCTCGGATGCGGGCCGGAAGCGCCTGATCGAAAGAAGGAGAGAGGGATGCGGGAGTCCGAGGAATGGACTCCCGCATCCGCGCGGTCAACCGCTCTTGCGTCGGAACTCGCGCCGGGTCTGCGGGGCGTGCGCGCTGTGGACGGCGGAATCGCCGTCGAGGTGTGCCTCGCCCTGCCGCTGGTGCGCGTTCTTCTTCTCGAGCGCTTCCTTGAACTTGCGCTTCATCTCCTCAGACGAGGAGGCGCCTTCTTCGGTGCTCATGACCTGAGCCTAGAGCACCCGGTGCAACGGGTCACCCTCTCTCGATCGCGCACCCGGCGAGCAGCGGGCCCGAGTCGGTCGCCGGAGCGACCGACTCGGGAACCGGAGATCGGATAGCCGGTGACCCGTCGACCAGCATCCGGTGAACATCCGGTGCCGAGTGCCGTCTTCCGACGATGCGGCGTTCGAGTGCCGTCATCCTGGGGATGTGAGAGTAGCGATCGTCACAGAATCCTTCCTTCCGCACATGAACGGCGTCACCGGCTCCGTCCTCCAGATCCTGCGCCACCTCGAGCAGAGAGGTCACCAGGCACATGTCGTGGCTCCGGCCGCCGTCGGCGTCCCCGAACAGGTCGACGGCGCCCCGATCGAGGCGATCCCGAGTCTCGGACTGCCCGGCTACCCCGACGTGAGGGTGGGAACGTCGGGTGCGCAACGCATCGCTTCCTCCCTGCGACGCTTCGCGCCCGACGTCCTCCATCTCGCCTCCCCGTTCGCTCTCGGCTGGCGGGGCGTGCTCGCCGCCGAGCGGCTCGACGTCGCGAGCGTCGCCGCGTATCAGACGGACGTGGCCGCCTACACCGAGAGGTACCGGATGGCGGCGACCACGGGGATCGCTCAGACGCACATCGCACGACTGCACCGGCGGGCGACGATGACCCTCGCGCCCTCCGCCGATGCGGCGCAGCAGCTCGCCGCACTCGGTGTGGACCGTGTCCGCCGCTGGGGGAGAGGGGTCGATGCCGAGCGCTTCCAACCCACGCGACGCGACCCCGCGCTCCGTGCGACCTGGGGCGCCGACGTCGTGATCGGCTACGTCGGTCGGCTCGCCCCCGAGAAACAGGTCGAGGACCTCGTCGTCCTCCGCGACATCCCGGGCGCCCGGCTCGTGATCGTCGGGGACGGGCCCAGCAGAGCGCAGCTCGAGACCGTGCTCCCGGATGCCCTTTTCCTCGGACACCTCGACGGTGACGCGCTCGCCGCAGCGATCGCGTCGTTCGACCTGTTCGTGCACCCGGGGGAGAGCGAGACCTTCGGACAGACACTGCAAGAGGCCCATGCCAGCGGTGTCCCCGTCATCGCCACCGGGCGTGGCGGACCCCTGGACCTGGTGCGCATGGGCATCGACGGGTGGCTGTACCGCCCGGGGGACCTCGACGACCTCCGTGCGCGCGTGGCCGATCTCGCCGGCGACACCCGCAAACGCCGGGCGTTCGGGGAAGCCGGACGCGACGCCGTGCAGAGCCGCAGCTGGACCGGCGTGTGCGACCGGCTCCTCGAGTACTTCGACGAGGCGCAGGCGCTGCACCACGCGGATTCCCGCGCCCGCGCGCGCAGGCGCGTGCGACCGGAGCCGCCCGCGCCGGTCACCGATGGGAAGTGGCACCGCTATGTCGCGCTCGGCGACTCACTCACGGAGGGACTGTGCGATCCGGCCCCCGACGGGACCCTCCGTGGCTGGGCCGATCGCCTCGCCCTGCTGCTCGCCGCCCGGGGCGACCTGCACTACGCGAACCTCGCCGTCCGCTCCCAGCGAGTGCACGACGTCGCCGGCGTCCAGCTGACCAGGGCCCTCGAGCTTCGCCCGGACCTCGTGTCGATCTTGATCGGAGCCAACGACCTCGTGAAGCGCCGTGTCGATGTCTCCGCGCTCGCCGCAGAGCTCGAGGTCGCGGTGCGGCGGTTGCGGGCGATCGGTGCCGACGTGCTCCTCGTGACGCCGTTCCTCCCCGGTCGCCGTGCGGCGTGGATCTACACCCGCAGGTTCTCCGCCTACGCGACGGCTCTGACCGGGATCGCGGCGCGCACCGGGGCCATGCTGATCGACACGGATCTGCACCCTCAGCTGGCCGAACACCCGAACTGGGGCGAAGACCTGGTTCATCTGAGCAGCCGGGGGCATCGCTTCCTCGCGTATCGGGCGGGTGAGCTCCTCGGGGTGCCGGACGCCGACGCTCTCGGAGCGCTCGATGCCGCACTGCACGAGCACGAGCCCCTCGGCGTGGGGGCGTGGTGGCGGCGTCACGCACTGCCCTGGGTCTGGCGTCGTCTGCACGGTCGCGTTGCGGGCGACGGGCGGACGGCGAAGCACGATGACTACGTCCGCCTCGGAGGATCGTCGGCTCCCCGATCCGCGTTCGTCGGCTGAGTCCCCTCAGGACGGGGGGTCAGCGTCGACCCATGCCGTGATATTGCCAGCCGGCGGCGCGCCACGCCGCCGCGTCGAGACAGTTGCGTCCATCGATGACGATCCGCCCGCGGACCAGCCCGCCCGCGTGCTCCGGCGAGAGCTCACGCCGGTATTCGTCCCATTCGGTCACGATCACCACGGCATCGGCGTCGCGCAGCGCGTCGTCGCGCTCGCGGGCATATCCCAGTTGCGGGTGCGCGGCGACGGCGTTGTCGATCGCCGCAGGGTCGGTCACGACGACGTCTGCTCCGAGACCTCGCAGGCGCACGGCGACATCCAGAGCCGGAGAATCACGGATGTCATCGCTGAACGGTTTGAACGCCGCTCCGAGGACCGCGATCCGGCGCCCGAACACGAGTCCGCCGAGCGCATCGACCACCAGGCGCACGGCCCGGTCGCGGCGTCGCAGGTTGATCATGTCCACTTCGCGCAGGAAGCCGACCGCTTCGCCGCGACCGAGCTCATCTGCGCGCGCGGCGAAGGCGCGGATGTCCTTCGGCAGGCACCCGCCACCGAAGCCGATACCCGCGCCGAGGTAGCGTCGCCCGATACGGCTGTCCAGCCCGAGGGCATCGGCGAGCAGCGTGATGTCCGCCTCGGAGGCTTCGGCGATCTCCGCCATCGCGTTGATGAAGGAGATCTTGGTGGCGAGGAAGGCGTTCGACGCCCCCTTGACCAGCTCGGCCGTGGCGAGGTCGGTGACCAGGAAGGGTGTTCCGGCGTCGACGGCCGCGGCGTACGCCTCGCGCAGGGTGGCGACGGCGCGCGTGCCGTCACCCCCTTGTTCCGCACCGACCACGAGACGATCCGGGGTCAGGGTGTCGTGCACCGCCCACCCTTCGCGGAGGAATTCGGGGTTCCAGACCAGGGTCGCTCCCGACGCGGCGATGAGCGGTGCCAGTCGCCCGGCGGTCCCGACGGGCACGGTCGACTTGCCCGCGACGACGTCCCCGCGGCGCAAGTGGGGGAGCAGCGCGTCGATCGCCGCATCGACGTAGCGGAGATCCGCGGCGTGACCTCCGGGAATCTGAGGCGTTCCGACCGCGAGGAAGTGGACGTCCGCGCCCGCGGCATCCGCCATCCGGCTGCTGAATCGCAGGTGTCCGGAAGCGAGGCCTTCTTCGAGCATCTCCGGGAGTCGAGGCTCGAAGAACGGTGCCTTCCCCGCGATGAGGGCGGCGATCTTGTCCTCGTCGACGTCGATACCCGTGACATCGTGTCCGAGGGAGGCCATCGCCGCGGCATGCACGGCACCGAGGTACCCGCAGCCGATCACTGACATGCGCATGATCTCAGCAGAGCGGATCCTCGTCGCGCCGCGGGATCCTGCGGATGAACAGCATCTGACCGTCACGTGTCGGATCCGCGAAGCTCGGAGCGACACCAGGATTCGGGGTGTGCGCTGGTAGGGTGGATGAGGTTGACGTGTGTCAACTGCACAACTTCACACCGACTCATGGAGCGATCGGCGGAGAAGCTGGTCCCCTGTGGTGGGTTCCTCGGCACGTGTCGGGTGGCTTTCTACTGGTGGCCAGCGCAGGCGAGATTCGCGGGAGTGCCCGCGCGCCCGAACCCTTCCGTTCCGCTCCTTTGAACACGCTCGCGCGTCACATGGACTCGCGAGTCTAAACAAAGAAGGAGAGACCTCTTGGAAGGTCCTGAAATCACCGCCACCGAGGCCGTTCTCGACAACGGCCGCTTCGGCACCCGCACCATCCGCTTCGAGACCGGACGCCTCGCGCAGCAGGCTCAGGGCGCAGTCGCCGCGTACCTCGACGGCGAGACCATGCTCCTCTCGGCCACCAGCGCAGGCAAGCACCCGCGCGAAGGCTTCGACTTCTTCCCGTTGACGGTCGACGTCGAGGAGCGCTCCTACGCCGCAGGCAAGATCCCCGGCTCGTTCTTCCGTCGTGAGGGTCGTCCCTCCACCGAGGCGATCCTCGTCTGCCGTCTGATCGACCGTCCGCTGCGTCCGTCGTTCGTCGACGGCCTGCGCAACGAGGTCCAGATCGTCATCACCGTCCTGTCGATCGCACCGGGCGAGTTCTACGACGCTCTCGCGATCAACGCGGCATCGGCGTCGACCCAGATCTCGGGTCTGCCTTTCTCGGGCCCCGTCGCCGGTGTGCGCCTCGCGTTCATCCCCGGCAACGGCCAGCACGCGGACCAGTGGGTCGCGTTCCCGACTGCCGAGCAGGTCTCGGAGGCCGTGTTCGACCTGATCGTCGCCGGCCGCGTGGTCACCAAGGCCGATGGCACGGAAGACGTCGCCATCATGATGGTCGAGGCCGAGGCCACCGAGGACAGCTGGAACCTGATCAAGGCCGGCGCCACGAAGCCGAACGAGGAGATCGTCGCGCAGGGCCTCGAGGCCTCGAAGCCCTTCATCGCCCAGCTCGTCAAGGCTCAGGCCGAGCTCGCCGCCACCGCGTCGAAGGAGCCGGGCGTGTACCCGGTCTTCCCCGCGTACAGCGACGAGGTCTACAGCTTCGTCTCCGAGCGCGTTTTCTCCGAGCTCAGCGACGTCTACCAGATCGCCGACAAGGTCGAGCGTCAGACCGCTGACGACGCGATCAAGGACCGCGTCAAGGCCGAGCTCATCGAGGCCACCGAGGCGGGCTCGCTGCCGGCCGCGGCTCCGCTGGAGTTCTCCGCCGCGTACAAGTCCGTCACGAAGAAGATCGTCCGTGGACGCATCCTCACCGAGGGCGCTCGCATCGACGGCCGTGGCCTGGCGGACATCCGTCCGCTCGACGCCGAGGTGCAGGTCATCCCGCGCGTGCACGGCTCCGCGATCTTCCAGCGCGGCGAGACCCAGATCATGGGTGTCACCACGCTGAACATGCTCAAGATGGAGCAGCAGATCGACTCGCTGTCGCCCACGACGAGCAAGCGGTACATGCACCACTACAACTTCCCGCCCTACTCGACCGGTGAGACCGGCCGTGTCGGTTCGCCGAAGCGTCGCGAGATCGGGCACGGCTTCCTCGCCGAGCGCGCCCTCGTGCCGGTGCTGCCGAGCCGCGAGGAGTTCCCGTACGCGATCCGTCAGGTGTCCGAGGCGCTGAGCTCCAACGGCTCCACCTCGATGGGCTCCGTGTGCGCGTCGACCCTGTCGCTGCTGAACGCGGGTGTGCCGCTGCGCGCCCCCGTCGCCGGTATCGCGATGGGTCTCGTCTCCGACGAGGTCGACGGTGAGACCCGCTACGCGGCACTGACCGACATCCTCGGCGCCGAGGACGCTCTCGGCGACATGGACTTCAAGGTCGCCGGTACCAGCGAGTTCGTCACGGCGATCCAGCTCGACACGAAGCTCGACGGCATCCCGTCGTCGGTGCTCGCCGGTGCGCTCACCCAGGCCCGCGAGGCTCGCCTGACGATCCTCAACGTCCTGAACGCGGCGATCGATGCTCCGGACGAGATGGCGCCCACGGCTCCGCGCGTCATCAGCGTGCAGATCCCGGTCGACAAGATCGGTGAGCTGATCGGCCCGAAGGGCAAGACGATCAACGCGATCCAGGACGAGACGGGCGCGCAGATCTCCATCGAGGAGGACGGCACCGTCTACATCGGCGCGACCGACGGCCCCTCGGCCGAGGCCGCCCGTGCTCAGGTCAACGCGATCGCGAACCCCACCAACCCGGAGGTCGGAGAGCAGTTCCTCGGCACCGTCGTGAAGATCGCCACGTTCGGTGCGTTCATCTCGCTGCTGCCGGGCAAGGACGGCCTCCTGCACGTCACCGAGGTGCGCAAGCTCGCCGGTGGCAAGCGGGTCGAGAACGTCGATGACGTCCTGTCGGTCGGTCAGAAGATCCTCGTGAAGATCACGAAGATCGATGACCGCGGCAAGCTCTCGCTCGAGCCCGTGCTCGACGACGCTCCGGCCGCCGAGGCAGCTCCTGCCGAGGCCGCTGCCGCGGAGTAGGCCCAGAGCTCGAACAGGAACCCGGGTCCGTCCGCGCTGGACGGGCCCGGGTTCCGTCGTCTCCGGTGTGACCAAATCGTTATCGGGCGTTTCCCCGACGTTCCCCGGATTGGTCAGGACGTTGTGTGAATTCGCCTACCCTCGGAAGTACGCACCGGGGGGTGCAGATCCAGCAGGTACGCAGGTCGGGACGCACCGATCGACGCGGGGGTGAGAGAGTATGCGGTTGTTCGGCGTAGGCGCAGGAGCGTCAGCGGAACGCGACCACGCGGCCGCAGCCGAGCATCCCTCCGCGCCCATTCCCATCGTCGGTCCGGGGATAGGGGAATCCATCCGGGTGCCACTCGGCGAGACCGGCTTCGAGACCTTCCCGCTGATGCTCGGCGCTGCAGAGTTCGGCTGGAACGTCGACCTCGAGACCAGCCACGGCATCCTCGATCGCTACGTCGAGTTCGGTGGCAATGCGATCCACACCGCGGACGGATTCTCCGGTGGTCGGAGCGAGCACATCATCGGCCAGTGGCTGCGTTCGCGCGGACAGAGCGAGCGTGCCGTCCTGAGTGTGCGCGTCGGCGCTCATGCCGACAACCCCGGGCTCGGCTCCGTGAACCTCGTGCGCGCGGTCGAGGGCTCGCTCACCAGACTCGGTGTCGAGCGGATCGACGTGCTGTACCTCGACGCCACGCTCGACGCGACGACCAACCTCGAAGACACCCTGGCGACCGTCGAATGGCTGTCGGACGCGGGCAAGGTCGGCGCGCTCGGCGCCTACGGGCTCGCGCCGGAGCGGCTGGTCGAGGCGCGCATCCTCGCCTCTGCCGGCTACCCGCGGGTGCAGGTCATCGACGCACCGTACAACCTGGTCCGGCGTCTGCCGTTCGAAGGCGATCTGCGCCTCGTGGCCGGCGCGCAGAACCTGGCGGTCACGCCGTCCCATGCGCTCGAGCACGGGTTCTTGTCCGGTCGGCACCGCAACAAGGCGCTCACCTCGCGCGGCGTGCGCGGCGAGCAGTTGCGTGGGCACCTGAATCGACGAGGCATCAAGGTGTTGCGCGCGCTCGATCAGGTCGCCGAAGAGCTCGGCGTGCCCGTGGCGGCGGTGTCGATCGCCTGGCTTCTCGCGCAGCGCACCGTCGCTGCGCCGATCGTGAACGCTTTCGCGACGGATCATGTCGATGAGCTCATGCAGGGCGCCGGCGTCTCGCTGTCACGGAGCCACCTCGCCGAGCTCACGCGGGCCGGCAACTGAGTATCGTCCGCCGTTGACATAGGGTGGAATGAACGCCCGGCGGATGCTGGCAATGAAGCGAGCGAGTTGTGACGCACTACATATATCTGGTTAGACACGGTGAACATCAGGACGCAGAACATGGTCTCGCCGACGGACCCCTCTCCCCGCGGGGGCAGCGTCAGGCGGAGCTGATCGCCGACCGGTTGTCCGGCCTTCCGCTCGATGCTGTGTGGCATTCCCCGCTCTTGCGGGCCAACGAGACGGCGCGGGCGATCGCCGCGCGACTGCCCTCGGTCGACCCCGCACCGACGGCACTGCTCTTCGACTGCGTGCCGACCGGGATGACCGAGGACACTCCGTCTGCGTTCGAACCGTTCTTCGGGTCGGTGACCGAGGCGGAGATCGAGGCGGGGCGCGCACAGATGTCGGATGCCGTCAACGAGTTCCTCGTTCGCAAGACCGGCGATGTCCACGAGGTGCTCATCACCCACAACTTCGTGATCTCCTGGTTCGTCCGCGAGGTGCTCGCGGCGCCGGAGTGGCGCTGGATGACCTTGAACCAGTCGCACTGCGGCCTGACGGTGATCGCGCAGAAGCAGGGACGGCCGTGGACGCTGCTCACGCACAACGACACCGGTCACCTGCCGGTGGAGCTGCGCACCGGAATTCCCGACGCACTGCTCGTGTGAGGTCGAGCGCTCCCCGAATCGGGTGCGATGCGGTCCCGCGCGCCCCGCATGGCGGGCGATGTCCGCGAAATAGACTGGACGCATGACCACGCAGGTAGCACTCGTCGGCGGCACCGGGAAGCTCGGACAGATCATCCATGCGGTGGTCGACGAGCTCGAGGGGTTCGAGGTGAGCCGTGTGCTGACCTCGTCGAGTGAACTCTCCGAGCTGGACGGCGCCGGCCTCGTCATCGATGCATCGACGCCGCAGGTGAGTATCGATGTCGTCCGCGCCGCCGTCGAGCGTGGGATCAATGTGCTCGTCGCGACCTCGGGGTGGTCTGCCGAGCGGATCGCGCTGGTGCGCCCCCTCGTCGAGGCGGCCGGGACCGGCGCGGTCTTCATCCCCAACTTCTCGCTCGGATCGGTGCTCGGGTCAGCCCTCGCGGCGGCGGCGGCCCCGTTCTTCGGCTCCGCGGAGATCATCGAGGCGCATCGCGAGACCAAGATCGATTCGCCCAGCGGCACGGCCGTGCGTACCGCGGAGCTCATCGCGGCCGCGCGCGCGGAGCAGGGGCCGGTCAGCGCTCCGCACGCCGATCAGCGCGCCCGGGGGCAGCAGGTCGGAAGCGTGCCCATTCACTCCTTGCGTCGCCCCGGTGTCGTCGCCAAGCAGGAGGTCATCCTGTCCGGACCGGGGGAATCGCTGACGTTCACCCATGACACCACGGACTCGGCGCTCGCCTACGCACCCGGGATCCGCATCGCGGTCCCGTTCGCGCGAAGCGCCGCCGGCGTGGTCGTCGGCCTCGAGCACATGATCGACATCGGCATCCGCTCGTGATGTCGCGGATCGGCGTCGCGCTGATGGCGGCGGCGCTGCTCGTCTACCTTGCGGTCGCGATCTGGCTCGCCGTGATGTTCATCTCGGTCAGCACTCCGATTTCGATCGGCATGGGCATCACGCTCCTCGTGCTGGCTCCGATCGGTGCCTGGGCGCTCGTCCGGGAGATGATGTTCGGCTTCGGCGCGGACCGCCTGGGGCGACTGCTCGACGCGGAGGGAGGAATGCCTCCGGTGGAGACCGAGCTGACGCCGAGCGGGCGTATCGCGCGCGCCGACGCAGACCCCCTCATCGCACGGTACGCAGCGGAAGCGGACGCCGCGCATGATGACTGGCGTGCACGGTACCGCCTGGGCGTCGTGCAAGACGCCGCCGGACGCCGGAAAGACGCCAGAGCCAGCATCCGCGAGGCGATCCGCCTCTTCCGTCGGCCCTGACGTCGGGTTCGACGATCAGGCGAGCGTCGCCTCGAGCGTGATCTCGATGCCCGCGAGCGCCTGAGACACCGGGCACCCGGTCTTCGCTCCGTTCGCGATCTCCTGGAACGCCTCCGGAGTGAGGTTCGGGACGGTCGCGTTGACGTTGAGGTGGCTGCCGGTGATGCCGACACCGGGCTTGAAGGTGACGGACGCGCTCGCGTCGACTCGCTCGGGAGGCGTGCCGTTCTCGGCCAGGGCGTGGGAGAGCGCCATGCTGAAGCACGAGGCGTGAGCGGCAGCGATGAGCTCTTCCGGCGTGGTCGTGGTGTCGCTGCCTTCGCTGCGGGCCTTCCAGTTGATCGGGAAGGTGCCGAGCTTCGACGAAGAGAACGCCACGGTGCCCGACCCCTCCATGAGCGATCCTGTCCAGGTGCTGGCGGCTTCGCTGGTGACGGGCATGGTTCCTCCGGTTCTCGTGCCCCGAGGGATGAGGGGTCACGTCGCGGCCAGCCTATCGACGGTTCGGTTCGGAGGGAACCGGAATCACGCTGCGGGGGCTGTCCGGCCGATCACGCCGACCCGCTGGAGCAGCAGGTACATCTGGCATCCGAGGCAGAAGCCGAACGCCGCGTTGAGGAAGGCGGCGATGAAGGCGGCAGCGGTGGCGATCGGCAACGCCCAGGGGACCCCGACGAGGTGCAGAACGAGACCGACGCCGACCACGAAGAGGCCGACCCCCTGAGAGAACCGAGGCGGTCGCGGATCTTCAAGCTCCGCAGGTGGCGCGAGCCGAGGGCGCACCAGCGCGCGGAACAGGGCACCCCAGGGGGCCGTCCTCGGCGAGACGAGGGCCCATAGGAACAGCAGGGCGATGATCACCGTGAGCAGGAATCCCGGGTCCAGGGCACGGTGAACGAGGGGCGTTCCAGCCACGGCCCATCCGCCGGGGACGAAGGTCGCGCCGGTCGACGGCTGATAGGCGTACCAGCCGAACGTCGCCGCGCCCGCCTGGGCGGTGGATATCCCCGTCAACGCCAGGAACGTGGCCACGAGCAGCAGTGTCGCGGTGATCGTGGCCGCGAATCGCGGACCGCGGGGGTCTATGCGCGCGTGTGTGGTCATGTGTGCTTCCAGTCTTCGCGCCTCAGACGGCCGCGACCGCTTCGGTGAGTGCATGACGGTGGGGGACACCGTGGAATCGTGCGTGGACGGTGCCCGAGCCGTCGATGACGAAGGTCGTCGGCGTCTGCAGCACCTTGTACCGTGCCGAAAGGTCGGGGCGGTGCGTCAGATCGACCTCGATGTGCGCGAGCCCGTCGTCGCCCGACGCATAGGAGTGCAGCAACCGTCGCACCTGCGGGCAACGGGCACAGGTCTCGGTGCTGAACTGCACCAGTGTCGCGCGGGAGCCGAGGGCTGCCGAGGGGATGTCCGTGGCATCGAACCGGAGCCTGCCCCCGTCGCGCCGCCGCCCGTCGCGCCGACGAACCACGACCCCGACCGCCGTGGCGAGCACGAGGAGACCGAGGACGATCACGAGGGCGAGCACGGGCGACATGCGTCGAGAGTACGCCGTCCTCGTGGGATCGGGAGTCGATGTTTCCGATGATGACGAACGGGCTTTCCGCGGTGCAGGATCCGCCCCGTGACGGGAGCGGGAAGGTATCGTGGCTGTCATGAGCGCCGCCGTTCCGACCCCCTACGAAGATCTGCTCCGCGATGTCGTGGAGACCGGCACGCACAAGTCGGATCGGACGGGTACCGGCACGACGAGCGTCTTCGGGCGGCAGATCCGCTTCGACCTCGCGAAGGGCTTCCCACTCATCACGACGAAGCGCGTGCACTTCAAGTCGATCGCGTACGAGCTGCTCTGGTTCCTCCGAGGGGATTCCAACGTCGGATGGCTGCGCGACAACGGCGTGACGATTTGGGACGAATGGGCGGACGAGTCGGGCGATCTCGGCCCGGTGTACGGGGTGCAGTGGCGCTCCTGGCCGACTCCCGACGGCGGCAGCATCGACCAGCTCTCCGAGGTCATCGAGCAGATCCGGCGCTCGCCCGATTCCCGTCGTCTGATCGTCTCGGCGTGGAATCCTGCAGATATCCCCGACATGGCCCTCGCGCCGTGTCATGCGCTCTTCCAGTTCTACGTCGCGGATGGAAAGCTCTCCTGTCAGCTGTATCAGCGCAGCGCCGACATGTTCCTCGGTGTGCCGTTCAACATCGCCTCCTATGCGCTGCTCACCCTGATGATCGCGCAGCAGGTCGGCCTGGAGCCCGGGGACTTCGTGTGGACCGGCGGTGACTGCCACGTCTACGACAATCACGTGGAGCAGGTGCGCGAGCAGCTCAGCCGCGAGCCCTACGCGTACCCGACCCTGCGACTGGCGAGGAAGCCGGAGTCGATCTTCGACTACCGGTACGAGGACTTCATCGTCGAGGACTACCAGCATCACGCGCCGATCCGGGCGGCGGTGGCCGTATGACGTGGGTCGGGCTGATCTGGGCTGAGGCGCGCGGCGGCGTGATCGGAGCGGAGGGCGGGATGCCCTGGCACGTTCCGGAGGATCTCGCTCACTTCAAGGACGTCACGCTCGGGGCACCGGTGGTGATGGGCCGGAAGACGTGGGACTCTCTTCCCGAACGGTTCCGCCCGCTCTCCGGGCGCGACAACATCGTGATCACGCGCCAACAGGACTGGAGCCATGAGGGCGCTCGACGGGCGGCGACCGTCGCCGAAGCAGTCCGCGGGCTGGACAAGGCGTGGATCATCGGGGGCGCGGAGATCTTCCGTCAGGTCATCGGCGACGCCGATCGCCTCGAGGTCACCGAGCTCGACATCGACGTCGCCGGAGACGCCTATGCGCCCGCCACGACCGGCTGGCGACTCGTCGACGAGGGCGAGTGGCAGACATCGCGCACCGGCATCCGCTACCGCTTCCTCGGGTACGAGCGCTGATGCCCACCGCATTGATCACCGGAGCCAGCGCGGGGCTGGGAGCTGAGTTCGCGCGCCAACTGGCACGGCGTCGAGCTGATCTCATCCTGGTGGCGCGGACACCCGAGACGCTGGAGGCGCTGGGGACGGAGCTGCGCACGGAGTACGGTGTCGCGGTCGAGATCCTCGTCGCCGACCTCGCGGTGGAGAGCGAGGTCGAGCGCGTCGCCGCCCGATTGCGCGACACCTCCGACCCGGTCGACCTCCTGATCAACAACGCCGGGTTCGGTCTGCCGCTGCAGTTCGCGGACAACGACATCGACGACGAGGTGCGACACCTCCGCGTGCACGTCGAGGCGTCGATGCGCCTGATGCACGCGGCGCTGCAGACGATGCGCGGGCGCGGTGGTCGCATCATCAACGTCGCCTCCGTCGCCGGGTTCATCTCCCGGTCGACCTATTCGGCATGCAAGTCCTGGCTGATCGGCTTCAGCGGCTGGGCGAATGCGGAGTACGCACGAGACGGAGTGAGTGTCACCGCGCTGTGCCCCGGATTCACGCACACGTCCTTCCATGAGCGGATGGGTCTGGCCGTGGGGGAGGAGGGTGTGCCCGCGATCATGTGGCTGAATGCGCGCGATGTCGTCCGTACCGGTCTGCGCGATGCGGCGCGCGGCAGAGCAGTATCCGTTCCGTCACTTCGGTACAAGGCGATCGTGGCGCTGACGCGTGTCCTGCCTCGCTCATTCACGTCCGGCGTCGCTCGGCGCGGTCGCGTCTGAGGCCGACAGGAGTCGACGAGAGACGTGCGCAGGCCCGGGGGACGCGCTCGGACCCGTGCGCCCCGAGGAGAGGTGCATCTGCGTCACCGCGTCCGCGGGACCACCGGTCGAACCTATACGCTGGGCTTATGACGCACTCGGGCAACCCTTTCGGACAGGTTCTCGTCGCGCTCGTCACTCCGATGACGGCCGACGGTGAAGTCGATTGGCCCGCTGTCGAGAAGCACATCGATGACGTGATCACCGCAGGTGCGGACGGCATCGTCGTGACGGGAACGACCGGCGAGACCTCGACCCTGACGGACCCGGAGAAGCTCAAGCTCGTCGAGGTCGGCAAGTCCGTTTCGGCGGGGCGCGCGAAGATCATCACCGGCGGTGGCTCCAACGAGACGGCTCACGCGATCGAGCTCTACAAGGCCAGCGAGAAGGCCGGCGCCGACGGCATCATGATCGTCACGCCCTACTACAACAAGCCGACGCAGGCCGGAATCCTCACGCACTTCCGGCTGGTCGCCGACGCGACCGATCTGCCGGTGATCCTCTACGACATTCCGGGGCGCACGGGTGTGCCGATCAAGTACGAGACGATTCTGCGTCTCGCGAAGCACCCGAACATCCTCGCTGTGAAGGACGCCAAGGGCGACTTCTCCGAGGTGAGCCGCGTGCTCAACCAGACCGACCTGATGTACTTCTCCGGCGACGACGCGAACGTGCTGCCGCACCTCGCGATCGCTGCCACGGGCCTCATCGGCGTGACGGCCAACGTCGCGGCGGCCCCGTACCGCACGATCATCGATGCGGTGAACGCGGGTGACCTCGCCACGGCGACCGCGGAGCACAAGCGCCTGGAGCCGCTCGTGCGTGCCGTGATGACCCACGTGCCGGGAACGGTCGCGGCGAAGTACATCCTGCACGGACTCGGTCGCATCTCGAGCCCGCGCGTCCGCCTTCCCCTGGTCGGCCCCGAGGAATGGGAGGCCGCGCTCATCGAGGATGAGCTCGACCTCGTGCAGAACGTTCCCGGTGCGGACTTCTCGAACTTCCGACCCGACCGCAATGCGGCTGCGGGTGGTGCCCTGCCGAAGGTGCACGGCACGACGCGCTGAGTCGCGTCGCCACGAACGAACGGACGCGCGGAGTGTCCGACTGAGGAGACAGCATGTCCATTCCCCTGGTAGAACCGACCGCTCTCGACGAAGGAACGCTTCGGGTCATCCCGATCGGCGGACTCGGCGAGATCGGTCGCAACATGACCATGTTCGAGTACGACGGCAAGATCCTGATCATCGATTGCGGTGTGCTCTTCCCCGAGGAGCACCAGCCTGGCGTCGACCTGATCCTTCCGGACTTCGAGCCCATCCGTGACCGCCTGGACGACATCGTGGGCGTGGTGCTCACGCACGGCCACGAAGACCACATCGGCGCCGTTCCCTATCTGCTCCGGCTCAAGAGCGACATCCCCCTGATCGGTTCGGGCCTCACCCTTGCACTGGTCGAGGCGAAGCTCAAGGAGCACCGCATCAAGGCCTTCACGCTCACGGTGAAGGAAGGTCAGCAGGAGCGGGTCGGCCCGTTCGACCTCGAGTTCGTCGCCGTGAATCACTCGATTCCGGACGCGCTGGCCGTGGCGATCCGCACCCCGGCGGGAATGGTCCTCGCCACCGGTGACTTCAAGATGGATCAGCTGCCGCTGGACGGTCGCATCACCGATCTCCGGGCTTTCGCGCGCCTCGGCGAAGAGGGTGTCGACCTGTTCCTCGTCGACTCGACGAACGCCGACGTCCCCGGGTTCACGCCGACGGAGCGCTCGATCGGCCCCGTGCTCGACCAGGTGATCGCGAAGGCGCCTCGTCGTGTCATCGTCGCGAGCTTCTCCAGCCACGTCCATCGCGCGCAGCAGGTGATCGACGCAGCGTACGCCAACGGCCGCCGTGTCGCCTTCCTCGGGCGCAGCATGGTTCGCAACATGACGATCGCCGAGCAGCTCGGCTATCTGAAGGTGCCGGACGGGGTGCTCATCGATTTCAAGAAGGCGCGCGACCTGCCCGACGAGCAGATCGTCTACATGTCCACGGGCTCCCAGGGTGAGCCCATGGCGGTGCTGAGCCGCATGGCGAATCTGGACCATGCGATCGAGATCAGCGAGGGCGACACCGTCATCCTCGCCTCCAGTCTCATCCCGGGCAACGAGAACGCCGTCTACCGTGTGATCGACGGACTCACCAAGCTCGGTGCGAACGTCGTCCACAAGGCGAATGCGAAGGTGCATGTCTCCGGACACGCCGCCGCCGGCGAACTGATCTATTGCTACAACATCCTCAAGCCGAAGAACGTCCTCCCCGTGCACGGGGAGTACCGGCACCTGATCGCGAACGCCAAGCTCGCGCAGGACACCGGCATCGCAGAGGAGAACACGATCATCGCCTCGAACGGCACCGTGATCGACCTGAAGGACGGCGTCGCGAAGGTCGCCGGTCAGCTCGACCTCGGATTCGTGTACGTCGACGGCTCCACCGTCGGCGAGATCACCGATGCCGACCTCAAGGATCGTCGGATCCTCGGCGAGGAGGGCTTCATCTCCGTCATCGTCGTCGTGGACGCCGGCACGGGGCGCATCATCTCCGGTCCGGAGATCCACGCGCGCGGTGTCGCCGAGGACGACTCGGTGTTCGACGACGTCACGCCGAAGATCGTCGCGGCGCTCAAGGAAGCGTCGGGCAACGGCGTCCGTGACACCCACGCGTTGTCGCAGGTCGTGCGACGCACGATCGGTCGTTGGGTCAACCAGCGGCTGCGTCGTCGTCCGATGATCGTGCCGCTCGTCATCGAAGCGTGAGTGCAGGGGAGTCGTCTCCCCACTCACGGCTGACCGTCATCCCGATGTAACACCGGCGCCCTAGGCTCACGTCATGTACAGGGGTTTCTCCCTCCGCAGGGCGGCGCAGACGGATGCGATGTTCCTCGGCGATATGCTCGTCGAGGCCGCCAACTGGCGTGCCGGGGGAGTGCGTCCGCGGCACGAGGTCTTGACGTCGGCTGAGCACCGGCGCTATCTCGCAGGGTGGAAGAGGTCGGCCGACGACGGACTGGTGGCCACCGGTGAGGACGACGTGCCCGTGGGCGCAGCCTGGTATCGCGTGCTTCCGCAGAATGCGCCCGGGTTCGGTTTCGTGGGTGTCGCCGTCCCGGAGCTGATCATCGGGGTGCATCCGCTGTGGCGGGCACGCGGTGTCGGGCGCACCTTGTTGCGCGGAGTCGTGGAGCTCGCGGGGTCCCAAGGTCACTCGCGGATCAGCTTGAGCGTGGAACGGGACAACTTCGCACGCAACCTCTATCGCGCGGAGGGGTTCGTCGTGGTGGGGCAGGGCTCAGCGCGCGACACGATGGTCCGTGCCACCACCTAGTCGATGCCCTCCCGGATCCGCGGAAAGCCGCGTCATTACGCGGTGATGTCGGCTGTTGGACGTAACGTGAGAGCATGGCCAGGAGTTCCACGAAGACAGAGCGCGCGTCGACCAGCGCACCGTCGCGCCCCAAGCGGCAGACGGCTCCCAAGGCCCAGCCCGCTCCGAAGAAGTACATCGACGAGGCCGAGAAGCCTCCGATCGTCGTCCGTGCCTGGGTCGGATTGGCACACGGTGTCGGCGGACTCTTCCGCGCGTTCGGGCCGGAGACGCTCGAGAAAGACGATCGCCGCGACGGATTCCCGTTCTTCCTGGTCGTGCTCGCCGTCCTCGGAGCGGTCAACGAGTGGTTCTTCATCGGCAACGAGGTCGCCGCGAACATCAGCGCGTACTCCGTCGGCGGGCTGATCGGACGCGTCGCCTTCGTGATGCCCGTGCTTCTGCTTCTGCTGGCCGGATGGCTGTTCCGCCACCCGTCGTCCGTGCATGACAACGGTCGCATCGGTATCGGGTTCGGGCTCTTCATCCTGACGCTAGCCGGCTTCTGCCACGTGGCCGGCGACGGTCCTCAGCCCAGGGAGGGAATGCTCGCCCTGAGCGAATCCGGCGGCCTCTTCGGCTGGATGCTCGGTCAGCCGCTCAGCTACCTCACCGACATTCCCGCCTACATCGTCCTGTCGCTGCTCGCCGCGCTGAGCATCCTGATCCTCACCAAGACCCCTCCCAACCGCATCGGCTCCCGACTCGGCGACCTCTACGCGTGGATGTTCGACGCCGAGCGCCCGGAGAAGCCGGCGAAGGATGCGGCGATCGACGACGCCGACAAGGTCGACGACCCCGACGTGCTGCCCTGGTGGCGGCGGAACAAGTCCGGGCGCGAAGAAGACCCCGACGAGGGCACCCTCGGTTCCGACGACATCACCGCGCTGCTGACGACGTCCGAGCCGACCCCGGCGTACGACCAGGCGGTCGTCGTCGAGAATCCTTATGACGCCGCCACCGAGGTTCTCTCGGACGTGCGCTCCGTTGCGGATTCCCTCGCCGAGCAGCAGAACACAGCGCTGCTGGATGACGCGTCCGACACCGGCGAGGTCCCCGAGCTCCCCGGCCTGGACGGATTCGGGACCGCGGGCCCGGGGGATCGTGGTCCTCAGGCTCCCGTCACCCCGTACGTCCTGCCGTCTCCGGGACTGCTGGTCGAAGGGCCGCCGCCCGTGATGCGCTCCGAGGCGACCGACAAGGTGATCGAGCAGATCACGAGCGTGCTGTCGCAGTTCAAGGTCGACGCGAAGGTCACCGGATTCTCGCGCGGCCCGACGGTCACGCAGTACGAGGTCGAGGTCGGGCACGGCGTCAAGGTCGAGAAGATCCTGCAGCTGAGCAACAACTTCGCCTATGCGGTCGCCTCGAACGACGTCCGCATCCTCTCGCCGATCCCGGGCAAGAGCGCGATCGGGATCGAGATCCCGAACGCCGACAAGGAGATGGTCGCGCTCGGCGACGTTCTGCGCTCGCCCGCCGCGCAGAAGAGCACGCACCCGATGACGATCGGCGTCGGCAAGGACGTCGGCGGCAACATCGTGATCGCGAATCTCGCCAAGATGCCGCACCTCTTGGTCGCCGGCTCGACCGGCTCCGGTAAGTCCAGCTTCGTGAACTCCATGATCACCAGTCTGCTCATGCGGGCGCGTCCCGCCGACGTGCGCATGGTCCTGATCGACCCGAAGCGTGTGGAGCTCACCAGCTATGCCGGCGTTCCGCATCTGATCACGCCCATCATCACGAACCCGAAGAAGGCGGCCGAAGCGCTGCAGTGGGTCGTGAAGGAGATGGACATGCGGTACGACGACCTCGCGTCGTTCGGCTTCCGCCACATCGATGACTTCAACCGTGCCGTCAGGGCCGGTGAGGTCGAGCTGCCGGTGGGCAGTGAACGCGTTCTCAAGCCGTACCCGTACCTCCTGGTTGTGGTGGATGAGCTCGCAGACCTCATGATGGTCGCCCCGCGCGACGTGGAGGACTCGATCGTCCGCATCACTCAGCTCGCGCGCGCTTCCGGTATCCACCTCGTCCTCGCGACCCAGCGTCCGAGCGTCGACGTCGTCACCGGTCTGATCAAGGCCAACGTGCCGTCGCGTCTCGCGTTCGCGGTCACCAGCGTCACCGACAGCCGGGTCATCCTCGACAGCCCGGGAGCCGACAAACTCATCGGTCAGGGTGACGCGCTGTTCTCGCCGATGGGTTCTTCCAAGCCGTTCCGACTGCAGGGCGCGTGGGTCGACGAGAAGGAGATCGACGCCGTCGTCAAGCACGTCACCCGCCAAGCGCGCCCGGACTATCGTGCCGACGTGCAGGAGGCGATGGAGCCGACCAAGAAGAAAGAGGTCGACGAGGACATCGGCGACGATCTGGAGCTGTTGCTCGCCGCGGCCGAGCTCATCGTTTCGTCGCAGTTCGGGTCGACGTCGATGCTCCAGCGCAAGTTGCGTGTCGGTTTCGCGAAGGCCGGTCGCCTGATGGACCTGCTGGAATCCCGCGAGATCGTCGGGCCTTCGGAGGGTTCGAAGGCGCGGGACGTGCTGGCCACGGCTGAGCAGCTGCCGCAGGTGATGGCGAAGCTGCGCGGCGAGGACGTTCCTGCCGCCTCCGCCGCGCCGACGGCACCTGCCGCCCCGCCGGTCCCACCGATGCCTCCGGCCCATGATCCGATCGCGGCCCAGTACGACGGTCTTCCCGAGGTGGAGGCCGAGGGCGACGAAGACGCCTGGGGCCTGACGGGGCGTGACTGATGGCCATCCCGCGGCAGCTGCCCAATGCCATCACGGTCGCGCGGATCCCGCTCGCCGTCGTGTTCTTCGTCCTGCTGCTGCTCGGAGGAACCTACGGCCTGGCTGAGCCCGGACTGCGCTGGGCCGCTGCGATCATCTTCATCGTCGGCATCTCCACCGACTGGGTCGACGGCTACCTCGCTCGCAAGTACGACATCGTCAGCGATTTCGGGAAGCTCTGGGACCCGATCGCCGACAAGCTCCTCACCGGGGCGGGATTCATCGGTCTCGCGATCCTCGACGAGGTCAGCTGGTGGATCGTCGCGATCATTCTCGTGCGCGAGTGGGGGATCACCATCCATCGCCTGATGGTCGCGAGCGAGCATGTGGTCGCGGCCGCGTGGATGGGCAAGATCAAGACGGCGTTCCAGGGTGTGGCCCTGGGATGGGCGTTGCTTCCCCTGCACGTCCTCATCGGTCTCGAAGCATGGACACTGGTGACGTTCATCCTGATGATCATCGTCTTGCTGCTGACCGTGGCGAGTGGGATCGACTACATCGTGGCGCAGGTGCGCGGATCGCGGCAGAAGAGGGCATGAGCGAGACGAGCGCCGCCGCCGTTCTGTCGGCGCTCGACGAACGCGGGTGGACACTGGGAGTGGCGGAGTCCCTCACCGGCGGGGCGCTGTGCGCAGAGGTCGTCTCCGTCCCCGGAGCCTCCGCCGTTCTCCTCGGCGGTGTCGTGGCCTATGCGACCTCCGTGAAGGCGACGGTGCTCGGCGTCGACGCCGAGCTTCTCGCCCGGCGCGGTCCGGTGCACCCCCAGGTCGCGCTGGAGATGGCCGGGGGTGTGCGGCGAGTGGTGAGCGTAGACGATCGGCCCGCGGATGTCGGCGTGTCCACCACCGGCATCGCGGGACCGGATTCGCCGGACGGACAGCCCGTCGGTACCGTGCACATCGGTATCGTGACGCCGAACGGAGCGCAGGCGAGAGAATTCCGCTTCCGCGGCGACCGGGATTCGATCCGGGCGCAGACGGTGGCTGCGGCGCTCGAAGCACTGCTCGACCTGGTCGCGGAATAGTGTCCGCCCCGGTCGGGTTATCAATGATGTGCTCACATTCAAACCACAGAGTGCAGGGGTAGATTTCGTGCAGGCCAGGCGTACTAGACTGGCTGTCCTATCGGGGGAGACCCCGAACGATCACACGGGGAGGAGGTTCCGATGATTCTTGTACGACAGGAAATCGGCGATGTGCTGAGGGACTTCCGCCTGCAGAAGGGGCGCACGCTCCGGCAGGTTGCAAGCAAGGCGTCGGTTGCGCTCGGCTACCTCAGTGAGGTTGAGCGTGGGCAGAAGGAAGCCTCGAGCGAGATCCTCGCATCCGTCGCCGATGCTCTCGATGTGCCCATCTCGACGATCATGCGCGAGGTCGGAGACCGCATCTCGGTTCTCGAGGGTATCCAGGTCTTCCCGGATGTCGTTCCGGACGACCTCGTGGCGTCGATCGAGCCTCAGCTCTCGTTGCACTGAGCAGGGTGCTGGAGTGACGATGCGTCGTAGCGAGTTTCTGCGCGCGGTCGACACCGAATTCCAGGCGCGAGCATCGTCATTGGTGAACGATCTTGGACTCTCGGCTCTTCGTGGTCGCACGGCGCTCGAGGCGTTGGCCGACGGGACGCCGCCCCGTGAGATCTGGCTCGCACTGTGCGTGGAGATGGACGTCCCGGAGAACCGGCGTCACGGTGTCGGCCGTCTGGAGCCGCGCGGGCACTGATTCCGTCGGAGATGTCCGCGGGTTACGGCACACGGTGTGCGATCGGCGGCGTGTCGTCGAATATTCGTTCGAAGAGAGCGTAGTCTTCTGCACAGGTGGTTCAGAGCTGTGATTGTCCACCGAACGTGAGTTTGCCGAGACGATGTCGGTGGCCCCTCGTACGGTGGAGAACAAGCCGAAGAGCCATACGCCTTGTCGGAGAGTCACTCCCAACCGGGAGGGCCGCGACAGCCTACAGGCGGCACCACGCGCGCAGAAGGAGCACATCATGCCATCACCCGCAGACCGCGAGAAGTCCCTCGAGACCGCCCTCGCCCAGATCGACCGTCAGTTCGGAAAGGGCTCGGTCATGCGGCTGGGCAGTGATGAGCGCGCCCCCGTTGCGGTCATCCCGACCGGCTCCATCGCGCTCGACGTCGCCCTCGGCGTCGGCGGACTCCCGCGTGGTCGAATCGTCGAGATCTACGGACCGGAGTCCTCGGGTAAGACCACGCTGACGCTGCATGCGATCGCGAACGCACAGCGCGCCGGCGGTATCGCGGCCTTCATCGACGCGGAGCACGCTCTCGACCCCGACTACGCAGCGAAGCTCGGTGTCGACATCGACGCGCTCCTGGTGTCGCAGCCCGACACCGGTGAGCAGGCGCTCGAGATCGCCGACATGCTCGTTCGATCCGGGGCGATCGACCTGATCGTCATCGACTCCGTCGCCGCGCTCGTGCCGCGCGCCGAGATCGAGGGAGAGATGGGTGACTCGCATGTGGGGCTGCAGGCTCGACTCATGTCGCAGGCGCTTCGCAAGCTGACCGGTGGCCTGAACCAGACGAACACCACGATGATCTTCATCAACCAGCTCCGCGAGAAGATCGGTGTCTTCTTCGGCTCGCCCGAGACCACGGCCGGTGGTAAGGCATTGAAGTTCTACGCGTCCGTCCGGATGGACATCCGTCGTATCGAGACGTTGAAGGACGGGACCGACGCTGTCGGTAACCGCACCAGGGTCAAGGTCGTGAAGAACAAGATGGCTCCGCCTTTCAAGCAGGCGGAGTTCGACATCCTCTACGGCGTCGGCATCTCACGCGAAGGCAGCCTGATCGATTTCGGCGTCGAGCATGCCATCGTCAAGAAGTCGGGCTCGTGGTACACCTACGACGGCGACCAGCTCGGGCAGGGCAAGGAGAACGCCCGTACGTTCCTGCTGAACAACCCCGATATCGCTCTCGCGATCGAGACGCAGATCAAGCAGAAGCTCGGTATCGGTGCGCAGCTCGTCGCTCCTGACGCCGCTGACGAGCTCGCCGAGCGTCGTCCGGCCTGATGAATGACACACGTGGGGGCGATTCCGAGCGGATCGCCCCCATCATTCCTCTCTTCGGCGGTGCTCGCCCTCAGGGGGACCCCGGCCGGAGCGCTGCGGCAGGAAGCGACGTCGTCTCGGAAGCCGAGCCCGGTCACACGAACGACGCCGGAGCGTGGCGATCGACGTGGGACACTCCGCCTCGCGGATCCGCGCTCGGTACGACGTCCGATGCGCGCACGCCCAGTGACCGCCATCCCGCCCGAGGAGCATCTGCGAGACCGGGAGCCGGGCGAGCAGGCGAGGCGAGCTCCGGCTCCCGTCTCCATGCGCTCGACACATCCAACGAGGTGTCGGGTGGCGACGAGGTTGATCCGGACGAGGCCCGTACCGCGGCCGAGGAGTCGCTCGTACGGAAGCTGCGATCCCGCTCGCTGTCGGTTTCCGAAGCGCGTCAGATGTTGCGGGGACACGAGCTCGACAGCGCCTCGATCGACGAGGTGATCGAAGACTTCGGACGCAGAGGCTACCTCGACGATGCCGCTCTCGCCGAGGTTCTGGTGACGTCGGGAGTAGAGCGGAAGGGGCAGGGGCGCGTCGCACTCTCCCGGGCGCTGGCCCAGCGGGGCATCCCGCGCGAGGTTATCGACGTCGCGCTCGATGAGCTACCCGACGATGACGACGAACGCGCTCTCGAGTTCGCTCGGAGCAAGGCTCGTTCGCTCGCCCGGTTGGACCACGACACGGCGCTTCGGCGTCTGATGGGGCAGCTCTCGCGTCGCGGCTACAACGGATCGACAGCGATGAAGGCGGCGAAGACGGCATTGCAGGAGGCGACGTTCGGCAGGGCGACCTCGGGCGTCCGATTCGTCGACTCGGACTGAGATCCCGACGCGGCACACGCGTGGAATCGGCTCGTACAATGGGTTGATCATGACTATTCCGCGCAGTGAACCGACGATCATCAGTGCGTCGTCGGCGGCCGTCGACGACGACGGGCGACAGCGATCCTACGAAGTCCGCACCTTCGGGTGTCAGATGAACGTGCATGACTCCGAACGGCTCTCCGGCTCGTTGGAGAGCGCCGGCTATGTGCGTGCGCTCGACGGCGCCGAAGCCGATGTGGTGATCATCAACACCTGTGCCGTGCGAGACAACGCCGCCGGCAAGCTGTATGGCACGCTGGGGCACCTCGCCTCGGTGAAGCGACGCAAGCACGGCATGCAGATCGCGGTGGGCGGGTGTCTGGCACAGATGGACAAGCAGGCCGTCCTCGACAAGGCTCCGTGGGTCGACGTCGTGTTCGGAACCCACAACATGGGCTCATTGCCCGGCCTCCTCGAGCGCGCACGCCACAACGGTGATGCCGAGCTCGAGATCCTCGAGTCGCTCGAGGTCTTCCCGTCCACGCTGCCGACGAAGCGCGACTCCGCGCACAGCGGCTGGGTATCCATCTCCGTGGGCTGCAACAACACCTGCACCTTCTGCATCGTCCCCAGCCTGCGCGGCAAGGAGAAGGATCGTCGTCCTGGCGACATCTTGAACGAGATCCGTCTCCTCGTGGATGACGGCGCGATCGAGGTCACTCTGCTCGGGCAGAACGTGAACTCCTACGGGGTCGAGTTCGGCGATCGTCAGGCGTTCGGCAAGCTTCTCCGCGCGGCGGGCGAGATCGACGGACTCGAGCGGATCCGGTTCACCAGTCCGCACCCCGCGGCATTCACCGACGACGTGATCGATGCGATGGCCGAGACGCCGAACGTGATGCCGCAGCTGCACATGCCGCTCCAGTCCGGAAGCGATCGCATCCTCAAAGCCATGCGTCGTTCGTACCGCAGCGAGCGTTTCCTCGGAATCCTCGATCGGGTCCGCGAACGAATCCCGAACGCGGCGATCACCACCGACATCATCGTCGGATTCCCGGGCGAGACGGACGAGGACTTCGAAGACACCCTGCGCGTCGTCGAACAGGCACGATTCTCCGCCGCGTTCACCTTCCAGTATTCGATCCGCGAGGGCACTCCTGCCGCCACGATGGAGGACCAGGTGCCCAAGGAGATCGTGCAGGAGCGGTACAACCGACTGATCGCCCTGCAGGAGCGTATCTCCCTGGAAGAGAACCAGAAGCAGGTCGGTCGCGAGGTCGAGGTGCTGGTCTCGACCGGCGAAGGAAAGAAGGACGCGGAGACCCACCGGCTCACTGGCCGCGCCGAAGACAACCGGCTGGTGCATTTCGAGGTGACCGACGGCTCGGCTCTCCCGCGGCCGGGCGACGTCGTGACGGTCACGGTGACCCATGCCGCACCGTTCCACCTGCTCGCGGATGACCCGACCAGCGCTCCGCTGCGCATCCGTCGGACCCGCGGCGGCGACGCGTGGGATCGCGGGCAGGCCGAGTCCTGCGCGGTCCCGACGCCCGCGGCAGAGGGCGGCCCGCGACCGGTCTCGCTCGGCCTTCCCACGCTGCGCGTCGGAGTGTGAGCGACCCGCGCCTCTGGGCGATCGTCGGGGCGACCGGCACCGGGAAGAGCGAGCTTGCGCTCGATCTCGCGGAGGCGTTGCGTGCTCGGGGCAACCCGGCCGAGATCGTGAACGCCGACGCCATGCAGCTTTACCGTGGCATGGACATCGGAACCGCGAAGCTGCCCGTGGCAGCGCGGCGCGGCATCCCGCACCACCTGTTCGACGTGCGTGAGGTCGCCGACGAAGCGGCGGTGGCCTGGTATCAGCCGGTGGCGCGAGAGGCGATCGGTGCGATCCACCGGCGCGGCGGGGACGCGATCCTCGTGGGTGGATCCGGCTTGTACGTGTCGAGCGTCGTCTACGAGTTCCACTTCCCGCCACGAGACCCTGCGATCCGTGAGCGCCTCGAGCGCGAGTTGGAGTCCGCAGGCCTCGCCGGACTGCTCGAGCGTCTGCGTTCCCAGGATCCTGCGGCGGCGGCGAAGGTCGACCCGCGAAACAGCCGCCGCGTCATCCGAGCCCTCGAAGTCCTCGAGCAGGGGAGCAGTACACACGGCGCCGCCTTGCCGGAAAGCCCCGTGCTGTGGCACCCGCGAACCCGGGTGATCGGCCTGCACGTCGATCGAGCCGACCTGGTTTCTCGCCTCGATGCCCGCGTCGAGCGGATGTGGGAGGCCGGTCTCGTCGCAGAGGTCGCAGGCCTGCGGGAGCACGGCCTCGAGCGTGGTGTCACTGCTCCGCGAGCCATCGGCTATGCGCAGGCTCTCGCCCAGCTCGACGGGAGTCTGAATGAAGCCGCCGCCATCGCTCAGACGCAAGCCCTGACCCGCCGTTACGCACGTCGGCAGGTCTCGTGGTTCAAGCGGTACCCGGAGCTGGAGTGGTGGACCGCACCCGCGGACGCGGAGGCGCTCCTCGGAGCCGAGACCGCGTCGTCGTGACCGACCGCCTTCGATGTCGGTGAGTGGTGGGAGGCTGAGGGCATGGTCACCCATTTCTTCACCGCTTCCAGCCTCGACGGGTTCATCGCGACAGACGAGCATTCGCTCGTTTGGTTGCTGACGCAGGATGTCGATCCCGATGGTCCGATGGGGTACAACGCGTTCGAGAAGAACATCGGCGCCCTGGCCATGGGGTCATCGACCTACGAGTGGGTCATGCGACATGAAGAGGGTCGATGGGGATACAGCCAGCCGACCTGGGTGTTCTCCCACCGTGAGCTCGAACTCCCGGAGAACGCCGATGTGCGGCTGACCCAGCAGGACGTGCAGAGCATTCATGCCGAGATGTCGGCGGCGGCGGGCGATCAGGACATCTGGATCGTCGGCGGGGGAGACCTCGCGGGTCAGTTCGCCGATGCGGGGCTGCTGGACGAGGTCTGGGTGCAGTATGCGCCCGTGACGCTGGGCTCCGGCGCACCTTTGCTCCCGCGCAGGCTCGACCTCGAGCTCCTGGAGGTCGCGCGCAATCGGAACTTCCTGTGTGGACGCTATTCCGTGGTGTCGACGTGAGCGTGTCGAACGAGTCGCCGACCGACGGTGCGGCGGACTGGGCCGTCCGTCGGTTCGAACGCGTTGATACGGACGCCGTCGTCGCTCTCTGGGAAGAAGCCGGGCTCACGCGGCCGTGGAATGATCCTCGTGTCGACATCGAGCGCAAGCTCGCCGTGCAGCCCGAAGGGTTCCTCGTCGCGGTGACGAAGGACGACGAGGTGATCGGATCGGTGATGGCCGGGTATGACGGTCATCGAGGGTGGCTCTACTACCTCGCGACGGCAGCGTCTCACCGTGGCCTCGGAATCGCGCGAGCACTGGTGGCGGAGGCCGAGCGCGTGCTCGAAGCGATGGGATGCCCGAAGGTGCAACTGATGGTCCGAGAGGGCAATGAACACGTCCTCGGCTTCTACGATGCCCTCGGGTACGAGCGGTTCACCGTGGCCAACACGGGAAAGCGTCTCGTCTCCGACGCCTAGCCCCGCTCTCTAGACTGGGGGCATGGTCGCATTCACCAAAGGGCACGGCACGGGCAACGACTTCATCATCATCGCTGACCCTGACGGGGCACTCGATCTGACGGTGGAACAGGTCACCGTCCTCTGCGACCGCCACTTCGGAATCGGTGCGGACGGCATCCTCCGCGTTGTCCGATCCGAGGCGATCCCCGATGGCGAGGCCGCGCTGGCGGAGGAACCTGCTGCCGAGTGGTTCATGGACTACCGGAACGCCGACGGTTCGCTCGCCGAGATGTGCGGCAACGGCATCCGGGTGTTCGCGCACTACCTGGTTCGCTCCGGTCTCGCGACCATCGAGCCCGGATCCACCCTGCCCATCGCTACGCGGGCCGGTGTGCGCGACGTGACTCGAAGCGCGACCGGATACCAGGTCGACCTCGGCCGCTGGAAGCTCTCGGGCGACGACCCGCTCGTGCGTGTCGACGGGCTCCCCGTCACGCGTCCCGGCCTCGGGATCGATGTCGGCAATCCGCACGTCGTCGTGGCGCTCGCCTCGGAAGCCGAGCTCGCCGGCCTCGAGCTGCACCGCGCACCTGATCTCGATCCTTCGCTTCCCGAGGGGGCGAACGTCGAGTTCGTCGTGCCAGGGGAGCCGCTCGTGCGCGATGGCGTCGGGCACGTGAGCATGCGCGTCCATGAGCGGGGTGTGGGCGAGACCCTCAGCTGCGGTACCGGCGTCGCCGCGACAGCGCTGGCCGTGCGCTACTGGGCGGGGGAGAAGGCGCCGAACAACTGGCAGGTGGAAGTGCCGGGCGGCACCCTCGGCGTACGCATGTTCCCGGCCGAGGACGGGGAGCACGTCGCGCTCTCAGGCCCGGCCCAGCTGGTGTTCCAGGGCGAGGTCGACCTCGTCTGACCGTCGTCCAAGACGACGGCGACGGTCACAACTCGGAGAGTGCGATCGGCTCCGTCGGGGGCGTGCCGTGCTTACGGACCTTCAGGATCCGGTACCCCTTGCCGGTGGCGGTCCGGAAGACGCTGTAGCCCGGATGGAACGTCGCGCCGATCCAGCGTTGCAGCGAGTCGGCCCCGAGGTTCCGCTGCACCACGAGCCACGCGTCGCTGCGCTCGTCGAGTCGCGGGATCCACCGTTCCAACAGCCCGTGGAGCTCGTTCTTGCCGACGCGGATGGGCGGGTTCGAGCGGATCGTGCGGAACGACACGTGCGCGGGAACATCGTCGGGCAGAGATGCGTTGACATTGGTGAGCCCGAGAGCAGCCGCGTTGCGGCGGACGAGATCCAGGGCGCGCTCATTCACGTCGACGGCCCACACTGTCGCATGGGGAGAGGCGAGGGCCATCGAGATCGTGACAGGACCCCAACCGCTCCCGAGGTCGAGAAGGTCGCCGCCCGGAGGAACCGGAGGCGTGTTGGCGAGGAGCACTGCAGTGCCGGCGTCGAGACGATCCGGGCTGAAGACACCACCGGCGGTGGTGAGTTCGAGCTCTCGACCTGCGAGCGATACGCGGATCTTACGAAGGTTCTCGGGGCTTGCCGGGGCCGCAGTGAAGTAGTGATCGGACCCCATAGGGCGAGCGTACCGGACAGCGCGGGCTAAGGTTAAGGCTTGCTACGAACCCAGAGACAAGGAACGGATGACGGAGACCACCACCCCCTCCACCGACGACCACACCGTCGATCGCGTACTCGCGGGCGCAGAGAAGCGTTCCGACGTGCACGTGTTCGGCGCAGCACAGGCGCTGCAGGATGAATCGACGGCCTCCCACGGCAGCACCGATGGTGCGCAGTGGGACCTCGAAGACCGTCACGCGCTTCGTCGCGTCGGCGGGCTTTCGACAGAACTCGAGGACGTCACCGAGGTCGAGTACCGGCAGCTGCGTCTGGAGAACGTCGTCCTCGTCGGTGTGTACCCGCAGGGCGCGCAGGAGGACGCGGAGAACTCTCTCCGTGAACTCGCGGCGTTGGCGGAGACCGCCGGTGCCGTGGTGCTCGATGGCGTGCTTCAGCGCCGGCCGCATCCCGATGCCGCCACGTATCTCGGTCGCGGCAAGGCGCAGGAACTCAAAGACATCGTCGCCGCCGTGGGCGCTGACACCGTGATCGCCGACACGGAGCTCGCGCCGAGCCAGCGTCGTGCACTCGAAGACGTCGTCAAGGTCAAGGTCATCGACCGCACCACGGTGATCCTCGACATCTTCAGCCAGCACGCGAAGAGCCGTGAGGGCAAGGCCCAGGTCGAGCTCGCGCAGCTGGAATACCTGCTTCCGCGTCTGCGCGGATGGGGTGACTCGATGAGTCGTCAGGCCGGTGGGCAGGTGGGTGCCGGCGGCGCGGGCATGGGCTCGCGCGGTCCCGGTGAGACCAAGATCGAACTCGACCGTCGGCGGATCCGGACCAAGATGGCTCTGCTGCGGCGCCAGATCCGAGACTTCGGCCCGGCTCGTGAGGCGAAGCGCGCCGAGCGCAAGCGCAACGCGATTCCGTCGGTCGCGATCGCGGGGTACACGAACGCCGGCAAGTCGAGTCTGCTCAATGCGCTCACGAGCGCCGGGGTGCTGGTCGAGAACGCGCTGTTCGCGACGCTCGATGCCACGGTGCGCCGATCCGAGACGGAGGACGGACGCGTGTACACGTTGACCGACACCGTCGGATTCGTCCGTGACCTGCCGCATCAGCTCGTCGAGGCCTTCCGTTCGACGCTGGAAGAGGTCGGCGAAGCCGACGTCGTGCTCCACGTCGTCGACGGCTCGCACCCCGACCCGGCAGGTCAGCTTCAGACCGTGCGCGACGTGCTCGGTGATGTCGGGGCACGGGATCTGCCCGAGATCGTGGTCTTCAACAAGGCGGATCTGATCGACGAGGACGAGCGTCTGGTGCTTCGCGGACTTCAGCCGCAGGCGCACTTCGTGTCTTCACGGTCCGGCGAGGGAATCGCGGAGCTGCGTGCCGCCATCGAGGACGCACTCCCGAAGCCGGCAGTCGAGGTCCACGCGGTGATCCCCTACGATCGCGGCGACCTGGTCGCCGCGATCCACGAGTCCGGGATGTTGCTCGCCGTGGATCATCGGGAGGAGGGAACCGCCGTTCATGCTCGGGTGTCCGAGCGGCTCGCGGCGGAGCTCGCTCCCTTCGCGACGCCGGAGTGATCCGGGTCAGCGGGCGAGGAAGCGGGCCTCGACGGTCGCCGAGATGACGATCTCGTCCGGTTCGTACTCCATCACGGGGCCGGCGTCGGCAGCGAAAGCGATACCTCCGCGCGCCTTCATCAGCGGCGCCTCTGCGGAGCCCTGAGCCTTCGAGATCAAGCCCGCGTCGGCGATCTCGATGGGGGTGACCTGCTCCAGTCCGAGCGCCCCGGCGTACGCCTGAGCCCGTGTGACGGCGACGCCGACAGCTTCCGCAGCGACCTCTTGTTCGACCTGCGTCCGGGTTTCGGGGGTCAGATGCCACTCGACCCCGCCCACCTCGACGCCGTCCCACGGCGAGATGTCGGAGGTCCAGATCGAAAGCTCGGGAGCTTCCGCGAAGGTCGCGGTGAAGTCGACGCTGGCGTAGAACACGGGTGCGAGGCGCTTGCCGTCGTTGCTCCACGGCCGCTCCGCACGCACCGAGAGACGAGTGCTGGTCCAGTCCACGATGCTGCCCGCGTCGGCTCGCTCGGTGATGCTGGTTCGCACAGGGTCGGCCAGTCGCATCACATGTTCGAGGACGACCGTCCGCTCCGGCCCCTCGCTGCGGACGCTCACGCGGATGGTTGCTCTCTCCGGTGCGACGCGCCTCTCGTGCTCGCCGCGGACGGTGACGGTGACTTCACTCATGGGCCGACTCTACGCCAGCTCATCACGCCCTGCGGAATGGCGGAGAGCCGTCGAACGTTGTAGTCTGAGATGCTCGGGTGTTCGTCATCCGGGTTGGCAATTCCATAGTGTGACAACGGCTCCTTCGAGAGAAGGACCACGGGGCTGATCGGTTTCGACAGCGCCTGTGAATCCACGAGAAGCGGGCCGAGGATGCAGAGTTATCTCGTAAACGCTCTCTGCAAAAAAATAGTTGCCGAAACCAAGCGCAACGACTTCGCCCTCGCTGCATAAGCGAGCCCGATAGTCCGTCAGGCCGTATGTGATTCCGATACGGATCCTGGCGTCATCTAGGAATCTTGCTGCGTGATGGCGTCTGGACGTCACGTGGGACTCTTCCCAGGCTGGGCTCGTCGACTTAGGTGTCTGTGACAAAGGTCGGAGCCGAGCAGAACGTCTTCACAGACTGCGCCCGGAGAAGGCGTGGAGACTCAGCGTTGGACGGGGGTTCGATTCCCCCCAGCTCCACCACGTCGTTGTCACAGGAATTGAAGCCCGCCTCCCTCGTAGCCACGAGGGAGGCGGGCTTCGCTGTGTGTCCGGCTTCTCATCCGCCAGCGCGGTCGGGGCCGGGGAGAACAAAAGCCATCCGACGGGCCCCCTTTACAGGGGCCTATATTGAGGTCTGTGGAGTCGACGACCGAAACCGACACGAACGGTCTGACGCGCACGGAGGTCGCAGAGCGTGTCGCGTCCGGGAAGACGAACGCGTTCTCGGCGGACACGAGCCGAAGCGCGTGGAGCATCGTGCGGGCGAATGTGTTCACGCTCTTCAACGGCATCGTCTTCGCCTGTTTCCTCGTGCTGTTCCTCGTGGGGCGCTGGCAGGATGCGCTGTTCGGACTCGCTGCCTTCGCGAACGCGATCATCGGATGCGTGCAGGAGTTCCGCGCGAAGTCCGCGCTCGACCGCCTCGCGCTGATGAATGCGCCACGAGCATTGGTGCTCCGAGAGGGCGTGCAAGCCGAGGTCGCACCCGGCGAAGTGGTCCTGGACGATGTGCTCATCCTGCGCGCCGGCGAACAGGTGCCGGCTGATGCCCGCATCCTCACGTCGCATGGACTCCAGATCGACGAGTCGATGCTCACGGGCGAGTCGGATCCGGTGGAGAAGCAACCGGGCGACGATGCTCTCTCGGGTGCTGTCGTCGTCGGCGGCGAAGGGACTGCTCAGGCGACCCGAGTGGGGGCGGACTCGTACGCGAACCGCTTCGCCGGCGAGGCCAAGCGCTTCTCCCTCGTCTCGAGCGAGCTCCGCGCTTCGGTCGACCGCGTTCTGAAATGGGTGAGCTGGGTGATCGGCCCGGTCGGGCTGCTGGTGCTGAACGCTCAGATCATCGTCGGTGGAGGATACGCCACGGTGTTCTCGAGCGGCGCATGGGTGCAGGCGGTCGTGAACACGATCGCGGCGCTGACTGCGATGATCCCGCTCGGCCTGGTGCTGATGACGAGCATCGCCTTCGCCGTCGGGGCATCGAGACTCGCGCGTCGACAGGTGCTGGTCAATGAGCTCCCCGCCGTCGAGGGCCTCGCGCGCGTCGATGTCGTGTGCCTCGACAAGACCGGCACCCTGACGGTCGGGGAGATCGGTTTCGACGTGGCGCATCCCCTCGCCGGAAGCACGACGGAGCTCTCCGGCACCGCCGCGGCGGTCCTGTCCTGGTTCGCCGCCTCGCCGGATGCGAACGCGACGGCGCGATCGATGGCCACGGCGTATCCGGTCACGCAGCCTCTCGTCGTGCGCGGCTACGTTCCGTTCTCCTCGGCGCGCAAGTGGAGCGCGGTGACGTTCTCGGAGATCCCCGGGGCCTGGGTGATGGGGGCACCCGAGATGGTCTTCGGAGACGCGGCGACGTCGGACGCGACCGAACTCGGACGCATGGTCACCACCCTCGCCGAGACCGGTCGGCGCACTCTGGTCCTCGGTCGTTCGGAGACTCCGCTGTCCGAGGCGGACATCGAGTCCGAGCAGCTTCCGAGTGAGCTGACGGCCGTCCTCGTCCTCACTTTCCGAGAGCAGGTCAGGCCCGACGCGGCCCAGACCCTCGAGTACTTCACACGCCAGGAGGTCGGCATCCGGATCATCTCCGGCGACAACCCGCGCACGGTGGCTGCGATCGCCCGTGAAGTCGGCCTCGACGTCGCGGAGGGCTACGACGCACGGCGGCTGCCGGAAGGCGATGCCGAACTCGCCGACGTCCTCGATCGGCACGCGGTCTTCGGACGCGTCACCCCCGAGCAGAAGAAGCGCATGGTCACCGCGTTGCAGAGCCACGGGCACACGGTCGCGATGACGGGCGACGGCGTCAACGACGCCCTGGCGATCAAGGCTGCGGACATCGGCATCGCCATGAACTCCGGATCGCCCGCCACCAAGGCGGTCGCCAGGCTCGTCCTCCTCGACGGACAGTTCTCGCACCTGCCCGATGTCGTCGCGGAAGGGCGTCAGGTGATCGCGAACATCGAACGCGTGTCGATGCTCTTCCTGAACAAGACCGTGTACGCGACACTGCTCGCGATCATGTTCGGGGTGCTCGTGCTCGAGTTCCCCTTCCTGCCGCGCCAACTGTCGATCACCGATGGCCTGACGATCGGCATTCCCGCCTTCTTCCTCGCCCTCATGCCCAACGCGGCCCGGTACGTGCCGGGGTTCCTGCGACGTTCGCTGAGCTTCGCGATCCCTTCGGGAGTCGTCGTCGCCCTGGGCCTGACCTGGTACACGTTCGTCGCGCGAGGCCTCGGAGTCCACGAGGAACAGCTGCGGACGGGGGCCACCGTGATCCTCGCAGTGGTCGGGATCTGGATCTTGGCGGTGCTCGCACGTCCGCTCAACCGGTTCAAGGTGATCGTCGTGGGGGCGATGTTCGTCCTGCTGATCGCGGTCTTCACCATCCCGCTCGCCCGAGAGTTCTTCGTGCTGGTCGACCCGGGTGAAGACCTCGCCATCGCGCTCACGGGTATCATGATCGTGATGGTCGCCGCGATAGAGGTGGTGCGTCTGCTTCACCGTCGCCTCGTCCTGAGCCCGAAGACGGCCGCGACCACGCGGGTCGGCGCGCGGCCATCGACGGCGACGACCCCTCCGGCTCGCGTCGTTGCGGGCATCATCACGACGGTGGTCGTGGTGCTCGCGTATGCGTTCGGTGTCCTCGCGACGGGCTTCGGCATCCTCGTCTTCCTCGGTCGCTACGACCCGGATGTGAGCACGTCGGCGTTCTCCCTCGCCGGTGCGGCGATCGCCTTGTTCGGCCTTCTGGTGCTCGCGGTCGCTGCCGGAATACGTCGTGGCAGTGGACTCTCGCGGCTCATGCTCACGATCTTCCTCGGGGTCGCCATCGCGCTCAACGCCGTCGTCATCGTCTTCGGCGAGCGGTGGGACTGGGGTGCGGCGGTGACGGTGCTGGTGGCTGCGACCCTCATCACGCTGATGTGGTCACCCCCGGTCGCGCGGGGATTCGGACGCATCAGAGAGAGCTCGATGGGCGCCGCGCGGCCGTAGCGACGTCTTCAGCCCGTCCACTCGACGAGGATCAGGCCCTGCCTGGTGTCGGCGAACTTCACCCATCCGTCGCCGAACAGGTAGGTCATCCCATACCCGTCCGCATCGGTTCCCATCGAGTACTGAGGGTCCTCGGTGAAGTAGACGCCCGCGGCGTCGTCCTCACGCTTCCACCCTTCGGCGAGGAGACCGGCCTGCGCGTCGGCGGCTTCTTCGGATGTCGTCGGCGACCAGCCGTAGAGCTGACCGTGATCGGAACCGACGCTGTAGTCGGCCCAGAAGCACAGCAGGCCTTCGGTGAGTTCGACGCCGCCCACGACGAACTCTTTGGACTGTGCGGTCCATCCGGCGTCCGTGAGAGCGGTGACCGTCCCCGCCGAGATCATGGACTCGCACGTGAGCTCCTCGGCAGGAGGCTCGGGCGCCGTCGATGCTGCCGGCTCGGGAGTCGCCACGGGACTCGGGGTCACTCGATCCGGAGTGGGCGTGGCCGGCGAGGCCTCCGGTGCCGCGCACGCGGTCAGAGCAGCGATGAGCAGCACGACGCCCGCGGTGGCGGACATGATGCGCGTCTTCATCGCGGGCCCCTTTCGTCCGGATCAGTCGTTGATGAGTGTCAGGAAGTCTTCGTGGAGACGGCCGTTGGTTGCGAGTGTCGAGCGCGCCGAGATCGTCTCGTCTCCGTCGACGGCGGTCATCCGGCCACCCGCTTCTCGGACGATCGGCACGGCGGCGGCGATGTCGTACTCCTTGACGCCGAATTCCGCGACCATGTCGATGCGGCCCTCGGCGAGGAGCATGTACGCGTAGACGTCACCGTAGGCGCGGTCACGCCAGACCCGTGCGCCGATGCTCAGCAGGGTGTCGAGACGACCGGCGTCCGCCCACTGCGCGATGCTCTGGAAACTGACGCTGGCGTCGTCGAGGGAGTCCACCGCCGAGGTCTGCAGCCGTCGGGGCTCGCCTTCGGTGGCAGTCCAGGCTCCGCCACCCGTGGCCGCCCACCAGCGGCGACCGAGAGCGGGCATACTCACGACGCCGACCTGCGGCACTCCGTCGATCGCGAGCGCGATCATCGTGCCCCACAGCGGGACGCCACGGAGGAAATTCGCTGTGCCGTCGATCGGATCGATGATCCACTGGCGGTGGGTGCTTCCCTGTGCGCCGAACTCCTCACCGAAGATGCCGTCTTCGGGGCGCTCGGCTTCCAGGACGCGGCGGATGGCGCGCTCGGTGGCGAGGTCGGCATCCGTCACGTGGGAGTTGTCAGCCTTGGTCGAGATCTTCAGATCGGCGGCGTCGAAGCGGGGGAGCGACTGGGCGTCGGCGGCATCGGCGAGGCGGAGTGCGAGTTCGAGATCGCTGCGAAGGGAGTCGGTGAGGGGGGAGTCGGTCACGGTCTCAGAATAGTCGTCACGACGGCGTGGCCAGAGTGTCGAACGGCCAGGTTTCCGCGTGAGTCGGCGGCGGCGCGCCCGAGTCCACCTCGATTTCACATGGGGTCCGTCGGCTGGTAATGTAATTCCTCGGTCGGGGTTCTCCCGGGCCACGCACCTCTAGCTCAATCGGCAGAGCAACTGACTCTTAATCAGTGGGTTCTGGGTTCAAGTCCCAGGGGGTGCACCAGAAAGGTCTTGAAACTCTCGCCAGTTTCAGGACCTTTCGTCGTTCATGGAGATCTCCCGACGGATTTCCGGGAACTCGCGTAACGGAATCGGCAGGACGTCGTCTCTCCCCGTGGGGATACGCCGCACCTCGTACGGATGCGCTGCTGTATGACAGCAGGATCCGGGTGTGGCGTGTCAAGAAAACTGGGGAGAAACGTGAACACACATCCTGGACGTGCACGCGCACGCCGAACGACCATCACGGCCATCGCCGCGACAGCGCTCACTGTTTTCATGACGTTCGTGGGCGCCGGAGCGGCGACAGCCGCGGAGTACGACTATCCCGCGGCCATCGACGCGGCATCGATCACCGTCACGACGACGAACGGTGGATCATCGGTCACGCAGTACCAGCAGATCCGTGTCGATGCCGAGTGGGCGGTGCCGGACGGCGCCGTCGGCGGGCAGACGTTCGGATTCACGCTGCCGAGCCAGTTCGGACGCGCCGGGATGACGTTCTCGGTGCCGTCCGTCGAGGATCCGAGTCAGACCGTCGCCGAATGCACCGTGAGCGCCGACGCCGCCCCCGTCGTCACCTGCACGCTCACAGACTTCGTGGACGGACGCACGGGGGTCAACGGATCGCTGTGGTTCGCAGCCAGCGCTGACGAACAGACGACCGAGAGCACGGTGGAGTTCGTCGTCGACGGCAAGATCACGCCCGTCGAGGTCCCCGGTGGCGGGATCGGTCCGGCGTCGCCCTTGCCCACAGAACCGCAGAAGTGGTCATGGCAGACGGCCGACGGCAGGATCGCATGGCAGCTGGTCCTTCCCGGCGCACAGTTCCAGAACGTCGATTCCCTCGTCATCCACGACATGCTGACCACGGCTGGCGACCAGTTCGCCGAGCATCACAACGAAGATGGGGCGCTCGTCGTCTGGAGCACGGACGGACTCGACCAGGACGCCAAAGACGTGTCGAACTGGACCGGCGGCTGGAACGCGGAGGGAACGGGGTTCGATCTCGTGATCCCCGGGCCGATCGACCCGACGCGCACCTACTTCGTCAAGTACTTCACCGTGCCGAGTTCGCAGGCCGCCGGCGCCACCTACGGGAACGTGGCCGACGTGAACGGTCTCACGCTGCGGAATGACCTGGCCTGGCGCGTCACGGGTGGGGGCGCAGGCGACGGCAGCGCGTCGGGTGACTTCACGCTGACCAAGGTTCTCGAAGGATCGGGCTCGTCGGAGGTTCCGGCCGACGCGGTCTACACGGTCCGCTACAGCTACGGCGAACCGGCGGTGGAGCGGACGCTCACGGTGGCTGCCGGAGAGGCCACGTCTCGAATTTCGCTGCCTGCGGGTACCGTCGTCACCCTCGTGGAACTCACGCCTCCAGCCGTCGAGGGGGTCGAGTGGGGTACGCCTGTGTTCTCCGGCAGCGGCGTCAGCGGGCGTGCTGAGGGGTCAGCCCAGTTCACAATCGGCGGGGGCGCGACCATCGCGATCACGCTCACGAACACCGCCACGGTGGCGCCTCCGGTGGTTCCGCCGACCACGCCCGACACGGTCACCCCGCCCGACGCGGTCACCCCGCCGAACGAGCTTCCGCTGACGGGGCAGGGATCACTGGCCACAACCGGTGGAGACGTGCCGGCGGGGTACCTCTGGGGCGGTGGAGCAGCGCTCCTGCTCGGCATCGCTCTGACGGTGTTCGCTGGGGCACGCGCCCGCCGACGTCAGGAGTGAGACGCAGCTCGGTCGACCCGTGCTACGCGACGGGGATGACGGCCCCGTTCGTGATCACCCGAAGCTGCTCGAAGGTGAGGGGCATCACGGTGTGCGGGTGGCCGGCCGCAGCCCAGAGCTCATCGTGATCCTGGAGCGCCTCGTCGAGGAAGGTGCGCAGCGGCGCGGGGTGTCCGACGGGCGCCACGCCGCCGATCGCCTGGCCGGTAGCGGCGCGGACCACGGACGCCGGTGCCATCGAGATCTCCACCGCCCCGATGCTCTCGGTCAGGACGGCGAAGTCTGCGCGGTGTCCGCCGCTGGTCATGATGAGGACGGGTTCGCCATCGGCGAGGAACACCAGGCTGTTCGCGATCGCCGCGACGTCACATCCGATCGCGGCCGCCGCTTCGGCCGCCGTGCGCGCCGAGTCGGGAAGGACGCGGATCGTGGTGTCCACGCCCGCATCGACCAGGTGCTGCTGCACGAGCCTGCTGCGTTCCGGGAGGAGGGTGCCTTCGCTCATCGCCCCACGATATCCAATGCTGCTCCGCCGCCTGTCCTCCTGGTCAGCCGGCGTCGCCGACGAGGATCGCGGCCGCATCCTCGGTGGCGGTGTCCTGCGGCTCGTCGTCGATGTGTGCGAGAACGCGTCGACCGAGGAATACGGTCAGCGCGGCGAGCAACACGGACACCGCCGCGAAGAGGTACGGCACCGTCGCGTTGAACGCGTGCCACAGCAGGGCGGCGATCGGAGGCGCCATCGCACCTCCGAGGAAGCGCACGGCCGAGTACGCGGAGGACGCGACCGAGCGCGGGAGATCGGTGGCCTCCATCACAGCCTCGGTGAGCACGGTGTTCATCACACCGAGCAGCAGGCCGCCGATGACGATGCACGCCACCAGGGCCGGTGCGCTCCCGACGACGAGCCCGGCGACGACCAGATCGGCCGCGAGCAAGGGGAGGACGAGAAGGATGATGCGGGTGCGCGGTATCCGACGCATCAGCACGGGGGCCACCCACACACTCGTGACGGCGAGGGCGACTCCCCATCCGAAGAAAGTGAGACCGATGCCGAGCGCGCCGAAGCCGAGGGGGAACGGTGAGAAGGCCAGCAGCACGAAGAAGCCGATGTTGTAGAACAGCGCAGCGATCGCGAGGGTCGCGAGTGCCGGGCGACGCAGTGCGGTGAACGGAGCGGAGAACGGCACCGGCACCCTCTTCTCACCCGGACCGCGGAGCAACACGAGCACGGCGACGAAGGCGATCGCCATCAGCACGACGACGCCGAAGAACGGTCCCCTCCAGCTCTGCTCGCCGAGGATGCCGCCGAGCAGAGGGCCCACGGCGATGCCGAGGCCGAGCGCCGCTTCGTACAGGATGATCGCCGCGCTGCTCCCGCCGGACGCCGCGCCCACGATGGTCGCGAGCGCCGTCGAGATGAACAGCGCGTTTCCGAGCCCCCATCCGGCACGGAAGCCGATGACCGCGTCGACGCTGCCGCTCACGGCGCAGAGGAGCGCGAAGATCACGATCAGCGCGAGCCCGATCAGCAGGGTCGCTTTTGCGCCGATCCGGCTGGAGATCCAGCTGGTGACGAGCATCGCGAGCCCGGTGACGAGGAGATAGCTGGTGAACAGCAGTTCCGTCTCGACCGGAGACGCCTGGAGCGAATCGGCGATCGCGGGAAGGATGGGATCGACGAGGCCGATGCCCATGAAAGCGACCACGCACGCGAACGCGACCGCCCAGACCTGCGCGGGCTGCTTCCACACCGATGAGGTGGTGGGGGTGTTCACCGAGATTCTCCTGTTCGTTCTGTGGCGGTGTGTGCGGCGAGGATCTCCGCCGCACGAGTGAGAGCCGACCAGTCCTCCTCGCTCAACGCCGCGAATCGAGGCGCCAGCGTCTCCCGGAACTCCGCACGCCACGCATCGATGGCGGCGGCGCCCTGCGGCGTGATGTCGACGACGGTCGCGCGGGAATCGTCGGCGTCGGGGGAGCGGAGGACGAGTCCCTCGCGTTCCAGGCCCCCGATGAGCCGGGTCATCCCGGGCTGGGTCGTGCGGGCGGCAGCGGCGAGCTCTCCCACACGTCGCGATCCTGACTGCTCCAGAAGGCTCAGCACTCGCCACTGTGCAGCGGGTGCCTCGTTGCCGGCATCCTGAGCGGCGATGCGTCCGAGGGCATATCCCGAGAGCACCAGTGAGGGGATGACATCCGAGCGATTCATACCAGAGAGTATATACCCGGTGGTATGTAACCGGATCTAGCGTCGAGCGCCGGCGATCCGGGCGGAGAGCTGGTGGGCGTGCGCGAGAAGGGTTCGTCCGAGCTCGGCCAGACGATCGGGGCCGAATCGGAACTCCACGCCCGTCAGGCTCAATGCCCACTCCGGTCGCCCGCTGCGATCGAAGACGGCCGCGCCGATGCCCCAGCTGCCCTCGACGATCAGGCCGGGGTTCACCGAGTATCCGCGCTCCTTCGTCTCGGTCAGGCGGGTGCGCAGAGCGGAGGGGCCGTGTGCCCGCCCCCACCCGCTCTCGAGCTCGGGGTGCCGGCCGAGATACGCGTCCACATCGTGGTCAGGAAGGAAAGCCAGGATCGCGAGCCCTGCACTCGCCACACCGAGGGGGAACCGCACTCCTTCGCTCAGGACGAAGGAGCGGATCGGGAACGAGCCTTCCTCGCGCAGCAGGCACACCGTCTCGTCCGCACGGCGCACCGAGAAGAACGCGCTCTCCTCGGTCTTGACGGCCAGTGAGCGCACGATGTCCCGTGCGAGCGCGGTCACGTCGTAGCGCGCCGCCGCCACGGACCCCATGAGGAACAGTTCAGGGCCGGGCATCCAGAGCGTGCTGTCCTCGTCTCGATCGACGAGCCCCTCGGCCCGCAGTGCGCTCAGGAGACGGTGCGCGGTCGAGCGGGACAGGTCGGCGGCGCGGGCGAGGTCGTGCAGGCTCGCGCCGTCCACGCCGGAAGACGTCACGAGGCGGAGGAGGCGTGCCGCTCGGGCGATCGCCTGTGCGCCGGGGACGGAACGGTCGGGGGATTCCATATTGTGGACGCTACCTCCGGATGTGGCCACATCACAAGAACGGACTGCCCCCGGGCGCCGGGAGAGGGGGAAGCTGGAGACACGCACGCTTTCGAAGGAGCAGACGTGATCGACAAACAATGGGAGTCACCGGCCGAAGCCGTCTCCGACATCCCGGACGGCGCCTCGCTGGCCGTCGGCGGCTTCGGCCTGTCCGGTAATCCGATCGCCTTGATCGAGGCACTGCTGGCACAGGGGACGAAGGACCTCAGCGTCGTGAGCAACAACTGCGGCGTCGACGACTGGGGGCTCGGGGTCCTGCTGGCCGCGCAGCGCATCCGGAAGATGACGTCGTCCTATGTGGGGGAGAACAAAGAGTTCGAGCGCCAGTTCTTGAGCGGCGAGCTCGAACTCGAGCTCACGCCTCAAGGGACCCTGGCTGAGAAGCTGCGGGCAGGCGGCTCGGGCATCGCGGCCTTCTACACGCAGACCGGCGTGGGCACCCAGGTCGCGGAGGGCGGTCTGCCTCGTCGATACAACGCGGACGGCTCGATCGCCGTCGCCTCTCCCGTCAAGGACGTCCGCGCGTTCGACGTGGACGGCGTGCCCCAGGAGTTCGTCCTGGAAGAGGCCATCGTCACCGACTTCGCGCTCGTGCACGCGGCGCAAGGCGATCGCCACGGCAACCTCGTCTTCAACAAGGCCGCACGCAACTTCAATCCCCTCGCCGCGATGGCGGGCCGGATCTGCATCGCGCAGGTCGAACGACTCGTGGAGCCGGGCGAGCTCGACCCCGACAGCATCCACCTCCCCGGAGTCTTCGTGCACCGCATCGTCGAGGTCGGCACCGATATCCCCAAGCGCATCGAACGGCGGACCGTCGCCGTGGAAGGAGCCTGAGATGGCACTGTCGCGAGACCAGATGGCTGCCCGAGCCGCGGCCGAGCTCCCGGACGGTGCCTACGTGAACCTCGGGATCGGTCTGCCCACGCTCGTGCCCAACCATGTGCCTGCCGGGACCACCGTCGTGCTGCAGTCGGAGAACGGCATCCTCGGCGTCGGGCCCTACCCCCGGGAAGAGGCCGTCGACCCCGACCTGATCAACGCCGGCAAGGAGACCGTCACGACCCTCCCGGGCGCCGCCTTCTTCGACTCGGCCACGAGCTTCGGCATGATCCGCGGCGGGAAGATCGACGCCGCCGTCCTCGGCGCCATGCAGGTGTCTGCCGCCGGTGATCTCGCGAACTGGATGATCCCGGGCAAGATGGTCAAGGGGCCGGGTGGCGCCATGGATCTCGTTCACGGCGCAGCGCGCGTCATCGTGCTCATGGAGCACGTCGCGAAGGACGGCTCGGCCAAGATCGTCGACGAATGCACGCTCCCGTTGACCGGTCGTGCGGTGGTCGATCGGATCATCACCGACCTGGCCGTGATCGACGTCACGGAGGAGGGGCTCGTCCTCGTCGAGACGGCGCCCGGCATCACCGTCGACGAGGTCGTCGACGCGACACAGCCCCCGCTCACCATCCACCCGGATCTCCTCGAGGGAAGGACCCCTGCACCATGAACGACACCGAGAACGACATCGTCATCGTCTCCGCGGCCCGTACGCCGCAGGGGCGGCTGAAGGGACAACTGGCCGCCTTCACGGCGCCGCAGCTCGGATCCTTCGCGATCCGTGGCGCGCTCGCGCAGGCTTCGGTCGATCCGGCCGACATCGACGCGGTGATCGTGGGGCAGGTGCTGGCCGCGGGCTCGGGGCAGAACGCGGCGCGCCAGGCGGCGATCGGCGCGGGCATCGGCTGGGATGTGCCGGCCCACTCGGTCAACAAGGTGTGTCTGTCCGGATTGACGGCCATCATCGACGCGGCGCGGATGATCGCCACGGGCGACGCGGACGTGGTCGTGGCAGCGGGGATGGAATCGATGACGCGGGCGCCGCACATGCTCATGGGCTCGCGCGACGGCTGGACGTACGGGAGCGTCGAGGTCCTCGACCACATGGCCTACGACGGTCTCACCGATGCGTACGACCGCGAGAGCATGGGCGCGTCCACGGAACGCCACAACGCCCGTTTCGAGCTCACCCGGGAGGCGCAGGATCGCGTCGCCGCGCTGTCGCACCAGCGCGCGGCCGCCGCGCAGGAAGCGGGAGTCTTCGATGCGGAGATCGTGACGGTGGAGGTGCCGCAGCGCCGGGGAGAGCCGCTGCTCACGAAAGATGAGGGGGTCCGTCCCGACACCACGGTCGACACCCTGGCCGGACTGCGTGCCGCCTTCGCCGAGGGCGGTTCGATCACCGCGGGGAACTCGTCCCAGATCTCCGACGGCGCATCGGCCGTGATCGTCACCACGCGGCGCACGGCGGAGGCGAAGGGCTGGCCCGTCCTGGCCCGGGTGGGGGCGAGCGGTCAGACCGCCGGACCGGACAACTCGCTGCAGGCGCAGCCGGCGCGCGCGATCGAGCGCGCCTGTCAGAAGCAGGGCATCACGCCCGCAGATCTCGATGTCGTGGAGATCAATGAGGCCTTCGGCGCTGTCGTGGCACGCTCGCAGACCGAGCTCGGACTGGATGAGGGCATCGTGAACATCCACGGAGGGGGCATCGCTATCGGCCACCCGATCGGGGCCTCCGGTAACCGTCTCGTGGTCCATGCGGTGCACGAACTCGTGCGTCGAGGCGGAGGAACTGCTGCCGTCGGACTCTGCGGGGGAGGCGGTCAGGGCGAAGCGCTGATCCTCACACGCTGATGTGTCCGTCCAGGGCGCTCGGACTCAGCGCCGTGCGTCCTGGGCGTGGTCCTGCGTGTCGGCGAGAGCCTTCTGCGAACGGAACTGGAGCCGCTGGGCCTTCTTCGCCTTCTTGACCGACTGCGGCGAGTCGGCGTCGACGAGCACACCGCGACGTTCACGGTTCATGTCGACGACGGCTCCGATCGCCAGAGCCATCGTGATGCCCCAGCTCAGCCACGACAGAAGGGCGCGCCAGGTGATGGGCTGTTCACGGGTGCCGCGCAGCAGGGAGACACCCGCGGAGATCGCAGCGACGAGTCCGGTGCTGAAGAGGTAGCGCATCCCTTTACGCTACCCGTCCGCACCCCATGTCGCACCGAGCCTTGACAAGCCCTCCCGGATCCTGGCAGGGGAGTAGGTCGTGAAGGACAGGCGCAACGTCCGTGGATCCGGGGTGCCGGAGGAGAACGACGTGCCGGGGACGAACGCGACGTCCCGAGACAGCGCTCTCCTGAGCGCTGTCGTGGCGTCGGAGCCCTCCGGGAGGCGGACCCAGACGAACATGCCGCCGTCTGGTCGAGTCCACGTGCTGCCCTCGGGCAGCACGGTCGGCAGCGCCTCGAGCATCGCGTCGCGGCGGGCGGCGTACGCGTCGCGGATCCGGTCGAGCGCGGGCTCACTGCGACCGGAGACGAGGTAGTGGGCGGCCGCCGCTTGATCGATGGTCGAGGTGTGCAGATCGGCTGCCTGCTTGGCGATCGTCACGGTCGAGCGGATGTCGGCCGTCGTGCGGATCCACCCGATCCGCAGGCCGGGAGCGATCACCTTCGAGAAGCTGCCGAGGCTGACGACATGCTCGGGTGCCAGCTCGGCCAGCGAGGGGAGGGGGTCGCCCGAGTACCTCAGTTGGCGGTACGGCTCGTCTTCGATGATGCGGAATCCTCGGCTCCTCGCGATCTCCGCGATGCGTCTGCGGGCCTCGAGCCCGTGTGTTCGGCCCGTCGGATTCTGGAACGTGGGCACCGTGTAGAAGAACTTCGGGCCGTGCGTCGACGCCAGTCGGTCCAGCGCTTCGAGATCCAGGTCATCACCGTTCGCGGGAACGCCCACCACGTGCGCTCCCGCCAGCGCGAACGTCTGCAGGGCGGCGAGATAGCAGGGCTCTTCCACGAGGATCGTGTCTCCGGGGTCGAGCAGTGTCGTCGCGAGCAGTCCGAGACCCTGCTGCGAACCCGTCGTGATGATCAGATCGGATGCGGCGGTGGGCAGTCCGTCGATCGAATAGCGCCGCGCGACCTCTTCCCGCAACCGCGGGTCGCCTTCCGACGTGGAGTACTGCAGCACACCGGGAGAGGCCAGGACGGCGTCGAACGCAGCACGGATGCCGTCCACGTCGAAGAGCTCGGGGGCGGGGAGACCCCCGGCGAACGAGATGACCTCCGGCCGCTCGGTCAGTGCGAGCAGGTCACGCACCGGGGAAGTCTTGGCCGTTCCGGCCCGCTGCGAGCGTGAGGGAAGCGGGACGGTCGCCGCGGCGACAGGGGCGGTGGTGGGCAACGGAATCCTCCTCGGGAGCGGCAGCGTGAGACGGGTGCCGCCCAGGATAGACCCTCCCTGCACCGGCGGATTCCCGGGCTTTCCTCGTCCACATCCGCTATCCTGGGTGCGTCGCGGCTCGCCCGCGGCCGCACACACCGTGTATCTACCGGCCGCCGGCAATCCGGCGGACAGCGGCGGCACCCGACATCGCGTCATCGACGCGCGAGAGCCATGACACACGCACCCGCATCACCGAAATCCGCCTCGCAGAGCCCGAGCCTCCTCCGCATCGCGGGCCTCCCGTACTTCCTCATCGCCTTCATCGCACGTCTGCCCTTCGCGATGATGGTCGTCGGCGTGCTGACGGTCGTCGTCTCCGCGCGCGGATCCCTCTCGCTCGGAGGCCTGACGTCGGCTGCCGTCGGATTGGGCACAGCGTGCTTCGGGCCTCTGCTCGGCGCTGCCGCCGACCGATTCGGCCAGCGTGCGGTGCTGGTCATCCTCGCGCTGGCCAACGGAGCGATGCTCCTGCTCTTCACGTTCGTGGTCTACGGCACGGCCGCGGACGGCTTCGTACTGCTCGCCGCGGTCGGCATCGGTGCGACGGCGCCGCAGGTCGCTCCGCTCTCGCGCTCACGACTGGTCACGATCATCCGGGACCGGATGCCGGAGGCCCGACGTGATCGCACGGTGTCCGGCACGATGGCGTACGAGTCCGCCGCCGACGAGACCGTCTTCGTGTTCGGCCCGTTCCTGGTCGGCATCCTGGCGTCGGCGATCTCGCCGTGGGCGCCGCTGGTCGGTGCCGCCGTTCTCACCGTCGTGTTCGTCGGGGCATTCGCCCTCCACCCGAGCGGCCGCCATGTCTCGCAGGACCGTGACGCCGACGGGAGAGCGCCCTCGGCCGTCTCGGAGCTGTTCCGCCCGCGGCTGCTGATCGTCGTCGTCGGCATCCTCGGCGTCGGGATGTTCTTCGGAGCCATGCTCACCTCGCTCACCTCGTTCATGGCGGATCGGGGTGCTCCGGAGCAGGCCGGCCTTCTCTACGGCGTGATGGGGGTCGGCTCCGCCCTGCTCGCCCTGGGCGTGGCCTGGCTGCCGCCCGCGTTCTCGCTGCGCGCGCGCTGGCTGGTCTTCTCCGGAATCCTGTTCGTCGGCACGCTCCTGCTGAGCGTCGTCGATTCGCCGGGCGCGATGGTCCTGGCTCTCGCGATCATGGGCATCGGCATCGGCCCGACCCTCGTGACCCAGTACAGCTTCGGTGCCGCCCGCAGCCCGCTCGGTCGCTCCGCGACCGTCATGACGATGCTGGGCTCCGGCGTCGTCGTGGGGCAGTCCATCGGCGCAGCCGTCACCGGAGAGATCGCCGAGAGCATCGGCACCTCCGCCGCTCTCCTCCTGCCGATGGTCGCCGCTTTCATCACGTTCGCGGCCGGGGCCGCCAACTGGGTTCTCAGCGGTGAGCGGCGTCGTCTGTCCGTGACGGTCTGACACCGCGCGGCAGAGTCACGCCAACCTGGGTAAGTTGGACTCAACCCCCTGGTGTGAGGAGCCCCCTTGGCAGCTGCAGATTTCGTCGTCGTCGCCAACCGGCTGCCCGTCGATCGGGTGGAGGGGCCTGACGGCGAGGAGGTCTGGCGGACGTCGCCGGGAGGACTCGTTGCCGCTCTCGAGCCGATGATGCGCAACGTGCACGGTGCCTGGGTCGGCTGGGCCGGTCAGGCCGATGTCGAGTTGGCCCCGTTCGAAGCCGGTGGCATCGAACTGGTCCCGGTCCCGCTGAGCGCGCAGGAGGTCGCGGAGTACTACGAGGGCTTCGCGAACGACACGATCTGGCCGCTCTACCATGACGTGATCGCGCCCCCGCAGTATCACCGTGAATGGTGGGAGGCCTACGTCACCGTCAACCGTCGATTCGCCCAGGCGGCGGCGTCCGCGGTGGCCGAGGGCGGCACGGTCTGGGTGCACGACTACCAGCTGCAGCTCGTCCCGCAGATGGTGCGCGAGATCCGGCCCGACGTGACGATCGGGTACTTCCACCACATCCCCTTCCCCGCTCACGGGCTGTACGCGCAGCTGCCGTGGCGTGACCAGGTGCTCCGTGGGCTGCTCGGTGCCGACGTGATCGGGTTCCAACGCGCTCAGGACGCCACCTACTTCCTGACGGCCGTCCGCCGCCGGCTCCGCTACGAGGTGAAGGGGCCCAACGTCTCCGTCCCCGAAGGCGACGGCGTGAGGCCGGCTCTGGCCAAGGCCTTCCCGATCTCGATCGACACCGCGCCCTACCTCGAACTCGCGGGGCGCGCGGACATCCGGGCCCGTGCAGCGGAGATCCGCGCCAGCCTCGGCAACCCGAAGCGCATCCTGCTCGGCGTCGACCGCCTCGATTACACCAAGGGCATCCGCCACCGCATCAAGGCCTACGGGGAGCTGCTCGCGGAAGGGCGTCTCAAGATCGAGGACGTGACGCTGGTCCAGGTCGCGAGCCCCAGCAGGGAGCGCGTGGACGCATACGTGCACCTGCGAGACGAGATCGAGCTCGCGGTCAGCCGCATCAACGGCGACACCGACACGGTCGGGCATTCCGCCATCCGCTATCTGCACCAGGGGTACCCGCGCGAAGAGATGGTGGCGCTCTACCTCGCCGCGGACGTGATGCTGGTCACCGCTCTCCGTGACGGCATGAACCTCGTCGCGAAGGAGTACGTCGCGACCCGTGTGGACGACCGCGGTGTGCTGGTGCTGAGCGAGTTCACCGGTGCCGCGGACGAGCTCCGACAGGCCGTGCGGGTCAATCCGCACGACATCGAGGGCCTCAAGGACGCGATCATGACCGCGGTGGAGATGTCCCCTGCCGACCAGGGACGGCGCATGAGATCACTTCGCCGGCGTGTTCTGGACAACGACGTCAACGCCTGGTCCTCCTCGTTCCTGGCAGCGCTCGCCGAAGTGCGTGCGCGCTGATCGACCTCGCAATGGAGACACGGGGTACGCCCCGCGGATTGGAGAAGCTGTGACGCGCCCCTGGACCCCCGGAACCGCCGACGAAGACCTGAGCGCGCTGGCGGCGACGCCTCGGCTGGTCGTCGCCCTCGACTTCGACGGCACCGCATCACCCCTGGTGCCCGACCCGATGGCCGCGCGTGCGCTCCCCGAAGTCGCCGTCCAGGTCGAGCGACTCGCGGCGCTGCCCGACACGGTCGTCGCCTACGTCTCCGGACGCAGCATGCACGATCTGCGCGTGATCACCGAGCACACGGATGACTCCGCGATCGCACTGGCGGGCTCGCACGGTGCCCAGTACTGGTTCCCCGGCGATGACCCCGACGCCGTCCATGACGCCTTCGACGAGGACGGCACCCGGGAAGAGCTCTGGGCCGCCGCGAAGCCGATCATCGCGCGCTACGAGGGTGCCGAGTTCGAGCCGAAGACGTTCGGTATGGGTGTGCACACCCGACGCGCCGATCGCGAGACGGAGGAGCGCGTCTTCGCCGAGATCGATGCGCTGGTCGCCGAGCGCTTCCCGCACTGGCGCCGTCGGGCAGGACACCGTGTGCTGGAGTTCTCCTCGCGCACGGAGGGCAAGGACGCCGCGATGACCGCTTTGCGGGAGCGCTTCGACGCCACCGGCATCCTGTTCGCGGGCGACGACGTGACCGATGAGGACGCGATGCGCGTGCTGGGACCGGGTGATCTCGGTGTGCGGGTGGGCCCGGGGGAGAGCGCTGCGACCCTGCGTGTGGACACTCCACAACAGATCGCCGAGCTTCTGGAGGCGTTGGCGGACGAACGCACCGCCGCGCGGCAATAGACTTCCGTCATGTCCTCGCATGATCCTGCCAGCAGCGCGCCCATCGACATCAAGCCCCGCAGCCGCGTCGTCACCGACGGCATCGAGGCCACGACCTCCCGCGGCATGCTCCGTGCCGTCGGCATGGGGGACGCGGACTGGGACAAGCCGCAGATCGGCATCGCCTCGAGCTGGAACGAGATCACGCCCTGCAACCTGAGCCTCGACAGGCTCGCTCAGGGAGCGAAGGAAGGCGTGCACTCCGGCGGCGGGTACCCGCTGCAGTTCGGCACGATCTCCGTCTCGGACGGCATCTCGATGGGCCACGAGGGCATGCACTTCTCGCTCGTGTCCCGCGAGGTCATCGCCGACTCGGTCGAGACGGTCATGATGGCCGAGCGTCTGGACGGCTCCGTCCTGCTCGCCGGCTGCGACAAGTCGATCCCGGGCATGCTCATGGCCAGTGCGCGCCTCGATCTCTCCAGTGTCTTCCTCTATGCCGGTTCGATCGCCCCGGGGTGGGTCAAGCTCTCCGACGGCACCGAGAAGGACGTCACGATCATCGACTCGTTCGAAGCGGTCGGGGCGTGCCGTGCCGGTCTCATGAGCGAAGAGGACCTCAAGCGCATCGAGTGCGCGATCGCTCCCGGTGAAGGAGCCTGTGGTGGCATGTACACGGCGAACACGATGGCCTCGGTCGCCGAAGCCCTCGGTCTCAGCCTTCCCGGATCCGCCGCGCCGCCCGCCGCGGACCGTCGTCGCGACTACTTCGCGCACCGCTCGGGCGAGGCCGTGGTCAACCTGCTCCGCCAGGGCATCACGACCCGCGACATCCTGACCAAGGAGTCGTTCGAGAACGCGATCGCGCTGGCGATGGCTCTCGGCGGCTCCACCAACGTTGTGCTCCACCTGCTCGCGATCGCCCGCGAGGCCGACGTCGAGCTGAGCCTGCACGACTTCAACCGCATCGGGGACAAGGTCCCGCACGTCGCCGACATGAAGCCGTTCGGCAAGTACGTCATGAACGACGTTGACCGTCACGGCGGCATTCCGGTGATCATGAAGGCGATGCTCGATGAGGGGCTGCTGCACGGCGACGCTCTCACCGTCACCGGCAAGACGCTGGCCGAGAACCTCGCGGACCTCGACCCCATGCCGATCGACGGCGAGGTCATCCACACGTTCGACAACCCGATCCACGCGACCGGCGGCCTGACGATCCTTCACGGCTCGCTCGCACCGGAGGGCGCTGTCGTGAAGACCGCGGGCTTCGACGCCGCGGTGTTCGAGGGGCCCGCCCGTGTGTTCGAGCGCGAGCGCGCCGCGATGGATGCGGTCGCCGACGGGGAGATCGAGCCCGGCACCGTCATCGTCATCCGCTACGAAGGCCCCAAGGGCGGACCGGGTATGCGGGAGATGCTCGCCATCACCGCGGCCATCAAGGGCGCGGGGCTCGGAAAAGATGTACTACTCTTGACGGACGGACGATTCTCAGGCGGCACAACCGGCCTGTGCATCGGCCACATAGCACCCGAAGCGGTGGACGCAGGTCCTATCGCCTTCGTGCGCGATGGTGATCTGATACGGGTCGATATCGCAGCTCGCACTCTCGATCTACTCGTCGATGACGCAGAGCTCGCCTCCCGCCGTTCCGGCTGGGAGCCGCTTCCCCCGCGCTACACCCGAGGCGTTCTTGCCAAGTACTCGCGCCTCGTGCGGTCCGCCGCCGAGGGAGCGACCACCGGCTGACCCGGACGCTCCGGCATCCGGCGTCCTCCAGAGATCATCAGAAGGAAACTCATGACTGCTGATTCCGCCCCGGCCGTGCCGAGGCCGCCCGCTCGTCCAACGTCTGCGCCGGAGATCACCGGCGCCGAGGCCGTGGTGCGCTCGCTCGAGCTGCTCGGTGTCACCGACGTGTTCGGGCTTCCGGGAGGAGCGATCCTCCCGGTGTACGACCCGCTCATGGACGCCTCCGAGCTCCGCCACATCCTGGTGCGGCACGAGCAGGGCGCCGGTCACGCCGCCGAGGGCTATGCCTCGGCCTCCGGGAAGGTGGGCGTGTGCATCGCGACGTCCGGTCCCGGAGCGACGAACCTGGTCACGGCGATCGCCGACGCCTACATGGACTCGGTGCCGCTGCTGGCCATCACCGGTCAGGTGTTCTCGACGTTGATGGGAACCGACGCGTTCCAGGAGGCCGACATCGTGGGCATCACGATGCCGATCACGAAGCACTCCTTCCTGGTGAAGGACGCCGCCGACATCCCGGGTGCGATCGCCGCGGCCTACGAGATCGCGGGCACCGGTCGTCCCGGACCCGTCCTCGTCGACATCACGAAGGATGCGCAGCAGGCCACGGCACCGTTCGTGTGGCCGCCCAAGATCGACCTCCCCGGCTACCGCCCGGTCACCAAGGCGCACGGCAAGCAGATCCAAGCGGCTGCGAGCCTCCTCGCCGAGGCCAAGAAGCCCGTCCTGTACGTCGGCGGCGGAGTGATCCGCGGCCGGGCGGCAGCCGAGCTGCTCGAACTCGCGGAGTCCACGGGCGCTCCGGTCGTCACCACGCTGATGGCGCGCGGCGCGTTCCCCGACTCGCACCCGCAGCACCTCGGGATGCCGGGCATGCACGGCACGGTTCCCGCTGTGCTGGCGCTGCAGGAGGCCGACCTCCTGGTGTCCCTCGGTGCACGGTTCGACGATCGCGTGACGGGCAAGGCTGCGCTCTTCGCCCCCAACGCCAAGGTCGTGCACGTCGACATCGATCCCGCGGAGATCTCCAAGATCCGAACCGCCGACGTGCCGATCGTCGGTGATGTGCGCGATGTGCTCACCGATCTCGACACGGCTTTCCGCGGAGCGACCGCGGGCGTGAAGCCCGACATCGCGGAGTGGTGGTCATACCTCGACGGCCTGCGCACCGAGTTCCCGCTCGGCTACGCTCCGACGACCGACGGGCTCCTGGCCCCGCAGCACATCATCCAGCGGATCGGTGAGCTCACGGGACCCGAGGGCATCTACGCGTCCGGCGTCGGACAGCACCAGATGTGGGCCGCGCAGTTCATCAAGTACGAGCGCCCGAACGCCTGGCTGAATTCCGGCGGTGCCGGGACGATGGGCTACTCGGTCCCCGCGGCGATGGGCGCGAAGGTCGCCGAACCCGACCGCGCCGTCTGGGCGATCGACGGTGACGGCTGCTTCCAGATGACCAACCAGGAACTCGCGACCTGCGCGATCAACAACATCCCGATCAAGGTCGCGATCATCAACAACTCCTCGCTGGGCATGGTCCGCCAGTGGCAGACGCTGTTCTACGACGGTCGCCACTCCAACACCGACCTCAACACCGGGCACGGCACGATCCGCATCCCCGACTTCGTGAAGCTCGCCGAGGCCTACGGCTGCCTCGCGATCCGCGTGGAGAAGGAAGAAGAGGTGGATGCCGCCATCCAGCTCGCACTCGAGACGAACGACCGCCCCGTGGTGATCGACTTCGTCGTGAGCGCCGACTCGATGGTGTGGCCGATGGTCCCCCAGGGAGTCAGCAACAGCTATGTCCAGTACGCCCGCGAGCACGCGCCCGCATTCGACGAGGAGGACTGAGCCATGTCGACCCACGTGCTGAGCCTGCTGGTGGAGAACACCCCCGGTCTTCTCACCCGTGTCGCGGGGCTCTTCGCCCGCCGCGGCTTCAACATCGACTCCCTCGCCGTCGGCGTGACCGAGGTCCCCGGGATCTCGCGCATCACGGTGGTCGTCGACGTCGATGAGCTCCCGCTCGAACAGGTCACGAAGCAGCTCAACAAGCTGATCAACGTGATCAAGATCGTCGAGCTCGACTTCGCCACGTCGGTGCAGCGCGAGCACATGCTCGTGAAGGTGCGCACCGACAACGCCACCCGGTCGAACGTGATCGAGGTCGTGAACCTCTTCCGTGCGTCCGTCGTCGACTACGCTTCCGATGCCCTCGTGATCGAGGTCACCGGCGACAAGGGCAAGGTCGACGCGATGCTTCGCGCGCTCGAGCCCTTCGGGATCAAGGAGATCGCCCAGTCCGGTCTTCTCGCCATCGGCCGAGGCGGCAAGAGCATCACCGAACGCGTCCTGCGCGGCTGACCTTCCAGACCATCACACCTACCTGCCCCGCCGTCCTCGGACGTGCAGGGCGTGCACCACTGTCACGAACAAGGAGAAACACAAAGTGAGCACCGAGATCTTCTACGACGCCGACGCCGACCTGTCCCTGATCCAGGGTAAGAAGGTCGCCATCGTCGGCTATGGCTCGCAGGGCCACGCGCATGCGCAGAACCTGCGCGACTCGGGCGTCGAGGTCGCCATCGCTCTCAAGGAGGGCTCCAAGTCCGCTGCGAAGGCCGAAGAGGCGGGCTTCCCGGTCAAGACCGTCGCGGAGGCCACCGACTGGGCCGACGTCATCATGATCCTCGCGCCGGACCAGCACCAGCGCATCATCTACAGCGAGTCGATCGCGCCGAACCTCACCGCCGGCAAGACGCTCGCCTTCGCCCACGGCTTCAACATCCGCTTCGGCTACATCGACGCGCCCGAGGGCGTCGACGTGATCCTCGTGGCGCCGAAGGCTCCGGGCCACACGGTTCGTCGCGAGTTCGTCGCCGGCCGGGGCATCCCGGACATCATCGCGGTCGAGCGCGACGCATCGGGTCACGCCTGGGACCTCGCCCTCTCCTACGCGAAGGCCATCGGTGGCACCCGCGCCGGCGTCATCAAGACGACCTTCACCGAAGAGACCGAGACCGACCTGTTCGGCGAGCAGGCCGTGCTCTGCGGTGGCGTGAGCCACCTCGTGCAGGCGGGCTTCGAAACGCTCACCGAGGCGGGCTACCAGCCGCAGATCGCTTACTTCGAGGTGCTGCACGAGCTCAAGCTCATCGTGGACCTGATGTGGGAGGGCGGCATCGCCAAGCAGCGCTGGTCGATCTCCGACACCGCCGAGTTCGGCGACTACGTCTCGGGTCCGCGTGTGATCGACGAGCGCGTCAAGGAGAGCATGAAGGGCGTCCTCGCGGACATCCAGTCCGGCGCCTTCGCGAAGCGCTTCATCGATGACCAGGACAACGGGGCGGAGGAGTTCCTGGCACTGCGTGCCAAGGAGGAGCAGCACCCGATCGAGGTCACCGGCAAGGAACTGCGTTCGCTCTTCGCCTGGAAGCAGCAGGACGAGGACTACGTCGACGGCAGCGCGGCACGCTGATTCGATTCTCGAAAGAACGGGCGTCCCTCCAGGGGCGCCCGTTCTTTGTGTGGTCTGCGCCAAATCACGCCAGACATCGGATGTCTGTGTCAGGATGGGAGCCATGCGACAGGAATGGTTTGACCGGGCCCGGTTCGGGATGTTCGTCCACTTCGGCCTCTACAGCGGGGCAGCCCGTCATGAATGGGTGCAGAACTACGAGCGTTTGACGGACGAGGACTACCGTCCGTACTTCGAGCACTTCGATCCGGATCTCTTCGACGCCGCATCCCTCGCACGCACCGCGAAGGAGACGGGCATGGGCTATGTCGTCCTCACGACGAAGCACCATGACGGCTTCTGCCTGTGGGATTCGAAGCTCACCGACTTCACTTCCGTGGTGAACGTCGGACGCGACCTCGTGCGTGAGTACGTCGAGGCGTTGCGCGCGGAGGGGATCAAGGTCGGCCTGTACCACTCGGTCATCGACTGGCATCACCCCGACTTCACCGTCGACTGGAACCACCCGCGCCGCGACGACGAGAACGCCCACGAACTCAACGTCGGGCGTGACATGGCCCGATACCGCGCCTACCTCCACGGTCAGGTGCGAGAGCTCCTGACGGAGTACGGGGAGATCGATTACCTCTTCTTCGACTTCACCTACCCCGAGAGCAAGGAGGGGTGGGCGGGCAAGGGGCCCGAGGACTGGGATGCGACCACCCTGCTCGCGCTGTGCCGTGAGCTCCAGCCCGACATGCTGGTCAACGATCGGCTCGGGATCCCCGCCGACTTCGTCACGCCGGAGCAGTATCAGCCCACCGCACCGATCGTGCGCGACGGCGTACCGCTGACCTGGGAGGCATGCCAGACGCTCAACGGCTCCTGGGGCTATCACCGGGACAACATGGACCAGAAGTCCGCCACACTGCTCGTGCAGATGCTCGTCGACTCGGTGTCGATGGGCGGGAACATGCTGCTCAACATCGGCCCTGACGGTCGTGGTGCGATCGCGCCCCGGGATGCCGGCACCCTGGCGGAGATCGGCGAGTGGATGCGTCTGCACCGTCATGCCGTGATCGGGGCCGGGCATGCGCCGCTCACCCCGCCGCGCGAGGGCGTCTACACCCGGCGCGCGAACAAGCTCTACCTGAGCCTGTTCAGCTGGCCGATGGGCTTCGTGCACCTTCCGGAGCTCGCCGGAAAGGTCTCCTACGCGCGGCTGCTGAACGACGGATCCTGGCTGCAGACCAGTGTGTCCGACCCGGACCGTCAGGCTGATCTGATGACGCCCGCGGGGGAGGCGGAGGGGACGCTCACCGTGCATCTGCCGGTGCGGCGTCCCGAGGTGCTGGTGCCGGTGGTCGAGCTGACGCTCATCGACGAATGATCCACACGGTGGCGACGGCTCAGGCCGTCGTCACCGGTATCTCCATGCCTTCGAGCGCAAGGCGTGCGGCGCCGTGGAGGATCGCGTCGGCGCCGGTCGTCGCCGCTTCGATGCGCAGTCGCTGGGTCGCGAGGGGGTGGCATGCCTCGTAGACGCGGCTGCGGACGGCGGCGATGAACGGTTCCGAGGCGCTCATGCTGCCGGTCAGGAACACCGCGTGCGGGTTGAAGAAGTTCACCACGCCTGACAGCGCCTGCCCGAGATGGGTTCCCGCCGTGCGGACCAGGGTGGTCGCGAGGGGATCGGCGTCGCGCGCCAGGCTCAGCACGTCGGTCGTGGTGCGGACCACCTCGTTGCCGCGCTCGCGCATCTGGCGCACGAGGCTCGCCCCACTGGCCACCGTCTCGAGGCAGCCGGTGTTGCCGCAGGAGCACGGGATGTCGCCGCTGCCGTCGATCCGCGTGTGGGTGATGTCTCCTGCCGCGGCCGTCGCCCCACGGTGGACGTGTCCATCGACGATGATGCCGCTTCCGATGGCGGTGCCGGCCTTCACCGTGATGCTGTGCCCGGTGTGCCCGAAGCGTTCGCGATGCTCGCCGAGTGCGGCGAGGTTGGCGTCGTTGTCGACCGCGACCGGCACGCCGTAGCGCGTCGCGAGATGGGTGCCGACACGGAAGCCCGGCCATCCCGGCATGCGCGACGGCTGGTCGACCGTGCCGGTGGCGATGTCGACGGGACCGGGCAGGCTGATGCCGATCGCGTGGACCCGCGACTCGGAGGCGAGTCGGTCGAAGACCTCGCCGATGCGGTCGAGCGTGGCTTCCGGCCCCTCGGTCACATCGACTGTGATCGAGCGACTGTCCAGGAGAGCACCGCTGAGGGAGTGCCTGCCGATACGCGCGTGGCCGCCGCCGAGGTCGGCGGTGAGCACGACACCGTCCGCGGAGATCTGCAGCACCCGCGGGCGGCGTCCCCCACGTGACGTGCCGTCGCCGGCCTCGCGCAGCACGCCGGCGTCGAGAAGGGACTGCACGCGGAGGCCCACGGTCGAGGCGGCCACGCCGAGTGCGGCGGCGAGCTCGGTGCGGGAGCGGGCCTCGCCGCGGGCGACGAGGTCGAGGATGCGGCGGGTGTGCGGGTCGTCGACGGCGGTGTCAGCGGGGTTTGGCATGGGAGCACTTTCCTGGTCGGAGCATTCGTCAGCGTAGTAGGGGATGGTCATGTTTCCCGGGAGTTACGAATTATCAAGCTCCGATAAACATCGGATGTTCAGCTTGCGGCCTCTTGCGAAGTGTGAAACGGTAACTTCATACGAAATCCTACTAGGTTGTTTCGACCCGCGAAGCAACTAGTTCCCTTCCAGGAGGCATTCAATGAAGAAGTTGCGTGTAGGGGCTGTCGTCGCCGTCACCGGCGTCGCAGTCGCGATGACCGGCTGCGCGAGCAGCAGCGGCAACGGTGGTTCCGCCGACGGCGACACGATCGTCGTCGACATGTGGGCAGGCAGCGAGTCCGACGTGGATGCCCTCGAGGCGCAGGTCGCATTCGCCCAGGAGCAGAACCCCGACATCAAGATCAAGCTGCAGACCTCGCCGTGGAGCGACTTCTTCACGAAGCTGACCACGAACATGGCCAGCGGCAACATGGCCTGCGTCACCGGTATGAGCGGCGCACAGCTCGGTGGCTACACCGGTGCCTTCCGTGAGCTGAGCGACGCGGACCTCAAGACGGCCGGCATCGATTGGGCGGACTTCAACCCGAGCGCCGACGGCATCCTCAGCTTCGAAGGCAAGGTCTACGGCGTGCCGTTCGACGTGGCCACGATGCTCGTCTACTACAACCAGGACATGCTCACCGCTGCCGGCGCAGCGACGCCGGAGATCGGGTGGACGTTCGACGACTTCGACGCCATCGCCGCCGACGCGACGAAGGACGGCAAGTACGGCTTCGGCATGGGCATGGGCGGATACCAGTGGATGTCGATGCCGATCGCGTACTCCGCGACGCAGCCGGCCTCCGAGGACGGCACCCTGCACATCGACGACAAGGCGTTCGTCGACGCGTCCACGTGGTACGCCGAGCTCGTGACGGAGAAGAAGGTCGCCGCCCCCGTGGCATCCGCCTCCGACACCGGCTGGGGCGAGAACCAGTACACGGGTGGCAACGCCGCCATGGCGGTCGACGGCACGTGGAACGCCGTCAGCTACCTGAACAACGAGTCCGGCTTCGCGGCCGGTATGGTCCCGCTGCCCGCTGGTGTCGACGGCAACCCCGGCCCGATCCTCGGCTCCGGCTACGGCATCTCGGCGAACTGCGAGAACCCGGAGGCGGCGCTCAAGGTCATGGGCTCGCTGCTCGGCGAGGACGCTCAGGACTACATCGCATCGTCCGGCCGCTCGTACCCGGCACGCACGTCGTCGCAGCCGCTGTACTTCGAGTCCATCGATGAGGAGTACCGCGAGCAGGTGCAGTCGGTCTTCGAGGCGGCCTTCGGTGACACCGTCCCGCTGTACATGACCAAGAACTGGCAGAAGCTCGACAGCTACATCCAGCCCAACCTCGTCAGCGTCTACAACGGCCAGATGACGATGGACGAGCTGCTGTCGAACGCCCAGGCCCAGTTCGGCGAGTGATCCGGCTTCGGCCGTCAGTGGTGACAAAGAAAGAAATATGAGATGACGATCACGACGAGACGTCGACGATCGCTCGCCAAGGTCGAGGCCGGTCAGGCGCTGGGGTTCGCAAGCCCCGCCCTGATCGGGCTCGCCCTGTTCACGATCGTGCCCGTGGGCCTTTCGATCGTGATGAGCGTCTTCGACTGGCCGACCTTCGGCGAGCGGAACTTCAACGGGGTGGACAACTACGTCAAGCTGTTCACCAGCAGCCCGGACTTCTGGCCTGCGCTGCGCAACTCGGCGGTGTACACGCTGCTGTACGTGCCGTTGAGTGTCGCTCTCTCGCTCGTGCTCGCTCTCGGCCTCGGGTCGCGGATCCGCGGGCGAGGTGCCCTGCGCGTCCTCTTCTTCATCCCGGTCGTGACCCCGATGGTCGCGAACGTGCTGGTGTGGAAGATGATGCTGCAGCCACAGGGGCTCTTCAACGGCCTCTCGCAGACGTGGTTCGGCATCGAGCTGCCAAACTTCCTGGCCGACCCGTCGTGGGCGATGATCATGGTCGTCGTGATGAGCGTCTGGCAGGGGCTCGGCTACAACATGCTGATCTTCTCGGCCGCACTCGAGCAGCTCCCCGAGAGCGTGCTGGAGGCGGCGAGCATCGACGGCGCCCGAGGACTCCGACGGGTGTGGAGCATCATCATCCCGATGATCTCGCCCTCGATCTTCTTCGCCACCATCATGACGATGATCACGTCCCTGCAGGTGTTCGTCCAGCCGCAGATGCTCACCGGCGGCGGCCCCGGCAACGCCACCAAGCCGCTCGTCATGTACATCTGGGAGCAGGGATTCACCTTCGGCGACCTCGGCCTCGCCGCCGCGGCAGCCTGGATCCTCTTCGCGATCATCATCGCGATCACCGGTCTCCAGTTCGCCGCGCAGAAGAAGTGGGTGCACTATGAGCACTGAGACCCTCGTCCGCCCGACAGGCCGCGCCGGCCGCTCGGACCGCGAGCGCGCACGGGGTGCCGCGACCACACCGGCGTCGCGTGTGCGGCTGATCCTCGCGCACGTCGCGATCTACGTCGCAGCGCTGATCTTCATCTCCCCGCTCGTCTACGCGTTCTTCTCGGCGCTCAAGCCGAATTCGGAGATGTTCTCCATGCCGCCGACCCTGGTCGGGTCGGAGCTTCGCTGGAGCAACTTCGTCGACGTCTTCGCCTACGGCCCGTTCCTCACCTACATCATGAACTCGTTCATCGTCGCGATCCTCGGCACGCTCGTCGTGCTGATCGTGTCGACCACGGCCGGGTACGCCTTCGGGCGGTTGCGCTGGAAGGGACGGGACGCCGTGTTCGTGCTGTTCCTCGCGACGCTCATGGTGCCCGCCGAGGTGCTCGTGATCCCGATGTTCCAGGTGATGCAGTGGTTCAACTGGGTCGACACCTATCAGGCGCTCGTGCTCCCGTTCGCGTTCGGTGCGTTCGGCACGTTCCTGATGCGGCAGTTCTTCCGCGGCATCCCGTATGAGCTGGAGGAGGCCGCGCGCGTCGACGGCGCCGGGCCCGTGCGCTCGTTCCTGCAGATCATCCTGCCGCTGTCGAAGTCGGCGGTCGCGGTGCTCGCCGTGTTCACCTTCCTGTCCTTCTGGAACAGTTACCTGTGGCCGCTCATCGTGACGGTCGACTACAACGCGCACGGCACCCTCCCCGTGGGTCTCGCGAGCTTCGCCGGACTCACCGGGACGCGCTGGGACCTGCAGATGGCTGCGGCGATCATCTCGATGGTGCCGACGACGATTCTCGTGATCGTGCTGCAGAAGCACCTGGTCAAGGGCATCGCGATGGCAGGACTGGGCGGCCGCTGAGCATGATCGGCCAGGAACAGGGGACCACCATGCCCGTCACGCGTTCGAGCACATCCGGATCGGGAGTCGTCGGTATCGACATCGGAGGCACCAAGATCGCTGCGCTCCTCGTGAGCAGCGAGGGGACGGTGCTGGCACGGGGGAGCGTCGGCGCCCCCGCAGCGCAGGGCGGTGCGGCGATGGCCGATGCAGCCGCGGGTCTCGCCGCCTCTCTCGCTGCCGAGGCCGGTGTCCCGCTCGGGGCGGCCGGTGTCGGCGCTGCCGGTGTCATCGACCACGAGACCGGCACGATCCGCGCAGCCTCGGCGACCTTCGTCGGGTGGGCGGGCTTCCCGCTCGCCGAGGAGCTGGAAGCGCGACTGGGGGTGCCGGTGCGTGTGGAGAACGACGTCAACGCGTTCCTCCTGGGCGAAGCCGCCGCCGCCGGCCGCGAGGACCGCGACGTGCTGGGCGTGATGCTCGGCACCGGGGTCGGAGGCGCGCTCCTCATCGACGGTGAGCTCCACCACGGACCGCACGGTGCCGCGGGGGAGATCGGGCACACACCCGGCTACAGCGAGCTGGTCTGCACCTGCGGGCAGGTCGGGCACCTCGAGACATTGGCGTCCGGTACGTCGATCGCGATGCGGTACCAGGAGCGCACCGGCGACATCGTCCGCGACGCGAGAGTCGTCGCGGATCGTGCACGAGCGGGTGATGTGCAGGCGATCGCGGTGTTCGACGCCGCCGGCCGCGCACTCGCCCTCGCCTGCGCCAGCGCAGCGACGATCCTCGACCTGCCGTGCGCCATCGTCGGAGGAGGCGTGACGTCGGCCTGGGATCTTCTGGAGCCCGCGATCACGCGTACTCTGCACACGGATTCCCCGGTGTCCGGGATCCCTCTGCGCATCGTCCCCGCCGTCCTCGGTTCCGATGCCGTCGCTCTCGGCGCCATCGAGACCGCCCGCCGGGCTCTGGTCCCGGCGGGAGCACACTGAGCCCGACCTCCCGCACCGACAAGGAGCACATCACGTGACCGTACGTCCCGAAGCCCACGAGATCTGGATGGGTCCGCTTCCGACCGTCGCCGACGGGGGGCTCGCGCAGCCCCGGATCGGTATCGCCGGGATCTCCATCGAGTCGAGCACGTTCTCCCCGCACATCTCGGGCGACGAAGCCTTCACGGTTCGCACAGGTGAGGCTCTGCGCAGCTACTACCCGTTCCTCGACGACGGGCGCGAGCTCGCTGCGGCCGCCGACTGGGTGCCCCTCACCCATGGTCGCTCGCTGCCCGGTGGTGCCGTCGCGCCCGAGACCTACCGTCGGATGAAGGACGCCATCGTCGAGGGCATCCGCGAGCAGGGCCCCTTCGACGGCTTCTTCTTCGACATCCACGGAGCGATGAGCGTCGTCGGGCTCGACGACGCCGAAGGCGACCTCGCGCTCGCGGTGCGGGCGGCACTGGGGCCGGACACGCTGGTCTCGACATCGATGGATCTGCACGGCAACGTCTCCGAGGTGCTGCGCGACGCGGTCGACCTGCTCACGTGCTACCGGATGGCGCCGCACGAGGACTGGATGAACACCAAGGAACGGGCGGTGTGGAACCTCCTCGCCCGGCTGCGGGGGCCGCACGGCGCCGACCCGCTGGGCCGTCGGCCGTTCGTGGCGTGGGTGCCGGTCCCGGTCCTGCTCCCCGGCGAGAAGACCAGCACCCGGCTCGAGCCCGCACGCAGCATCTACGCCGAGCTGCCCGAGATCGAGGCGCTTCCGGGCGTCGTCGATGCCTCGGTCTGGATCGGCTACGCCTGGGCCGACGAACCCCGTTGCCAGGCGTACGTCGTGGTCACCGGCGACGATCGGGAGCTGATCGCGCGTGAGGCCGAGCGGGTGGCCCGCATGTTCTGGGAGGCTCGCGAGGACTTCGTGTTCGTCGCTGAGACGGGCACGCTCGATGAGGCGCTCGAGAAGGCGCTCGCGCCGGGAGCGCCCCACCCGTACCTCATCTCGGACTCGGGTGACAATCCGACGGCGGGCGGGGCGGGCGATGTGACGTGGACCCTTGCACACCTGCTCGCGCATTCCGAACTCATCGGCCCCGACCGCACGACCCTGGTGGCGTCGATCTTCGATCCCGAGGCGGTCGCGCGGGCGGTCGAAGCGGGCGTCGGGGCGACGATCACGATCGTGGCGGGCGCCCGGGTCGACGATGGCCCGCACGGCCCCGTGACGATCACCGGGACCGTCTTCTCGATCACCGACGGAGATCCGGACGCAGGCACGCAGGTCGTGATCGCGGCGGGTGGACTCCACGCCATCATCACGGAGCGTCGCAAGCCGTTCCATCACCTCTCCGACTTCCGGATGCTGGGCCTCGAGCCGACGACCGCGGACATCGTGGTGGTGAAGATCGGCTATCTCGAACCCGAGCTGTACGAGCTCGCCGCGGGCTGGACTCTCGCGTTGACTCCCGGAGGTGTCGACCAGGACCTCCTCCGTCTCGGTCACCACCGTCTACGCCCCGGTGTCTACCCCTTCGACCCCGACGGAAACCCCGACCTGAAAGCCGTGGTCGTCCGCCGCGGCGTCGCAGAGGAGCCGACCGCATGATGAACTTCGAGAAGCGCACCGGGCCGGACCTCGGCGCGGATGCTCCGACGTACCCGACGCAGAGCGTGCCCGACTGGTACCGCGACGCGAAGCTCGGCTTCTTCGTGCACTGGGGGCTCTACTCGGTGCCGGCGTGGGCCGTGCAGCACGGCGAGGGCGTGAACATCCCGACCGAGGACGCGTACGCCTGGCATCAGTACGCCGAGTGGTACGGCAACACCGTGCGGATCGCGGGGAGTCCGACCTGGGAGCGTCATCAGCAGCTGTTCGGGCCGGGGACCTCCTACGAGGACCTCGCCGATCGGTGGGACGCCGAGGCGTTCGACGCGGATGCCTTCGTCGGCGAGCTCGTCGGCGCAGGGGCCAGGTACATCATCCCGACCACGAAGCACCATGAGGGCTTCTGTCTGTGGGGCACCGAGACCACCGGCTTCAACGCGGTCGCGCGCGGGCCGCGCCGTGACCTGATCTCCGAGTTCCACGATGCCACCCGGCGCGCGGGCGCGAAGTTCGGCGTGTACTACTCGGGCGCGCTCGACTGGCATGTGAGCGACTTCCCGCCGATCGAGTCCGACACCGATCTGTTCCGATTCCGCCGCAACGACGCCCATTTCGCGCGGTACTCGGCAGCTCAGCTCGACGAGTTGGTCACGCGCTTCTCACCCGACGTGCTGTGGAACGACATCGAGTGGCCCGACGGCGGCAAGGGGCGCGACGAGTATGCGGTCGCCGCGCTGCTGGAGCGATACTTCGAGGCCGTCCCGGACGGCGTCGTCAACGACCGGTGGGGCGTGCCGTATCACGGCTTCCTCACGCGGGAGTACACGGACATCCCGGAGATCATCCCGGAGCCGTGGGAGTCGACTCGAGGCCTGGGCTACTCCTTCGGGTTCAACCAGGCCGAGGATGAGCGTCACTCGCTGTCGGGAGCCGCCTTGATCCGGCTGCTCGTCGACGTCGTCGCCAAGAACGGCAACCTGCTGATCAACGTGGGTCCCGCCGCCGACGGGTCGATCCCGGAACTTCAGCGGCGCGCGATGCGCGAGCTGGGCACGTGGCTCGAGACGAACGGCGAGGCGATCTACGGCACCCGTCCGTGGGTTCGAATGGGCGAGCGGACCGGAGCGCCGCGGCGGTACACGACCACGGGCTCGACCGTGCATGTGCATGCGCTCGACCCGAGCGTCGGCACGCTGGAGCTGCCCGCGGAGCTCCTGGGCTCCGACTTGCGTTGGGCCGACGGTTCCGTCGCTGAGCGATCCACGGACGACCGCACGGTCGCTGTGATCCCGGCCGGTCTGCGCGAGGAAGCTGTCGCCGTCCTGTCCGCTGGCTGAGACGGACCGGATCGCGACCACGCGAGGGCCCTCCCGATGTCGATTCGGGAGGGCCCTCGCTGTGTGCACCGGGTGTCAGGGCCGGGTGAGCTCCTCGAGGACTTCGATCACGTGGCGGTACGGCCGGCCGGTGGCGCGCGTCATGCCGATCTCGCAGGTACGGTTCGCCGACACGAACGCGTCGAAGTCGCCGCGCGTGCTCTCCGCTTCGGCGATCTCCGCGGACTCCTGGGCGGTCGCGCTGGCCGTGAGTTCCGGGTGCAGCATGCCGCGGTCGCCCGCGAAGGCGCAGCAGCCCCATCCCTCGGGGACGAACACGTCGTCGGCGACGGCCGCGGCGATCGCGGTCAATGCTCCGGTCGCGCCGAGCGCGGTCGTGGAACAAGTCGGATGCACGGCCACCGTGGGGAGCTTGGCCGACACGGAGACCTTCGGCAGCACCTCGCGTGCCACGAACGTCGTGGCGTCCTCGATCCGCAGGTCTGCGTAGCGCGGGTTCTTCGCGACCGACTGCGCGAGCATCACGTCCAGGCCCTCTGTGCACGACGCCGCGTCGCACACCACTGGAAGCTCCCCGTGCCTGCTGGCTTCCCACAGCGACTCCAGCACCCGGTCCGACATCAGGGCGTAACCGTCCAGGTGCCCCTTCGACTTCCACGGTGTGCCGCAGCACAGGCCTCCGTTCTCCTCGGGGATCACGACGGCGATGCCCGCACGGTCCAGCAGGGCGCGGAGTGCGTCTCGAGAGCCCTCGCCGTCGCCTTCCGCGCCGAACATCGTCCCGATGCAGGCACCGAAGAAGACGGCCTGCGCGTCGGCCGGCGACTCCGGGCGCGGCGGCTTCGAACCACCGTGCGGGAGCCCGCCGTCGTACAGAGGCACGGTGTCGGCACCGAGGACGGCGCGGCCGAGATGCGTCACCCCGCGCACGAGCGGCGCAGGGAGGGCATCGGCGACGGTGAGCGCGACTCCACCGGCGCGCGTGACCGTGCCCCAGTGCTTGGCTGCGGTGCCCCATACCGCGCCTTCGACGGAGTTCGACTGCTCCGCTCGAAGCCGACGTACCAGATCACCGGTGTTGATGTCGACCGGGCAGGCCACGCCGCACATGCCGTCGACCGCGCAGGTCTGGACGCCGTCGTAGTCGTAGTCCTTCTGCAGGTCGCGCAGCAGCTCGGTGTCGCCCTGCTCCTCGGCCCATGCCATGTCGCGGCGGATCACGATGCGCTGGCGTGGGGTGAGCGTGATGCTCTTGCTCGGGCAGGTCGGTTCGCAGTAGCCGCACTCGACGCAGCGGTCGACCTCGTTCTCGACCGTCGGCACCCGCTTGAGGTCGTGCAGGTACGAGTCAGGGTCATCGGAGAGGACGACTCCGGGATTCAGGATGCCGTCGGGGTCGAACAGCGCCTTGATCTCCCACATCATGTCGGTGAGCTCATCGCCGTATTGGCGACGCACGAACGGCGCCATGATGCGACCGGTGCCGTGTTCGGCCTTGAGCGATCCCTGCTGCGCGAGGACGAGTTCGACCAGGTCGTCCGTGAACCGCCGATAGCGCGCGACGCTGTCGGGGTCGTCGAACCGTTCGTTGAGGAGGAAGTGGACGTTGCCGTCCTTGGCGTGCCCGAAGATGACAGAGCCTTCGTAGCCGTGCTCGGCGAACAGCTCGATCAGGCGTTCGCAGGTGGCGAGGAGCCGGGGGACGGGTACCACGATGTCTTCCAGCAGCGCCGTCGTACCGGACGGGCGCGCACCGGCGACCGCGGTGTAGAGCCCCTTGCGCACATGCCACAGAGCGGCGCGCTCACTCGCATCCGTGGTGAGGCGCGGGGGCACGGCCAGCGGGAGCTGCTCGAAGTGCGACTGCGCCTTCGTGCTCGACGCGGTGAGAGCGTCCGCGTCGGCGGCATGGACCTCGACCAGGAGAGCGGCGTGACCCTGGACCTCGATCTCGGCGATCGCAGAGGGGACATCGCTCAGTCCCTGAGCGACCCGCAGGGATGCGGCGTCCAGGAGCTCGATGGTGGCCAGACCGAGCCGGGTCAGGTGGGGGAGCGCCGTCATCGCCGCCGAGAGCGTCTCGAACACGAGAAGTCCCGTCGCGATCGACGGTCGCACTTCGATCGTGCGGAATCGAGCCTCCGCGACGAACGCGAGCGTGCCTTCGGACCCGATGATGAGATGCTCCAGGATGCGCACCGGGTCGTCGAAGTCCAGCAGCGCGTTGAGCCCGTAGCCCATGGTGTTCTTCATCGAGAACTGCTGGCGGAGGAAGGCGACGTGCTCGGGGGCGGCGAGCAGGCGTGCTCTCAGGTCGAGCAGGCCCGCGACGATCTCGGGTTCCGCCGCGCGCAGCACCTCGCCCGCATCCGGGCGGCCGGTGTCGAGGATCGTCCCGCTCGGGAGCACGACGGTCATCGACTCGATCGTCTGATACGAGTTCTCGGTGATCCCGCAGGCCATTCCGCTGGAGTTGTTCGCGACGACGCCACCGATCGTGCACGCGATCTCGCTCGCGGGGTCGGGGCCGAGCTTGCGGCGGTAGCGCGACAGGCGTGTGTTGACCTGACGTACGGTCGCACCGGGTCCCACCCGCACCGAGGCCCCGTCGTCCTCCACCCGGATGTCTCGGAAGTTGCTGCGCGTGTCGACGAGGATGTCGCCGCTCACGCTCTGCCCCGAGAGGCTGGTGCCTCCGGACCGGAACGTCATCGTGCGCCCGGCGGCGCGGACTGCGCCGAAGGCGCGCGCCACGCCCTCGGCGTCTGCGGGGGAGAGGACGGCATCCGGGATGAGCAGATAGTGGGACGCGTCGTGGGCCCGTGCGAAGCGGTCGATGGAGCGGGAATGGACCTGCGTCCTGGTACCCAGCAATGCGGTGTCCAGGGGTTCGGCGAGGGTGGTCGGCACGGTGCTCCTCTGCTCCGTCGAAAGATTGTCAGACAAGTGTACCGATACCTGGATGCTTCGATAGGCTGACCCGCATGACCACCGCTTCGGACGCAACGCTGGGGATCGTCGGCGTCGTGGATGCTGTCACCGCTCAGTTGCGCGGCCGTATCCTCCGTGCCGAGATCCGTTCCGGGGATCCGATCACGGAAGCGGCTGTGTCGCAGTCCTTCGGAGTGGCCCGTCCCAGCGCGAAGGCGGCGATCGAGCAGCTCGTCGCGAGCGGACTCCTGGTGCGCACGGCGCATCGCAGCGCGCGCGTGGTCGGGATCGATTCTGCGACGGTGCGGGATGTCTATCGCACCAGGACGCGGCTCGAGAGCGCCGCCCTTCGCGACCTCGCGGTGACGCGGACGGTGCCACGCGCGGCCGTCGAGGCGAACGCGGAGCTCCTCGCGATGCCGCCGGGGCCGGACCCGGCGACCGTCGCGCCCGACCTGCGATTCCACACCGCTCTCATCGAGGCGCTCGACAGTGAACGCACCGCTCGGATGTACCGCAGCGTCCTCGACGAAGTGCGCTTGTGCATGGCGCAGGTGCAGGGTCGACGATTGCTCGACGCGGCGGCGATCGCGGCGCAGCACAGCGATATCCTGGCTGCGGTCGCCTCGGGAGACGGGGAGCGAGCAGCAATCCTCCTCGACGCTCACCTGTCATCGGCCGAGGAGCGGCTGGTGGAGGCGCTCGACGCGGACTAGCGTCGCGCCCGTCGTCACTCCGCCGGCGCTTCCTCCACGACGATCGGCGCCTCGGAGGGGTCGGTCCATTCCGGGGCGGGGAGCACGGTGTCGGTCTGGCCGGCCTGGATCGCGCGCAGTGCCTCGGTGATCTCCTCGTCGTTCTCGGGAACGGGGAGCCCGCACGCCCGGAGCTCGGACGTGAACTGGAGCGTCAGCCGGATCTTCCCCGCTTCGACCGCCTGCGCCGTCGTGCCCGTGCGGATCTCGCTCCCGGTCTGGATCGCCGACACCTCATCGCACACGTGGTACACCTTCCCGCCATCGACCCAGACGACCTCGTCCTTGCCGAGGAGCAGGATCACGGCGGACTGGTCGGCCGTGTACTGCTCGACGGACGGCGGATCGAAGTCGACGCCGATGAACACGGCAAGGGCCGCGAGAGCCACGCCGACGATGCCGGCCGTGGTCTTCTGTCCCTTGTCCATGTCCTTGTTCAGGTAGATCAGGATGACCAAGGGCAGGAAGGCGACCACTGCGATGATCGCGCCGAGCTGGTTCTGCACGAAGAAACGCGTCTTGTCGGACTTGCGTGCGGGGTCGAGGCGGTTCGCCTTCTTCCACAGCACCGATCCGGTGATGGACAGCGCCGCGATGACGACCAGCAGCACCAGCAGGGCGATGAACGCCCACTGCGGGAACGTCGCGGTGACGCCCTGTTCCTCCAACAGGCCGGTGTCGGGATCGCGGAGCAGAGTGCCGTCCTCGCCGACGAACTCGCGCTGGCGGAGGAGCCAGAAGATGCCGACACCCTCGCCGATGATCGCGACCGCCCAGAGGACCGCGGCGATCCACCGGAAGCGTGTGGCCCTGGCCTTTGCTTCCGCAGTGGGAGTCCAGCCGGAGGGCGGCTCCGGAGTCGCGTTCGTCGCGGACGGTTCGATCCGCGCGTCGGTGTCGTCACTCTCGGCCACGGTGCTCCCTTTCCCCTCCGATGCCCGCCGTTCCAGCTCAAGGCAACCCTGAGCATAGTGGACCGGGTGTCCTACGCTAGAGGGCATGACTTCCGACTCCGACGACGCCCTCACCTGGGATGGCGACGAGGCTTCCGCGCCGAAGGATCCCGCGTTGCCCCCTGGCTGGAACGCCGTCGGGAAAGGCAGTCGCGACGTCGGCACGATCGAGGGGGACGGAACGATCACTCCCGCCCGGTCGGATGAACAGGCCGGCCTGAGCACGCCGATGCTGCTGATCCTCGGCATCGTCGGCGGCGTGTATCTCCTCTACACGGTCGGATGGATCGTCGGCGGACTGCGTCTGCGGCCACTGGCGTCGTTCCTGGTCGCCGATGCGATGTTCCTGCCCTGGTTCGTCCTGGCGATCGCTGCGCCGGCGCTCTGGTTCCTCGCGAGCTGGGTCCTGACCAGGGGGAGGGCTTCGTGGATCCGCGTCGCCGTGCTGCTCGCAGGAGTCGTCCTGCTGGTTCCCTGGCCCTTCGTCACCGTGGGGGTGGTCGGATCATGAGCGCATCCCCGACCACGGAGCCGGTGTCCGCCGGTTCGCCGCGCTGGCTCGTCGGCCTGGTCGTCGGCCTGGCCGGACTGTTCTACGCATACGCGGTGTGGAACGCCGTCGCGCATCTGATCACGATGGCGCAGACGGGACTGACCGCCGGCGGGTGGGCGACCTTGCTCTTCGGCGTCGCGTTCCCCGCGATCGTCTTCGTCTTCGCGTACCTGATCGGCCGTCGTCGGCGGGTGGGGGAGCTCCTCCTTGTCTTCCTGGCCGGACTCGGTGTCGTCGCGGTGTTCTGGATGAGCCTGATTGCGCTCAGCCTGACGATGCCGAGCGCCTGAGTCGCGGGCGTCACACGGCACGGAGCGCCCCGAGCCCTCGGGTAGAGTTGACGCGATCGCGCCCCCATGGTGTGCGGCGCATCGGCCCCTCCCGCCTGCCGCGCTGCCCCGAAGGATCCACTGTGCCGAAGCCCGTCGTGCTCATCGCCGAAGTTCTCTCTCCCGCCACGATCGAGGCCCTCGGCCCCGACTTCGACGTCCGCGACGTCGACGGTACCGATCGCGAGGCGCTCTTCGCGGCACTCGCCGACGCTGACGCCGTGCTGGTGCGTTCGGCGACGCGCATCGACGAGGAGGCGCTGGCGCACGCGCCGAAGCTCAAGGTCGTGGCCCGTGCGGGCGTCGGTCTCGACAACGTCGACATCAAGGCAGCCACCGCAGCGGGCGTCATGGTCGTGAACGCGCCGACGTCCAACATCGTCTCCGCGGCGGAACTCACGGTCGGCCACATTCTGAGCCTCGCCCGCCGCATCCCCGCCGCACACGCGTCGCTCTCCGGTGGCGCGTGGAAGCGCAGCTCCTTCACCGGAGCCGAGCTGTTCGAGAAGACGGTCGGCATCGTCGGCCTCGGCCGGATCGGCGCCCTCGTCGCCGCGCGCCTCGCGGCCTTCGACATGCGTGTTGTCGCCTACGACCCCTACGTCACGTCCGCCCGCGCGCAGCAGCTCGGCGTGCAGCTCCTCTCCCTCGACGAGCTCGTGGCCGAGTCGGACTTCCTGACGATCCACATGCCGAAGACGCCGGAGACCACCGGCATGATCGGTGCCGCGCAGTTCCAGGCCATGAAGCCGACGGCGTTCGTGGTCAACGTCGCCCGCGGCGGACTGATCGATGAGGAAGCGCTCCACGCGGCGCTCGTCGCAGGAGAGATCGCCGGTGCCGGGCTCGATGTCTTCACGACCGAGCCTCCCGTGGACGGCGGGACCGCGCGCCCGCTGCTCGACCTGCCCAACGTGGTCGTCACGCCGCACCTCGGCGCGAGCACCGAGGAGGCGCAGGAGAAGGCAGGCGTCTCGGTCGCCCGCTCGGTGCGTCTCGCCCTCGGCGGAGACCTGGTGCCGGACGCGGTGAACGTCGCGGGTGGCGTGATCGACCCGTACGTGCGCCCCGGCATCTCCCTGGTCGAGAAGCTCGGCCAGATCTTCGCCTCGCTGGCGACCTCGCCTCTCACGAGTCTCGACGTCGAGGTGCACGGCGAGCTCAACGCCTACGACGTGAGCGTTCTCAAGCTCGCCGCGCTCAAGGGCGTGTTCACGAACATCGTGAGTGAGACCGTCTCGTACGTGAACGCCCCGCTCCTCGCCGAACAGCGCGGGATCGCCGTGCGTCTGATCAAGGACGACGTGAGCGACGAGTACCGCAACGTCATCACGCTCACGGGCGCACTGTCCGACGGGACCCAGCTGTCGGTCTCGGGAACCCTGACGGGGCCGAAGCAGACGGAGAAGCTGGTCGGGATCAACGATCACGCGCTCGAACTGCCGATCGAGCAGCACCACGTCGTGATGCTCTACACCGACCGCCCCGGCATCGTCGCGGTGTACGGGCAGAAGTTCGGCGAAGCAGGCATCAACATCGCCGGCATGCAGATCGCGCGTCAGGCGGCGGGCGCTCAGGCGCTCAGCGTGCTGACGCTCGACTCGCCGGTGTCGGAGGAGCTGCTCGAAGACGTGAGCGCCGCGATCGACGCCGACCTCTTCCGGCAGATCGAGATCACCGAGGTCTGAGCACCCGTCTCTCTGACCGTCAGGCCGTGGCTCGGAGCACCAGCGCGATCAGGTCCTTGAGCTCGTCGCTTCGGGGAACCAGGCGTTCGGGTCCGTGCACGTCGAGGGAGTTGTTGAAGTACAGGCCGTCGCTGACGAGCATCACGAGGTCGAGGCTCGCGTTGTCGCGCACGTGCGGACGGATCGTCTCAGCCCAACGTCGCCGTGTTTCGCGCAGCATGTCGGCCGCAGCGACCGAGCCGCCCTGCGCGAGCCTCGTCGTCGCGATCAGGACACGGTCGAGGGCGTCGTCTTCCATCACCGAGGTGCGCACGTAGTAAGCGACGGGCCCTTCCTCGGCTGCCGTCATCCGCTCGAGGTCCGCTGTCGTGAGGCGGTCGAGGCGCTCGACCAGGCCGATCTCCAACTCTTCCTTCGAGCCGAAGTGGTACAGCAGACCACCCTTGGAGACCCCTGCTGCCTTGGCTGTCGCGTCGAGGGTCGCGGCACGCTCGCCGTCTTCGATCAGGATCGCTTCGAAGGCGTCGAGCACCTTCTCGCGAGCGAGGGGAGGTCGGGGCATCGTGGGTCCTCTGCACAGGGGGAGCGGTCGGAATTCTGTTACTATACCAGCCGGACGGTTCACTAACCGTCGATCACGATCCTGAGAGGTGTTCCATGACCCGTACTGCGTCGATCCCGACGACAGAGACGGATGCTCCCCGTGTCGGAGCCCGTGGCTGGGCGGCGCTCGTCGTCCTCATGCTGCCGGTGCTTCTGGTGTCGGTGGACAACACGGTGCTGAGCTTCGCGCTCCCCGAGATCTCCATCGCGCTCGCGCCCACCGGTGCGGAGCAGCTGTGGATCATCGATGTGTACCCGCTGGTGCTCGCGGGACTCCTCGTCACGATGGGTACCCTGGGTGACCGGTTCGGACGTCGGAAGATGCTGCTGATCGGGGCGACCGGCTTCGCCGCCGTATCCGCACTCGCCGCCTTCGCGCCCACGGCCGGCTTGCTGATCGCCGCCCGTGCGCTCCTGGGTCTCTTCGGCGCCATGCTGATGCCGTCGACGCTCTCCCTCCTCCGGTCGATCTTCCGCAACCGTGATCAGCGCCGCATGGCGATCGCGGTCTGGGCATCGGCGTTCTCCGCCGGGTCGGCGTTGGGTCCGATCGTGGGCGGCATCCTGCTCGAGCACTTCGCCTGGGGATCGGTCTTCCTGATCGCCGTTCCGGTGCTCATCCCCCTGCTCATCGCCGCACCGCTGCTGGTGCCGGAGAGTCGTGATCCGAACCCGGGTCGCATCGATCTGATCAGCATCGCGCTGTCGATGGCGACCATGATCCCGGTGGTCTACGCGATCAAGTCCCTCGCGGTGGACGGCCCGAGCCTCACCGCCGGCGCCTGGGCTCTGCTCGGCTTCGGCATGGGCTACCTGTTCGTCCGTCGTCAGCTGCGGGTCAAGAGCCCGATGCTCGACATGGCGCTGTTCCGGCGCGGTTCCTTCTCCGGGGCGATCCTGGTGAACCTGCTCAGCGTGGTCGCATTGGTGGGCTTCCTGTACTTCGTGTCGCAGCACCTGCAGCTGGTCCTCGGCCTGTCGCCGATGATGGCCGGCATCGCACTGGTCCCCGGCATGCTCGCGATGATCGTGGCGGGGCTCTCCGTCGTGCCGGTCTCGCGCCGCGTGCCGCCGCACATCGTGGTCCCCGCCGGGCTCGCGTTCTCGGTGGCCGGCTACCTCATCGTGGCGTTCACGACGCATGAGCACGGCGTCCTGCCGCTCGTGGTGGCGTTCGTGGTGCTGGGCATCGGCATCGGCGCGGCGGAGACGATCTCCAACGAGCTGATCCTCTCGAGCGCTCCCGCAGCCAAGGCAGGCGCGGCGAGTGCGGTCTCGGAGACGGCGTACGAGCTCGGGGCGGTGCTCGGCACCGCGGTGCTCGGCGGCATCATCACGGCGTTCTACCGCGGCGCTCTCGTGCTTCCGGCAGGTCTGCCCGCCGATGTCGCACACGCGGCGGAGGAGACCCTCGCCGGCGCCTATACCGCAGCGCAGGAGCTCCCGGCGCAGCTGGGGACGGCCCTGTGGGACGCGGCGGCCGACGCATTCGGTTCCGGTGTGACGGTGACGTCGCTGATCGGAGCCGGGCTCGTCGTGGTCGCCGGGGTGATCGCCGCCGTCACACTGCGCAAAGCCCCCTCGCACTGACCAGTACGCTGGGAGAATCGGCCCGCCCCGCCCTGCGGCAGGTCTGGGCCGGTCCATCCCCGTGCAGTGCGCAAGGAGTGTCATGTCGCGTGTCGTGAAGCTGGCCGTCATCCCCGGTGACGGCATCGGTCCCGAGGTCATCGCCGAGGCGGAGAAGGTGCTCGACGCCGTGACCGCGGCGAGCGACGTCGTGTTCGAGAAGACCCGCTTCTCGCTCGGCGCCGGCCGCTTCCTGGAGACCGGCGACACGCTCACCGATGACGACCTCGCCGCCATCGCCGCCCACGACGCGATCCTGCTGGGCGCCGTCGGCGGAACGCCGGGGGACCCGCGACTGAAAGACGCGAACATCGAGCGGGGACTCCTGCTCCGGTTGCGCTTCTCGCTCGACCACTACGTGAACCTGCGTCCCTCCAAGCTCTTCGTCGGAGCTCCCGGACCGCTGGCCGCGCCGGGGGAGATCGACTTCGTCGTGGTCCGCGAGGGGACCGAGGGGCCGTACGTCGGCAACGGCGGGGCGATCCGCAAGGGCACCCCGCAGGAGGTCGCGAACGAGACCTCCGTGAACACCGCATTCGGTGTCGAGCGGGTCGTGCGCTACGCCTTCGAGCTCGCGGAGCGTCGCCGCAAGAAGCTCACGCTCGTTCACAAGACCAATGTGCTCGTCCACGCCGGAGCCATCTGGCAGCGCATCGTGAACGAGATCGCGGCCGAGCACCCCGAGGTCACGGTCGACTACCTGCACGTCGACGCGGCCACGATCTTCCTGGTGACCGACCCCTCGCGCTTCGACGTCATCGTCACCGACAACCTGTTCGGCGACATCCTGACCGACCTCGCCGGAGCGGTCACGGGCGGCATCGGCCTCGCCGCCTCGGGCAACATCAATCCCGATGGCGCTTTCCCCTCGATGTTCGAGCCCGTGCACGGCTCCGCCCCCGACATCGCCGGTCAGCAGAAGGCCGATCCGACGGCGGCGATCCTCTCGATCGCGCTGCTGCTCGACCACCTCGGCCTCTCCGCCGAATCCGCGCGGGTGAGCGCCGCGGTCGAGGCCGACATCGCCGCCCGCAGCGCGGCGCGCACGACCGCGGAGATCGGTTCCGCGATCACCGCACGACTCTGACCGCAGGCGTAGGCTGAACGGGCGCGAGGATGCGCCCACCCACGAGGAATGGATGATGAGATGACGACCATCGATGCCGAGGCGACCGTGGCTCCCCTGGAGTTCGCCGTCACGAAGAACCTGACCGCCGCGTCGCCCGCGCGGCTGGCCGAGGTGCTGGAGAATCCGGGCTTCGGTGTGGTCTTCACCGACCACATGGTCGACATCTGCTGGTCGGTCAAGGGCGGCTGGCACCGGCCCCGCGTGCAGCCGTACGGACCGATCCCGCTCGACCCCGCGGCGTCCGTCCTGCACTACGCACAGGAGATCTTCGAGGGCATCAAGGCCTACCGCCACGCCGACGGCTCGATCCACACCTTCCGCCCCGACCGCAATGCCGCGCGCCTGCAGGCCAGCGCCCGCCGCCTCGCGCTGCCCGAGCTTCCGACCGAGTACTTCATCCAGTCGCTGCGCGAGCTGATCGCGGTCGACGGTCGCTGGGTACCCAGCGGGGCCGACCAGAGCCTCTACCTGCGTCCGTTCATGTTCGCCAAGGAGGCCTTCCTCGGCGTCCGCGCCGCGCAGAAGGTCGCCTACTACGTCATCGCCAGCCCCGCGGGCGCCTATTTCTCCGGCGGTGTGAAGCCGGTGCGCATCTGGCTCTCCGAGGAATACGCCCGTGCGGGCAAGGGCGGCACCGGCAAGGCCAAGACCGGCGGCAACTACGCGTCGAGCCTGCTCGCACAGAGCGAGGCGAGTGCTCAGGGCTGCGACCAGGTCGTGTTCCTGAACGAGAAGCGCGACGTCGAGGAGCTCGGTGGCATGAACGTGGTCTTCGTGTTCAAGGACGGCCGCGTCGTCACCCCCGAGTCGGACAGCATCCTCGAGGGCATCACCCGTGACTCGCTGCTGCAGCTCGCGGAGGACCGCGGGTACACGGTCGAGAAGCGTCCGATCTCGATCGACGAGTGGCGTGAAGGCGTGGCATCGGGCGACATCGTCGAGGTGTTCGCGTGCGGCACGGCCGCCGTCGTCACCCCGATCGGCGCGCTCGTGGGCGACGGCTTCGACGAGCCGCAGCCGCTGGGAGAACTCGCTCTCTCGTTGCGCGAAGAGCTGACCGACATCCAGTACGGACGCCGTGAGGACAAGCACGGCTGGCTCCTGCGCCTCGACGCCTGACGCCGGACCCCCGACGCCGAGACCCCGTCCTCTCGCCGAGACCCCGTCGTCTCGGCGCACGCAGGACGGGGTCTCGGCGGCGTTGGGGGGTCTCGGTGCAGGGTGCCGTGCTCGCTAGGCTGGACACCATGAAGATCGCCCGGTTCAGCCACGACGAAGCCATCATGTACGGGATCATCGACGAGCGCGAGCTCGTCGTCCTCGCGGGGGATCCGATGTTCACCGGGTACGAGACGACCGGCGCTCGTGTGCCCCTCGCCGACGCCGCGCTGCTCGCTCCGGTGATCCCGCGGTCGAAGGTCGTCTGCGTCGGGAAGAACTATCACGATCACGCCGCCGAGATGGGGGGAGTGGCCCCGGAGGAACCGCTGCTGTTCCTGAAGCCGAACACGTCCGTGATCGGACCGGGTGATGCGATCGTGCGTCCCTCGCTCTCGGAGCGCACCGAGTATGAGGGTGAGCTCGTCGTGGTGATCGGGAAGATCGCGAAGAACGTGAAGGCCGAGAACGCGCTCGACTACGTGCTCGGCTACACGATCGGCAACGACGTGACCGCGCGGGACCTGCAGCGCAAGGACGGCCAGTGGTCGCGGGCCAAGGGATTCGACACCTTCTGCCCGCTGGGACCGGTGATCGAGACGGACTTCGATCCGGCCAACGCGACGATCGAGACGCGGGTGAACGGCGAGGTGCGCCAGCACGCCCCACTCACCGACATGATCCACTCGGTGCCGGCGATCATCGAGTACGCCTCCGCCGTCTTCACCCTTCTCCCCGGCGATGTGATCATGACGGGCACGCCGGCCGGGGTCGGCACGTTCGAGGCGGGTGACGTCGTCGAGGTCGAGATCTCCGGACTCGGCATCCTTCGCAACACCGCGCGCAACGCCGTTCCCGTGCCATGACGACCGTCGCCCTGACGGCGGCGCAGCAGACGGCGGTCCAGCGGCGAACCGTCCTGGTGCTGTCGCTCGGACAGGTCCTCGGCGGCATCGCATTCGGTGCGACGGTCTCCCTCGGCGCGCTCCTGGCCGCGGACATCTCGGGCAACGATGCGCTTTCCGGGCTGGCCACGGCTTCCGTGACGCTCGGAGCGGCCGCATGCGCGATTCCGCTCGCCCGCCTCGCCGCGCGCGTCGGACGGCGTCGCGCGCTCACCCTCGGCAACCTCTTCGCGCTTGTCGGTATCGCGGTCGTCATCCTCGCCGCCTCCCTGCGCGTCTTCCCGCTGCTCCTCGTCGGGATCCTGCTGATCGGGGCGGGCAACGCGGGGAACCTGCAGTCGCGGTTCGCCGCCACCGATCTCGCCGCACCGCAGCATCGTGGTCGCGACCTGTCGATCGTCGTCTGGTCGACGACCATCGGCGGTGTCGCCGGCCCGCTGTTGCTCGGACCGGGCGAGATCGTCGGGCAGGCGGTCGGGATGCCTCCGCAGACGGGCTCCTATCTGTTCTCGTTCGTCGCGCAGTGCGCGGCGCTCGTGCTCTACATCGTCGCGCTGCGGCCCGATCCTCTGCTGGCCGCTCAGCGTCTCGCGAAGTCGTCCGCCGCCGTCACGGGAACCGCGGTCGCGGACCGGCCTCGGGTCGCGCGCTACGCGATCTTCGCGATCGCGGGGTCTCACGTGGTCATGGCATCGGTCATGGCGATGACCCCCGTCCACCTGTCCCACATGGCGCATGGCGCCGGCGGGATGGCGCCGAGCCCGGCGGATGTCTCCGCGCTGGTCGGTATCACGATCGCGCTCCATGTCGGCGGCATGTACGCGCTGTCGCCCGTCTTCGGGGTGCTCGCCGACCGGTGGGGCCGGCTCCAGGTCGTCCTCCTCGGTCAGGCGCTCCTCGCGGGGGCGCTGGCTTTCGCGGTCTTCACGGGCACCGAGGCCTGGGGCGTGATGGTCGCCCTCATCCTGCTCGGTCTGGGGTGGAGCGCCGCGACGGTGGCCGGTGCCGCGCTCCTCACCGAGGCGTCCGCGCCTGAGCTCCGCACGCGCAGGCAGGGCCGCAGCGACTCGTTGATGAGCCTGTCCGCTGCGGCGGGTTCGGTGCTCGCGGGAGTGGTGCTGGCGAACTTCCAGTACGCGGGGCTCGGGGTCGCGGCCTTCGTGCTGGTCATCGCGATCGTGGCGCTGGCTCCGCTGGCTCGTTCCGGAGCACGGTGAAGGACTGGTCCGGCGTCGGCGACGCGTACTCGGCTTCCTACGCCGCGCTCTGCGCGGGCACCTTCTCGGCGATGCGGGAGGTGCTGGGCGAAGGGAACGGTCGCAGTCTGGTCGACGTCGGTGCGGGGGACGGCACGCTCGCAGCGAGGTGGGCGGCCGACGGATGGACGGTGACGGCATGTGAGCCGGAACCCACCATGCGCGCGGCGTCCCGCCGGTTGCACCCTCGGATCGAGACGATCGACGGCGCCCTGCCCACACTGCCGTTCGCGGAGGGAGAGTTCGACGTGGCCATCGCGAACTTCGTGCTCAATCACGTCGACTCTCCGCGCTCTGCCGCCGCGGAATTGCGACGAGTCAGCAGGGGTGTCGTCGTGGCGACGGTCTGGACCCTCTCGCCTTCCTGGCTCTGGGCCGAGATCACCGAGCGTGCCGGGATCGCGCCGTTCGTCGGCGCACGGCTCTCGGACGCGGAGGACTTCGAGCGGACGTCTGACGGATTCGGGCGGATGCTGCACGAGGCGGGACTCCCGCACGTCGCGGTCACCGAGATCGACTGGATCTGGAACGCGGACCCGGATTCGCTCTGGCTCTCGGTCGACGGGGGAGTGGCCGGTGCGGGTGCTCTCTACGCCGGTCTCGACCAGGCCGAGCGGCAGCGCTTCCGAACCGCGTTCGACACCGTCGTGGAGGAGCGGAGCGTGCGCGGATCGCTGCCGCTGGAGCATCGTGCGGCGATCGCGGTGAGCGCCGGTCGCTGAGCGCCGCGACCCGCCGACGGCGCCCAGCGCTGTCCCCGTAGAATCGAAGGGCTATGGCTACCCCTCATCCTCTCACCACGACTGTCAGTGGTGCCGACGTCCGCGTCCGCTTCTGCCCCTCGCCGACCGGTCTGCCGCATGTCGGCATGGTCCGCACGGCTCTCTACAACTGGGCCTATGCCCGTCACAACGGCGGGAAGATGGTGTTCCGCATCGAGGACACTGACGCCGCGCGTGACAGCGAGGAGAGCTTCCGCCAGCTGGTGGACGCGCTGACCTGGCTCAAGATCGACTGGGATGAGGGCGTCGAGGTCGGCGGTCCGCATGCGCCCTACCGGCAGTCGGAGCGTCACGACATCTATCGTGAGGTGATCGACAAGCTCATCGCCACCGGAGCCCTCTACGAGAGCTACTCCACGGCGGAGGAGATCGATGCGCGCAACGAGGCCGCCGGTCGCGCCAAGCAGCTCGGCTACGACAACTTCGACCGCGACCTCACCGATGCGCAGAAGGAGGCGTTCCGTGCCGAGGGCCGTCAGCCCGCTCTCCGCCTGCGTGTTCCGGATGAGGACCTCACGTACGTCGACCTGATCCGCGGTGAGGTCACCTTCCCCGCCGGTTCGTTCCCCGACTTCGTGGTGGTGCGTCCGAACGGCGTGCCGCTGTACACGTTCGTGAACCCGGTCGACGATGCGCTGATGGGCATCACCCACGTGCTGCGTGGCGAAGACCTCATGCCCTCGACCGCGCGCCAGCTCTCGCTGTACGCGGCACTGATCGATGCAGGTGTGACGACCTTCGTGCCGCGCTTCGCCCACATGCCGCTGGTGCTGGGGGAGACCGGCAACAAGAAGCTCTCCAAGCGCGACCCGCAGGCGGACCTGTTCCTGCACCGGGAGCGCGGGTTCATCCCCGAGGGGCTGCTCAACTATCTGGCTCTGCTCGGCTGGTCGATCGGTCCCGACCGCGACGTCTTCTCGCTCGATGAGTTCACCGCCGCGTTCGACATCACCGACGTGAACCCCAACCCGGCGCGCTTCGATCAGAAGAAAGCCGAGTCGATCAACGGCGATCACATCCGGATGCTGGGGGAGAAGGACTTCGCCGAGCGGACCGTGCCGTACCTCGCCGCCGCGGGTCTGTTCGATGAGCCCACGCATGAGCAACTGGTGATGGCGTTCCGCGTCGCGCCCCTCGTGCAGGAACGTGTGCAGCTGCTGGGTGAGGTGCCGGGGATGGTCGGCTTCCTCTTCACGGATGAGGTCTCGTATGCCGAGGACGCGCTCAAGGGCCTTCCGGCGAATGCGGCCGAGGTTCTCGACGCCTGCGTCACCGCGCTCGAACCGGTGACGGATTTCACGCCGGAGAAGATCCAGGAGGCCCTCGCCGCCGAGCTCGTCGAGAAGCTCGAGCTCAAGCCGCGCATCGCCTACGGCCCGCCGCGGGTGGCCATCACCGGCCGCCGGGTCTCGCCACCGCTGTTCGAGTCGATGGAGCTGCTGGGCAAAGAGGAGTCCTTGCGTCGCCTGCGGTCGCTCTCCACGTTCCTCGCGAGCTGAACCGCGACGCGCCCGGGCGGCGGCATAGGGCACCGGTTTTGGTGTTCCGCCGCCGCTCGGGTAGGCTTGATTCTCGGTGCGAGGCCCTGGTTTCGCCCTTGGGGTATGGTGTAATTGGCAACACGACGGTTTCTGGTTCCGTTATTCTTGGTTCGAGTCCAGGTACCCCAGCAAGATCAAAACCCCCGCTCAGACGGGGGTTTCTTCGTGTTCGGGCGGTTGTGCTCAGCTGGCCGGTCGTCGCGCGGCATCCTCCCGCGTCGCGTCCGAGGAAGACCGACGTCGCGACTAATGTGAATGTGTGACAGGAACACGAGCGGAATCGGCATACTCCCGCGCTGTCACCGCCTTCCGCACTCCGACCCTCGATCTGCTCCACGGTCGGTACGCTCCCTTCGTCGTCGCCTCGCTTTCTCTGCTGTTCACGGCTGACCGGCCGTCGATCCCGATCGCGGATGCCCATGCCGAGCTCTCCGAGATCCTCGAGGAGCTGAGGGGCGCGGACGACGATGACGATGAGCGACGGACACCGGCGGGGACCGGACGCGATGTCTCGAGGAACTGGGTGCGCCTGGGCTGGCTGGTCCAGCAGATCGATGACGACGTCGAGGTGTATCGGCTCTCCGCGCAAGCGGTGGAGGCGCTGGAGATCGCGGGCCGGACGGGCGGTGGACGCACACGCGTCTCGAACTCCCGCGTGCGCACGCTCCTCGAGGCCGTGGAGCACTTGGCGGACAGTGCGGAGGCCGATCCGGAGCGACGACTCACGCGCCTTCGCGAGGAGCGGACGGCACTCGACGCGGAGATCGCCCGGATCGAGGAATCCGGCAAGGCGGATCCCCTCGATGATGAGGAGCTCTTCGAAGAGGCGGAGAACGTGCTGCATCTGGCTCGCGAGCTCCCGGCGGACTTCACGCGCGTCGCCGAATCCCTGAAGCTCATGCAGCGCGATGTCGTCGCCCATCTGCGTCGCGACGAGCGTCCGACGGGCGAGGTCCTCCGTGAGTATCTGCAGCGCGCGCAGGACGTCATGAACTCCACCCCCGAAGGGCGCGCGTTCGCCGGGGCGCTGCGGTTGATCGGTGACCCGGAGCGCATCGACGCGCTGTCCGAGCAACTCCACGGCCTGCTCCGGCAGCCGTTCGCACGCAAGCTCGACAGCAACCAGCGCGCCGATCTCGATGCCATCGGACGCCGGGTCGAACTCGGCGTCGAGGAGGTCTTGGCCGCGCAGCGCCGCGCATCGCACGTCATTACCGGGCAGGTGAAGACGCACGATCCGCTGCGGGACCGTCAGATCGACGACCTGCTCCGCGATGTGATCGCCGCCCTCCATGTCTGGGACGGCACGGGCGCGAGCGCAGCGCCGGTGCGCAGCCTCCCGCTCGTCGACCTCGGACACCTCCGGCAAACGGTGAGCAGCATTCGCCCTCCCGCCGCCCCCGCTCCCCTCACGGACGCCGACGACGTCGAGTTCCTCGACGTCGACAGTCGCGCCTGGGGAGGCCCGAGATACACCGAACTCGAAGAACACGTCTCCGCCCTCGGCGAGGAGTTCGACCTCGCCGCCGCGTTCACGACAGCCGCGGACGACACGCGCCGCCCCGTCGACCTTCTCGGTCTGCTCGAGATCGCACACCGCAACGGCATGACCGAGAGCGACGAGGTGTCGGTGGTCGAAGCCCTGCGTCCGGACGGCTCGACACGACGTTTCGCGTTCGGTGCCGTCACGGCGCGCAACCCGAAGGAAGATGCACATGCCTGAACAGAGCCTCGCGACCGAGGCGCCGCTCGATGAGCCGTTCATCGCGCCGGTTCCGATGGAAGACGACATCGAGGAGCACTTCGCCGGTGATCGGGGAACGCTCGATCCGGAGATCCGACGTGTGCTGGTGCACATCCTGCAGCGCCGGTTCATCGCTGCGGAGCGCAACCGTCGGGAGTGGACCCTGCTGCTGGACCATCAGCAGGTGATCGAGTCGCGCTTGAACGACCTGTACCTGCGCCTGGTCATCGACCACGGCCGGGGATTCGCGTACAAGCAGCAGCTCCGCTCCGACGAGATCGACATGCCCGTTCTCCTCAAGGATGCGCCGTACACACGTGCGGAGACCCTGGTGCTCGTGCACCTGCGCACCGTCTATCAGCGGGAGTCCGCTGCCGGTGAGGCCTCCGTCCGCATCGACATCGAAGATCTCGAGCAGACGGTGCTGAGCTACTTCACGGATGTCGACGGAGGGACCGCCCGACAGCAGAAGGCGATTCGCAACGCGATGGACCGTCTCGACCGTGAGGGGATCATCCAGGAGGAGACGAGTGGTCGCTATCGGATCACGGCGCTCGTCGAAGTGGTGCTGAGCGCGGAGACGCTCAAGGAGCTCCGGGATTGGCTGCGGTCGCAGGAAGTGGTGCAACGATGACGATGGTCGACACGCTGTTCGGACTCATCCCCTCGGGGTCCCGAGGGCAGCAGTGGGTGGCGGAGGAGCTGCAGCTGATCAACTGGGGCGGCTATGACGGCGGCCCTCACCGCGTGCGTTTCTCCCCGGATGCGACCCTGCTCTGCGGCGGTTCGGGGTCGGGGAAGTCCACGCTGATGGACGCGTACATCGCGCTCATGATGCCGCATACGACACCGTTCAACGGCGCGTCCAACGGTGGCGTGACCGGGCGCCCCCGGGGCGAGGAGCAGCGGAACATCCTCTCCTACGGGCGGGGGAAGATCGACGAGTCCCGAACCGAGGACGGCACCAAACTGCGCGTGCTGCGTGGTGACGGTGAGGACACCTGGAGCGCGATCGCCACGACGTGGCTGGATCACGACGGATCACGGTTCACCGCGGTGCGTGCGTGGTACATCCCGGCGGACGCGCGCACGCTGGAAGACACGACCCGGGTGCGGGCGACGGTCGGCGGCGCCTTCGACCTGGGACTGCTGGAGCAGGCGGCCGCGCAGCGCCTGTCCGATTCGGCGGTGCGTGGGACCGGGCTGGAGACGCTCGCCACCGACCGTGAGTTCTCGGCGCGGCTGCAGGCCGTGCTCGGGATCGGTGCCGCGGGCTCCGGCTCGAAGGCCATCAGCCTGCTGGCGCGCATCCAGGCAGGACAGCAGATCACGACGGTCGACGATCTCTACAAGAAGCTCGTCCTGGAAGAGCCCGAGACCATGGCCACCGCAGACGCCGTCGTCGCGCACTTCGACGAGCTCGAGAGCACGCGCACCCGGATGCTGACCGCCAAGCAGCAGGTGAGCGCTCTCGAACCGATCCGGGCGATCAAGGAGCGGATCGCCGCGGCTGCCGAGCGCGTCAGGGTGATCGACGAGGTCGGGGTCTTCACGGATCCGTCCTCGCTCGCCGCTCTGTGGAATGCGCAGCGACGTCTGGATCTGCTCCGCGAGGTGGAGGTCGAACTGGGCGACCGTGCGCGTGCCCTGAGCCTCGCCGTCCGCGAGAAGCGTGCGCTCGTCGACGCGGCCGACCTCGAGCGCGAAGGACTCCTCGATGTCCTCCGTCAGTCCGGCGGCGATCGCCTCGAGACCGCGCAGCGCGAGCTCCGCGTCGCGGAACGCCGGCTCGAGGACGTCCGTCGGGAACGGGCGAAGTTCGACGCCATCGTCCGCGAGTTCGGCGCAGAGGTCGAAACCGCGGCGCAGTTCGACGCGTTCGTCTCCCAGGCTCGCGGTGCGTCGGCGAAGTCCGACAGCCGCGGGGCACGGGCTGCGTTCGCCGACGCGGAGACGACTCGGAGAGCCGCGGAGACGGAGATGCGCGGTGTTCGGGAGGAACGCGAGCGGACGAGCCGTGTGCGGGGCAGCATCCCGGCGCGTCTCGACGAGTCGCGGGCGCTGCTCGCCGAGGCGGTGGGTCTCTCCCCGTCGGAGCTCCCCTTCGTAGCGGAGCTCATCGAGCTGCGGACCGAGTTCGAGCCCTGGCGTGAGGCTTTCAACCTCGCTCTCGGCGGTTTCGCCCGGACGCTGCTGATCGATGCCGAGCACTTGGCGACGTTCCGCTCCGCCATCAACGCGGTCCGCACTCCCGAGCGCCTGAACTACGAAGGCGTGCACGTCGGACTGCCCGAGATGCGCCCTGCCGATCCGAAGTCGCTTCCCGCCCGGCTCGACTACCTGCCATCGCCCTTCACCGGCTGGTTGCAGCAGAGACTGCAGGAGCGTTACGGGTACGTCTGCGTGGATTCCCCCTCGCAGCTGAGCGAACACCAGAAGGCGCTCACGATCAGCGGTCAGGTATCTCAGGGAAGCCGCGGCGGTCACGGCGGTCAGGGCCGTGCCAATGTGCTCGGCTTCACCAACGAACGCCGGTTGCGGGAACTCGACGAGCAACTCCACCGACTTGCCGAGCGATACGAGGACGCCGCCGCGGCGGCGCAGGAGGCCGAGGCCGCGCTCGACCGGATCGAGACGACGTCCACCGCGCTCGCGAAGATCGAGGACCTCACCTGGGAGCAGATCGATGTCGCCGCCGTGGAAGCGGAGAAGGAGCGCTGGCTCGCGGTCGAAGCCGAGGTGACGACGGCCAGCCCCGAGATCGCGCAGCTGAAGAGCCAGGCCGAGGAGTTGAGGGCCCGTGCGGGTCGCCTCCGCGACGACGAGGCGCGTCTGGGCAATGAGCTCGCCCAGACGCAGGAGCGGTGGGGGCAGGTGACCGATGACGTCGACACCTGCCAGACCGTGATCGATGCGGCAGCGTCGTCGGGGACCGTCTTGGAGGAGGGGCACGCGGCCTTCCTCGACGGGCGATTCCTGCATGCGGAGACCGGGGACACACCGACGGCGGCTCAGAGACTGTCGCATCTCGACACAGCGCTCCGGACCGCCGCGCAGCGCCTCCTCGAGGAGCGCCGCGAAGCCGCCGACGCTCACGAGCAGCAGCGGGAGAGCATGCGTCGACTCATGACCGGGTTCCTCGAACGCTGGGACAGTCTGACGATCCTCCCCGATCCGGATGCCTCGGTCGGCGAGTTCGAGAGCATCCTCGAAGCGCTCCAGACCAACGGGCTGCATGAGCTCGAAACCGAGTGGCGCGACAGTCTCCTCAAGCTGTCCGGAAACGATCTGACGAGCCTCGACTCGACGCTCAGCCGCTCCCTCCGAGAGATCAAGGATCGGATCGATCCCATCAACAGGATCATGGAGGAGCTCCCGTTCTACGACGATGACCATCGGCTGCAGATCACCCCGCGGGAGAACCAGACGGAGGCGCGCAAGCGGTTCCGCAGGGAGCTCCGTGAGGTCCGCGGACTCATCGATGCGGCGTCGACGGATGCGGAGCGTGAGACCGTCTACCGCAAGATGAGCCGGCTGATCGCACGCATGCGTCGCACGGCCCCCGATTTCGCGGAGCTGATCGACGTGAGGAACCATGTGCGGGTGAGTGCGGAGAGAGTGGACGCCGCCACGCGTTCGCATGTCGCGCTCTACGACCACATCGGCGAGAAGTCCGGAGGGGAGTCGCAGGAGCTCGTCGCGTTCATCGTCGGCGCCGCTCTTCGGTACCAGCTCGGAGACGCGGGCGCGGCTCGACCGCGCTACGCCCCGGTCTTCATGGACGAGGCTCTGATCAAGGCCGATGCGCATTTCACGAAGCGCGCGATCGGTGCGTGGAGAGGTCTCGGCTTCCAGCTGGTGATCGGCGCCCCGAACGACAAGTACAGCGCGATCGAGCCTCACGTCGATGTCGAGTACGACATCCTCAAGGACACGCACGGGCGGTCGTGGGCGAAGGCGAAGGTGGGCCTGCCGGAGGACACCGAGAATCGGAACGCCTAGGCTCCAGACATGGCTTTGGAACCCCTCTTCCTCCGTCTCGATCGGATCGCGGGCGGCCGCCACGCCGGCGTCGCCATCAGCGAGGCCGACCGCACCCATCCCCGGACGGTGCGCGCCTTCGCGTGGATCCTCTGGCTTCTCGTCGTCGAGCTCGTGATCGGTGTCGGGGCGGTCGTGGTGGCGCTGGTGCTCGCGGTCGACGGAGAGCCCGTTTCATTCGCGGTGTGGATGCGGACGCTCGTGGTCCTCGCGATGACCGTCACGCTGTTCTACTTCGCGTGGCGAGCCCGGCGAGGGTGGCGCTGGGCGTATCAGCGCCTGCGCCTGTTCGCGCAGATCTTCCCGATCATCACGCTCGTGATGGCCGCCATCCCCGGCCTGTATCCGCTGTGGATGGTCTCCGAGCAGATCATCTTCAGCCTCATCATGATCGGTATCGCCGACTTCCTGACGAGCGACCACATGCGTCGTGCGTTCGCCGCACCTCCCTCCGACGACGATTAGCACGCACGGGGCCGCGACGCCACTCCCTATCGCCGGCCGTGACGAGGCGGCATCCTCGTCTGAGGCGAGAGGGTCGAGGAGGGAGAGCGGATGGCGAGACTGAACCGGGTGGTTCCGGGGGAGGACCCCGGGTTCCGCAGGCGGCGATCCGGATCGGGGTTCCGGTATGCGGGTCCCGGGGGAGAGACCGCCCCGGAAGCTGATCGGCAACGCATCGACGATCTGGTGATTCCGCCGGCCTGGCGCGACGTCTGGATCGCTGCGGATCCGTTGGCGCACATCCAAGCGGTCGGGGTCGACGAGGCGGGCCGCAAACAGTACCTCTACCACCCGCTGTGGCGCGTCAGCCGCGACCGCAAGAAGTTCGTCCGCGCTCTCGAACTCGCCGCTGCGCTTCCCGGTGCCAGAGCACGCGTGACACGGGCTCTCCGCGAGGATGGACAGACGAAGGAGCGCGCGCTGGCGATCGCCTTCCGCCTGCTCGACGATGCGGCACTCCGGATCGGCTCGGAGCGGTACCTGGTGCGTCACGGCAGCCGTGGTCTCACGACCCTGCGACGTCGTGACGTGCGCGTGGCCGGGAGCGAGGTGGCGTTGTCGTTCCCCGCCAAGAGCGGGCGCACGGCATCGATAGAGATCACCGATGAGGCGCTCGCGGACGCCCTGACCGATTTCGCCGCGGGGAAGTCCGGAGCCTTCCTGCTGGCCTATCGGCGCGGCCGCCGCCGTGTGCGCATCAGCCCGGCCGAAGTGAACGCGTATCTGCGCGAGGTCACCGGCTCCTCCTTCTCGGCGAAGGACTTCCGGACTCTGCACGGGACGATCATCGCCGCCGACGCCCTGGCCCGGATCGGCGAACTCGATCGTCGCAGCGAGCGCAAGCAGGCCGAGCGGCTCGCAGTGCAGGCCGCGGCGACCGCACTCGGCAACACCACCGCCGTCGCACGCGGCAGCTACATCGATCCGAGAGTGTTCACGCAGTATGCGCGGGGGCGCACCCTCGACATCTCCGTGTCGCCCGAGACGGCCATCCGCCGACTGCTGGGCGGACCGGCGACGTCGCGGAAGAGGACGCGGCGATCCGGATGACAGGATGGATACATGGATACAGCCAACCTCACCCGCGAGGAGACCGCAGCGCGATCCGCAGCGGTCACCGTGCACCGCATTCGCGTCGAGCTCGACCTGACCGGCGCCCCCGAGCGGGCTCGCACCGGGTTCCCGACGGTGACGACGCTCGAATTCGACGCGTCCACCGAAGCGACCTGGCTCGACTTCATCGGTGAGGCCGTCACCCGCGTCGTCCTGAACGGTGTCGAGCAGGAGGTCGTCTATGACGGCGCACGGATCTCCCTCGTCGGGCTCGGCCCGTCCAACGTCGTCCGGGTCGAAGCGGTCGGCGCCTACAGCCGTTCGGGCGAAGGACTGCACCGTTTCCACGATCCCGCCGACGACCAGACGTATCTGTACACGCAATACGAGCCCGCCGACTCGCGCCGGGTCATGGCGTGCTTCGAGCAGCCGGATATGAAGGCGTCCTACACCTTCGTGGTCGACGCGCCGTCCGGGTGGGAGGTGCTCTCGAACCAGTCACCGACGCACACGGACCTCGGCGTCGGCGTGCAGCGCGTCGAGTTCGCCCCGACTCTCCCGATCTCGAGCTACATCACCTCGGTCGCCGCCGGCCCCTACACCCGGGTGGACGGCGAGTGGAAGCGCGGCGAGGAACAGGTCGCCCTCGGAGTCTTCGCCCGCCGCTCCCTGGCCCCGTATCTGGAATCCGAGGAGATCCTCGAGGTGACCCGGCAGGGACTGGACTTCTTCGCGGATGCGTTCGCCTACCCGTATCCCTGGGGCAAGTACGACCAGATCTTCGTCCCCGAGTACAACCTCGGAGCGATGGAGAACCCGGGGCTCGTGACCTTCACCGAGGCATACCTGTCCCGAGGGGCAGCCACCGAGGCGCAGCGAGCCGCGCGTGCCAACACGATCCTCCACGAGATGGCCCACATGTGGTTCGGCGACCTCGTGACCATGACCTGGTGGGACGATCTGTGGCTCAAGGAGTCCTTCGCCGACTACATGGGCGCACACGCGTCCGCCGTCGCGACGCGTTTCCACGACGCGTGGGTCAAGTTCGCCGCGAGTCGCAAGGCCTGGGCCTACCAGCAGGATCAGTTGCCGACGACGCACCCGATCGTGGCGGACATCACCGATCTCGAAGCCGCGAAACTCAACTTCGACGGCATCACCTATGCCAAGGGTGCTGCGGTGCTGAAGCAGCTCGTCGCGTTCGTCGGGGACGAGGCGTTCTTCGAGGGCGCCCGTCGCTACTTCGCGGCGAACGCGTTCGGGAACACGACTCTGGACGACTTCCTCGTGCAACTCAGTGCCGTGTCCGGACGTGACATGAGCGACTGGTCAGCGTCATGGCTGCAGACCTCCGGCGTGTCGACGATCCGGCTGGAGAGCGACGACGACGAGCGCCGTTTCCTCGTGCAGACGGATCCCCGCCCGCACCGGCTCCGCATCGGGCTCTACGGGCGCGAAGATGGTCGCATCGTCCGGAAGGACCAGCAGGAACTCGATCTGCTCGGTGAACGGACCGAGGTGGAGCTCGATGACGCCGATCTGGTGCTGCTCAACGACGACGATCTCACCTATGCGAAGGCGCGACTGGACGAGGCCTCCCTGCGCACCGTCGAGGAGTCCCTCTCGTCGATCGAAGACCCGCTGGCCCGCGCCCTGGTGTGGTCGTCGCTGTGGAACGCCACCCGCGACGGCGAGCTCAGCGCGACGCGCTACCTCGCGATCGTGCGCACGCATGCTCCGGCGGAGTCGAACAGCGGACTCCTGTCCGGCGTCCTCGCCAATGCGGTCCACACGATCCGGCACTTCGTCGCACCCGCCCGGCGCGACGACGAGCAGCGCACCTGGACCGACTCCGTGTGGAATGCGCTTCAGGCCGCGGACGTCGGGAGCGACGCGCAGCTCTCGTGGGCGCGGGCTCTGGCGACGGCCTCCGCGTTCGACGATGTGCACAGCGAACGGGTGCGCGCACTGCTCGACGGGGACGTGCCCGAGGGTCTCGTCGTCGATCCTGACCTGCGCTGGCAGCTCCTCACGGCACTCGTCGCGACGGGGCATGCCGACCTCGCAGACATCGCGGCCGAGGAGGAACGCGACGACACGGGGAGTGGGCGCACGGCGGCGCGGCGCGCACGTGCCTCGCGCCCGGAAACCGCCGTGCGACGCGGCGCGTGGGAGTCGGCGTGGAATGACGAATCGCTCAGCAACGACCACTTGGATGCCGAGATCGACGGCTTCCGCGCCGGGGGACGCCGAGACCTCATCGCGAGCTTCGATGAGGAGTATTTCCGCCGTATCGGTGCGGCATGGAGCGGACGCAGCATCGAGATCGCTCGAAGGCTGGTCCTCGGGTTCTTCCCTGCGGGCGACACCCTCGGCCCCGTCGACGCCTGGCTTTCGGACAACGAGGCCGCCCCGGCCGCACTTCGTCGCCTGGTCGTCGAGCAGCGGGATCACCTGCAACGCGACCTCCGGGTACGCGCCGCACAGGACGCGTCCGCCGAGGGCTAAGCCGGGGCGACCTGCATGCCCATGACCGTACGTACGATCCACGGGTGGGCGCGGTCGTCGTCGATGTGCGTCATGCCGAGGTTCTCGGCGACCCCGCGCGACGCGGTGTTGGCGGGGTGGATGATCGCCGTCAGCAGGGTGGGGGCGAGTTCGCGGGCGACGAGTTCGACGCATGCCCTCGCGGCTTCCGTCGCGTAGCCCCGGCGCTGACTCGCGCGACGGACGTGATAGCCGACCTCCAGCACCGGAGCGTCGTTCGCGGACTGCCAGGTCAGACCGCAGTCCCCGATGAACTCACCGTCGTGCGTCTCGATCACCCAGAGCCCGTGCCCGTGTTCCCGGTAGCGCTCCTGCATCCGCGCGATCCATTCGGCGCTCTCCGCGCGCGTCTTCACGGCCGGGTAGAAGGCCATGACCTCCGGATCGCCGAGCATCTCGGCGATCTGATCGAGGTCGTCCTCCCTCATCTCGCGGAAGCGGAGGCGGGCGGTCGGCGAGGGGAGGAGGCGGCGTGCTGCGCCGGTCACAGGTCGAGGGTGTCGCCGGGCTCCAGCACGAAGAACTCGCCGCCGCCCTGCTCGGTGGCCCATTGCAGGCGCTGCCGGTGCATGTTCTTGCCGATGACCGACAGCGTCATGTCGTGGGTGCCGAACGCGCGGCGTGGCGCGACGGCGAGCACGTAGTCCATCGCTTCGCCGATCCTCAACCAGGGCGCTCCGAGCGGCGCGGCGAGAGTGCCCACCGAGATGCCTTCGGGGACAGCGTAGGAGTCGCCGGGGTAGTAGAGCTCGTCGTTGACGAGGACGCCGACGTTTTCCACGGAGGGGAGAGATGAGTGGATGACCTCGTGCGTGCCGCCGAAGAAACGCAGAGTGAAACCGCCGACCTCGACGGCATCACCGGGGGAGACCACGGTGATGTCGTAGCCCTCTGCCGCGCGCGCGACGCCGGCAGGCGCGAAGATCGGGGTGCCGGGCGCCGTGCGCAGCAGACGGTCGAAGTGCTCAGGGGTCCAGTGGTCGGGATGCTCGTGCGTGATCACGATCCCGATGAGATCGCTGAGATCGTTCACGGGTGCCGTGAAGGAGCCCGGATCGATCAGGAGGGTCCTGTCATTCGCATCGAGACGGAGAGCAGCATGTTCGAACTTGGTGACGCGCATGAGACGAGTCAACTCCTTCGCCTGCTCCACGGCAAACGGATTCTGCGCGCCACGCCCGGGTGTCACGAGGAGGCGGCCTCGATTTTGCGGACGGAGAAACGCCGTGGCATACTTGAACGGTTGTCGCGCGACGGAAACGTTTCGCCAGACGGCCCCATCGTATAGCGGCCTAGTACGCTGCCCTCTCACGGCGGTAACGCGGGTTCGAATCCCGCTGGGGTCACACAACACGAGAAAGCCTCCGGTTCGCCGGAGGCTTTCTTGCTTTCCGAGGCCGTTATTCCGCCGGAGTCGCGACCACCGGCGCTGAGTGCTCTCGGATGCCGGTGACTTCGATCCCATGCCTCGTTCATGTCGGCCGTGCCAGACGATGGACTCCCCGTCGATTTCTCGAGGGGGAGTCCATGTGGCGTTCTTGAGTCGCTGCTCATCGCTAGTGCCACTGCAAAGTTGCATCGGCGATGCTGTTGACAAGACGCCTAGGGTGACGTGCTCAGCTCTCCCCATTCGATCGCCGCAACGCAGAGGTCATCGCCTGCCCCGCGCAAGAACAGAAAGATGGGAACTTCGGCCATGCCCGATGCCTCCTCGGTCGGTGAGAGATTGATGAGCCACGTCGGGGAGAGGTCAGCGTAGTCGGCCCATTCTTCACCTGAGTATCTCTCAGGCTCACCGGGCGCCATCGACTCCCATGCCCGAGGTGACTTCAGGTCGAGCGCGACGTCCTCGCACACATGCGGAGAGTCGCCCGATGTCTGCATGTCATCGATGACGCTCTCGGCCAAAGCTCTGACGGCGGCACCTTCAGAACCCCAAACGATCGAGTCCGTCGAACAGGCCGTGCATGCAGCCACGACGGCGGTCCACACTCCCAACGCGATGACTGTCGTGAACCTACGCATCAGTCAATTCCCCGGTGAATATCCGCCTAGGCACTTCGAAGGTATCTGAGCCTCCCAATACGTATGTGGCTTCCATGACTCCAGGTCGTAACTGGGATTAGCGCTTACCGGCCACCCTGCAATGTGGCAGTAGAGCTGTTCTTGAAGGCTCAAAGACCACGCGTACCCTTTGGGAACTTTGTTCTTCACCTCGTCGGCATGCGCCCACCACATGGGGAGGTTCGCCACTCCGGAATATGCAGCGCCCCACGCGGTTGGAGTCGTCGTCAGAACATACCCCTGTGAAGTCTTCGTGGCTTTAACACTGCCGTATAGATTCGCCCCGAGCCAGGGATCCGTGACAATCGGATACGCATGAGCTGCGTCGTGTTCGACAAACTGCGTGAGTCGGTTGCCGTCGACCGCGAAATGAGTCGGAACAGCAGCACCAGTCGCATCGATGGCCCACGGCTTGTGTACGCCAGCTACGAATGCCCCCGTGTCGTCGTACGCGACGACAGAACCATCGTCATTCATCCGTAAGGTCGTGTTCTCCGGAAGTGTGAGGTCGTATGAATACGTTGTAGGCGCGGATGAGGATTCGATAGTCGTGATTATCTGGACGGATCCGTCTAGCTTTTGTTGAGCCACTGTTGTCGTTTCGTCGTCGCGGGCCACTGCATCTTGGTTTTCATCAAGGGGGAGAACCGACTGGGGGAGTCCTGCGGAAACCTCAGAGATTGCCACTTCGGTCTCTTGTCCCGTCGGCGTTAGCACTTCCAAGGGGCTCCCACCCAAGATCTCTGCCGCGAGCGAGTCGGCGTTCGCCGCATCCACTGCGTATTCATCTGGCACAGCCGCCAATACCGCATTCAGCTCCGCCGAATCACTTGGTTCGGCGGTGGACGCGGACGCGGGCGCTGCCGCCGTCGCCGAAACTGCCGCGGCTACGAACGCGGCGATCGCCGTCTTCCGAAAACGAGTCATCATGCTTTCTCCTAGATCGAGCCATGCGAATTCTTACCAGTGGTGTGGCGGAGTCTTTCCACACCATACTGAGAATCCTGCCCGGTTGATGTAGGCCATTAGGGGGACAAACCGCAACGTTGGCAGTCTCAGTAGGAGTTCGACGGCGTTCGCAGGACGACCGCTTCGCAGGTACTTCGGGCGGTCGGCGGCATCGTCCGTCGGGTGCTGCAGACGGTCCGGGTGCCACTCGGTCCGGATCATCTCGTGGCAACGCGTCGGGCCGTGCGCTGACTGGGCTGCGGGAGAACACGCGTGCGGTTGCTGGATTTCGTGCCGGAGCGGTCAGGGAAGTCCGACGTGAGTTTGCAGGGAAGATGGAAAGGCGTGATGACGAGTGAGTCCGTCGGCTCAAGCAGGAGAACCGTGAGTTGCGATGGTCGCGGTCCTTTGCCCTGTCGGTCACGATGACGTTTGCTGAACCAGCCTCCGGTTCGCCGGAGGCTTTCTTGCTTTCAGGGGCCGTTATTCCGCCGGGGCCGAGCGAAGCGACATCGTGCGGAAGGTCCTGTTGCTCAAGGGCAGGATCATCAGCGCCATCATCGCGCCGCCGAACAGGGTGAACGGCACCCAGAGGCTCGAGAGCGAGGCGAGCGCTCCGAATCCCGCCATGGCCAGAGGCATCAGGCAGTCGTCTCCCAACCGGGTGAGTGACCCCATGCGGCCGAGATAGGCGGTGTCGACGGTGGCCGAGAAGGTCGCGCTCAGCAAGACCGAGGCGTACCCGGCTGTCGCTCCGATCGCGAAGGCGGCCGTCGCCACGGTCCACGCCGGCCCGAAGCCGAGCGCGACGATCCCTGCGCCTTGGACGACGAGAGCCCAGAACCCCGCACGCGCTTCGTGGCGGGGTCGCCACTTCGCGACCGAGACGGCCCCTATCGCCGCGCCCAGACCAAGGAGGGCCTCGAAGAGGCCGACCGCCTGTGCGCCCCAGCCCTCGGCGTGTGCGCGCAACGCGAGGCCGATTCCGACAGCGGGGCCCACGGCCAGGTTCAGACCCGACAGCGCGATCACGAGCGTGCGCGTGGTGGGGTTCGCGGAGAGGTGCGCGAACCCCCGCGCGATGCCGCGCAGCGCCGGCTCCTTGTCTGCGCGGGCGAGTCGGAACCGCGGTCGCAACCAGATCGCGATGAAGGCGGCGACGAGAGCGAACGTCAGTGCGTTCAGCGAGGCGCTACCGACGAGTCCTGCATGCGCCACGATGATCCCGCCGATCGCTGCGCCGCCCATGGTGCCCAGACGTGAGGCGGTCTGGGCGGCCGCCCCGTACGACGGCAGATCCTCCGGTCTGACCAATTGCCGCGCGATGGTGCCCGCCGACGGCTCGTAGAACGCGTCGCACACCCCGAACGCGATCGCGGCGAACAGCAGGATCGCCACGGATGGGGGCGTTGTGAGGACCCACACGGCCACGGTGACGAGCACGCCCACGCGGAGGATGGTGAAGAAGAGCATGATCCGCCGCGCATCGGCACGGTCGGCGATGACGCCGCCGAACAGCAGGATCGCCGCCCGGGGGATGGTCCCGGCTGCGACGATCAGGCCGGCGACGGCCGGCGACGCGATCTGCACGGCTGTCCAGGCGAGTGCGATCGTCCAGAGTGCATCCCCCGCGTCGGAGAGGGCCTTGACGCCGATCCATGCGTGCACGCGGTGATCGCGGCGGAACTCCGGGGGAGTGAGGAGCACGGTCGGCTCGCTGAGGGTGGCCATCACGGCACCGTCGGGAAGGCGTGGGCGAACACGAAGATGGGCGTGCGCGACTGGTCGTCCGCGAGATCGATGCCGTCCTGCCACTCGCGGATCGTCGCCAGGAGTCGAGCGGAAAGATCTCGCAACTCATCGGGAGAAGCCCAGGTCGTGGTCTCGGTGTTGGAGCCGTCATACCCGACGTAGGCAGGATCGTGTCGGTGCCTGTGCCACTGCTGGAGTCGCTCGATCTGCATCCGGATGCCCTGGCGTTGCGCCTCTCGGGCGAGAAGGGCGTCGGAGGGGGAGTCCGCGTAGTCGTCGGTCGACCAGGTCAACGCTCTCCGTGCGACAGCCCACCAGCTGGTGCGCTTGTCACCGTCCGGGTCGGGAACGCGCTCGACGACCCCTGCTCGCTCGAGCATGCGCAGGTGGTGGCTGATGCTGCCGACCTGGCTCTCGAGTGCGCGGGCGAGCGTCGTCACCTGAGACGTCCCGTACAGGAGGAGGTAGTCGTAGATGCGGCGGCGCAACGGATGGTGCACGGCGGTGATCACGGAGATGTCTTCCACGGGAGAAGACGCTAATCTCGCCCGTGCAGACGCACAAGCCTTCTTGTATACCCCGGAAAATCAGGCTTCTTCGGTGCCCGTACGGTCTCCGGTTGACGCGTGCGCGGCGCGACGGGCCCGGCGTGACCGGCGGACCAGCCACACGATCAGGATGACGACTCCGGCGATCGCCAGCCACGGGAGGATGAATCCGACCGCGACCACGAGCGCGTTCAGCGAGACCACGAGGCCGTTCCATCCGGCGAGGAGGCCGTCGCTGAATCCGGCGGGGTCAGCAGTGGTGGGAGAGTTCTCCCGGGTCAGCTGCACCTGCAGGGATGACATCGCCACCTGGTCCTGCAGTGCCTCGAGCTGCTGTTCGTACGACTCGAGCTGCGCTTGCCGATCGGTCAGCGCGACTTCCGCCTCGATCAACTCGGACACGCTGCCCGACTGCGACATCAACTCGGTGAGACGATCGACCGATGCTCTGGTCGAGTCGATCCGCGCCTGCAGATCGATGGAGATCGAGGTCACATCCTGCTTCGACGTCGATGAGGAGAGGACATCCCCGACGTCGCCGAGCGCGGCGATCACCTCGGGCAGGTCATCGGACGGCACGCGGATGCTGATCCACCCGTACGCGGAGTCGGTCGGCGCCGGCTCGGAGGTGCCGTCCATCGCGGCCGCCTTGCCGATCTCCGTGCTCTCCACGTATCCGCCGTGGTCGGCGGCGAGTGCGGCGATGGTCGTCGCGGCTTCGGGAATCCTCGGCACCTGAACCGTGGCCTGTGCGGTGGCGATGATCTCCCGATCGCTGTCGACAGCGCCATCGACGGCACCTTCGACGGCACCGCCCGCATCAGTGGTCCCTTCGGCGAGCATCTCCGGAACACTCTCGGCCATGCGGTCGGGCGAGGAGGAGGAAGCGTCGGTGGCGGCATCCCCGGACATGCTCCACCCGCCCGCGGTGACCGTAGTGGAGCCGCCGACCGCGCCGAGGATCGGGGGAGTCACGAGCACGCCGATGACGAAGGCTGCGGCGATGCCACCGCCTGTCAGCCAGCGCCGTCGTCGCGTGCGTGCGCGGGCCGAAGCCAGGTTCACCGGCGCACGCTCGGCGGCGATCTCGGCGAACACCGACTCCTCGATGCGGGCGATGGTCTCGTCCGACACGACCGGCAACTCGCCGTGGGGGTTCTGATCGTTCATGCGTCTCTCGCTTCCTGGACGGTACCGCGCAGTCGGGTGCGCACTCGGGAGAGACGGTTTCGGACGACGGCGTGGGTGATGCCCAACTCTTCGGCGGCCGCCTGGTAGGCGTAGCCCTCAGACGCGCAGAGTCGGAAGATCTCCCGGTCGAGCTCGTTCAGGGTGCCCACCTCGGCGGCGATCCGTGCGGCGAGCTCAGACGTGATGACCTGCTCCTCCACGCTGATCGTGTCCGGCAACAGCGTCGCATCCACGGCTTCGGCGGTGTGCGCCTGATCACGTCGCTGCTGGCGGAGCCGGTTCGCGGCCTGGAACCGGCAGATCGTCGCCAACCACGGCAGGATCGATTCGCCCTGGAGGTCGAGGGCGGGGAGCTTCCGCCAGGCGACGACGAACGTCTCCTGCGTGACATCCTCCGCATCGGCGGCCGATGCGAGTATCCCTCGGGCGATCCAGTAGACCGGCCGGACATGCGCGCGGTACAGCTCGCGGAAGGCGCTCTCGTCGCCTGCCGCGGCCTGGGCCGCCCATTTCTGATCACTCGTCTGCACGGGCATCCTGATTCCGTTCGGTGTCTCTCACCCGGGAAGTGTCGACGGAGTCCTCATCGTCTCAGATCCTGTTCCGTCGATGTCCGCCGCGTGGGCGGTTCCCCACGCTCCCAGCACTCCGGTAGCATTGCCCGAGCGAGAGGGAGTATCCCGGATCCGCGCGTAACGTCATCACGAGCACCGTCATCGTTGCTCCGGGCGCGCGACGCACCACTGTGCGGGGGAGAGACTTTCGAGTCATTCCCGACCCTTCGCGAAAGGTGCAGTGCGCCGTTGGAAATCCCCGTCTGGTTCGAGATCACGTCGATGGTCGTCCTCACGATCATCCTGATCGCCGATCTGCTGCTCATCCGGCTGCGGCCGCACATCCCGTCCACGAAGGAGTCCACCCTCTGGGTGGTGTTCTACGTCGGCCTCGCGCTCCTCTTCGCCGTGCTCCTCGGCAACGTCGGCGGCTGGCAGAATGCGGGTGACTTCATCACCGGCTGGGCACTGGAATACAGCCTGTCGATCGACAACCTGTTCGTGTTCGTGCTGATCATGGCTCAGTTCGCGGTGCCGCGACGTCTCCAGCAGCAGGTGCTGATGGTCGGCATCATCATCGCCCTCATCCTGCGTGGCCTGTTCATCCTCGCGGGCGTCGCGATCGTCGAGAACTTCTCGCCGATCTTCTACATCTTCGGGGCGTTCCTCATCTGGACGGCGATCCGTCAGGCCATGCCGGACGGAGACCACGAGGGTGAGGTGCAGCGCGAGAACTTCGTCGTCCGCCTGCTGCGGCGTCGGATCGACATCAGCGAGACGTACGACGGGTCCAAGATCCGCACCACGGTGGACGGCAAGCGCATGTGGACCCCGATGGTCATCGTCTTCATCACCATCGGAGTGACGGACCTGATCTTCGCGATCGACTCCATCCCCGCGATCTTCGAGATCACGACCAACGGATTCCTCGTCTTCGCTGCCAACATCTTCGCGCTCATGGGTCTTCGTCAGCTCTACTTCCTGCTCGGCGACCTGCTCGACCGTCTCCGCTACCTGCACTACGGCATCGCCGTCATCCTGGGCTTCATCGGTGTCAAGCTGATCCTCCACGCCCTGCACGTCAACGAGCTGCCGTTCATCAACGGCGGCGAGCACGTCGAATGGGTGCCCGACATCAGCAACATGGTCTCGCTCGGGGTGATCCTGGCGTCGATGACCATCGCGACGATCGCGAGCCTGATCGCCTCCTCGCGGGAGAAGCGAGCGGCGAGGGTCGCGACGCCGGCGGAGTGAGCTCCGTCAGCGTCAGCGACGTCTCACTCGTCTGACCACAGAAGCTCGGCCTCGAGCGTGAGGTCGATGATCTGACGGAGCAGCGACCCGACTGTGGCGGACTGCAAGAGGGCGTATCTGTCGTACTCGCCGAGAGGTGCGATCGCCGCGAGCTGCCATGCCGCGGCGATCGGATCGTCCGAGAGCTCCGTGCCGGAATCCCACGGGGCCTCGGGGGCGCGCGCGAGGGTGCGCCGCACGATGGCCTCGGCCTCCGTGCGCATCGGGGTGAGCTGGTCGTTCCAGTCGAGCTCCGGCAGCGGCGTGACCTCGGCTCGGGGATATGGCTCGTCAGCCAGCCACTCGTCGACCGAGAACCGTTCGGTGCCGACGGCGACGGCGACCAGCGCGTCAGCGCCGGTGGAGATGCTGACCAGCCGCGCGGTCGTCCCGATGCGACGGCGCTGGTCGCCCCCACCGACCTCCTGGCCGCGTTCGATGAGAACGACACCGAATCGCGGGTCATCCTCGTCCAGAATCCGCCCGATCAAGGTGAGATAGCGCGGCTCGAACACGCGGAGCGGAAGCGGGGTGTACGGGAACAGCACCGAGCCGAGCGGGAACATCGGGAGGGCGGTCATGGCACCAGTCAACACCGAGAGACGTACAGTGAACAGATGCGCAGACCTCGCCCCGAAATCCCCGCCGCCGGTCAGGAGTCCGTCTGGGACTACCCGAGGCCGCCGCGCGTCGAGCCCGTCGGCGAGCGCATCACCATCCGCCTTGCGGGGAACCTGATCGCTGACACCCGCGATGCCGTGCGTGTGCTGGAGACGAGTCACCCTCCGGTGTATTACCTTCCGATGGCCGACTTCGTCCCCGGCGCACTGGTCGAGGCCTCGGGCTCGTCGTTCTGCGAGTTCAAGGGGGCCGCCCGTTACTTCGACGTGCGCAGCGGAGACACCCTGCGCCAGGGGGCGGCCTGGAACTACCCGCATCCCTCTCCGGGCTTCGAGATGCTGACCGATCGGGTCGCCGTCTACGCCGCACCGATGGACGAGTGCACGGTCGGCGGCGAGGTCGTGGTACCGCAACCCGGCGGGTACTACGGCGGGTGGGTCACCTCGTCCGTCGTCGGTCCCTTCAAAGGCGGGCCGGGCTCGCTGGGCTGGTGACGGTCGCCTGACGGCCGGTCAGAACGCGTGCAGGTTCGCCTGCAGGCCGCCGTGCGAGTACTCCCGGCGGAGGATGCCGCGACGGCGCAGGATCGGCACGAGCTCGTCGAGCGTGCGATGCAGCGTGACCGGATGGAAGTCTCCCCACAGCAGCACGCCATCGTTGCCCCATTCGCCGAGCTCTTCGATCAGGTCGGCGAACTCGTCCGCGGTTCCGACGAAGCCCGTCCGATCGCTGATCCGTCCGGTCCGGGCGAGCGCCGTCAGGTGCGCGCGCAACGGGGCGTCCTCTCCACGGTCGCCGATCAGACGCTGAATGCTGCCGCGCGAGACGTGGGAGCCGAAGAGCGAGGGAGGCAGGGGTTCGTCGAGATCGAGGGAGGTCAGATCGGTCTCGAGATCGCTGGACTGCTTGCGGGCGATCTGCAGGAGTGCTCCGTCGTCGGGGTGCGCGGAGGCCGCCACGACGCGATCCGCCTCTTCGCGCGACGGCGTGATCACGGGTTGGATGGCGAACAGGACCTTGACGTCCTCGGGGCGTCGTCCTTCGGCGACGGCAGCCGCGTGCACCCGGGAGCGGTAGTCGCGCACCGACTTCTCGTTCAGCGGTGCGAGGGCGAGTTGCACATCGGAGTTCGCGCCCGCGAACCCGAGCCCGCGACCGGAACCTCCGGGGGAGACGATCGCAGGGTCGCCGTCGGTGAAGGGGAGGGCGTTGAGCGGGCCGTCGAAGGCGAAGTGCTCGCCACGGTGCTCGACAGCGCGCAGCCGCGAGCCGTCGGCGAACACGTCGGTCGCGCGATCGGCGATGAGGGCGCCGTCCTCCCAGCTGTGCCACAGGGCACGGATCCCGGCGAGCCATTCCTCGGCGCGGTCGTACGCCTCGTCGTGGCCGAGCTGCGGGGCGTCGGAGAAGTGACGCGCGCTGCCGGTGTCGGTGACCACGTTGAGTCCCAGCCGATGTCCGCTCGCGTGCTGCAGGGTCGCGAACTGGCGCGCCGCTGTATAGGGGAGGTGCGCCGCAGGGTTCACGGTCGGCACCACACCGAGATGCCTCGTCGCCTGGAAGAGGTAGGGGGCCAACAGCAGCGGATCGTGCTTCGGCCCGCCGAACGCGTGGCGCACGCGCAGGTCGATCGTCGAGGGCGAACCCAGCGACGGCGCGTCCTCGATGATGACCAGGTCGAACCCCGCCTGCTCGAGCGTCCGTGCCGCCTCCTGATAGACCTCGGGACGCGTCCAGTCGTAATCCCAGTCGAGGGACGGGTACCCCCAGCCCTGCGGCCCGAAGCCGCGGGCGAGGAACCAGCCGAAGTGCTGAAGGCGGCTCATGCCACCGTCTCCCGCACGCCCTCGAGCACCTGTGCCAGATCCGAGAGGAGGTCGTCGAGGTCCTCGATGCCCACCGAGAGCCGGAGCGTGCCCGCACGCACGCCGAGCCCCTCGCGCTCCTGCTCGGTGCGCTGAGCATGGCTCGTCGTCCCGGGGTGCAGGACCAGGGATCGCACATCGCCGAGGTGCGTCATGTGCGTGAACACCTGCACCTGCTCGACGAATCGTCGTGCTGCCGGGAGGCCGCCCCGGAGCGTGAACGTGAACACCGAGCCGAATCCGCCTTCCAGGTACCGGTTCGCGGTCGCGTGGTCAGGGTGCGACGGCAGGCCGACGTAGTCGACGCTTTCCACCTCCGGATGCTCTTCGAGCCAGCGGGCGATCTGCAGGGCGCTGCGGGATTGCCGCTCCACGCGCAGTCCGAGTGTTTCCACGCCCTGGCCGATCAGGAACGCATTGAACGGGGAGGGCGAGGCGCCGAATCGCGGAGCCACCGACTCCCGGGCATAGGCGATGCGAGCGCGGCCTCCGTGGCGCGCGAAGACGCTGGGCGCGTCGCCGCGGCCCGGGAGCACGAGATGGGGCGCGTTGTGGCCTGCGCCTTCGGCGTCGAAGCGTCCGTCGTCGACGATCACGCCACCCAGCACGGAACCATGCCCGGCGAGGAACTTCGACGCCGAGTGGACCACGATCGCGGCGCCGTGTTCCAGAGGGCGCAGAATCGCCGGTGTCGCGAGGGTGTTGTCGACGATCAGCGGGATCGCGAACTCTTCCCCGACGGTGCTGACGGCGCGGATGTCGAGCACGTCGTTGCGGGCGTTCGCGATCGATTCGGCGAACAGCGCGCGGGTGTTCGGGCGGATCGCGCTCCGCCAGGCGTCCGGGTCGGCGATGTCGTCGATGAACGTCGTCTCGATGTCGAGCCGCGCGAGGTTGTCGAGGAGCAGGCCCCGGGTGCCCTCGTAGATGTGCGTGGACGACACGATGTGGTCGCCGGCGGCCGCGACGGTGAGCAGGGCTGTGGCGACCGCCGCCTGGCCGCTGGCGACGAGCACGGCGTCCGCGCCCGACTCCAGCGCGGCGAGCTGGCGTTCCACGGCGCGGACGGTCGGGTTCCCGGTGCGGGTGTAGCCGAAGCCCGCTCCGGTGCGGAAGTGGTCGGCCGCGTGATCGAAGTCGTCGAACTCGAAGCCCGCCGTCAGGTAGATCGGTGTCGCGCGCGATGCGGCGGTCTCCCGGTCGCGCGCCGCATGGACCGCGCGGGTGGCGAAGCGGGGGTGTGCGACGGTCATGCGGTGCCTCTCGGTCGTTCGGTGCTCAACAGAGTGTCATGGCGGATCGGAGCACGGCCGAGCGGTGGTAATCTGACGTCATGCGGACCGTGCTCCTTCTTCTTATGGGCCGCGACGAGACCTCGATCTAGAGCCCCTCCTCGTCGCGGAGTCCATCGTGGGCCGAACCGTCAGCCACAGGAGACACGCAATGACCACCCCCGCACACAGTGCTGATCCGTCACGCCGCAGGACACTCGCCGAGAAGGTCTGGGACGACCACTTGGTCGTCAAGGGCGACAACGGCGAGCCCGACCTGATCTACATCGACCTGCACCTCGTGCACGAGGTGACGAGCCCCCAGGCCTTCGATGGGCTGCGCACCGAAGGACGACCGCTGCGCCGGCTCGACCTCACGATCGCGACCGAGGACCACAACACGCCGACCTGGGAGATCGACAAGCCGATCGCCGACCTCACCAGCCGCACGCAGATCGAGACCCTGCGACGCAACGCGGCGGAGTTCGGTGTGCGTCTGCATTCACTCGGTGACGCGGAGCAGGGCATCGTGCACGTCGTCGGGCCGCAGCTCGGTCTGACCATGCCGGGGATCACGGTGGTCTGCGGAGATTCGCACACCTCGACCCACGGGGCGTTCGGTGCGATGGCGTTCGGTATCGGCACGAGCGAGGTCGAGCACGTCATGGCCACGCAGACGCTTCCGCTCAAGCCGTTCAAGACGATGGCGATCAACGTCGACGGGACGCTGCGTCCCGGGGTCACGGCGAAGGACATCATCCTTGCGGTGATCGCGAAGATCGGCACGGGTGGCGGACAGGGCTACGTGCTCGAGTACCGCGGCAGCGCGATCCGCGCCCTTTCGATGGAGGGGCGCATGACGATCTGCAACATGTCGATCGAGGCCGGTGCGCGCGCAGGCATGGTCGCCCCTGACGAGACGACCTTCGCGTACCTCGAGGGGCGCCCGCACGCGCCCAAGGGCCAGGATTGGGAGGACGCGGTCGCCTATTGGCGCACGCTGCCGACCGACGAGGGCGCGACGTTCGACGCCGAGGTGTTCATCGACGCCGACGAGCTCGAACCGTTCGTGACCTGGGGGACCAACCCCGGTCAGGGAAGCTCGCTGTCCGCCTCCGTGCCGGACCCGGCGCAGATCGTCGATCCCAACGAACGCGCCGCGGCGGAGCGTGCGCTGGAGTACATGGACCTGACCCCCGGCACGCCGCTCAAGGAAGTGCCGGTGGATGCGGTCTTCATGGGGTCGTGCACGAACAGTCGCATCGAGGACCTGCGCGCCTTCGCCTCGGTCATCGAAGGCAAGAAGAAGGCGGACGGCGTCCGCGTCATGGTGGTCCCCGGATCCGCGCGGGTGCGCCTGGAGGCCGAGGCGGAGGGCTTGGACAAGGTCATCAAGGACTTCGGAGCGGAGTGGCGCTTCGCCGGCTGCTCGATGTGCTTGGGCATGAACCCCGACCAGCTCGCGCCGGGGGAGCGCTGCGCCTCCACATCCAACCGCAACTTCGAGGGCCGTCAGGGCAAGGGAGGGCGCACACATCTCGTGTCGCCGCTCGTCGCCGCCGCCACCGCGATCCGTGGCACGCTGTCCAGCCCGAGCGATCTGACCGAAGGGTTCTGAATCATGGAGAAGTTCACCACTCACACCGGCATCGCGGCGCCGTTGAAGCGCTCGAACGTGGACACCGACCAGATCATCCCCGCCGTCTTCCTCAAGCGGGTCACCAAGACCGGCTTCGAGGATGCGCTGTTCCACGGATGGCGCCAGGACCCGGAGTTCGTCCTCAACCAGCCGGCGTTCCAGGGCGCGTCCGTGCTTCTCGCCGGACCCGACTTCGGCACCGGCTCCAGCCGTGAGCACGCGGTCTGGGCCCTGCGCGACTTCGGCTTCAAGGTCGTGCTCAGCCCTCGTTTCGCCGACATCTTCCGCGGTAACTCCGGCAAGCAGGGCCTCCTCGCGGCGACCATCTCCGAAGAGGATCTCGAGCGTTTCTGGGCCGAGATCGACCGGAATCCCGGGGTGTCGATGACCGTCGACCTCGAGGCGCGGACGGCGTCCATCGGCGACGTCCAGGCCGACATCGGGATCGACGATTACACTAGATGGCGGCTCCTCGAAGGGCTCGATGACATCGGGCTCACGCTGCGCAACGAAGACAAGATCGCGCAGTTCGAGGCCCGTCGCGAGTCGTGGCGGCCACGGACCCTTCCCGTTCAGTAGACGGTGGGGGCGGGGGAGCCAGGGGCAACCCGCCCCCGACATCCGTAAATGAAGTGAGGCTCCGAATGACGACACCTGTGCGCGACGCTCTTCCGGACGGAGTCCCTGCACTCACCGGAGACGTCCTCGCCATTCGAGGCGGACGTCCACTCCGCGGCCGTGTCGACGTCAAGGGCGCGAAGAACCTGGCCACGAAGGCCATGGTCGCGTCCCTCCTCGGCGAGACGGTCAGCACGCTGCGCGACGTCCCCGCCATCAGCGATGTCGCCGTCGTGCGTTCGCTGCTCGAGGTGCACGGCGTCAGGGTCTCCGAGGGCGACGAGCCCGGCTCGCTCGTGTTCGACCCCAGCGACGTGGAGTCCGCACACTTCGAGGAGATCGACGCGCACGCGGGGGCCTCCCGTATCCCGATCCTGTTCTGCGGCCCGTTGCTGCACCGTCTCGGACAGGCGTTCATCCCCGACCTCGGCGGGTGCCGCATCGGCGACCGCCCCATCGACTTCCACCTGGACGCACTGCGCAAGTTCGGCGCGATCGTCGAGAAGCTCCCCAGCGGCATCCGCCTCTCGACCGGGGGAACGCGGCTGCACGGCGCCAACATCCATCTCCCGTACCCGAGCGTCGGCGCGACCGAGCAGGTTCTGCTCACGGCCGTCCGCGCCGAGGGGGTCACGGAGCTGCGCAACGCAGCCATCGAGCCCGAGATCATGGACCTGATCGCCGTGCTGCAGAAGATGGGCGCGATCATCTCCTACGAGCCGAACCGCGTCATCGTGATCGAGGGCGTCGAGAAGCTCCGCGGCTACGACCACCGGTCGATCTTCGACCGCAACGAGGCGGCATCCTGGGCCTCCGCCGCGCTGGCCACTGACGGCGAGATCTTCGTCGGCGGCGCCAAGCAGCAGGAGATGCTGACGTTCCTCAACGTCTTCCGCAAGGCGGGCGGCTGGTTCGACATCCAGGAAGACGGCATCCTCTTCCGTCGCGACGGCGAGATCAAGCCCGTCGTGATCGAGACCGATGTGCACCCCGGCTTCATGACCGACTGGCAGCAGCCGCTGGTCGTCGCGCTCACCCAGGCACACGGTCGCTCCGTCGTGCACGAGACCGTGTACGAGAACCGGATGGGCTTCACCGATGCGCTGGTCAAGATGGGCGCCGACATCGTCGTCCACCCCCGGGGTCTCCAGGACGGCCCGCGTCGGGTCCCGCGTCGCGACCTCGAGCAGGCCGCCGTCGTCACCGGCCCCACGCCGCTGCACGGCGCTGACATCGTGGTCCCCGACCTTCGCGGCGGCTACAGCCACGTCATCGCGGCGCTGACCGCCACCGGGGAGTCGAAGGTGTCCGGCGTCGACATCCTCAGCCGCGGCTACGAGAAGTTCCTCGCCAAGCTCGACGCGCTCGGCGCCGACTTCGACGTCATCCGGTGACCGAAGTGGCGTCCCGATCATCGGAGACGAAGCGCCCGAGCATTTTCTGGCCGCTCGCGGCGCTGGTGATCCCTCCGGTCTCCCTGATCGCGAAGATCCGCGTCCGCGGGGCGGAGAAGCTGCCGCGTGAGGGCTCGTTCGTGCTGGCCCCGAACCACTACTCGGAGTTCGATCCGCTCATCGTCGCCGTCGCCGTCTGGCGCGCCGGTCGTGCGCCGCGCTTCATGGCCAAGGAAAGCCTCTTCAGGGTGCCGGTGCTCGGCTGGTTCCTGCGCCGCACCGGGATGATCCCGGTCGCTCGCACTTCATCGGCCGCGTCCGCTCGGCAGACGATGAAGCAGTCGGAAGAGCTCGTCGAGCACGGTCGGGGTGTGATCGTGTACCCCGAGGGCACGCTCACACGTGATCCCGAGCTGTGGCCGATGCGCGGCAAGTCGGGCGCGGTGCGTCTGGCACTCGCCGACGGCATCCCGCTGATCCCGATGGCCCAGTGGGGAACCCAGGCGATCATGGGGCGCTATCAGAAGGGTCTCAGCCTCTGGCCGCTGCGCAAGCCGGTCCGCGTGCTCATCGGAGATCCGGTCGATGTCGCGGATCTGCGTGAACGTGCGGGCGAGCCTGCTGCCCTCAATGAAGCCACCGATCGACTCATGAACGCCATCACCGCTCTGCTCGAGGAGCTTCGAGACGAGAAGGCCCCGGCGGAGCGATGGAACCCCGCGAACCACGGCCAGAAGGAGACCGGGCGCCTTGACTCCTAAGAGAACCGTTCCGAGCGGACCGCGCGTCACGGTGATCGGCGCCGGCAGCTGGGGGACGACCTTCGGCAAGATCCTCGCCGACGGCGGCGCACACGTCACGATGTGGGCCCGGCGTGCAGAACTCGCGCACGAGATCAACGAGGCCAAGCGCAATTCACGCTACCTCCCGGGCATCAATCTCCCGCGGACGATGGCGGCCACCCACGAACTCGCGACATCGCTCGACGGCGTGGAACAGGTATACCTGTCGGTGCCGAGCCAGTCGCTCCGCGAGAACCTGAAGGCGCTGCGCCCGTTGCTCGCCGACAGCGACACCAAGGTCATCAGCCTCATGAAGGGCGTCGAACGCGGCACGGGTCTTCGCATGAGCCAGGTGATCCAGCAGGAACTCCGCTGCGATCCCGACCGCATCGCCGTGGCATCGGGGCCGAACCTCGCACTGGAGATCGCGCGGGAGCAGCCCACCGCAGCCGTGATCTCCTCCCGCAGTCAAGAGACGGCCGATGTCGTCGCGCGCGCGGCTCGCAACCAGTATTTCCGCACCTTCGTGAACACCGACGTGATCGGCACGGAGTTCGGCGGCGTCCTCAAGAACCTGATCGCGGTCGCCATCGGCATCGTCGACGGCGTCGGGTACGGGGAGAACACGAAGGCATCGATCATCACGCGCGGACTCGTCGAGATGACGGACTTCGCGGTGGCCAACGGTGCGCATCCGGAGACGCTCCAGGGCCTGGCCGGTCTCGGCGACCTGATCGCCACGTGCCAGTCGCCGCTGAGCAGGAACAACACGGCGGGACGCCTGCTCGGCCAGGGGTACAGCTTCCAGGACGTCGTGAAGCAGATGCAGCAGACGGCGGAAGGTCTCGCCTCCGTCGCTCCGATCCTGCAGCTCGCACGCGAAGCCGAGGTCGACATGCCCATCGTCGAGCAGGTGAAGATGGTGCTCGACGGCAAGATGGATCCGCGGGACATCGCACCCCACCTGACGACGGACGACGACACCCCGCAGGGTGAGAGGACCAACCATGGACAAGCAGACGGTGGTGGTGCTCTTCGGCGGGCGCTCCAGCGAGCATTCGATCAGTTCCGCAACGGCGGGGGGCGTGCTGGGAGCGATTGATCGCGACCGGTATGCCGTGATCCCGGTGGGCATCACCCGCGAGGGTGCATTCGTGCTGGAAGACGACGATCCCGCGAAGTTCCCGCTGGATGCGGCGCATCTCCCGGAGGTCGTCGACAACGGCACTCGTGTGCTGTGGCCCGAGCCGGGTGGTGACCGCACACTGCGCGTCGTGCAGGCGGACGGCTCGGTCGAAGGCTTCGGCGAGATCGATGTGGTGCTGCCCATCCTGCACGGACCGCACGGCGAGGACGGCACGATCCAGGGCTACTTCGACACCCTCGAGGTCCCGTATGCGGGCGGCGGCGTGCTCGACTCCGCGCTCTGCATGGATAAGCACTTCATGAAGATCGCCCTCCAGGCCGCGGGCATCGCCGTCGCCCCGTGGGTGACCGTGCGCCGCCGGGAATGGGACGGGGACGCCGCAGACGTACGCCGCCGTGCCGCCGCGCTCGGTCTGCCGCTGTTCGTGAAGCCGGCGCGCGCCGGTTCGAGCGTGGGCGTGTCGAAGGTCGACACCGCGGACGAGCTCGACGCCGCGCTGGCCGTGGCCTTCGCGGAAGACGACAAGGTGCTGATCGAGACCGGCGTGAGCGGTCGCGAGATCGAAGTCGCCGTCCTCGAGGGCGCCGACGGGGTCCGGGCGTCTCTGCCGGGCGAGATCGTGCTGACGTCCCGCGGCTTCTACGACTTCGAGGGCAAGTACCTCGGCGGCGACGGCGTCGATGTCGTGTGCCCGGCGGAGCTGACCGATGCCGAGACCGCGGCGATCCAGCAGGCGGGTATCCGCGCGTTCGACGCGGTGGACGGCCGGGGACTCGCCCGGGTCGACATGTTCCTGACCCCGACGGGCGAGTTGGTCGTCAACGAGCTGAACACGATGCCCGGCTTCACGCCGATCTCGATGTTCCCGAAATGCTGGGTCGCCTCGGGGCTGAGCTACGGCGAACTGATCACCGAGCTGGTCGAAGCGGGCCTCCGCCGCTGAACATCGAGTTCCCCGTGGCGATCAGCTCGCGGGGAACTCGACCCGATCGGTGCACTTCGCCGTGGCCGGGGCGAGCCCGGACTGGATGCTCTGCGAGATCGAGTCCACGATCGACTGGAAGTCAATCTGCTCGCCGCGCCGGATGTTCAGCTCGACCGCGGGATCCCGGCCGTAGGTGACGAGGCGCTGACGTTCCTCCTCCTGCTCGAGGACCAGCCAATCGACGCCCCCCAGCGTGGTGCACACGAGGGCGGAGGGAGCCGGCGGCTCGACGCCGCAGCGCAGCGCGACCGCGGTGGGCTCGCCCCACGCACCGGTTGCCTGGGCATCCGTCCACACGCGGTCGAGACCGGCGACGTTGTCGGGCAGCAGGACTGACACCGAGGCGCATGCGGGATTGTTCGCATCGTCGGCCGGTTCGAGGTGCACGGTCGTCGCGCAACCGGAGAGGACGGCGGAGAGGGTCACCGCGCCTGCGAGGGCAGCGAGGCGACCGGAACGAGGCATGCTTCCAGGCTACCGTTGACAGCATGCCCTCCCGACCCGACGCCGACGATCCACGCCTCGGCGATGTCTCCGAAGGACGCATCCTCCACGCGATCCTGAGCCGAACGTCTTCCGCCTCGCACGCCCTCATCGGCCCGGGGGACGATGCCGCGGTCGTGGCGACCCCCTCGGGCAGTGTGGTCGCGACGACCGACACCCTGGTGCACGGACCCGACTTCCGCCTTGCCTGGTCGAGCGGATACGACCTCGGCTGGAAGGCCGCGGCCGTGAATCTGGCGGATGTCGCTGCGATGGGCGCACGTCCGACGGCACTCCTCGTCGCGTTGGCCGTGCCCGCCGATCTCCGACTCTCCTTCGTGGAAAGGCTCGCAGACGGCTTCCGGGACGCCTGTGACGCCCTCGCGCCCGGTTGTGCGGTCGTCGGAGGGGATCTGACGGTGTCGGATGTGCTGACGGTCGCTGTGACGGCGCTCGGAGATCTCGAAGGCAGAGCGCCGGTGACCCGCAGCGGGGCGCGTCCTGGCGACGTCGTCGCGGTGGCGGGAGAACTCGGTCACGCCGCTCACGGACTGGCGGTGCTGTTCGGACGCTTTCGTGACGGAGACGTGCCGGTGGCGGTCGACCCGGCGATGCTCGCCGCAGGGGAGAGCGCGGCGGTGGCCGCGCAATTGCGCCCCTCTCCGCCGATCGGACTCGGTGCGGTCGCAGCATCGGCCGGCGCCAGCGCGATGATGGATGTGTCGGACGGGCTCGCCCTCGACGCCCGGCGGATGGCTGCGGCCTCCGAGGTCACCATCGCGCTCGACCGCGAGACACTCGGTGATGACCCCGAGCGTGCGATCGCCGGTGGCGAGGACCATGCGCTGCTCGCGACTTTCCCCGCGGATGCGCTTCCGCCGGGCTTCCGTGCGATCGGACGGGTGCTTCCGCGCGGCGAGGAGGACCTGCTGTGCGACGGTTCGCCGGTCGAGGTCAGCGGGTGGGACCCCTATCGCGACTGGGACTCGGTCTCGGGCTGAGCGTCGGACTTCTTCGGCTCGTCGTCCGCCCGGGGCTCGGCCCACCAGAGTGCGGTGTCGCCGTAGGTCTTCTCCCGGAACAGGTCGAGGCCGGCGGCGGGAAAGTCCGGTGGCGTGGATCGGCGTGCACGTTCGACCACGACGACGGCATCGGGGGACAGGAGCGGCGCGAGCGCGACGAGATCCGCTGTCATCGCGGCATCGTCGAGGTCGTACGGCGGATCGCTGAAGACCAGATCGAAGGGGCCGGTCGCCCGCTGCAGGAACGTGCGGACCGCGCCCTCGTGCACATGGCCCGGCGCCATGCCGCCGGCCTTCGCCACGGCCGCGGCATTGCGGCGCACGATCGCGGCAGCCTGTCGTCCGCGCTCCACGAACTCCGCCGACGCCGCGCCCCGGCTCAGCGACTCGAGGCCGAGAGCACCGGATCCTGCATACAGGTCGAGGACCCGGGCTCCGTCGATGGCACTCAGTGACTCGAGTGCGCCGAAGAGCGACTCACGCACACGGTCGCTGGTGGGGCGCGTTCCCGCACCGGGTACTTCGAGTCGAGTGCCCCTGGCTCTGCCCGCGATGATCCTCGTCACCCGTTCACGATACGACAGCCGGGGTACGGCCGGTGTCGGTCGGGTTCCCTAGACTCGGAGCATGTCGCTCTCGCTCGATTCGTCGCTGGAGGATGCGCTCGGCGCGGCGTCTGCCAAGACGCTCGGTCGTGCGTTCGCCATGCGGAGCGTCGGTGACCTCCTGGCGCACTACCCGCGCCGGTACGCCGACCCGGGTGAGCTCACCCCGATCCGTGATCTGCCGCTCGGAGAGACGGTGACCATCGTGGCAGAGGTGCTCTCCTCGAGCTTCCGGCGCATGCGCAACCGTCCGGGAGCCATGGTCGACGTCGTGATCGGAGACGGCATCGGACGCATGTCGCTTACGTTCTTCGCGAAGAACGTCGGGGCAGCCGAATGGCGCTCCAAAGATCTCGCCGTCGGACGGCGGGGAGTGTTCTCCGGAAAGGTCGGAGAGTTCAACGGAGTGACGCAGTTCGCGCATCCGGAGTACGAGCTCTTCGACGATGAAGACTCCGCGCGGCGGAGCGCAGACGCGCGTGCGGCTGTTCCCATCCCGATCTATCCGGCCACCTCGACGATCCAGACCTGGCAGATCGCCCGGCTCATCGGACGGGTGCTGGACGACCTCGCCGAGGTGCCCGACCCGCTGACGAAGGACATCCGCGAGAGCGAAGAGCTGCTCACGGCCGGCGAGGCGCTCGAACGTATCCACCGCCCGCGGACGCGCAACGACATCGATCCGGCGGTCCGCACTCTCCGGATGCATGAGGCTCTCACTTTGCAGACGGCGCTCCTGCAGCAGCGGGATGCGGTCCGGGCGCTCTCGGCGACGGCCCGTCCAGCCGGTCCCGGCGGACTCCTGGAGCGCTTCGACGCGGCGATGCCCTACACGCTGACGCCCGATCAGGAGACGGTCGGCGCGCAGATCGCGGCCGACCTGATCGGATCCTGGCCGATGAACCGGCTCGTCCAGGGTGAGGTCGGTTCGGGTAAGACCCTCGTCGCGCTGCGGGCGATGCTGCAGGTCGCCGAGAGCGGAGGCCAGGCCGCTCTGATCGCCCCCACTGAAGTTCTGGCCGGCCAACATCTGCGTTCGATCGCGAAGATGCTGGGCCCGGAACTGGCACCGCTGCTGATGCCCACGCTGCTGACCGGGCAGCTTCCCGCTGCCGAGAGACGCAAGGCCGCCCTCCGGGTCGCCTCGGGTCAGGCGCTCATCGTGGTCGGCACGCACGCCTTGCTGGGGGAGAAGACCACCTTCGCCGATCTCGGCCTCGTGGTGGTGGACGAGCAGCACCGCTTCGGCGTCGAACAGCGTGAGGCACTTCGCGCCAAGGGGTCGAGTCCGCACGCACTGGTCCTCACGGCGACGCCGATCCCGCGAACGGTGGCGATGACGGTGTTCGGCGACCTCGACACCTCGGTCATCCGGACGATGCCGGCCGGCCGCGCAGGCATCGAGTCCTTCGTGGCACCGCTGGCCGAGCACCCGGGATGGTTCAACCGGGTCTGGGAGCGCGCGGCAGAGGAGATCGCGCAGGGCCGCCAGGTCTTCGCCGTGTGCGCCGCGATCGATACCGCCAAGAAGACCGCGGAGGCCGGTGAGCAGCCGCCTCTCGCCCCCGATGGGGCCTCCGGCCCCCGGTGGGGGGTGGTGCAGCTCGATGAGGCGCTGGCGACGCATCCGACGCTCGGCGGGATCCGTCGTGCCGTGCTCCACGGCCGGATGCCTTCGGAAGAGAAGGATGCGGTGATGCAGGCGTTCGCGCGCGGTGACATCGATCTGCTCCTGGCGACCACGGTCATCGAGGTCGGCGTCGATGTGCCGAATGCATCGACGATGATCGTGCTCGATGCCGACAGGTTCGGTGTGTCCCAGCTGCATCAGCTGCGAGGGCGCGTCGGCCGTGGCGGCGTGCCTGGTCTCTGCTTGCTGGTCACGGAAGCGGAATCCGGGTCCCTCGCGCGAGAACGCGTCGACGCGGTCGCGGCGACGCTCGACGGTTTCGCTCTGGCGGAGGTCGATCTGGAACTGCGCGGCGAGGGAGATGTGCTCGGCGCGGCACAAGCCGGCGTGCGTTCCTCGCTGAAGCTTCTCCGTGTCGTGAAGGATGCGGGTCTCATCACCCGAGCGCGTGAACTGGCCGAGACGATCCTCGTTGCAGACCCCGCTCTCGAGGCGCATCCGGGCCTGCGTAAGGCCATCGCCCGCCGGGTGAGTGACGAGGACCGTGCGGCGCTCGCGAAGAACTGAGGTGCGCGCGAGGTGCCCTAGGCTGGTGGCATGAGCAGCAGGATCGCCGTCGTCCCGGGTTCCTTCGATCCGCCGACCCTGGGTCATCTCGATGTGATCCGTCGGGCCGCGGCCCTGTACGACGAGCTGCACGTGCTCGTGGTGCACAACCCGGGCAAGGAGGCGATGCTCCCGATCGCACAGCGCCTGTCGCTGCTGGAGCGTTCGATCGCCGACGACGGGATGTCGGGGAACATCGTGATCGGGTCATGGACCATGGGTCTGCTGGTCGACTATGCGCGCGATGTCGGCGCCGGTGTGCTCGTGAAGGGCATCCGCTCCCAGATCGACGTCGCGTACGAGTCCCCGATGGCGATCGTCAATCGGCACCTCGCCGGCATCGAGACCGTGTTCCTGCTGCCCGATCCCTCGCATGCGATGGTCTCGAGCTCCCTGGTGCGTCAGGTCGCCTCGCTCGGCGGTGACGTCGCACCGTTCGTTCCGCCGGCGGTTGCAGACTTCCTCGACACGGGGGCCCGCGGAATCTGACCGCCGTTCCTGAGTACGGGCTCGGCGCGACCCTGGGGCGACCCGGGTAGCATGGCGGAGTGCGCTCTCGAATGAACGGTCCCTTCGTGCTCCCCGTCCGCGACATCGTCCGGCGACCGGGGGAGATGCGTGAACACGAGTTCTCCGTGGCTCTCAAAGAGGCATGGGGCGAGGGCATCGTGACGTTCGAAGCAGGCTCCGAGATGGCCCTCGATGTGCGGCTGGAGTCCGTTCACGAGGGGATTCTCGTGTCCGGAACCGCCGATGCAGAATACGTCGGCGTCTGCGGCAGATGCCTGATCGACATCACCCGGCCCGTCGAAGTCGAGTTCCAGGAGCTTTTCGCGTATCCTGGTGAGGAAGAAACTGACTTCGAGGTTCAAGACGACCACGTGGATCTTGAAACTCTCGTCAGGGATGCGGCCGTATTGTCGCTTCCTTTTCAGCCGGTGTGTCAGCCGGATTGCCCGGGTCTCGACCCGAAAACGGGTGAGCGACTGGCCGTGAACACCGGAACGGAGCAGGTGGCTCCCATCGATCCTCGATGGAGTGCGCTCCAGAACATCACAGACCAAGACGGCGCGGAAGAATTTCGCGCCGCCGAGAAAGAAGAGAGCTAGTCATGGCTGGTAACCCCCCGAAGCGCAAGGTTTCCCGTTCGAACACCCGCTCGCGCCGCGCGCAGTGGAAGGCGGCTCCCGTCGCCCTCGTCAAGACCATCGAGAACGGTCAGGTCGTCTACAGCCGTCCGCACCAGGCGAAGGTCGTCACCGACTCGCAGGGCACCGAGCTCTTCCTGGAGTACAAGGGCCGCAAGGTCGCCGACGTCTGAGTCGCGTACCGTGACGGAGGTCCCCGGGGGGACGAGACCTCTCCCAGATAAGCTCCGCGTCGAGATCGACGCGGAGCTTCTGGGGTTGGCCCTCACCCACCGCTCCTACGCGTATGAGCACGGCGGGATACCGCACAACGAGCGCCTGGAGTTCCTCGGCGACTCGGTGCTCGGGCAGGCGGTGACCGTCATGCTGTTCACCACGCACCCGGACCTCGACGAGGGCGAGCTGGCGAAGCGACGTGCGAGCGTCGTCTCGACCGTCGCGCTTGCAGAGGTGGCGCGGGGGATCGATCTCGGCAGTCACCTGTTGCTCGGACGCGGAGAAGAGCAGACCGGTGGTCGCGATAAGGATTCGATCCTCGCCGACACCATGGAAGCGGTGATCGGGGCCACCTATCTCTCCGCAGGACCGGATGCGGCCACGGAACTCGTCCTGCGTCTCACGAAGCCACTGCTCGCCGATCCGGAGCGCTACGGCGCGGCGATGGATCCCAAGACGAGTCTGCAGGAACTCGCCGCCCGCGTCGGTGCGACGCCGCCCCAGTACTCGATCGAGGCGAGCGGTCCCGATCATGACCGTCGTTTCACGGCGACCGTCGTGGTCGGTGACGTGACCATGACCGGCACCGGCAGCAGCAAGAAGACCGCGGAGATGGCGGCCGCCCTCAGCGCCTGGCGCACGCTCAGCGCGCGTGCCTGAGCTCCCTGAAGTCGAGGTCGTCCGCGCCGGCCTCGCGCCGGCCGCTGTCGGATCCCTGATCACCTCGGTGAGCGTGTTCGATGAACGCGCGCTCACGCGGCACTCCGCCGGCGCGGAGGACTTCGTCGCCCGGCTCGAGAGGCGACGTTTCGCCGCGGCCTCTCGCCGGGGGAAGTTCCTCTGGCTTCCGCTCGATGATGACGACTCCGCGTTGATCGCGCACCTGGGGATGAGTGGGCAGATGCTCCTGCGCGCGCCGGAGGCTACCGCGGAGCGACACGAACGTGTGCGCATCGGCATCGAGCATCCCGAACATGGCGAACTCGCGATCGTGTTCGCAGACCAGCGCACCTTCGGCTCGCTCGCGGTCGACGCCCTGGTGGACGACGGCGGTTCGAGGATTCCGACCCAAGTCGTCCACATCGCCCGCGACCCGCTCGATAGCCGCTTCGATGACGACGCCTTCCGCGCGGCGCTCGCCCGGCGTGGCAGCGCGATCAAGCGGGTCCTCCTCGATCAGGGCGTGGTGAGCGGTATCGGCAACATCTACGCCGACGAGTCTCTCTGGGCGGCGCGCATCCACCCCGAGACCCCCGCGGCCCGCCTGTCGACGCCGTCGGTGCGCAGGCTGCTGGCCGAAGTGCGCAGCGTGCTGGAGAAGGCACTTGCCGAGGGCGGGACGAGTTTCGACGCCCAGTACGTCAACGTCAACGGGCAGGCGGGTTACTTCGCTCACTCCCTCAACGCCTACGGGCGACAGGGAGAACCCTGCGCACGATGCGGCACGAGTATCCGTCGTGTGTCGTTCATGAACCGCTCGTCGCATTTCTGCCCGTCCTGCCAGCGTCGGCGCTGAACTCTTCGCGTCACGCGGTCCGGAACGCCTTTCGCAGGAGCGGACGCGTCGCCCAGGTGCTGGCCCACACGAGGGCGATGCCGACACCGACCACAGCGCTGATCGTCAGCACCGACACGGGCGCGGTGATCACCGCGATCCCGACGAGCGGGAACACCAGGAGTGCCGCGACCAGAGCCGAGCCGATCGCCGTGACGAGCAGGGGAGACATGATCGCGCGACGGCGGGCACGATCCACCGTCTCCACCGGCATGCCCAGGTGATGGAGGCTGCGATGCAGCTCCCGCTGGTCGAGCACGTCCGATGCCTGATTGACTCCGACGGAGGCGGCGACCATGAGGAACGAGCCGATCAACGTGATGATGAGACCCGTGCGGATATCACGGGCGAGGGCGAAGTCGGCGGCGGATGCATCCGCGCTCGTCATCACATTCATCAGCGCGACGCCGGTGCCTGCGAACACGGCCATGAAGCTCGCCATCGCGATGCCGCCGACCTGACGCCAGGCCGCTTTCGGCGAGTCGAGAACGATGCGTGCCGCGAGCAACCGCTCGGGCTGTTCGGCACGACGCAGCTGGCGGGACGCCGAGACCTTGAGAACCCAGGGGCCGATCACGTTGAGGACGGCCAGGGCGGCGCCGAACAGTCCGGCGAGGACGACGACGGTGATGACGAAGCCGCCGATCGACGGGAACACCGTGATCAGCACGAAGGCGATGGCGATGGCACCGGCAGCGAGAAGGGCGCGGATCCAGTGCACGCTCGAGACGGTCGTGCGGGTGCGGACACCGAGTGGTGAGATCACGACGCGACGGAGGCCGATGACCGCACTCGCGGACGCGAGCACGAGCACACCGGCGAAGACGAGGGCGATCAGTGGCGGTGGAAGGATGACCGCGCCGAATCCGAGCGGTTCGCCCCGGAAGGGGATGAGCCCGATCAGAGGGCTGATCGCGAGGTGCCCGAGGACACCGGCGAGTGCTCCGGCGGCGGCGACGAGGGCAGACTCGGCGACCGTGACCACGGTGACGCCACCGGGAGTGACCCCCAGCAGGCGAAGTGTCGAGAGTCGTTCGTCACGGCGACGCGCCGACAGGCGTGCCGCCGCGCCGCCGAGCGACATCAGCGGGACGACGAGAAGCACGAGGGCGATCGCCGCGAGCGCCTGATACAGAGGGGCGTAGTCATCGGACCACCTCCAGAACGACTGGGCTCCACCGATCACCGTCAGGACGAGCGTCGTCACGACACCGAACGCGATGACCGGGAGCGCGAGCACGCTGTTCTGCCCGGGAGCAGGGCGCAGCAGCATGGACAGGACGTTACCGTTCACGCGGCCACCGCCGAGGGGATGATGCGACCGTCGCGGACGGCGATCGTCCGGGTGCAGCGCGCGGCGACATCGGGGTCGTGGGTCACGACGACGAGCGTCCGCCCTTGACCTGTCGTCGACCACAGGAGTGCGTCCATCACCTCGGACGACGTCTGCGAGTCGAGGGCGCCGGTCGGTTCGTCGGCGAAGACCAGCTCTGCACCGGTGGCCTGCGCACGGGCGATGGCCACCCGCTGGGCCTGCCCGCCCGACAGCTCGCCGATCCGACGCTCTTCCATCCCGGCGAGCCCGAGCGCGGCGAGCCAGGAGGCCGCGTGCGGGACGGCATCCCGTCTCCGGACACCGTTGATCATGGAGGCGAGGGCGACGTTCTCCACGGCGGTGAGCTCCGGGATGAGGAGTCCCTGCTGGAAGACGAAGCCGAACCGCTCGCGCCGGAGCCGGGAACGGGCTGACTCTCCGAGGGCGGTGACCTCGATCGGCGCGCCTTCGGCCGGACGGAAGACGACACTTCCCGCATCGGGCGCGGTGATACCCGCCAGAACGTGCAGGAGCGTTGTCTTGCCGGAACCGGAGGCACCCATGATCGCGACGGACTCGCCGCGACCGATCGCGAGGTCGACACCGGCGAGTGCGCGGGTCATCCCGAAGGTCTTGCTGAGGGCGTGGGCTTCGATCACAGGAACACTCATGATCCCAGCCTCTCCGTCGCCCCGCCCTGGGTCGTCGGTCTGGCGGATGACGATGCGGACCCGAGATCATCCCGTCGAATGAGATCGGGTCCGCACGTGTCTCAGAGAGCGCGCTGCCAGCCGCCGGCGTACGACACCGGGACGAAGCCGATCGCCTCATTGATGTTCAGCATCGGCCGGTTCTCCTCCGCGTTGAAGGTGGAGACCACGGTGGAATCCGGCATCAGCTCCCGCCAGCGGAGCAGGTTCGCACACTTCACGATCGTGCCGAGACGATGCCCCCGGTGGTCCTTACTGACCAGAGTGCCGAACTGGTGCGTGACCCCGGTGCGGTCGGCCGCGATGAGAAGCTCGTTGTAGGCGACGAGCTCTCCGGTGGACACGTGTTCGACGGCGACGACCGAGACGGCCTGACCTGCACCGAGGAGACGCGTTTCGCGGCGCACGACGCGCTCCGCGTCCCAGGCCTCCTCAGGGAAGTCCATGTCGCCGCTCGGCGCATCCGTCGACAGCCGCGCGAGGACCCCGGCGAAGCCGTCCCGCAGCTCCGGCGGGGTCGGCATGTTCCACTCGATGACGCGATAGTCGGCTCCGGCCACCGCGAGGGCGTCGTCCAGCGCGGTGCGCAAGGGGGCAGGGTCGCTCCGGAGGTCGAACTCGCTGTTGCGCTCGACCTGCTCCAGGACGAACCCGTTCGCTTCGGCCAGGTCGGAGAGCGGGGTCGCCGGGATGCGACCCCACCCGGTGCGCGGAACGAGCATCCGGTCGGCTTCCTTCGGCCGGTGGAGGCTCCAGAGCTGCAGAAGACTGCGACCACGCGCACGCGCTTCCGCTTCGGCGCGCGCGAGCAGGGCATCCTCGACGCCCCGGCCCCAGTGCGCTTCCGGCACCAGCAGGTCGAGCTCCGCGGCGTGCGCCTCGGCCTCCTGCGCGAAGGAGACCGTGATCATCCCGACGATCTCGTCGTCCAGGCGGGCGACGAAACCGAGGTCGAGTGAATCGGTGTCGTCCTGCCAGTCCGGGAGCATCTGCGCGGCGTCCGGAGCGAGATCGGGCAGACCGACCTGCTCGTCGCAGATTCGCCGGTTGAGTTCGCCGTATGCGCGGAAGTCCGCGGCGTCGTCATCGTCCAGGGAGACCGGCACCACCAGGGGGGTGATCGTCGGTTCGATGGTCGTCATGTCTTTTCCTTCGAGTGGGGCTTCCGAGGGAGCCGGTGTGTGGAGCGGGTGCCCGCATCCGCCCGTGACGAGCACGGGCGGATGCGGCGCGGGGATGGGGGAGCTGTCACGGTCGGACGTCCGTCAGCGCATCCCCCGCTGCATGTCGAACGTCAGCAGGGCGGACGACTCGGCGGCGGAGCGGTGGCGCTGCTCTCCGAGGAGGAAGAGCTCGGACGGGTCGATGTACAGGCCGCGGCGGTGTCGCTGCGGGCGCTGCGCCCTCTGGAACAGCCAGAGGCCGATCCGGAGGGAGAGACGATCCGCGAGCGAGAGGCGGCGCAGTTCGTCGGGACGGGGGATCTGGAGGACCTCACGGTCCTCGATATCGGGCGGGTGGGAGACGCTGCGGTGCAACGTGGTGTTCACGGTGATTCCTTCGTGAGTGATGGTGAGATGGGGTGCGGAAGCACCGACGCCCGACCGCCGAAGCAGTCGGGGACGGTGCGGAGGGATGCGGCTCCTCGGTCCTGCGAAGACGCAGATGCCGAAGGCGGCGGAAGATCCGTGATCTGGAGCAGATCAGAGGGTGGGGCGCGGAAGGACCGACCGGAGACGGCCCACTACGGGCCGGGATTCTCGGGGTGCGGTTCTAGCAGAGCGCGCTCGAGCGGACGCCGGCGGTTACCGAGAACGCAGGGCGCGGCGCGAAATGCGCGGGCGCGGCGAGGCCAGTGGCCTGTGCGTTGAGCTGAATCATCATCGGTAACCTCCTTTCGTGTGGCGATCCGCACGCCACCGTAGCGAACGCGCGCCGGAGACGTCAAGCATCTCGCCTCGGACTCGGCGTGTCGCGCCGCCATCCGGTTCCGTGGGCATCCGCGCGGGATCACCGTTCCGGCCCGGAATTCCGGTAGCGTAGCCGCGTGATTCTCCCCGGACGAGCGGTGCCCGCATGCATCTGAAGAGCCTGACGCTCAAAGGGTTCAAGTCGTTCGCGCAGCCGACGAGTTTCGTGTTCGAGCCCGGTGTCACCTGCATCGTCGGTCCGAACGGCTCCGGAAAGTCCAATGTCGTCGATGCCCTCGCCTGGGTGATGGGGGAGCAGGGGGCGAAGACCCTGCGCGGCGGCAAGATGGAGGACGTGATCTTCGCGGGCACCTCGACCCGCGGTCCGCTCGGGCGCGCCGAGGTGCAGCTCACCATCGACAATGCCGACGGCGCTCTGCCGATCGAGTACGCCGAGGTGACGATCAGCCGCACGCTGTTCCGAAACGGTTCGAGCGAGTATGCGATCAACGGCGAGGGCTGCCGTCTTCTCGACCTGCAGGAGCTCTTGAGCGACTCAGGTCTGGGGCGCGAGATGCACGTGATCGTGGGTCAAGGACGTCTGGACACGGTCTTGCAGGCCTCCCCGGAAGATCGACGGGGCTTCATCGAGGAGGCCGCCGGAATCCTCAAGCATCGGCGACGTAAGGAGAAGACCCTCCGCAAGCTCGACGCCATGCAGACCAATCTCACCCGTCTGAGCGACCTCGCCGGAGAGATCCGGCGCCAGCTCAAACCCCTGGGGCGCCAGGCGGAGATCGCGCGGGAGGCGCAGACCATCGCCGCCGTGGTCCGTGATGCCAAGGCGAGGATCTTCGCCGACGACGTCGTCGCTCTGCGCACCGCTCTGGCCGACCACACGCGCACCGAGCACGAACGCCACACCGAACGCCTGGTGCTGTCGGACCAGGCGGAGACGGTGCGGGCGAGCATCGCGCGCCTCGAGCACGAGCAGAACTCGGTCGCCGTCGACGAGGCGCGCAGCGTCGCCTTCGGGCTGGAGCAGGTGCAGGAGCGGATGCGCGGCCTCTACACGCTGGCGAATCAGCGCCTCGCGTTGCTCGGATCGGAGGAGGACGACGCCGCCGTCACCACGGTCACCGTCACTCAGGCCACGATCGACGAGGCGAAGGAAGAGATCGACGTGATCTCCGCGGGGCTGGGGGATGCGCAGGACGCGGCCGCGTCGGCGAGCCGCGAAGTGGTGCAGGCCCGCGCAGAACTGGACACGCTCGACGTGGACATCGCCGAGCAGAGCGCACTGGTCTCCGAGTACGACATGCGCATCTCCGCGCTGCGTGGCACGGCCGACGCGGCCTCCTCGGCCCTCGCCGCGGTGCGTGGGGCCGTTCTCCGGCAGGAGAATGCGCTCGAAGCGGCGAACATGCGTCGTCGGGAGGCCGCGGATGCGCTCGAGGCGATCGACGATGCCGAGGCGCCCGAGGGCACCGCCGTCGAGTACGCCGCCGCGTACGACAGTGCCCAACGCGCCTCCACGGCGGCGGAAGCGGAACGGGAGACCCTGCGCGAGCGCCTGCACACCGCTGAGCGTGAGGTCGATGCTCTGACGGCGAAGGCCGCCGCGCTGAGCAGTGCACTGGCGCTGTCCGGTGGAGCGGCAGAGGTCGTCGAAGCCGGCGGGCGGGGCGTGCGCGGGCTCGTGGGTGACTCCGTGCAGGTCCGCGCCGGCTTCGAAGCAGCGATCGCGGCGGTGCTGGGCCCGCTCGCCGAGGGCGTGCTCATCGATACCGCCGCCGATGCCTTCGCGCAGGCCGAGCAGGCGGCCGAGCATCGCCGGGGAGTGGTCGACTTCGTCGTCGCGGACGTACCTGCCCCCCGGTCCGTGGTCGTCGCACCCATCGACGGTGTCACGCCTGCGGTGGAGACCGTCACCGCCCCCGATGGTGTTCTCGGCATCCTGTCCCATGTCCTCATCGCGAACGACCTGGATGCGGCTCGTGCTGCGCGCACAGCGCTCGACACGGCGGGTGACACGTCCACGACGATCGTGACTGTCGGTGGCGATGTGATCACGGCGCACACCCTGCGAACCGGGTCCGGAGGCGAGCGCTCACGGCTCGAGCTCGCCGCGGAGCGGGATGCCGCAGCGGAACGCCTCGCCGAGGTCCAGATCGTGGTCGACTCCCTCCGTGAGGCTCGGGAGGATGCGAACGAAGCGGTGGAGACGGCCCGGCGCCAGGCGAAGGATGCGCTGCGGGCTCTCCGCGAACACGACGCCGCTCTCGCCACGCATGCGGAGCAGCTGAACCGGGTCACGGTGCGGCACGAGTCCGCGGTCGCCGAATGCGAACGACTCGAGACGGGGCTCGCCCAGGCGCAGACCGCCGTTGCCGACGCCGAGGCGAAGGCCACCGATGCGAAAGCCGCACTGGACGAGGCGATCGCCACACCGCGCCCGGTACTCGACGCTTCCGCTCGCGACGGACTCCTGGAGGCGCTCGAACTCGCCCGGGAGGGAGAACTGCGGTCACGTCTCGAGATCGAGACTCTGCGTGAGCGGGTGCGTGCCGCCCAGGCGAGGGTGGCGAGTCTCGAACGGCAACGCGAACAGGAGCGGGATGCCGTGGCGGAAGCCGCACGCCGTGCCGTGATCCGTCGCGCTCAGCGCGAGGCTGCCTCCGGGGTGGCCGACGAACTCCCGCGCATCCTCGACTCGCTCGACCGATCGGTCACCGAAGCCCGTGTCGCTCTCGCCGAAGCCGAGGCGGCGCGGTCGGCGCAGAACCAGGAACTCGTTGCCCTGCGTGCCCAGGAGACGTCGCTCCGGGAACGCCTGGCGGGGCTGACGGAGAGCGTGCACGGGCTCGAACTGCAGATCCACGAGAAGAAGCTGCACCTGAGCAGCCTGCTCGAGCGGGTGTCGTCCGAGCTGTCACTCGACGAAGATATTCTTGTAGCGGAATATGGTCCCGATCAGATGGTTCCTCGTGATCCGGGGACGGAACAGGCCGCCGAGGACGCGCACGACGACACCGCCATCCCGTTCGATCGTCGCATCCAGCAGCGTCGTCTGGCCGAGGCGGAGCGGAAGCTCGCGCAACTCGGCCGGGTGAACCCTCTGGCGCTCGAGGAGTTCGCTGCGCTCGAACAGCGCCATGCCTTCCTCACGGAGCAGCTCGCTGACCTGACGCAGACGCGGGAGGACCTCCTGACGATCATCGCCGACCTCGACGAACGGATGGAGACGATCTTCGCGAGCGCCTTCGAAGACACCAAGGAGGCCTTCGGCCAGGTCTTCCCGCTGCTCTTCCCGGGCGGGACCGGGAGCATCTCGCTGACCGATCCCGAAAACTTGCTGACGACCGGCATCGAGGTGTCGGTGCGTCCGGTCGGGAAGAAGATCGAGAGGCTGTCGCTCCTCTCCGGCGGTGAGCGTTCGCTGGCCGCCGTCGCGCTGCTCGTGGCGATCTTCAAGGCGCGACCGAGCCCGTTCTACATCCTCGACGAGGTCGAGGCCGCGCTGGACGACGCGAACCTCGGGCGGTTGCTCACGGTGTTCGAGCAGCTGCGGGAGAGCTCCCAGCTGCTCATCATCACCCACCAGAAGCGCACGATGGAGATCGCGGATGCGCTCTACGGTGTCTCGATGCGTCAGGACGGCGTGTCTGCGGTCGTCGGGCAGCGGGTCGGAGACAGGGCGGCCGCCGCCGTCTGACCGATCGAGGTCGGCTTCGCGGTCGATTCGCCCGCGCTACCCGTAGGCTGGAGGGATGGCGGAGAAGTCTTGGTCACTCGGTCGCGCACTGCGCGGCATGTTCGTCAAACCCACGATCGATGAGACCACGTGGGAGGACCTCGAGACAGCGCTGATCACCGCGGACTTCGGTCCCGACATCAGTGAGCGCGTCGTCGAGGAACTGCGTGCGAAGGTCGACAAGTACCGCACCACCGATCCCCAGGACCTGCAGCGGATGCTGCGGGAGACCCTGGAGGAGCACTTCGCGAAGTTCGACACCACCCTCAAGCTCACCGAGCGTCCTGCCGTCGTGCTGGTCGTCGGGGTCAACGGCGTCGGCAAGACCACGACCATCGGCAAGTTCACGAAGTTCCTCCGCGGCTACCAGCGCAGTGTCGTGGTCGGTGCGGCGGACACGTTCCGTGCTGCTGCGGTCGATCAGCTCGCCACGTGGGCGCAGCGCGGGGGTGCAGCGATCGTCCGCCCGCAGCAGGAAGGTCAGGATCCCGCCTCCGTCGCCTTCCAGACTGTCGAGTACGCCAAGCGCGAAGGCATCGAGATCGCGATCATCGACACCGCCGGGCGTCTGCACACCAAGGGCGGTCTCATGGACGAGCTCACCAAGGTGCGGCGGGTGATCGAGAAGCAGGCGCCCATCAGCGAGGTCCTTCTCGTCCTCGACGCGACCACCGGGCAGAACGGCGTGATGCAGGCAGAGGCCTTCCTCGAGCACGCGGGCGTCACGGGGCTCGTCCTCACCAAGCTCGACGGCTCGGCCAAGGGCGGGTTCGTGCTGGCCGTTCAAGAGCGCACCGGCATCCCGGTCAAGCTCCTCGGGCAGGGGGAGGGGATCGACGATCTCACCGGTTTCACGCCTCATGTCTTCGTCCAATCCCTGGTCGGCTGAGGACGGGACTACCGCCGTGAGCACGAGGCTGGTTTCATAGCGTTATGGCGATCGAACACGACTACTTCGGACTCCTGTCCTCGGGCCCCGACGGCTCGATCTTCTGGTCGGAGACCGTGGAGCTCGGTGACCAGAGCGTCACCGTCGATCTGACCGCGCCGGACCAGGACGATGTGTCCGCCGACGCGCTCGACATCGCCGCCGGACTCATCGCCGGCCTCGAGAACGTGGACGGGACGGCACGTCGCGGCATGCTGGCCGAGGTGGACGACCGCACGAGCGAGGTGACCGAGTACATCCTGCAGCAGCAGGAGGCCTACGGCGATGACCTCCCTGACGTCCTCGTCGATGTGTCGGGCGACGCCGCGGTGGACATCATCCGCTCGCTCCGACTGATGAGCATGACGATCCTGGCCGACGAGCACGGCGGTTCGGAACCCTTCGCCGTGCTCGAGTACGCCCTGGACGACAGCTCGTCCGACGATGTCCTGCTCGTGAACCTCGGCTCGGACGGTTCCGTCCAGTCGGTGATGAGCGCCGACTGAGGCGCCACCGCCGCGGGAGGCGCCTGTGACCGGGCGTGGTCAGACGGCCTGTGCGAAACCGAGGTCCGCGCTGTCTGCGATGTGCGCGAGGTGCTTGGGGATCTCCCGTCCCTTCGACACCATCGACTGTGCCCACAGGCGACCCGCGCGGTAAGACGAGCGCACGAGGGGGCCGGCGAGGACGCCGAGGAAGCCGATGCGCTCGGCCTCTTCCTTGAACTCCACGAACTCGGCCGGCTTCACCCAGCGCGCGACGGGGTGATGGCGCGGTGACGGACGCAGGTACTGCGTGATCGTGATGATGTCGCAGCCGGCGTCATGGAGGTCGTGCAACGCCTGGACGACCTCCTCCGGTTCCTCGCCCATCCCCAGGATCAGGTTCGACTTCGTGATCAGACCGGCGTCGCGGGCCTGCGTGAGCACATCGAGTGAGCGCTCGTAGCGGAACGCCGGACGGATGCGCTTGAAGATGCGGGGCACGGTCTCGACATTGTGCGCGAACACCTCAGGGCGGGCATCGAAGATCTGCCCGAGGAAGGCCGGATCGGCGTTGTGCTCGTTCGCGAGCAGTTCGACGCCGGTGTTCGGATTGAGCTCGTGGATCTTCCGGACGGTCTCGGCGTTGAGCCAGGCGCCCGTGTCGGGGAGGTCGTCCCGCGCGACGCTCGTCACCGTGGCGTAGCGGAGGTTCATGCGCACGACGCTCTCGGCGACGCGGCGGGGCTCGTCGGTGTCGTAGGCGTCGGGCTTGCCGGTGTCGATCTGGCAGAAGTCGCAGCGGCGGGTGCACTGCGAGCCCCCGATGAGGAACGTCGCCTCCCGGTCCTCCCAGCACTCGTAGATGTTCGGGCAGCCGGCTTCCTGACACACCGTGTGCAGGTCCTCGCTCTTCACAAGAGAGTGCAGCGCCGTGTATTCCGGGCCCATCTTCGCTTTGGTCTTGATCCACTCGGGCTTGCGCTCGATGGGGGTCTCGGCGTTGCGGACCTCCAATCGGAGGAGCTTGCGTCCTTCGGGGGCGGCGGTCATGCGGGAACTCCTGCGTACTCGGTGAGGAAGGCGGTCGTGACGTGATCGATGACGTCGGCGGGGGAGACGTCGGCTCCGACGATCTCGCTCACGGTGGTGACTCCGGCATCGGTGATGCCGCACGGGATGATCCCGCGGAATCCCACCAGGCTGTTGTCGCAGTTGATCGCGAAGCCGTGCATCGTGACGCCCTGCTGCACTCGCACGCCGATGGCCGCGACCTTGTCCTCCGAGAGCGGGCGGCGAACCCAGACGCCGCTCCGTCCGTCGACCTGGTACCCCTCCACTCCCAGAGGGCGGAGCACATCGATCAGGATGCGTTCCAGCCGCCGCACGTGAGCGACGACGTCCATCGGTTCGGGGAGCCGGACGATGGGATACCCGACGAGTTGGCCGGGTCCGTGCCAGGTGATCTTTCCCCCGCGGTCGACGTCGATGACGGGTGTGCCGTCCTGAGGGCGTTCGCGCGGCTCGGTGCGCTTGCCGGCGGTGTAGACCGCCTCGTGCTCGAGCAGGATCAGTGTGTCCGGTCGACTCCCGTCCACGACCTCGGCGTGAACGCGGCGCTGCAGCTCCCACCCTTCGGCGTACGGTACGAGGTCCGGAGCCAGTCCCGGAGTGAGGATGTCCAGCATGAACGTCTCCCATCATCGACTAGTTGGATTGGGTCTAACAATACTCCCGACGAGGCACATCGGATGCATACCGGTCGCGCGCGGTAGCGTGAGGGCATGAGTTCCACCGGCCGTGCAGGGCGCCCCAAGGCGTCGTCCCGCGAGACTCTCGCGGAGGCCGCATGCGAGCTCTTCCTCGAACGCGGGTACGACGGCACATCGGTGGCCGACATCACTCAGCGCGCAGGCGTGAGCCGATCGAGCTTCTTCAACTACTTCACTTCGAAGAGCGACGTGTTGTGGTCCGGCGTCGACGAGCGGATCGAGGACGCGCTCGAGTCCCTCGAAGAGCTCGGGACGCGCGCGACGGGGGGAGCCGTCCGTGGCATCCTTCTGCTCGTCGTCCGAGACTTCGCGCCCGATGCATTGGCTCTCGCGCTCCGTAACGCGGCAGCCATGGGGCTCGAGGACGAACTCGTTCGCGACACCGGTCTGCGTCTGGCGAAGCTTTCTGCAGGGGTGTCGCGCGCGGCTCGCGGTTCCGGGGTCGATGCGGTGCGTGCCGACATCCTCGGCGCGGCGCACGCCGCGGCCGTCTTCTCGTCGCTGCGGGTCTGGGCCGAGCAGGGGGCCGGCCGGGGTACTCCGGAAGCCCTGCTCGCCGATGCGATGGGGACGATCCACGACCTTCCCTGGTCGGACTGACCCCCGCGAGGCGACCGAGCTCCGTGCCGCGCTGAGCGCGGAGGCTCCGCTCGCGTAGAATCGACAGCACCATGGCTACCTTTGGCACGCTCTCCGATCGGCTCACCGAGACCTTCCGCAACCTTCGCACGAAGGGAAAGCTCACCGCGGCCGACGTCGACGGCACCGTACGGGAGATCCGTCGCGCGCTGCTCGACGCCGACGTCGCGCTCGTCGTCGTCAAGGACTTCACCGCCAGAGTGCGTGAGCGCGCGCTCGGCGACGAAGTCAACAAGGCGCTGAACCCCGCGCAGCAGGTCGTGCAGATCGTCAACGAGGAGCTCGTCCAGATCCTCGGTGGCGAGCAGCGTCGGCTGCAGTTCGCGAAGACCGCTCCGACCGTGATCATGCTCGCGGGTCTGCAGGGTTCGGGTAAGACGACGTTCGCGGGCAAGCTCGCGAAGCAGCTCGAGGGCGAAGGGCACACGCCCCTCCTGGTCGCCGCCGACCTTCAGCGCCCGAACGCCGTCAACCAGCTCCAGGTCGTGGCGGAGCAGGCCGGCGCCACCATCTACGCGCCGGAGCCCGGCAACGGCGTCGGGGATCCGGTGAAGGTCTCGCGCGACGGTGTCGACTACGCGCGACGGCAGCAGCACGACGTCGTGATCATCGACACGGCCGGCCGTCTCGGCGTCGACGCCGAGCTCATGAAGCAGGCCGCCGACATCCGCAAGGCGGTCACGCCCGACGAGGTCCTGTTCGTCATCGACGCGATGATCGGTCAGGATGCCGTCAACACGGCCAAGGCGTTCCAGGAGGGTGTCGACTTCACCGGTGTCGTGCTGTCGAAGCTCGACGGTGACGCACGTGGTGGCGCGGCTCTCTCCGTGGCCTCCGTGACCGGCCGTCCGATCATCTTCGCGTCGACGGGCGAGCGCCTCGAAGACCTCGAGCCGTTCCACCCCGACCGTATGGCGAGCCGGATCCTCGACCTCGGCGACATCCTGACCCTCATCGAGCAGGCCCAGCAGGCCTTCGACGAGGAAGAGGCCATGAAGATGGCCGAGAAGCTTGCGACCGAGGCCTTCACCCTCGAGGACTTCCTCGACCAGCTTCAGCAGATGAAGAAGATGGGTTCGATGAAGAAGATGCTCGGGATGCTTCCGGGCATGGGGCAGATGAAGCAGCAGCTCGAGGACTTCGACGAGCGTGAGATCGATCGCACCGAAGCCATCATCCGTTCGATGACGCCGGGGGAGCGGCGAAACCCGAAGGTGCTCAACGGCTCGCGCCGTCTGCGCATCGCCCGTGGTGCCGGCATGACGGTCACCGACGTGAACCAGCTCGTGCAGCGGTTCGAGCAGGCCGCGAAGATGATGAAGACGGTGGCCCGAGGGGGCACGCCCAACATCCCCGGTATGGGTGCGGTGCCCGGCATGGGACGTCCCGGTGCTTCCTCGAAGCGGGGGAAGGGCAAGAAGGGCAAGTCTTCCGGCGGTTCTCGTTCGGGTAACCCGGCCAAGCGCGCTGCGGAGAACGCGGGCATCACCTCCTCGGCCGCACCCACGGGGTCGGGCTTCGGGCTGGGTAATGCCCCCCAGGCTCCCAGCGAGGCCGATCTCGCGGAGATCCAGAAGCTCTTCGGCAAGGGCTGAGCCTGGTCAGCGCGGTGCGGTGAGCACGGGCGCGACCGCCGAGGCGGCGGGACGTCCCGGTCCTGCTGCCGGACGCGCAACGATCTGGCCCAGCACCAACGCGCCGAGCGTCAGCACGAACCCGATGGCCTGGAGTGGCGTGAACCACTCGCCCGCGACGAGCGCGCCGAGCAGGGTCGCGACGATCGGGGAGAGCAGCGCGAGGAGCCCCGGCACGATCACCGGCAGTTGCTGGACCCCGCGGAACCAGAGCGAGTAGGCGACGATGCCGCCCACCGTGCCGAGCCACAGATACCCGAGCGTGGCTTCACCGTCGATCCGCGACGGCACCCCTTCGACGAGCAGAGTGACCGGCAGCAGCAGAAGACCTCCGGCGCTGAGCTGCCAGCCGGCGTAGGCCACCGGTCCGACCCCGCTCGGCCTGCCCCAGCTCTTGGTGAGGATCATCCCCATTCCGGTCGCGGTGACACCGCCCAGCGCGGCGAGGACTCCCCAGAGATCGAGATCCGCCGCAGGGCCGAGGACGACCAGGGCGACACCACCTGCTCCGACCACGGCGGCAGCCGCGGTGAGCGGTCGGATGCGCTCCTGCAGCACGAGCGAACCGAGAGCCAGCACGATGACCGGTTGAGCACCGGCAACCGCTGCCGCCACCCCGCCGGGGAGGCGTTCGGCAGCGAGGAACAGGAGAGGGAAGAACGCGCCGATGTTGAGTGCGCCGAGTGCCATCGACTTCCACCACCACGAACCGTGCGGAACCCGTCGGCTCAGGACCACGGCGAGAAGGCCGGCGGGGAGGGAACGCAGGAGCGCGGCGAACAGAGGGTGCCCGGGCGGGAGGAGTTCTGTCGTCACGAGATAGGTGGTCCCCCAGGAGATCGGTGCGAGGGCGGTGAGGAGCACGAGCATCACGCGGTTCATACCTCCAGCGTGCGCGCCGTGCGTCGATGAGTCCAACGCATGGTTGTCACAGCTTGCATGAGGGTTGATCATGGATACATGGAACTCCAACAGCTCCGGTACGTGGTGGAGGTGGCTGCCACCTCGAGCTTCACCAGGGCCGCTGAGCGCTGCTTCGTGACTCAGTCGGCCCTCAGCCACCAGATTGCTGCACTCGAGCGGGAACTCGGCCGGCGACTGTTCATCAGGTCGAGTCGGAGCGTTCGATTGAGCGAGGCCGGCGAGGCGTTCGTCGGGCATGCGCGTGCCGCGGTCCGGGCGGCGGAACAGGCACGGGAGGATGCCGCCGCTGTCGACGGCGCGGTGGTGGGGACTCTCCGGATCGGTGTCATCCCGACCGTGACGGCCATCGATCTCCCCGCCGTGCTCATGGCCTTTCGTGGACAACACCCACAAGCACGAGTCGAACTGCAGGTGGGGAACAGCGACACGCTCGTCACCCGCCTTCGTCGCGGTGATCTCGATGTGGCACTCCTGGGCCTGCGCGACGGCGTGGACCCGGTCGGCGTGGCATCACGTGTCCTGTCGCGTGACCGACTCGTGGCGGCGGTCCCTCGCGGGCACGCTCTTGCGGGCGCGGAAGCGATTCGGATCGAGGACCTGGCCGATCAGACCTTCGCGGACTTCCCGGCTGCGACCTCCGGCCGGGCGCAGAGCGACGCCGCGTTCACGTCCGCGGGAGTGACGAGGGATGTCGCGTTCGAAGCCGACTCGGCCACTCTCATCCTCGGCCTCGTCGAGGCGGGGCTGGCGGTCACGCTTCTCGCACCGGAGACGGTGGCGCGATCGGGCGCCGATGTCGTGACCATCGACGTGCTCGACGGTCCCCGGCGCGTCGAGTACGTGGCCTGGGACAAGGCTGCGCCCCGGACGGTGGCCAGGGCCTTCCTCGCGGTGCTGGCTGCGGTTCCGGGGGAGCACGGGGCCGAAGCCTCGTCCTCCTCGTGAGAATGCAGGAAGACGCGAGAAGCGGGTCCGGAGGTGAACTCCGGACCCGCTTCGCTTCACTCGATGCTGTTACTTGACGTCTTCGTCGACCCAGTCCATGGACTTCGTGACGGCCTTGCGCCACAACCGGAGCTGGCGGTCGCGCTCGGCTTCATCCATCGACGGCTCCCAGCGCTTGTCCTCCTGCCAGTTCGCGGAGAGGTCATCCAGACCGTTCCAGAAGCCGACGGCGAGACCGGCGGCGTAGGCGGCACCGAGCGCCGTGGTCTCGGCGACGACCGGGCGCACGACGGGGACACCGAGGACGTCCGCCTGGAACTGCATGAGCGCGTCGTTGGCGACCATGCCGCCGTCGACCTTGAGCTCCGTCAGATCCACACCGGCATCGGCGTTGACCGCATCCAGCACGTCGCGGGTCTGGAAGGCCACGGCCTCCAGCGCGGCGCGCGCGATGTGGTTCTTGTTCGCATACCGGGTGAGGCCGACGATCGCACCCCGGGCATCCGGACGCCAGTAGGGGGCGAACAGTCCCGAGAACGCGGGGACGATGTAGACGCCGCCGTTGTCCTCGACCTGCTCGGCCAGCTTCTCGACCTCGGGGGCCGAGGAGATGATGCCGAGCTGGTCGCGCAGCCACTGGATGAGCGACCCGGTGACGGCGATCGATCCTTCGAGTGCGTAGTGGGTCGGTCCGTCGCCGAGCTTGTAGCCGACGGTGGTGAGCAGCCCGTTCTTCGAGTGGACGACTTCTTCGCCCGTGTTGAAGATCAGGAAGCAGCCCGTGCCGTAGGTGTTCTTGCTCTCGCCGGTCTGGAAGGCGGCCTGCCCGAACGTCGCGGCCTGCTGGTCGCCGAGGATGCCGGCGATCGGCGTCTCCCGCAGGAGCGAGGAGCTCTCTGCAGTGCCGTACACCTCGGACGAGGAACGGATCTCCGGCATCATCGAGCGCGGCACGCCGAACGCTTCGAGGATGTCATCGCGCCACTCGAGGGTTTCGAGGTCCATGAACATCGTGCGGGACGCGTTGGTGACGTCGGTCGCGTGCACGCCTCCGTCGGCGCCACCCGTGAGGTTCCAGAGAACCCAGCAGTCGGTGGTGCCGAAGAGCAGGTCGCCTGCTTCCGCCTTCTCGCGGGCCCCCTCGACGTTCTCCAGGATCCACGCGATCTTGGTCCCCGAGAAATACGTCGCGAGGGGCAGACCGACGACCGGCTTGAACCGCTCGACACCGCCGTCGGCCGCCAGGCGGTCGACGATCTCCTGCGTGCGGGTGTCCTGCCAGACGATCGCGTTGTAGATCGGCTTGCCGGTGTTCTTGTCCCACACGACGGCGGTCTCGCGCTGGTTGGTGATACCGACGGCCGCGATGTCGTGGCGCGTCAGGTCGGCGCGGCCCAGGGCCAAGCCGATGACCTCTTGCACGTTGCGCCAGATCTCCGCCGCGTCGTGTTCGACCCAGCCGGCCTTCGGAAGGATCTGTTCGTGCTCCTTCTGTCCGGTCGCGACGATGCTGCCCTTCTTGTCGAAGATGATCGCGCGGCTCGACGTGGTTCCCTGGTCGATGGCGATGATGTAGTCAGCCACTTGTGCTCTCCTTTGAATTCCAGTGCGGATGGGGTGTCGATCAGCCGGCGAGGCCGAGCAGCACGGGCGCGGCGAGTGCGGCGATCACACCACCGATGAGCGGACCGACGACGGGAACCCACGAGTAGGACCAGTCGCTGGCGCCCTTGCCCTTGATCGGCAGGATCGCGTGAGCGATACGCGGGCCGAGGTCACGGGCGGGGTTGATGGCGTAGCCGGTCGGACCACCGAGCGATGCGCCGATACCGACCACGAGCAGTGCGACCGGGAGCGCGGTGAGCGGTCCGAGGCCTCCGGGCGTGCCGACCTGGATGTCGCCGTAGTCCGCGAACGCGAAGATGACGAACACGAGGACGAACGTTCCGATGATCTCCGTGACGAGGTTCCACCCGTAGGAGCGGATCGCGGGACCGGTCGAGAAGACGCCGAGCTTGTTGGCGGCCTCCGGCTCCTCGTCGAAGTGCTGCTTGTATGCGAGCCACACGACGATCGCACCGAGGATCGCGCCGAGGAGCTCAGCGGCCGTCGCGGTGAGGAACATCACGAACGAGATCTTGCCGGCGACGAAGAGTCCGATGCCGACAGCCGGGTTGATGATCGCACCGGAGTACGCGGAGACGAGCACACCGGCGAAGACCGCGAGGCCCCATCCCCAGTTGACCATCAGGAAGCCGCCGCCGAAGCCCTTGTTCTTCGCAAGGGCTACGTTGGCCACGACACCACATCCGAGGAGGACGAGCATCGCTGTGCCGACCAACTCCGAGAGGAAGTAGAGACCGAGATTCACATCAGCCATGTCTTCTTTGACCTTTCTTGTGTGTCGAGGCCCCTCTGCCCCGACACGTTATGGGGGTTGCGCCGCGAGGAGGGCGGCTGTCCGAAGTCCAGTCAGCCGCGGGTGCGGGACTGGATATCGAGTCCGTGCCGCTCGTTGAGCAGCTGACGTGTCTGGTCGAGCTCGGCGTCGTGACGCGAGCGATCCCAGCCGAGCATCGGTGCGAGCGCATCGGCGATCTCATCGAGGACCTCGGCGTCCGCGTTTCCGGTGAAGGCGATGCTGGTGCGCCGCAGCACGACGTCTTCGAGGCGACTCACCATCTCGTTGTGCACCATCCATTCGAGTTCGCGGGTCGAGAGGTCGCCCTTCGCGAGCGGCTCGTCGGTACCCTGCTCGACATACTCCCAGACCTGGGCGGCGCGGGTGCCGTAGCGTGCGATCAGGCGGTCGGCACGTGCGCCGGCGCCGGCGAGGTTCTCCTGAACCCAGAGGCGCTTCGCCTTCTCCGTACGCGGGAACTCGCGGCCGCCGCCGATTGCGCGCCCGGCAGTCGAGACCGTCCTGGTACGACCGAGCAGGCCGAGCACGACATCGGAGAGCGACTCGCCGAGCGCGCGGAACGTCGTCCACTTGCCGCCGACGAGGCTCACGAGCGGTACCGCGCCCTTCTGGTCGACTTCGATGCGGTAGTCGCGGGAGACGAAGCCCGGTGCCGTGTCCTCATGACGCGGCAGCGGGCGGATACCCGAGAACTTGTAGACGATCTGGTCACGCGCCACCGGGATCGTCGGGAAGACGTGGTGGATCAGGTCGAAGAAGTAGTCGACCTCCTCCTCGGTGCACACCGGCACTTCGCGCGGGTCGGCGTCGATGTCGGTCGTGCCGACCAGGACCCGCCCCTTGAGCGGGTAGATCAGGACGATACGGCCGTCGGAGTGCTCGAAGAAGATCTCACGGCCCTGCGTGGCCTCGAGCAGCTCGGGGTGGTCGAGCACGATGTGCGACCCCTTGGTGCCGCCCATGTACTTCGTGTCCTCGCCGAGCGCATCGTTCGTCACGTCCGTCCAGGGGCCCGAGGCGTTCACCACGACATCGGCTTGCACGGAGAACTCGGTTCCGCTCTCGCGGTCGCGGAGGATCACCTTGTCGCCGTCGCGGGCGATCGCTTCGACGTAGTTGAGCGCATGCGCGCCCGGGTGAGCTGCGCGTCCGTCCTGGAGCACGTCGAGAGCGAGACGCTCCGGGTCATGCATGGAGGCGTCGTAGTACGTCGCCGTGTACTTGATCCGCGGGTCGAGCGAAGGCAGTTCGGCCAACGACTTCTTCCGACCGAGGAAGCGGTGCCGCGGGACCATTCCGCCGTCGCGCGAGAACGTGTCATAGATCGTGAGGCCGACCTTGATGAGGAAGGCGCCGCGCTCCTGCGGCTTGCCGCTCTTGTGCGTGAGGAACCGCAGGGGAGCGGAAAGGATGCCGGAGAAGGTGGAGTAGATCGGGATCGTCGTCTGCAGCGGCTTGACGTAGTGCGGGGCGATCTTGAGCAGGCCGTTGCGCTCTTCGACGGACTCGCGCACGAGGCGGAACTCACCGTTTTCGAGGTACCGGATCCCACCGTGGATCATGTGGCTCGATGCGGAGGACGCGCCGGAGGCGAAGTCGCCGCGCTCGACGAGGACGACGTCCACTCCCTGCAGTGCCAGATCACGGAACGTGGAGATTCCGTTGATCCCGCCACCGATGACGAGGACGCTCGTACGTCCGGACTCACGGACGGTGCTGACCTCTGCGCGCTCCGCAGACGAGTGTGTGGAATCGATCATCGTCGACCCTCTCTTCCTTACTTGCCAACCAGCATCGACCTGTGTGGCATCTCGCGCAAGCCCACTGCACATATGTGCAAGGATCGGGGGTGAGGAGGTCACGATGGTCGGTCAGGCCGCGGAAACGCGCGACAGCAAGCTGATCGCGGCGCTCACCGCCGCGCAGCTCTACTACATGCAGGACAAGACGATGGAAGTCATCGCGCAGGAACTCGGCACCTCCCGATCCTCCGTGTCTCGCCTGTTGAGCTTCGCCAGGGAAAGCGGCCTGGTCGACATCCGCATCAATTCGCCGTTGGAACGTCTCGGGATGCTCGAGCAGCGCATCCGTGACCGGCACCGTGTGGCTGCGCACGTGGTGCCGATGCCGGAGATCCTCAGCGAAGTCGAACGTCTCGAGCGTGTGGCGCTCACGGCGGGTCGTCTGCTATCGCAGTTCGTCGATTCGAACATGGTCATCGGAGTCGCGTGGGGCTCGACGATCAGTGCGGTGAGCCGTGGACTGACACAGAAGGAGACGCACAACACCACGTTCGTGCAGCTCAACGGTGCCGGGAACACCCAGACGACCGGCGTCGAATACTCCAGCGACATCCTGCAGCGGTTCGGCAGTGCCTTCGGCGCGCAGGTGCAGCAGTTCCCCGTCCCCGCTTTCTTCGATGACCCGGCGACCCGGGAGGCGATGTGGAGGGAGCGGAGCACGCGGCGTGTGCTCGACCTTCAGGCCAAGATGGACGTCGCCGTCTTCAGCCTGGGCTCTCCTGCGGCGGAGGTGCCGAGCCGGGTCTACGTCGGCGGCTACCTCGGGCGTGACGACTACCGCAGCCTGCGCGAGGACCACGCGATCGGCGATGTCGCGACGGTCTTCTTCCGATCAGATGGTTCCTGGCGGGACATCCGCGTCAACGCGAGGGCGACCGGCCCCGGGCTCGATCGTCTGCGCCGTGTCCCTCGCCGGGTCTGCGTTGTCTCCGGTATCCCGAAGTTGGTGAGTCTCCGGGCTGCTCTGGCGGCCGGACTCATCACCGACGTGGTCCTCGACGAAGGTCTCGCACGCCGTCTCGTGGAGGACTGAACAGCGCCGGGAGTGTCAGTCCTCGTCGGTCGACGACTCCGGACCGGAACGGAACTCGCGGATCAGGTGCTGCACCACGGCGGTGAGATCGCCGCCCGCGGCATCGGCGACGGCGAGCTGCCGCGCGTAGCTGGCGCCGCCCTCCAGGATCGTCCCCACGCCGCCGAACTCGCGTCCGCACCCCAACTCCACCGCGACGGGGGCGAGCGACTCGAGCGTCTCGGTCAGGTGCTCCCGTACGGGGCGCTGGGTGCCTGCGGCGTCGACGATGACGCGGGCGTCGAGTCCGTATCGTGCCGCCCGCCACTTGTTCTCGCGGTGGAACCAGGCGGGAAGTTCAGGGAGAGCCCTGCCCTCGTCGAGTTGCCGCGAGAAGTGCTCGACGAGCACCTGCACGAGTGCGGCGACGGACGCCAGCTCCGGGAGGGTGGACAGGCCGTCGCAGGCGCGTACCTCGATCGTGCCCCAGCGTGGGGCGGGGCGGATGTCCCAGCGCACCTCGGTGGCATCTTCCATCACGCCGGTCCGGACCATGTCCTCGAGGTACGACTCGTACTGCGACCAGTCGTGCAGCGGCCACGGGAGTCCTGCTGTGGGCAGCTGCTGGAAGACCAGAGCACGGTTCGACGCGTAGCCCGTGCGTTCGCCGGCCCAGAACGGGCTCGACGCCGCCAGGGCCTGCAGGTGGGGGAGGTAGCCGGCGAGTGCGTTGATGAGGGGGAAGACCTTGCGGTGGTCTTCGACTCCGATGTGCACGTGGATGCCCCAGATCATCATGTTGCGTCCCCACCACTGAGTGCGCTCGATCAGGGTGTGATACCGCGACTTGTCCGACACCTGCTGATCGAACCACTGGGCGAACGGGTGGCTTCCGGCGGACAGCAGCTCGATCCCGGCGGGGTCCGTCGCCGAACGCACGGAGGTGATCGCGTTGGCGATGTCGTCGACGGCGTGCGCCACGGAGTCGCCGATTCCACTCGTCACCTCGATCGTGTTGGTGAGAAGCTCACCCGTGACCGTGTGGCGCTCGTCCGCGCTCTCCGTCTCCAGCGCGGCGAGCAGTTCCGGGGCGCGCCCGACCAGGTCACCGCTGGTGGGGTCCGCCAGCATGATCTCCCATTCGAGGCCGACGGTGGAGCGGGCCGAAGAGGCGAACTCGAGTTTCACCCGCACAGTCTGGCACGGGCGCGACGCGACACGGCAACAGCAGTTTCATCGCGTTTCGCGCCAGGCGCGTGCATCTGGCAGAATAGAGGGCTGGACCACCTGCTCGACCCTCTATCCAGCAGGTACCACTCATTTTGAGCTTCCGCCGGGTGTGCACCCCACTCTCCAGGCGATCAGTTCGTTTCCTTCCACACAATTCAGGAGAATCGTGGCTGTCAAGATTCGTCTCAAGCGCCTGGGCAAGATCCGTGCGCCGTACTACCGCATCGTCGTCGCCGACTCGAAGACCAAGCGCGATGGTCGCGTGATCGAGGAGATCGGCAAGTACCACCCCACCGAGGAGCCCTCGTTCATCGAGGTCGACTCCGAGCGTGCGCAGTACTGGCTCTCCGTCGGCGCGCAGCCGACCGAGCAGGTTGCCGCCATCCTCAAGATCACGGGCGACTGGGGCAAGTTCAAGGGCGACAAGGACGCGAAGTCCACGCTCAAGGTCGCCGAGCCGAAGGCTCCCTTCGAGGTCGACGCGTCCAAGAAGTCCGTCGTCAAGCCCAAGGCCGAGAAGAAGGCGGAGGCTCCCGCTGAGGAGGCTCCCGCCGCCGCCGACGCGGAGGCCGCTGAGGCTCCCGCCGCAGACGCGGAGTAATCCGTCGTGCTCGCCGCCGCGCTCGAACACATCGTCAAGGGGATCGTCGATCACCCGGAGGATGTCCGTATCAACGAATCCACATCGCCGCGAGGCGATCTCCTCGAGGTGCGCGTGCACCCCGACGACCGTGGACGCGTGATCGGGCGCGGCGGCCGCACTGCGAAGGCCCTTCGCACGCTGGTCAGCGCTCTTGCTGACGGGCGTCGGGTCCGCGTCGATGTCGCGGACGACTGACGTGGTGTCGAAGGACCGCAATCAGGGCAAGAACCAGCTGCGCGTCGGACGTCTCGTCAAGGCGCACGGCCTGAAGGGTGGGCTCAAGCTCGAGCTCTACACCGACAACCCCGAGGGGCGATTCGTCCCCGGTGCCGGTTTCACGTTGCAGGTGCCTGAGGCATCTCCGTGGCACGGCAAGGACATCACCGTACGTGAGTATCGAGTGATGAACGGCAACCCGGTCGTCTTCTTCGAAGACGTCGACGACCGTGACGCGGCCGAGAGCCTCGTCAAGGCGATCCTCTGGATCGACCAGAACGTCGACGAGGTCGAGGACGACGCGTGGTTCGACCATCAGCTCGTGGGGCTCGATGTCGTCCGTGATGACGCCGTGATCGGTCGGGTCGTCCGTGTCGAGCACTTTCCCGCCCAGGATCTCCTCATCGTCAAGGCCGGTGAGAGCGAGGTCATGGTGCCTTTCGTCTCGGCGATCGTGCCGACCGTCGATGTCGCCGCAGGGCGTGTCGTCGTGACTCCTCCTGCGGGGCTCTTCGAGGAGCTTCCCGACGTCGCCGACACCGATCCGCAGGCGGACTCGGGCGCCGACGCGGCCGAGTGACCGCTGATACGGTTCACCCGTGCGCATCGATGTCGTCTCCATCTTCCCGTCGTATTTCGACGGACTGACGCTTTCCCTGCTCGGCAAGGCTCAGGCGTCCGGCCTCATCGACCTCCGTGTTCGGGATCTGCGGGATTGGACCTCGGATCGGCACCGTACCGTCGATGACACGCCGTACGGCGGCGGCGCCGGCATGGTGATGAAGCCCGAACCGTGGGGGCTCGCACTCGATGAGCTGACCGATGCGTCGGCATCGCACGTCGATGAGCGCCCCACCATCATCTTCCCGTCTCCCGCCGGCGAGGTGTTCACACAGAAGACGGCCAGACAGCTCGCGACGCGTCAGCATCTCGTGTTCGGGTGCGGGCGCTATGAAGGCATCGACGAGCGCGTCTTCGAGTACGCCGCGGACCTCGGCGAGGTGCGTCTGATCAGCCTCGGCGATTACGTGCTGAACGGGGGAGAGGTCGCCGTGATGGCGATGATCGAGGCGGTCGGACGACTCATCCCCGGAGTGGTCGGCAATCCGGAGAGTCTCGTCGAGGAGTCGCACGAGGACGGCCTGCTGGAGTACCCGTCGTACACGAAGCCCGCGTCATGGCGTGAACGATCGGTGCCCGATGTCCTGCTGAGCGGTAATCATGCCGCCATCGCGGCCTGGCGTCGCGAGCAGCAGTGGGAGCGCACGCGCCGGCGTCGACCCGACCTCCTGCCACGCGACGAGACCTCGGCATCCTGACGGCGATCCCGGTCAGAGGATGCCTTCCGAGGATCGGGTGATCTCGAAGACGACGCCGTGAGGATGTCGCAGTGCCAGCGCGTTCGTCGGGTCGAGTCCTCGCAACTCCGCCCGCAGCATCCGTCCGATCATCTCGTGGCTCACCAGCAGCGGCGCGCCGGTGGCTGCCCACCCGCAGGAGCTGAGCGCCTTTCGGGCGCGCACGCGCGCCTGAGCGTAGCTCTCCCCACCGGGGAACGCCCATCCGTAGCGGTTCGCAGCTCGCTCCTCCCGGAGCGTGGGATAGAGCTCGTCGATCTCGTCCCAGGTCATCCCCGCGAGTTCGCCGTGGTCGATCTCCGCGAGTTCGGGGACCTCGATCATCTCGGCGCCGATCCGCTCCGCGATGATGGCCGCGGTCTGCGTGGCTCGTCCCAACGGGCTCGTGCACACTGTCAGGACTCCGGCGTCCCGGAGGCGCTCGGCGACGGCGTGCGCCTGCGCCACCCCTTCATCCGTCAACGGCGAATCCCGTTGTCCCTGCAGCCGGTGCTCGAGATTCCAGGTCGTCCGCCCGTGCCGAGCGAGGAAGAGACGCTCGGGGACGTGACGATCCTGCGGAATCATGGACTCAGGATGGCACACGGGCTCCCGGTCAGTCGACGCCGAGGAAAGACCTGTCCGTCAGCACGATCGGTCCGTCCTCGGTCACCGCGATGGTGTGCTCGGAGTGCGCACCTCGGGACCCGTCCGCGCTGCGCAGGGTCCATCCGTCCGGGTCGGTCACCAACTCGTCGGTCGTCGCGAGGAACCAGGGTTCCAAGGCGAGGACGAGTCCTGCGCGCAGGGGGAAGCCGCGCCCTGCGCGACCGTCGTTCGGCACATGCGGATCCCCGTGCATGGTGCGACCGACGCCGTGTCCACCGAAGTCGGTGTTGATCGAGTACCCCTCGCCGTGTGCGACGGCCGCCACGGCCGCCGAGATGTCGCCGATGCGATTGCCGACGGTGGCGGTCTCGATGGCTGCTGCCAGTGCGCGCTCCGTCGTGTCGATGAGGCGCAGATCCTCGTCGCGCGCGGCGCCCACGACGAAGGAGACGGCGGAGTCGGCGACCCAGCCGTCGACGGCCACCGCGAAGTCGAGCGTCACGAGGTCGCCGTCGCGCAGGGCGTAGTCGTGGGGGAGTCCGTGCAGCACGGCGTCGTTGACCGAGGTGCAGATGACCTTGCCGAACGGGCTCGCGCCGAAGGACGGGTGGTAGTCGATGTAGCAGGACTCCGCGCCTGCCTTGCGGATCATGTCGTGCGCGCGACGGTCGATCGAGAGGAGATTCGTCCCGACCTTGGTCTCATCGCGCAACGTCGCCAGCGTCTCGGCGACGAAGCGTCCTGCGGCGCGCATCTCGTCGATCTCGGCAGGGGTGCGCAGTTCGATCATCGGTTGTCCTCTCGTCATCTCTATTCTCCCTGATCCGACGCCCCGGGATCTCCGACCGCTCTCAGCGAACATCGGGTCACGGGCACGTGTCCCGTCGTACGATCTGAGCATGTGGTTGCGACGGGCGTTCTTCCGCTGGCTTCTTCCGGCGGCGTTCCTGCTGCCGCTGTGGCTTCTGATCGGGTGGGGAGTCTTCCAGGGCGGCTGGGCGATCCTCTGGGTGTTGCTCATCGCGATGCCGTCCGTGTTCCTCGGACAGCTCCTGTTGACGCTCCTCACGCGCTCGCGTCCCTCCGTTCGCATCGAGCGCGCGGTCTCCTGGTGGGATGTGGCCGGCTTCACGCTCTGGCACGGTCTGACGATCGCGGTCGGTTTCTTCATCGACGGGGTGTTCCCGTGGGTGCTCACCGGCGCGATCGTCGTCGGCATCGCGCTCGTCTGGCTCCAGGTGTGGCAGTTGTGGCAGGAGGCCAGGGGGAGCGGCTCGCGGCTGCGCGAGACCATCACCTGGTCGACGATCCCGACCGCCGACGAGCAGGCCCCTCCGACTAGAGCGCACGAGGTCATCGTGGTGCGGGAGACCGACGGCCGCGACTGAGGTCACGGTTTTGGCCGAGCACGCCTTCCATGGCAGAATGAGTGTTTGTGCTGTGACCGGCTCTGCCACAGGGGAGCCCGCGGACGCATCAGCTCCGTACAGTTCATCCCTTTTCTTGTTCCTTTGAATACATGCATGCGACCTGTGGCGGGTGCAGAGAGAGACGATCATGCAGATCCTCGACGCCGTCGACGCGGCTTCCCTCCGTTCGGACATTCCGGACTTCTTCCCCGGTGACACCGTCAAGGTGCACGTCAACATCACCGAGGGCAACCGCTCCCGTATCCAGGTCTTCCAGGGCGTCGTCATCGGCCGCCAGGGCGACAGCGTGCGCGAGACCTTCACGGTCCGCAAGATCAGCTTCCAGGTCGGCGTCGAGCGTACCTTCCCGGTGCACTCCCCGGTGATCGACCACATCGAGGTCGTCACCCGCGGTGACGTGCGTCGCGCGAAGCTCTACTACCTCCGCCAGCTGCGTGGCAAGAAGGCGAAGATCAAGGAGAAGCGCGACCGCTGAGTCGCAGCATCTCCACAGCACCCCGGGACACGATGTCCCGGGGTGCTTCGTTCTCTCCCCGGTGTGCGAACCTAGATAGCGTCGCCGCACGACGGTGCATGATCGTGAAGGAACCTGATGACTGAATCCTCGTCCGCGCGCACGGCCAGACGTCGCCGCGGGTTCCTGGTCTTCCTCCGTGACGTCCTGGTGATCATCGTCATCGCCGCACTGGTGTCGTTCGTGGTCAAGACGTTCGTCGTGCGGTCCTTCTACATCCCCTCGGCGTCGATGGAGCGGACGCTCCTCGTGAAGGACCGGATCCTCGTCGATGAGCTCACCCCGCGGTGGGCGGCGTACGAACGCGGTGACGTCGTCGTGTTCAAGGACCCGGGCGGGTGGCTCGACCCCCAGCCGCAGACGCCTGCTCAGCCCCCTCTCGTCCAGGCGGTCGACTGGGTGCTGAACTTCGTCGGCATCTCCGCGACCGACTCGCAGGACCATCTCGTGAAGCGGTTGATCGGCCTTCCGGGAGATCACGTCGTCTGCTGCAACGCACTGGGTCAGATCACGATCAACGGTGCTCCGATCGACGAATTGAGCTATCTCAACCTGCCCGACGGCGACACCGCCGCCTCCAATGAGCCGTTCGACGTCGTGGTGCCGGAGGATTCGGTCTGGCTGCTCGGCGACAATCGTGATCGTTCCCGCGACGCCCGTGCGCATCAGGACCTTCCCAGCGGAGGCTTCGTGCCCATGGAGAACATCGTGGGCAAGGCATTCCTGACCACGTGGCCGTTGAACCGGATCGGGCCCATCGACGGCCATCACGACATCTTCACCGGGGTTCCGGATCCCGAATGACCGTCATCACCCCGAAACTGACTCTCGAGCGCCGGCTCCTGAGGGAGTGCGAGCTGATCATCTCGCTCGATGAGGTCGGTCGGGGCGCACTCGCGGGGCCGGTCGCCGTCGGCGCCGCCATGATGGATGCCACAGGTGCTCGTCGGCGTGTCCCCGAGGGGCTTCGCGATTCGAAGCTCGTGACCGAGAGAAGGCGTCCGGAGGTGGCCGAGCGAGCGGCCGCGTGGGTGCAGGCATCAGCGGTCGGATGGGCGACCGCGCAGGAAGTCGATGACATCGGCATCATGTCCGCCCTCGGCCTCGCCGCCTCGCGCGCGGTACAGTCGATCGCCGATCAGGGCGCGACTGTCGAAGACGCGCTCATCCTGCTTGACGGCAACCATGACTACGTCTCGAGGATCCATCCCGTGCCGCTGCGTGTCCGGCCGGTGATCAAGGCCGACCGCGACTGTGCATCGGTGTCCGCCGCGTCCGTGATCGCGAAGGTCGCCCGCGACGGGTACATGGCCGAGCTTCACGAGACTCATTCCGCGTACCAGTGGAATCGGAACAAGGGGTACGCGAGCCCGGAGCACCGCGATGCCATCCGCAGCCACGGACTGTCCCCGTTCCATCGGGCCTCGTGGGCGATCGCGGATGTACCCACGCTGTTCTGAGCGGTGCGATGCCGCGCCCAGCGGCCTGCGACTCTAGGATGGACTCATCATGGATGAGGAAGCCTTCGACGATTACGACCGCGAACTCGAGCTGGCCCTGTTCCGGGAGTACCGGGACGTGGTCTCGCAGTTCCAGTACGTCGTCGAGACCGAGCGCCGCTTCTATCTGGCGAACGAGGTCAACGTCGTGCGTCGCGACAGCGAGCACGACTTCTACTTCGAGATTTCGATGACGGACGTGTGGGTGTGGGACATCTATCGTGCCGACCGGTTCGTGAAGGCCGTGCGTGTCCTCACCTTCAAGGACGTGAACGTCGAGGAACTGCAGCGTCGCGAGTTCGAGCTCCCGCAGGAGCTGTCGCTCGACGGTGAGTAACTCTCTCCACACTCCACCCCACGGGTGAGTTCTCCCCAGGGCTCGCGCCGACGACGTCGAATCGAGCCGTGCGACGTGAGTGCCGCGTGATGCTGAGTCCATGGCAGCGAAGGATGAACTCGGCAGAGCCGGAGAAGAGCGCGCCGCGCAGCACCTGACGGGGAACGGCTACACCGTTCTCGCGAGGAACTGGCGGTGCGCGCAGGGAGAGATCGACATCGTCGCCACGCTCGGAGAGCACGTGGCGATCGTGGAAGTGAAGACGCGGCGAACGATCGCGTTCGGGCACCCGTTCGAAGCGATCGATGCGCGGAAGCGCCGTCGACTGTGGCAACTCGCGCACGCCTGGGCCCGCGAGAATCCCGAGGCGGCACGGGGGAGGGCCGTGCGACTCGAAGTCATCGGGATCGTGGGAGCCGACCCGGCACGCGGGGCGCTCGAGCATCTCGTGGACATCGGATGAGCACTGCGCGTACCTGGGCGGTGGCGCTCACCGGTGTCGACGGGCATCTCGTCGAAGTCGAGGCCGACCTGTCGAATCAGACGCCCGAATTCCGCATCATCGGGTTGCCGGACAAGTCCCTCGGCGAGGCCGTGCAGCGGGTCCACAACGCTTGCAAGAACGCGGGTCTCGATCTCCCTCGACGCCGGCTCACCGTGAACCTCTCCCCGGCGAGTCTTCCCAAGCACGGCGCAGGTTTCGACCTCGGCATCGCCATGGCGGCGCTGGCGGCAGGAGGGGCGATCGGGTCGCGGTCGATCGCGGCAACGGTTCACATCGGCGAACTCGGACTCGACGGGCGGATCCGCCCCGTCCCGGGCGTCCTTCCCGCGGTCTTCGCCGCCGCACGCGCCGGGTTCGACACCGTGATCGTCCCGCGCGGCAACGAGTCGGAGGCGAGGCTCGTGCCGGGGGTCGAGGTGCGCGCTGCGGGCTCACTCGCAGAGGTCGCGGTCTGGCACGGCGCCGACGTCGAGGTGCCGGACGTCGACGTCGTCGAATCGGCGTCGGTGCCGGTGGCCGATCACCCGAGACTCGATCTGTGCGACGTCGTCGGTCAGGGTGAGGCGGTGGAGGCGCTCCTGGTGGCGGCGGCCGGCGGACACCACATGCTGCTGAGTGGTCCTCCGGGAGCAGGCAAGACGATGCTCGCTCGGAGGTTGCCCGGGATCATGCCGCTGCTCGACGAACAGGAAGCACTCGAGGTTGCGTCCATCCGATCGCTCAGCGGCGAAGCCGTCGCCGCACTCGATCGCGTGCCGCCGCTGGAGGCGCCGCACCACAGCGCATCGGTCGCTGCTCTGGTCGGCGGCGGGTCGCGGACGGCACGACCCGGGGCGATCGCGAGAGCGCACGGCGGGGTGCTCTTCCTCGATGAGGCGGCGGAGTTCTCGCGGGTGGCGCTCGACGCCCTGCGCCAGCCGCTGGAGTCAGGCGCGATCGAGGTCCACCGCGCGGGCTTCACGGCGCGGTTCCCGGCGAAGTTCCAGCTCCTGCTCGCGATGAACCCGTGTCCGTGCGGCAACTATGGCGTGAGAGGGTCCGAATGCATCTGTCCGCCGATGTCTATCCGTCGGTACTCCACGCGGTTGTCCGGTCCGCTTCGTGACCGCGTCGACATCGATCTCCAGGTCAGTCGTGTCGCGGCATCCCGGGCGATGGGTGAGGCCGGTGGGGAGACGACGACGGCGCAGGCGCGGGTCCGGGTGCAAGCCGCCAGGGAGCGTGCCGCGCATCGGTGGCGGAGCAGTCCGTGGAGACGCAATGCGGATGTACCGGGGACCTGGCTGCGTCAGGGCACTCAGCGCCTTCCGGCGGCCACGCGATCTCCGCTCGACCGGGCGCTGGAGCGCGGTCTGCTCACCCTGAGGGGATACGACCGAGTGCTGAGAGTGGCGTGGACGATGGCGGACCTGGCCGAGATCGAACAACCCGGTGTCGAGGAGATCGGGCGTGCGTTGCACCTGCGGAGAGGATTGCCGAGATGATGCGGCTACTGCTGGGGGACACCGAACTGATGGCTGCCGCCCGCCGCATCCACGGGGGTGAAGCGGTGGCGGATTGCGTGGCGCGAGCGGCCTGGACGGTGATCGCCGAACCGGGAGATGCGGTCGCCGGCGCACTGATCGGCGCCCTCGGAGCGGTGGAGGCCCTCTCCGTGGCAGCGGGAGGTCGAAGCAGGTCGCCGTTCACCGATGACACCGGCGAGGTAGGCTTCCGCGCCCTTCGGGAAGCCCAAGCGCGATGGCGTCCTCGGCTGCAGCAGGAGGCCGTGCGATCGGCCTTTCTCGGAGCACTCGAGATCGGCGCGCGGTTGGTGATCCCCGGTGATCCGCAGTGGCCGGATGCCCTCGACGATCTCGGACCCCACGCGCCGAGCGCGCTCTGGGTGCGCGGGCGCGTGGAACTGCTCACAGCGTCCCCGCGTGTGTCCATGGTCGGCGCCCGCGCCTCGAGCGGTTACGGGGAGCAGGTGGCCGCTGAGCTGGCCGGTGATCTCGCCTCGACAGGGGCCGTGGTGGTGTCCGGCGGTGCCTACGGCATCGATGGGGCGGTGCATCGGGCGGCGCTCGGCGTCGGTGGGGCGACCATCGCGTTCCTCGCCGGGGGAGTGGACCGCGCGTATCCGGTCGGTCATCAGCGATTGCTGCAGCAGATCTCTGAGCACGGGGCCGTGGTGAGCGAGCCGCCATGCGGCACCGCCCCGACGAAGTGGCGCTTCCTCGCACGGAACCGCCTCATCGCCGCACTCGGACAGGCGACGGTCGTCGTCGAGGCCGGGTGGCGCAGCGGCTCTCTGAACACCGCGGGTCACGCCGCGACACTCGGTCGTCCGCTCGGTGCCGTACCGGGGCCGGTGACCTCGGCGTCGTCCGCGGGATGCCATCGTCTGTTGCGCGAGTACGACGCGCAGTGCGTCACTTCGGCAGCGGAGGTGCGGGAGCTGTGGGGGCAACTCGATGGCGTGCCGACAGCCGGTGCACTCGAGGATCCGAACAGGACGCGCGTGCTCGATGCGCTGACCACGCGGTCGGTGCTCTCCGTCGATGAGATCGCCCGGCGCTCCGGCCTGTCTGCCGAGCGGGTGAGGTCTCTTCTCGGGCTGTTGCACCTGGAGGGCGAGGTCGATGCCGACGGAACGGGCTGGCGTCGGGCACCACGCCCGCGAGGCGGGTGACGGTCAGGCCGACACCGCGGCGAGGCTCCGGATCACGGTGCCCCGACCGGGGCAGAGTGGGAGGTATGGAACTCACGGCCGCCGCCGAGGCGTTCGTCGATCACCTGGAACGGGTGCGTCGGCTGTCGCCGGCGACCGTGAAGGCCTACCGCTCCGACCTTCGGGACCTCGCCGCGTCCACGGGCAGTGTCCAGCTCGAAGACGTCGACCTCGACGCGCTCCGGGACTGGCTCTGGCACGCGACGCAGCGCGGCGATGCGCGCTCGACCCTCGCGCGGCGTTCTGCGGCAGCACGGTCGTTCTTCCGGTGGGCGCACGAACAGGAGCTCGTCTCTCAGGATCCGAGCCTTCGTCTGGTCACCCCGAAGAGGGGGCGCACTCTCCCGACCGTTGCGTCGCGGGAGGCGATGACCGCGTTGCTCGATGAGTATCGTGACGATGCCGCCGCAGGGGACCCGGTCGACTTGCGAGATCACGCGATCCTCGAGCTCCTGTACGGGTCGGGTATGCGGGTCTCCGAGCTGTGCGGGCTCGACATCGACGACCTCGATCTCGACCGAGCGACGGCGCGGGTGCTCGGCAAAGGGGCGAAAGAACGAGTCGTCCCCTTCGGCGCGCCCGCGCGGGACGCGTTGGACGCCTACCTCCGACGCGGGCGCCCCGTCCTGGTCGCCAGAGCACGCACCTTCAGTCCCGCGGTGATGCTGGGGAGTCGGGGCTCTCGGGTCGGACCGCGGACGGTGTACGAGCTCGTCGCACGCGTGCTGGCGCCGATCGTCGGTGCCGAGACCATAGGACCCCACGCGCTCCGTCACACGGCCGCGACGCACCTCCTCGATGGCGGTGCGGATCTGCGCGCCGTGCAAGAGATCCTCGGTCACGCGAGCCTCGGCACCACGCAGATCTACACGCACGTCTCTGCGGAGCGTCTGACGGCCACCTATCGGCTCGCGCACCCGCGTGCGTGACCGTCGCTCACGGAGGCGACCGTCTCCGCGCATCAGAGCGGCGCGCAGCAGGGGAGCAGGATCGACCGCGGGATATCACCGAAGAGCAGGAGCGGGTTGATGTAGGCGCCATCCCGTCTCACACCGATGTGGAGGGCCCCCGACGGCGTGTGCCCGCCGACATCGACCGCGCCGATCTCCTGGCCGGCCGACACCGCATCACCGGGATCGAGCGTCGAGCGCAGGGGTTCGAACGTCGTCACGAGACCGTCGGCATGCGTGATCGTCAACAGCGGGCGATCGACGACGGTTCCGCGGAACGCGATGACCCCGTCTGCCGGAGCGACCGCGATCGCCCCGACGGACGAGACCAGGTCGACGCCTCGATGCCCTGCGCCGTATTCGTGCGCAGGAGCGCGAAAGGGCTCGACCACGGCCCGCGTGCCCAGGAGGGGCCATCGCCATCGAGGGAGGTCCGCGGCTTCCGCAGTGCCGAACGAGCCCAGCGTTGCGAGCAGGACGAGAAGGAGTCCGATCACGGAGCCGGACCTGGTGCGAGAGTGAAGGCTCATGCGGGGATCCTGTCGCGTGATTCCGGTCCGTGATCGGCGTTCCTGCGGTGTGGATGGCGACGGTGATCAACTCAGCGGGGAGCGCCGCGGTGCAGAGGCAGTGAGGCCGCGGCATCCTGTATGCTGAAGGAGCACCTCGATATCGGGGTGACTACGCGTGCCCAGAGCGATCTCATCGCGGCATCGACACCCACAGGTCCTTCTTCCGAGGGGGAGGGTGCGTGCCGGGCACCAGGAAGTCCGGTCATCCGATCGGCTTGACAACCTCAACGGTACAGAAATGTGCCAGAACCAGGAGACGACCATGGCTGTGGTCACCATCCGCCAGCTGCTCGACAGCGGCGTGCACTTCGGACACCAGACCCGTCGGTGGAACCCGAAGGTCAAGCGCTTCATCCTCACGGAGCGCAGCGGCATCCACATCATCGACCTTCAGCAGTCGCTCGGCTACATCGACAAGGCCTACGACTTCGTCAAGGAGACGGTCGCCCACGGTGGCACCATCCTCTTCGTCGGCACGAAGAAGCAGGCGCAGGAGATCCTCGCCGAGCAGGCGACCCGCGTGGGCCAGCCGTTCGTCAACCAGCGCTGGCTCGGTGGACTCCTCACGAACTTCTCCACGATCTCGAAGCGTCTCGCACGCATGAAGGAGCTCGAGGAGCTCGACTACGAGACGCCGGCGAACAGCGGCTTCACCAAGAAGGAGCTCCTGCTCAAGAAGCGCGAGCTCGACAAGCTGCACAAGTCGCTCGGTGGTATCCGCAACCTCACCAAGACGCCTTCGGCTCTGTGGGTCATCGACGCCAAGCGCGAGCACCTCGCGATCGACGAGGCCAAGAAGCTCGGCATCCCGGTGATCGGCATCCTCGACACCAACGCGGACCCGGACGACTTCCAGTACCCGATCCCCGGCAACGACGACGCGATCCGTTCCGTCTCGCTGCTGACCCGCATCATCGCCGACGCCGCGGCCGAGGGCTTGCAGCAGAAGCACAACCCGGAGACAGGTGACGCTGAGCCGCTCGCCGACTGGGAGAAGGAGCTCCTCGAAGCTCCGGCCCAGGAGGTTCAGGAGTCCGCTGACGCCGCTGAGGTCGTGACCGCTGCCGACGAGGCCGCTGTCGTCGAGACCCCGGCTGCCGACGAGACCGCAGCCGACGAGGCCGGTGCCGAGGCTCACGACGAGGCGATCGCCGCTGCTTCCGGTGAGGAGACCGCTGAGGTCGCCGCCGCCGAGGCCGCAGACGCCAAGTAATCCCTCGTACACACCTACCTAACGAAGCAAGGAGCCACCACACATGGCCAACTTCACCATCGCTGACCTCAAGGCTCTGCGCGAGCAGCTCGGCACGGGCATGGTCGACACCAAGAAGGCGCTCGAGGAGGCCGACGGAGACGTCGCGAAGGCCACCGAGATCCTGCGCCTGAAGGGTGCGAAGGGCAACGCGAAGCGTGCTGACCGTTCCACCAGCGAGGGACTGATCGTCGCTCGTGAGCAGGACGGCGCCGTCACCCTGCTCGAGCTCGCCTGCGAGACCGACTTCGTCGCCAAGAACGAGCGTTTCATCACGCTGGCCGACAAGGTCGCCGATGCGGCCGCTGCGGTCAAGGCCGACTCGATCGAGGCAGCTCTCGCCGCCCCCGCGGGCGACAAGAGCGTCGAGCAGCTGATCTCCGAGGAAGCCGCGATCATCGGCGAGAAGGTCGAACTGCGTCGCGTGCGCACGATCTCGGGCGACAAGGTCGAGGTCTACCTGCACCGCACCAGCAAGGACCTGCCGCCGCAGATCGGTGTCGTCGTCGCGTACTCGGGCGACAACGCCGAGACCGCGCGCAGCATCGCGCAGCACATCTCGTTCGCCAACCCGTCGTACCTGTCCCGCGAGGACGTGCCGGCGGACGCCGTCGACAAGGAGCGTGAGATCGTCACCGAGATCTCCCGCAACGAGGGCAAGCCGGAAGCGGCTCTGCCGAAGATCGTCGAGGGTCGCGTGTCCGCCTTCATCAAGCAGGTCGCCCTGCTCGAGCAGGACTACGCGAAGGACAACAAGCTCTCTGTCGCCCAGGTGGCGAAGGACGCCGGTATCACCGTGACGGACTTCGCGCGCTTCAAGGTCGGCGCGTAGCGACGTCGAAGGGGTTCGGATCGTCATGATCCGAACCCCTTCTTCATGCCCACGAGGCACTATCTTGAATCGGGACGAGAGGACACCCACCCATGACTGAACGCACCGGACGCCGTCGCGTCCTTCTCAAACTCTCCGGCGAGGCCTTCGGAGCGGGACAGCTGGGTGTCAGCCCCGATGTGGTGTCCCAGATCGCCCGGGACATCGCCGCGGCCGTCGACCGGGTGGAGGTCGCGATCGTCGTCGGTGGCGGCAACTTCTTCCGCGGCGCCGAGCTCAGCCAGCGCGGCATGGACCGCGGACGTGCCGACTACATGGGAATGCTGGGCACCGTGATGAACGCCCTCGCCCTGCAGGACTTCCTCGAGCAGGCCGGAGCCGCGACCCGCGTGCAGTCGGCGATCTCGATGACCCAAGTCGCCGAGCCCTACATCCCTCGTCGCGCGGAGCGCCACCTCGAGAAGGGGCGGGTCGTCATCTTCGGTGCTGGCGCTGGTCTCCCGTACTTCTCCACCGATACCGTGGCGGCCCAGCGGGCGCTCGAGATCGGAGCTGATGAGGTGCTCGTCGCCAAGAACGGGGTGGACGCGATCTACACCGCCGATCCCCACAAGCACGCCGACGCCGAGCGCATCGAGCAGGTCACCTACCGTGACGCACTCCAGCGCGGGCTCAAGGTCGTCGACTCGACCGCATTCAGCCTGTGCATGGACAACAGCATGGACATGCGTGTGTTCGGGATGGAGCCTGCGGGCAACGTGACGCGCGCCCTGCTGGGAGAGGCCATCGGCACCCTCGTCACCGCGTGAGCGTGTGACACGGCGGAGCCGCCTCCGCCCGATAGAATTTCCAGAACACCCCGACGATAGGAGTCACCGTGATCGCGGACGTCCTCGCTGAAACCACCACTCGTATGAACCGGGCGGTCGAAGCTGCCAAGGAGGACTTCTCCACGGTGCGCACCGGTCGTGCGAACCCGCAGATGTTCCAGAAGGTCCTCGTGGACTACTACGGCACGCCGACCCCCATCGCGCAGCTCGCATCGCTGGCGAACCAGGAGGCGCGCACCCTCATCATCACGCCGTACGACAAGTCGGCGCTCAAGGCCATCGAGCAGGCCATCCGGGACATGCCCAACCTCGGCGTCAATCCCACCAACGACGGCAACCTCGTCCGCGTCACGATGCCCGAACTCACGGCTGAGCGCCGCAAGGAGTACGTCAAGCTGGTCAAGACCAAGGCTGAAGACGCCAAGGTGCATGTCCGCGGTATCCGTCGCAAGGCGAAGGACGAGCTGGACGCGCTCAAGAGCGAACTCGGAGAGGACGAGATCGCCCGCGGTGAGAAGGAGCTCGACGGTCTGACGCGTCAGCACGTCGAACTCATCGACGACGCGCTGAAGCGCAAAGAGGCCGAACTCCTCGAGGTGTAGTCGGGATGTCTGACGAAACGCGAGATGCCGATGACGGCACGCCACCGACGCGCCGGGATGCGCGTGGTGGTGCGCCGGCCGACGGCATCCCGCTCGTGGACGCGGCGTTTCCCTCCTTCGACGCGGACGCGATTCCGCCGCGTCCGCCGCTTCCGGTGACGCCGGAGAACACATCCCAGGACCCCGTCGGGCCGCTGGACACAGCTGACCACAACGCGATCCGTGAACAGTGGCGAGCGGCACGGGACGAGCTCGGCAGCCACGTCTCACACGCACGGGATCAGCTGGATCAGGCCAACGAGCGGATCAAGCAGCGCACGGGTCGCGACCTCATCCTCGCGATCCTGATCGGCCTTGCGTTCGGCGCTGCTCTGCTCGCATCCTTGCTATTCATCAAGGCGCTCTTCGTGCCGTTCGCTCTCGCCGCCGCGCTGTTGGGCGTGTACGAGCTCTCCCGCGCGCTGCGGGCGTCCGGCAGACGGATCGACGTCGTGCCCCAGCTGATCGCCGCGGCTTTCCTGGTTCTCTCCGCGTACTTCGCCGAACCCTGGCTGTGCTGGGTGATGCTGTTCGTCGCGGTCGCCTTCGTGGTCGTCTGGCGCCTGATCGCGCAGATGGTGGTGAAAGACGGTCGTACCTACGGCGACGTGCTGACCGATGCCGTGATCAGCGGATTCGTGCAGATCTACGTGCCGTTCCTCGCCGGCGTCGCCCTCATCCTGCTGGAGCAGGAGGGCGGTCAGTGGTGGGTGCTCAGTTTCATCGCCATCGCCGTGGCCGCCGACACGGGGGCGTATGCCGCGGGGCTGGCGTTCGGGCGTCATCCGATGGCCCCCAAGATCAGTCCGAAGAAGACGTGGGAAGGTTTCGGTGGCGCCGTCGCCGCGTCCCTGATCGCAGGGGTGCTGCTCGCGATCTTCCTGCTGGAGCTGCCCTGGTGGGCGGGCCTGATCTTCGGCGCATCCATCCTCCTCTCCGCGACGCTCGGTGATCTCGGCGAGTCCATGCTCAAGCGTGACCTCGGTATCAAGGACATGAGTTCCTGGCTGCCCGGTCACGGCGGACTGCTCGATCGGCTGGACAGCATCCTGCCGTCGACCATTCCCGCGCTCTGCCTGTATTTCCTCCTTTCTCCCTGGGTGGTCATGTGATGAGTGACGAACAGCTCGAAGAACAGGCGACGACGACACCGCCGGCGTTCGCGCTGACGACCGGGCGTGAGCGTGGCTACCATCGCGCAGCGGTCGACACCTTCCTCGCCTCTGCTCGTCGTGCCTTCGAGTCCGGGGGTGACGAGCTGAGTGCGGAAGACGTCCGCATCGCCTCGTTCCCGCTCGTGAAGGGCGGCTACGTGGTCGCTGACGTCGATGCGGCTCTCGGTCGCGTGGAAGACGCGTTCGCCGCTCGGGAGCGCGAGCGCGTCGTGCGCACGCAGGGAGCCGGCGCCTGGGTGGATCAGGCGAGAGCCGATGCGCAGGTGATCCTCGACCACCTCGCCCGACCCCGTCGTCATCGTTTCGCTCGCACCGGCGTGCTGACCTTCGGGTATCGCATCGACGAGGTCGACCACGTGTCGACGAGGATCGTGCGCTATCTGCGTGACGGCGATGCGCTCACCGCGGAACAACTCCGCTCGGCAGCCTTCCGAATGCAGCGCGGTGGCTACCGCGAAGAGCAGGTCGACGCGCTCCTCGACGCGACGATCGACGTCATTCTCGCCGTCCGCTGAGGTTCCTGATGGTCGATTCAGGCGCCTTTGCGTAGACTGTCCTTCATCGTGAACTCCCGAAACGACATGAACCTCGAACGAAGCGACTCCTCGCCGGTGCCCGCGGCCAGGGTGAAAGCCGCGCGCCCGGGTGCTCGCCGTTGGTCGCGTCGACGCGGTGTGGTGAGTGTCTTCAGCGCCCTCGCCGTGGTCGGATTCGCCGGAGCACTCGTCGCACCGACCGGAGTGGCGCTGGCGGACCCCACACCGACCGACTCGCCCGACTCGGCTTACTCGTTGGCTCTCGCCGATACCCAGAACCTCGCGGTCACCGTGAGCGGTGCCGCGATCACGCCGATCGAGCGCGGCACCTTCGAGGTGTACGTGAAGCCGAAGCCCAAGCCGAAGCCCGCTCCCACGGTCGCGTCCAGCTCGAACGCCGGGTCGTCCGGCGGATCGTCCCTGCCCCCGTACTCGGGAGGCGGAGCACCCGCCGAGTGGATGGCTGCCGCCGGGATCGCCCAGAGCGACTGGCAGTACGTCGACTACATCGTCTCGCGTGAGAGCGGTTGGAATCCCAACGCCACGAATCAGTCGTCGGGCGCGTGCGGCCTGGTTCAGGCACTGCCCTGCAGCAAGGTGCCGGGGAACGGCTACAACCCGGTCGACAACCTGCGGTGGGCGACGGGGTACGCCACGGGACGGTACGGCAGCTGGGCCGGCGCCTACAACTTCTGGACCAACAACCACTGGTGGTGAGCAGGCGCCATGCCACGCTCACGCAGACGCCCTCCGGCGCGCCCGGAACCCGAGGACGCGTTCGACAGGTTGCTCGCCGGCTGGAAGCGCACCGAGACGCGCCGCGGCACGGAGTGGACCGTGCAGCCGGTCTCTGCCGTGCAGGCACAGAAGGCGTACGTGTGCCCGGGCTGCGGTGGACAGATCGTGATCGGCACGGCGCACCTCGTGACCTGGCGTGCCGACGGAGTGCTGGGCGACGCGGCGGACCTCGCCGCGCGTAGACATTGGCACACACACTGCTGGAGGATGGCGTGAGCATGGAGATCCGAGGACCGTTGGAGCTTCCGGCGCAGCGCGAGGACATCGAGCTGACGACCGCGGACGGGCTCACGCTCGTCGGCGAGCTCGCCGTGCCGCAGGAGACCGCACCGGTGGCGACGCTCGTGACGCTGCACCCGTTGCCCACCGCGGGCGGCTTCATGGACTCCCACATCATCCGTAAGTCAGCGGCGCGCCTGCCTGCTCTTGCCGACCTCGCGGTCCTGCGCTTCAACACCCGCGGAACGACATCGCCGCGCGGGACCAGCGATGGCGCGTTCGACGGTGGTGCCGCCGAGCAGTTCGACGTGGCGGCGGCGATGGATTTCGTCCGTGACCGCGCCTTGCCGAATCCCTGGCTCGTCGGATGGTCGTTCGGTACGGAGCTCGCCCTCAAGTACGGTCGCGACCATGACATCGCCGGCATCATCCTGCTCTCCCCGCCCTTGCACCGCGCGACGGACGCGGAAGTCGCTGCCTGGGGTGCGGTCGACGTGCCCGTGGTGATCCTGGTGCCGGAACTCGACGACTACCTGCGTCCGGACGAGGCACGTGAACGGTTCGCGTCGATCCCGCACGCGAATCTGATCGCCGTGGACGGCGGCAAGCATCTGTGGGTCGGGGAGACGCAGACCCGGCGTGTGCTCACCGAGATCGTGGCGGCGGTGAACCCGTCCGCGCTCCCGCTGGCGACGCACTGGCCCGAGGCCGACTGAGCCCTCCGCCTCGCCTCAGAGCTCGTTCATGCGGGGGATGAGCACCTGACGGTAGATGATCAGGATGCTCGCGGCGACGGGGATCGCGATGAGCGCCCCCAGCAGCCCGAGCAGGCTTCCTCCGGCGAGTGCGGCGACGACCACGACGGCGCCCGGAACGGAGACCGCACGACTCATGATGCGCGGGGAGATCACGTACGCCTCGATCTGCATGTAGATCAAGTAGTAGATGGCAGCGGCGATCGCGATTCCCGGCGAGCCGAGTCCGGGGATGAGACATACGAGCACGATGATCGTCGAGCCCGTCAGGGTGCCGACGAGCGGGATCAGCGAGAAGAAGAACGCGATGATCGCGAGGACCGTGGGGAACGGCGCATTGATGATGGAGAGGAAGATGGCGCTCAGGACGCCGTTGAGCACACCCTGGGAGACCTGGCCCATCACGTAGTAGCCGACCGAGTCGGTGATCTGCTCGGAGAGGTCGATGAACCGATCGCGCTTCGAGGCCGGGGCGAGCTGGTAGACGGCGCGCTTGAGGGAGGGGGTCGACGCGGTCAGGTAGATCGTCAGGATGAGCACGATGAACGCCCCGAAGAGTCCACTGAGGACGGCGCCGCTCGCGACGAGGACCCCTTGACCGATCGAGCCGCCGATCTCGGCCAGGTTCGTCGTGAGCCATTCCGTCACGTAGGTGAAGACGTCATCGACGAGCAGGTTGGGGAACGTGGCCTGCATCCACTCCTTGAGATCGGGGATCAGGTTCCCGCGTGAGACGATCGCCGAGATCTGTGCGATGAGCTGAGAGATCTGGTCCACCAGCACCGGGAGGATGATCAGGACGATCCCACTGAACACGGCGAGGACAGCGACGATGGTCACCAGCACGGCGAGCCACCGGGGGAGTTTGCGGCGTTCGAGGAACGAGACCAGCGGATCCAGGCCCAGGCTGAGGAAGAGCGCGGTGCCGACGTAGAGGAGCACCGTGGAGAGCGTCTGCACGCTGCTGATCAGCAGGATCCCCAACCCCACTCCGAGGGTCGCCACCAGCGCGGTGCGGAAGGGATTGTGGATCTTCATCTGTGGACTCCTCGAAACGGCTGCAGCAAGGCTACCGAGCGGGAGCCTCGAGCAGCGGGCGACGTGCCGTTTCCTGCCCGCACTGCACCTCCTCGTGGGCAACACACAGCTGATTTCGCTAGTCTGAAATGTCGAGTGTTGCGTCGCGGGCAGATGCCGGTGATGCGTGAGGAGACTATTCGTGCGTTTCGTATGGGCCGTGGTGGCCTTCGTGCTGGCCGCGGTGCTGATCGGGGCGGGTATCGCCCAGCGCACCATATTCATGGGGCCCGACTCGCAGCAGACGCAGGTCGAGATCGATGAGCCCGCACCGTTCGTGCTGCTGGATGGCGACGTCCTGCGGACGAACCCGGGTGCGCAGAAGCTGATCGTCCGCGGCCAGGGAGACATCTTCAGCAGTTACGGTCGGACCGCCGACATGGAGGCCTGGCTGGCTGACTCCGACTACAACCGGGTGACGGTGGACGACGAGGGCGAGTTGTCGGTCGAGCACGTCACGGCACCCGAAGACTCGGATTCGACGGACGCCGGTGAGGACGCGGGCGATGGGGCTACCGAGGAACCCGTAGGCCGCGACCCGCGAGGGTCCGACCTGTGGCTGGACTCCTTCGAGGATGAGAACCTCCTCACCGTCGACAAGATCCAGTTGCCCGAGGGAACGAGCACGTTGATCGCCTACGACGGCACGCTCGACGCGCCCGACCAGATCACGGTCTCCTGGCCGTTGGACACGAAGACGCCTCTGGCAGGGCCGCTGATGGTCGCCGGTGGCATCGTGCTGCTGATCGGACTCATCCTGTACGTGCTGGGGATCCGCCATCAGCGGCGAGGACGCGGCCCTCGTCGCAAGGGTCCCGGCCCGCTTCCGGCGACCGAGCCGATCGACGTCGCCGCGCTTCCGCCCGCGGAGCGCGCAGCACTCGAAGCCGGGAACGATACATCGGAATCTCAGACTTCCGTCGACGGAGCATCGGACGACGGGACCGAAGATGCGGAGATCGTGGACGATCACAAGGGAAGCGACTCGAAGAACGCCATGCGAGCGGCGCGCCCGATGCGGCGGCGTCGGATGCTGGCACTCCCGGCACTCGGTCTGACGGCCGTCCTCGCTGCCGGATGCTCGGCGGACTCCTGGCCCCAGTTCGACGGCGCTTCGGCGTCTCCGTCGCCGAGCCCGACGGTGATCGCCCCCGAGAACCAGAAGCCGCCCGCTGTGACGGAGTCGCAGGCCAAGCGCATCCTGCAGTCCGCGTCCGAGACCGTCGCCGAAGCGGACTCCGCGCTCGACCTCGACCTCGCGACCACTCGTCTCGACGGCCCCGCACTCGCCGCGCGGACCACGGAGTATGCATTGCGGTCGAAGATCGCGGACATGGCGCTACCCGCAGCCATCCCGACCGACGACTTCGAGGTGGTGCTCCCCGAGGCCACCGACCGCTGGCCCCGCACGGTCCTCATGCTGTCGAAGAGCACCGGTGACGACACCGTGCCCCCGGTCCTCCTCATGATGACGCAGGCGGATCCGTGGTCGAACTACCGGATCAGCAACATGGCGGAGATGTCGGCGGACGCTGTGTTCCCCGACGTCGCAGCCACCTGGCTCGGCACCTCCCTCGTGCCGTCCGACTCCGCCTTCCTGACGCTTCCACCGGCTGAGCTCGCTCCGGCTTTCGCCGATGTCGTCGATGCCGGGGAGAAGAGCGAGTACTACGGTCTCTTCGACGACCTCGCGTTGAATCTCGCGAGCTCGATCACCGACAGCAGGCAGGCCGTCGTGAAGAACCTCGCCGACAAGGGGGCGTCAGAGACGTCGAAGGCAGCCTTCGACATGTCCCCGACGACAGCCGAGCCCATCTCGATGACCACTCTCGATAGTGGTGCGATCGTCGCCGTGTCTCTCACCGACAAGGAGACCGTGACTCCGACGTCGTCGGATGTGGTGATCCGATTCGGTGACAACGCCGAGGCGAAGGCGCTGACGGGGGCGACCGAGTCCGCGAAGGGCGTCGAGACGACGTACGAGTTCCAGCTGTTCTTCTCGGTCCCCGCACAGGGATCGACGGAACAGATCCGACTCCTGGCAGTCCACCAGGACCTCCTCTCCGTGAAGGTGATCAAGTGAGTGAAATCTCCCCGGCCGCGCTGCGTGGCGCGGTGGACCTTTCGAGCCTCCGCAACCGGCCGGCGTCGCCGTCCGAGAGCACGGCCACGCCCGGCGTCGTCGACGTCGTGGTCGACGCCACTGATGAGACGTTCGGCCAGATCCTCGAGCTCTCGCGCACGGTGCCGGTCGTCGTCGACCTGTGGGCGGAGTGGTGCGGTCCGTGCAAGCAGCTCAGCCCGATCATCGAGAAGGTGACCCGCGAACTCGGCGGTCGCGTCCTGTTGGCGAAGGTCGATGTCGATGCGAACCCGCAGCTCGCGCAGAGCTTCCGGGCGCAGTCGATTCCGATGGTGGTCGCGTTGATCGCCGGCCAGCCCGTGCCAATGTTCACCGGTGCGGTGCCGGAGCAGCAGGTGCGAGAGGTCTTTGCCCAGCTCTTGCAGGTCGCCGCACAGAACGGTGTCACCGGCACTCTCGCGGTCGAGGAGACGGCGGCTGCTGACGCACCGAGTGCACCGGAGGAGCCGGAGCTTCCGCCGCTGCACGCCGAGGCCTTCGCCGCGATCGAGGTTGGGGACTACGCCGCCGCGATCCGCGCGTACGAGAAGGCACTGGCCGAGAACCCGCGCGACGAGGAAGCCCTCGCCGGACTGGGACAGGTGCGCCTTCTCGATCGCGTCCAGGGGCTCGATCTGCAGGTGGCCCGTGCGGCCGCCGCCGAGCGTCCGCTCGATGTCCAGGCGCAGTTCGATGTCGCGGATCTCGACCTTTCGGGAGGCCACGTCGACGATGCGTTCGGTCGACTGCTCGACCTCTTCGCGCAGCTGCCCTCCGATGAGCGCACTCCTGTCAGGGAGCGCCTGGTCGAGTTGTTCGGACTCATCGGGGCAGCCGACCCGCGCGTCGTCTCCGCCCGCAACCGGCTCTCTTCGCTGCTCTTCTAGGGAAGACGGGAACCGGTCGGGTGCACTGTCACCCGTGACTCACGGTGGGCACGTGCGGCTCGGGCTGATGGCGCAGCCAGAGCGTCGAGAGCGCGGGGAGTGTCACCGCCGCGGTGGGAGCGGCGCCCTCATCCGCGCTCGCGAAGACCATGCCGAGGTTTCCCGAGCCTCGGCCGCCGTACTCGGCGGCGTCTGTATTGAGCACCTCCTGCCACACCCCTTCCCGGGGGAGCTCGAGGCGATAGCCGGCGTGCTCGACGCCGGCGAAGTTGCTGACGACGACCAAGCGTCCTCCGTGGTCGTCGCGCCGCTCGAACGCGATCACGGACGGATTCCAGTTCGGCGCACCGAGTCGATGGAAGGAGGACCCGTCGTTGTCCCGCGCCCAGAGCGGTGCCTGTGCGCGATAGGTCCGGTTCATCGCGCCCACGAAATCCTGCAACTGCAGATGCGAGGGCTGGTCGAGAAGCCACCAATCGAGTTCGCGACTCTCCGACCACTCGGCGAGCTGACCGAACTCCTGTCCCATGAACAGGAGATTCTTGCCCGGGTGCCCCCACATGTATGCGAGGTACGCGCGGGTGTTGGCGAGCTTGTGCCAGTGATCGCCCGGCATCTTCGTGAGCAGGCTCCCCTTGCCGTGCACGACCTCGTCGTGGCTGATTGGCAGCAGGTAGTTCTCGCCGAAGGCATAGACGAACGAGAACGTCATCTCGCCCTCATGATGCGAGCGGTACATGGGATCACGTGAGATGTACTGGAGCGAGTCGTTCATCCACCCCATGTTCCACTTGAAGCCGAACCCGAGCCCCGCGTGATCGGTGGGGGCGGTGACGCCCGGGAAGCTGGTTGATTCCTCGGCGATCATCATGATCCCCGGATGCAGGCGGTAGGCGGTGGCGTTGACCTCCTGCAGGAACCGGATCGCTTCGAGGTTCTCGCGTCCGCCGTGGATGTTGGGCTCCCATTGGCCGGCCTCGCGGGAGTAGTCGAGATAGAGCATCGAAGCGACCGCGTCGACCCGCAGCCCGTCGACGTGGAACTCTCTGAGCCAGTAGAGAGCGTTGGCGACCAGGAATCCTCGGACCTCGGGGCGTCCGTAGTCGAAGATGAGCGTTCCCCAGTCCTGGTGTTCGCCGCGGCGCGGATCGGGGTGCTCGTACAGCGGCTGACCGTCGAAGCGGGCGAGGGCGAACGCGTCCTTCGGGAAGTGCCCCGGCACCCAGTCCATGATGACGCCGATACCGGCCTGATGCAGACGATCGATCAGGTAGCGCAGATCGTCGGGGCTGCCGAACCGGCTCGTCGGCGCGTAGTACCCGCTCACCTGGTAGCCCCACGAGCCGCCGAACGGATGCTCGGCCAGAGGCATGAACTCGACATGGGTGAACCCTGCCGCCGTCACATGGTCGATCAGCGGACCCGCGAGCTCGCGATACCCGAGTCCGGAACGCCAGGACCCGACGTGGAGCTCGTAGATCGAGAGTGGCTGCGCGACGGCATGCGTTGCCGCACGCCGGGTCATCCACGCACCGTCGGACCAGGCATAGGACGAGGAAGTCACCACGGAGGCCGTGTCCGGAGGAACTTCGGCGGCGAGCGCCATGGGGTCGGCCTTGAGGATCCATGCCCCGTCACGCGTACGGATCTGGTACTTGTACCGGGTGCCGACCGACAGGTCCGGGATGAAGAGCTCCCAGACTCCACTCACCCCCATCGAACGCATCGCGTGGGCTTCGCCGTTCCAGTCGTTGTGGTCACCCACCACGCGCAACGCGGTGGCGTTGGGCGCCCAGACGGCGAAGGAGACGCCCGGCTCGCCCTCCGAGGTCCGGGGGTGCGCCCCCAGCGCCTCCCAGAGGCGTTCGTGACGCCCCTCGGCGATCAGATGCAGGTCGAGGTCGCCGAGGGTGGGACGGTGCCGATAAGGATCGCCCACGACGGTTTCCGCGTGATCGGCGTAGCGCGTCGCGACCCGGTAGGGGAGAGGGGGACCGACGTGCTGCCCCTCCCAGATGCCGTGCGCGGCGTGGGAGAGTTCGAGTCTGGTTCCATCATCGAAGACGGCGGCGACCTCCGACGCGAGAGGGCGTCGGACGCGGATGACGGTCACCGTCCGGTCGGCGGCGTCCTGGTGGGCATGTGCACCGAGCACGGAATGCGGATCATGGTGGGTGGCCGACGAGACCGCCTCCCATTCGGTGGATGCGGCGACGTCTTCCGCGTAGCTCATGATCGCTCCCTCACCTTCAGGATGTGGACCGGCTCGGCGAAGGCGTCGAGTCGTACGTAGTTGTGGTCGCTCCAGGTCCAGATCGCGCCGGTGAGGAGGTCCTCGACCTCGAACGGGTGGCCGAGGGGAACACCCCACCGGGTCGTGTCGAGGTGGACGGTGGTCTCCCGTACCGAATGCGGGTCGACGTTGGCGACCACGATGATCGTGTCCGCGTGCCCGCTCCCGGTGAACGGCGCCTCGAGGTGCTTGCTGTAGACGAGGACGGCGTCGTCATCGCTCCAGTGGGTCGAGAAGTTGCGGAGCTGACGCAGCGCCGGGTGGGCGGCGCGGATCTCGTTGAGCCTGCGCAGCAACGGCGCGAGCGACTCCCCGCGAGCCTCGGCCCCGTTCCAGTCGCGGAACTTGTACTCGTACTTCTCGTTGTCGATGTTCTCCTCGGAACCCGGGCGGGCGACGTTCTCGAAGAGCTCGTAGCCGGCGTACACGCCGTAGACCGGTCCTGCCGTGGCCGCGATGCAGGCACGGACCCGGTAGGCGGCCCGACCGCCGAACTGCAGATACTCGGTCAGGATGTCATGGGTGTTCACAAAAAGGTTCGGGCGCATGTAGTCGGCGGTCTCGTGTGAGACCGAGGTGAGGAACTCCTCGAGCTCCGCTTTCGTGTTCCGCCAGGTGAAGTAGCTGTAGCTCTGCTGGAACCCCACAGCGGCGAGGGCGCGCATCACCGCGGGACGGGTGAACGCCTCCGCGAGGAAGATCACGTCAGGGTCGACCGCGTTGACCTCCGCGATCAGCCACTCCCAGAACTGCAGAGGCTTGGTGTGCGGGTTGTCGACCCGGAAGATCTTCACCCCCTGCGCGACCCAGTGCTGAACCACCCGGAGCATCTCCGCCGAGATCCCCGCAGGGTCGTTGTCGAAGTTGAGCGGGTAGATGTCCTGGTACTTCTTCGGCGGGTTCTCCGCGTACGCGATGCTGCCGTCGGGCAGCGTGGTGAACCACTCCGGGTGCTCCCTGACCCAGGGGTGATCGGGGGAGGCCTGCAGCGCGAGGTCGAGCGCGATCTCGAGGTCCTCCTTCCGCGCGGCGCGGACGAAGGCCCGGAAGTCCGCGAGAGTGCCGAGGTCGGGGTGGATCGCGTCGTGGCCGCCCTCTTCCGCACCGATGGCATACGGCGATCCCGGGTCGCCCTGCTCCGCCGTGAGGGTGTTGTTGCGTCCCTTCCGGTTCGTGATGCCGATCGGGTGGATCGGTACGAGGTAGACCACGTCGAAGCCCATCGCCGCGACTTCCGGGAGGCGCTTCGTCGCTGTGCGGAACGTCCCGCTCCGTACCGTCCCGTCCTTCAACCGCTTGGCGCCTTCGGAGCGCGGGAAGAACTCGTACCAGGCACCGACTCCTGCGGCCGGCCGATCGACGACGAGACTCTGCTCGGGGGTGGCGGAGCGGATCGCCGTGACAGGCCGGGCGCGGAAGATCTCCGTCAGCTGGGGGTCCGCGGCGAGGGCCGCGGTCACCGCGCCGTCGCCGCTCCGCAGTGACTCGGCGTCTGTGAGCAGCCGTCGTCGCTGCGCGGCCGGGCGGTCCTTCTCCGTGGCGGCGCGCGCGAGCAGTTCGGCGCCCAGGGCCGCCATCACGGGGACGTCGACGCCCGCGGCGACCTTCAACGCTGCCGCGTGGGCCCAGGTCGCGAAGTCATCGGCGAACGCCTCGAAGCGGTAGTGCCAGGTGCCCTGCTCGTCGAGCGCGACGTCTGCTGACCAGGTGTCGGTGCCGTCGTGACGAGGGGAGAGTCTGTGGAGCGTCTCTTCTCCGGAGGGCGACGTGAGGCGGAGATGCACACCGATGATGTCGTGGCCCTCGCGGAAGGACACCACGTGGAAGGGGACGACTTCGCCGACGAAGGCCTTGGCGGGAAAACCACCGGGGACTGCGGGCGAGGGGTCGAGCAGCGGGAGCCGGGTCGTACGCAACGCACCGGGGAGGTCTACGTGCCCGGGCGCGCGCGCCGGGATCTGAGCGGGGCTCCGGAGAGCCGAGGACCGAGTACCAGCACGTGCAGCCACATCCCGAATCTACCGCGCGGACGTGATCGCGGGTAGCGCGCCGTGAGGTGCGTCGGAGCCGGGTGTCATTCGACCCGGAACAGCCTCATCGACGTGCCCGATACGGGCAGGACGTCTCCGGGGGCGAAGACCTCCTCGTCGTCGGAGGGACGCTCCTGCGCACTCGACCACAACGAGACGAAGCGCGTCGCATCCTCGATCTCCTCCGGGAGACGCACGTCGATCGGTGACTCGGTTCCGTGCACGATGAGCAGGATGCGGTTGTACGCCTCGGCGTCAGGAGTGGATGCCGCGACGTACTGCAGGGTGCGGTTGCCGGGATCCGCCCATTGGCTCTGCTCCATCGTCTCGCCGTTCTGGTCGTACCAGTCCATGACGGAGGCGTTCGGGATGTGTTCACCCAGTCGGGCATAGCGACTGGGACGGAGCGCGGGGTTCTCCTGCCGCAGCCGGGTCAGGCGGGAGACATGCGCGCGCAGATCCTCCTGCCACGGTTCGAACTCCCACCCGAGCCACGTGAGGGCGGAGTCCTGCGCGTAGGCGTTGTTGTTGCCGCGCTGTGTGCGTCCGACCTCGTCACCGGCCGTGAGCATCGGCACGCCCGCGGACAGCAGGAGCGTCCCCAGGAGGTTGCGCATGGCCTTGCGCCGTGCGGCCAGGATCGTCGGGTCGTCCGTCGGGCCTTCGATCCCGTGGTTGAACGCGCGGTTCATGTCGGCGCCGTCGCGGTTGTGCTCCCCGTTGGCCTCGTTGTGCTTCACGTCATAGGAGACGAGGTCGTGCAGGGTGAAACCGTCGTGCGCGGTGATGAAGTTCACGCTGGCGAGGGGACCGCGCTCCTCGCTGAACGTGTTCGAGGAGCCGGCGAGCCGCGTCGCGAACCCGCCGATCCCCACCGGTGCTGAGGCGCGACGCGCGTAGTCGATGTCGCTCAGCCAGAAGTTGCGCACGCGGTCACGGTAGCGGTCGTTCCATTCCTGCCAGCCGGTCGGGAAGTGCCCCGTCTGCCAGCCGCCGAGTCCGACGTCCCACGGCTCGGCGATGAGCTTGGTGTCCGCCAGGATCGGGTCGTTCGCGATGGCTGCGAGGAGCGGATGATCGGGTGTGTAGGTGTGCGTGCCGTCCCGCGCGATCGCGGTCGCGAGGTCGAAGCGGAAGCCGTCGATCTGCATCTCCTGCGCCCAGTAGCGGAGGGAATCGAGCACGAGCCTCGCACCGGCGTCGGTGGCCGTGTTCAGAGTGTTCCCGCACCCCGTGGTGTCGATGTAGACCCCGGACTCGTCCTGTCGGTAGTAGGAAGCGTTGTCGATGCCGCGCAGACTCGAGCGGGGACCGCCGATGCCTTCTTCCGACGTGTGGTTGTAGACGACGTCGAGGATCACCTCGAGACCGGCTTCATGCAGCAGCCTGACCATGCCCTTGAACTCGGCGAGCACGGCCTCGGGGCCCTCCTTGCGGGCCTCCTCGGTGGCATAGGCCGTGTGCGGGGTGAAGAAGTTCAGGGTGTTGTAGCCCCAGTAATTGGTGAGGCCACGCTCGAGCAGGCGGGGCTCCGGCACGAAGGCATGCACGGGCAGAAGCTCGATCGACGTGATCCCGAGCGAGTGGAAGTACTCGATCATCGCGGGGTGCGCGAGACCGGCGTAGGTGCCGTGCAGAGCAGGAGGAACGTCGGGGTGACGCTTGGTGAGCCCTTTGAGGTGGCCCTCGTAGATGACCGTGCGATCCAGGGGCACCCGGGGCTTCTGCGAGTCGCCCCAGTCGAAGCCGTCGACGATCACGACCGAGCGCCACTCCTCGTAGCCGTCGCCCTGAGCGAGGCCGCGGGCGTAGGGGTCGAGGAGGAGGGTCTCCGGGTTGAAGGTGTTCCCGGGCCCGTGCGGCCCTCCGACCCGGATGGCGTACCGCACGCCGGGCTGCAACAGCTCCGTCGTGATCTCCCAGACACCGCCGGGGCGGCGCTCGAGTTCCAGCTCATCCGTCGCCCAGTCGAGGTCGGTGGCGTCGAACACCACGAGCTCGACGGAGGAGGCGTTCTGCGACCAGACGCGCAGCGTGCCGACGCCGTCATGGAGACGGACACCGAGGTGGTCGAGAGTGGAGCCGCCGGGCACGGCGAGGGCAGGGGACACGGGCATGAGTACACACTAGAGGCGATGTGTCGCCGTCTCATCTCCGGGCGTACCGGGTTCCACGCCCACACGCCCCGACCGAGGCCGATTCGCGAGAGAATCGAAGGATGCGGCACTATCTCGATCATGCGGCGACCACGCCTCTGCGCCCGGAGGCGCGCGCCGCGTGGCTGGATGCCTCCGAGACCGTGGGCAACGCGTCGTCGACACATGGGGCAGGACAGGACGCCCGGCGTCTGCTCGAGGAGTCGCGCGAGCGTGTCGCCGCGGTGTTGGGCGCCGATCCCATCGAGATCGTGTTCACTTCGGGTGGTACCGAATCGATCAATCTGGCACTGCAGGGGATGTGGCGATCCCGCCCGACCGGGACAGCGGCGGTCGTGATGCCGGAGGCGGAGCACCACGCCACGATGGACACCGTCTCCGCTCTCCTCGACGACGGCGCCGAGTTGCGTCGGGTGCCGGTCACCGCCCACGCGCGGATAGACCCCGAGGTCTTCGCCGCACGCCTTCCCGGTGCCGCCCTCGCGACGGCCCTCGTCGCGAACAACGAAGCGGGCACGATCAACCCGGCCGCGATGCTGGCCCGCTATGCGGCGATCGCCCGCGTGCCGCTGCACCTCGACGCCGTGGCCGCGCTCGGCCATGTTCCGGTGTCGTTCCGCTCGATGCGTGGCGACGTCGCCGACGGTGTCGGACTCGTGGCGATGAGCCTGGCCGGCCACAAGATCGGCGCGCCCGTGGGAGTCGGAGTCCTCGTCGCTGCGCGCACCGCACGGATCACGGCACTGTTGCGCGGTGGTGCCCAGCAACGCGGGCTCCGGGCCGGGACGCAAGACGTCCCCGGAGCTGCGGCGTTCGCCACCGCGGTCGAACTCGCCGAGACCGAGCGCGAACAGGAGGCAGCACGATTGGCCGGTCTCCGCGACCGCCTCATCACGGGAATCCGCTCCGCTGTGCCCTCCGCCGTGCTCCTCGGCGACCCGATCGAGCGTCTGCCCGGCAACGCGCACGTGCTCTTCCCCGGTGCCGTGGGGGAGAGCCTGCTGTTCCTTCTCGACGTGGCCGGGGTCGCCGCATCCACAGGATCCGCGTGTCAGGCAGGGGTGGCCGAGCCCTCACACGTCGTGATGGCGATGGGGCGGAGCGAGCGGGAGGCGCGCAGTGTGCTGCGGTTCTCCCTGGGGCGCACGTCGACGGCCGCGGATGTCGATGCGGTACTCGCCGTCATCGCCGATGCCTATGCCCGCGCATCCGGCGCCGGCACAGGCACACGCTCGTAGACTGTTCTCATGCGGATACTTGCGGCGATGAGCGGTGGAGTCGATTCCGCCGTTGCAGCCGCCAGGGCTGTGGAGGCGGGACACGACGTCGTCGGTGTGCATCTGGCTCTCTCCCGCGCCGGGGGCACGCTGCGAACCGGTAGCCGTGGATGCTGCACGATCGAAGACGCTCTCGATGCACGCCGGGCCGCCGACGTGCTCGGCATCCCCTTCTACGTCTGGGACTTCTCGGAGCGCTTCCGCGACGACGTGATCGGGGACTTCATCGCGGAGTATCAGGCGGGCCGCACGCCCAACCCCTGCATGCGTTGCAACGAGAAGATCAAGTTCGCCGCGCTTCTGGAAAGAGCCATCGAGCTCGGGTTCGACGCCGTGTGCACGGGCCACTACGCCACACTCATCGACGGCGAGCAGGGGCTGGAGCTGCACCGTGCCTCGGACAACGCCAAGGATCAGTCGTATGTGCTGGGCGTCTTGACCTCCGAGCAACTCGCTCACACATACTTCCCGCTCGGCACGACGCCGTCGAAGGCGATCGTGCGCGCGGAGGCGGAGTCGCGTGGGCTGAGCGTCGCGCAGAAGCCTGACAGCCATGACATCTGCTTCATCCCCGACGGCGACACCCGCGGCTGGCTGGCGGAGAAGGTCGGCACCGCCACGGGCGAGATCGTCGATCGCAGTGGTGAGGTCGTCGGATCGCACGAGGGCGCCCACGCATTCACGGTAGGACAGCGTCGCGGACTCAAGCTCGGCATCCCCGCCCCGGACGGCAAGCCTCGGTTCGTCCTCGAGGTCCGGCCGGTGTCGAACACGGTCGTCGTCGGTCCGAAGGAAGCGTTGGCGATCGCGGAGATCGCGGGGGAGCGCTTCAGCTGGGCGGGCGCCGCACCCACCGAATCCGCGTTCGAATGCCACGTCCAGATCCGCGCTCACGCGGAACCGGTCCCTGCGCGGGCCACGGTTTCGGACACCGGCGTCCGCGTCGTCCCGGACGTTCCGCTCGACGGGGTGGCGCCGGGGCAGACGGCGGTGCTGTATGTCGGCACCCGCGTTCTCGGACAGTTCACGATCGACACCACGGTCTCGGCCGTTCCGGTCGGCGCGTAGACGTTTCCGGTGTCGGTGCCCACTCATAGACTGTCGAGGTGCCGGAGAACATCTCGCTGGAAGACGCCCGAACCGAAGCCGAGGAGCTGACCACCCGCATTCTCGATGCGAAAGAGGCCTACTACGGCCGAGACACCTCGCTCGTCGACGATTTCACGTATGACGGGTGGATGCACCGGCTCGAAGAACTCGAGAGGCTTCATCCCGAGCTTCAGGGGCAGGACTCGCCCACGCAGATGGTCGGCGCCGCCGAGGCCACAGGCCTCGCGACCATCGAGCACGCCGAGCGCATGCTCAGCCTCGACAACGTGTTCTCCGTCGACGAGCTGAGGGACTGGGCGGCGAAGACCGAAGCCGCGGCCGGCCGTCGCGTCGCATGGCTCACCGAACTGAAGATCGATGGCCTCGCGATCAACCTCCGGTACGAGAACGGAGTCCTGACCTCCGCGGCGACGCGTGGTGATGGACGAGTGGGGGAGGTCGTCACCGAGAACGCCCTGCGTCTCCCGGAGATCCCGTATCGTCTGAGCGGCGAGGGACACCCCGAGATCGTCGAGGTGCGCGGTGAGGTGTTCATCCCGGTCGCGGCCTTCGAACGCCTCAATGCCGCGCAGGCGAGCTACCGCGATCGCGCCTACGCCGATGCTCTCGCGAAGTGGGAAGCGCGGAGCGGGGTCAAGAAGCCCTTCGACGAAGAGAAGGCGCGCACCGCCGCCGCGCGACGCTTCCCGTCCTTCGCGAATCCACGGAACGCGGCCAGTGGAGGGCTCCGTCAGCAGATCGACAAGAAGAACGGGCTCGAGCTCGAAGCGGGACTTCTACGCATCGAGTCCCTGTCGCTCTACGTGCACGGTATCGGCGCGTGGACGAATCCTCCCGTCGCAGCGCAGAGCGAGGTGTACGAAGTGCTCGCCGGATGGGGCCTGCCGACGAGCCCGCACACGAAGGTCTGCGGCACGATCGACGACGTCGTCGCGTTCGTCGAGTACTTCGGCGAGCATCGGCACGACATCGAGCATGAGCTCGACGGCATCGTGGTCAAGGTCGACGAGCTCGAGCTGCACGCTGAACTCGGAGCCACGAGTCGTGCGCCGAGGTGGGCGATCGCCTACAAGTACCCGCCGGAAGAGGTGCAGACCACGCTGCTCGACATCGTGGTCTCGGTCGGTCGTACAGGTCGTGCGACCCCCTTCGCCGTCATGGCGCCGGCGCACGTCGCCGGTTCCGTGGTGCGTCAGGCCACGCTGCACAACAAGGACGTGGTCAAAGCCAAGGGCGTGCTGATCGGCGATACCGTCGTGCTGCGCAAAGCCGGTGATGTCATCCCCGAGGTCCTCGGACCCGTGGTCGAGAGACGAGACGGCACGGAGCGCGAGTTCGTGATGCCCGTCGAATGCCCCGAGTGCGGCACACCTCTTCGGGCGATGAAGGAGGGCGACATCGACCTGAGGTGCCCGAACGCCCGTTCCTGCCCCGCACAGGTCCGCGGTCGCGTCGAGCACATCGGCTCACGCGGGGCACTCGATGTCGAAGCTCTCGGTGAGGTCACCGCAGCCGCGTTGACGCAGCCGACCTCACCGGCGATCCCGCCTCTCGAGACGGAGGCGGGCCTGTTCGCCCTCACCCTCGAACAACTCGTGCCGATCGAACTCTTCGTGCGCGATGCCGAGACCGGGCTTCCGAAGGAGGATGACGACGGGGTCGTCAAGACGCGTGCGCCCTTCCGCAGGAATCCGACCCCGGCTGAGAGGAAGTCCGGTCTCGAGGGGCCGCAGCCCTCCTCGCAGGCGTTGACGCTCCTCGCTGAGCTCGAAAAGGCGAAGACGAAGGACTTGTGGCGTCTGCTCGTGTCGCTGAACATCCGTCACGTCGGGCCGGTCGCGGCGCGCGCACTCGCCCAGTGGTTCGGTTCTCTCGACGCGATCCGCGCTGCGACGCGCGACGAGCTCGCCGCCGTGGAGGGGGTCGGGGGGATCATCGCGGATTCGGTCCTCGACTGGTTCGAGATCGACTGGCACCAGGAGATCGTGCAGCAGTGGGCGGACGCCGGTGTGCAGTGGTCGACGCCCGGTCACCCCGGTCCGGGTGGTGCGGTTCCCGCCGGCGGCGTCCTGGAAGGCCTGACCATCGTCGCCACCGGCTCGCTCGACGGATACACCCGGGAGGGCGCTCAGGAGGCCATCATCAAGGCGGGGGGCAAGGCGGCATCCAGCGTCTCGAAGAAGACGGACTTCGTCGCTGCCGGGCCGGGTGCCGGGTCGAAGCTGGCGAAGGCCGAAGAGCTCGGACTCCGGATTCTCGACGCAGCCCAGTTCCACGTGCTGGTGACGGAAGGGCCGGAGGCGCTTCCTCCCGCAAGCGAGGGTTCGTGAAGCGGTACGGTCCGCTGATCGTCGTCCCGGATGCGCTGGCCGTCGGCGATCCCGGCCGCCATCATCTTCGGCTGACGCCGGAGGCGGTGATGATCCGGGCGGGTGTCGAGAGCCGAAGCATCCTGCCGTGGGCGAGCGTCGAACGGGTCGTGCTCGACGTGCCGACCACCAGGTTTCGTCTGCCGGGTCTGGTCGGCACGCTGGTGCTCGGTGCCGTGACCGCGGCGATGCTGAGCGACCCCGGAGTCGAACCTGAGGACGGTACCGCGACCCTCACGGTCGATGGTGAGAACACCACCGTGCTGTTGAGTCGCCATCATGTCGGCGGATACTGGGCTCCGAGCGTCGCGGGGGCGCACCGCCTGATCGCCCATCTCATCGCGCACCCCGAACAGCGTGCACTGCTCGAGCATCCGGAACGGTTGATCGACGTGGCGGCGCAGCTTGCGCGCGGAACGGGTTAGCTGTGATGTCCAGGGAGGTTGTTCCCTTGAGTCGATCCGTCCCTCGCGACCTTGGTGACATCGTCAGATGGTGTTAGCTTGATGCCAACGTCGCGTGTCGTTGGCAGTCCGTGTCAGGCATGGAGGCGTGGGATATGAAGGAGGACGACAGATGATGTCGACCCCTTCGCCCTCTCGTGACTGAGGGCGAGAACACCGGGCCAGGAGCCCGGAACGGCGAAACCGACAGCACTGCTGTCAACGCGTTCAATCGCGGTGTCATCGACGAGTTCCGTGCGAACGCCGGCCGCGTCGGCGGCAAGTTCGAGGGGTTCACCCTCGCTCTGCTCACGACGACCGGCGCGCGCACGGGCATCCGCCGCACGACACCGTTGGCGTACTTCGAGCTGAACGGGATGCGCGCCGTCGTCGCATCGGCGATGGGCGGGCCACGGCACCCCGCATGGCTTGCGAACGTCCGCGCGCGTCCCCAGGTGAGCGTCAAAGTCGGAGCGGAGTCATTCGACGCACTCGCGTCGATTCCGTCAGGCATAGAGCGCGACCGGCTGTTCGCGCAGGTCGTCGAGCAGGATCCGGAATTCGGTGACTATCAGGCGAGCACGTCGCGGGTGATTCCCGTGGTGATACTGCAGCGACTCAGCTCGCCGTCCGTCCCGCCATTCGAGGGGGAGCGCGCGCGCTTGGTCGCCTGGGCAGCCGAACTGCGGCAGGTGCATGACCGGCTCCGTCAGGCGCTGCGGGTCGCGCAGGACTCCGCCGCACAGGGACGATCTCCCGAGGTCGCGGGGCGTGAGCTGCTGTTGTTCTGCCATGGGTTCTGCACGGCACTGACCGGACATCACGAGGGCGAGGATCGCGAGCTGTTCCCCGCGATCGCGGCCGCGCACCCGGAACTGCGGGACACGTTGCGGTATCTGCAGCAGGATCACTCGATGATCGCTCACCTTGTGAGCGGGTTGCAGTCGTCGGTGGACGCATCGGCAACACCGGTCGAGCTCGCCCGGCACCTGGAAGGGATCGCCGCGATCATGGAGAGCCACTTCCGTTACGAGGAACGGCAACTCCTCGAGGTGCTCGAGACCCTCGCACTCGATGCCGACCCCAAACGCGTGCTCGGCCCGCTCTGAACCCTGTCTCTGCGCGGGTTGGACGTGATTCTGCATCGCCGACCGCGCGCTGTCTCTTGGAGTTGTTCCTCATGTCCCACGTCAACGCTGTTCTTACGCCACGCACTCGGCTTCGACTCGCACGCATGATCGTCGACGGCAAGCATCCCGTCAGCCACGTCGCGAAGCTGTTCATGGTGTCTCCGGTCCCCGCCCGCAAATGGGCAGACCGGTATCGCGCCGAGGGCGCGACGGGGATGAAGGATCGGTCCAGCCGCCCGCACGGCATCCCGCATCGGACAAGCGAGCACATGAAGCGGAAGATCATCGCATTGCGTTGGCGGCAGCGCCTCGGCCCTGCCCAGATCGCAGCCCGCCTCGGTATCCCCGCCTCCACGGTTCACGCGGTGCACGTCCGATGCCACGTGAATCGCCTCTCCCGTATCGGCCGGGTGTCGGGCGAACCCTTGCGACGTTACGAGCACGACCGTCCGGCGTCGCTGATCCACGTTGATGTCACGAAGTTCGGCAACATCCCCGTCGGCGGCGGATGGCGCTTCGTCGGCAAACAGCAAGGCGACTGGAACCGTCAGGCCACCGCCCGCCGCACCGGGCAGCGCAACAGTCGGTCAGAACCCCGCCTCGGCACCGCGTTCGTCCATACCGTCCTCGATGGCCACTCTCGCGTCGCCTATGCCGAGATCCATTCCGATGAGAAAGCCATCACTGCGATCGGCGTCCTCGAACGGGCAGTCACGGCCCGCCGTGACGCACTGCCGGACTGGCTGCACTTCTACAACCAGCACCGCCACCACTCAGCGATCAACGACACGCCCTACGCCAGGCTCAACAACCTGCCTGGACAACACAGTTAGCCCGCACCGCGCGCGACGACGCGTCAGCTCTTGTGACGGGGCTTGCGGTACGGCTTCTCGTCGCGGTTGTCGCGTGCCGGACGGTCGTCGCGGTCGCGTCGTTCGAACTTGCCACCGTCGCGCGGAGCAGTGCGCCGAGCGCCCCCGGGGCCACGATCGGGCTTGATCTCGATCAGGCGACCGGAGATACGCGTGTCGCGGAGCTTCTCCAGGACGGCGGGGTCGAGATTGGAAGGCAGCTCGACGATCGAGAAATCGGGGCGGATGTTGATGGCTCCGAAATCATCTCGACCCAGCCCGCCTTCGTTCGCGAGGGCGCCGACGATCTGGCGGGGTTCGACACGGTGACGGCGTCCGACCTCGATGCGGTACGCCGCATAGTCGCCGCGGCTACGGCGTTCGGTGCGCGGCTCACGCGAGTCGCGGGCGCTGCGCTCCCGAGGCGGACGGTTGTCGGCCTCGACCGCCTTCGAGAGAGGATCGTTCGCGGGGTCCAGGAGCAGTGGCTTGTCGCCCTGAGCGACGACGGCCAGGGCGGCGGCCACGTCTCCCTCCGGCACATCGTGGTGGCGGACGTAGTGGGCGACGATGTCGCGGAACGCCTCGATCCGTCCGGTCTCCGAGAGCGCGGTGGTGATCGCGTCGTCGAAGCGGTTCAGACGCGTGGTGTTCACGTCCTCCGTGCTCGGCAGCTGCATCTGGGTCGGCTGCTGACGGGTCGCCTTCTCGATGTGCTTGAGCAGGTAGCGCTCACGCGGTGTGATGAAGCTGATGGCGTCGCCTGAGCGTCCCGCCCGACCCGTGCGACCGATGCGGTGCACGTACGACTCGGTGTCGGTGGGGATGTCGAAGTTCACGACGTGGCTGATGCGCTCGACGTCGAGCCCGCGCGCAGCCACGTCGGTGGCGACGAGGATGTCGAGCTTGCCGTCCTTGAGCTGGTTCACGCTGCGCTCACGCTGCACCTGGGGGACATCGCCGTTGATCGCTGCCGCGGAGTAGCCGCGGGCGCGGAGCTTCTCGGCGAGCGTCTCGGTCTCGTTCTTGGTGCGGACGAAGACGATCATCCCGTCGAAGTTCTCGACTTCGAGGATCCGGGTGAGAGCGTCGACCTTCTGCGCATAAGACACCACGAGGTAACGCTGGGTGATGTTGGTGCCGGTGGCGGTCTTGGACTTGATGCTGATCTCTTCCGGCTCACGCAGATACTTCTGCGCGAGGCGGCGGATCTGCGGGGGCATCGTCGCCGAGAACAGGGCGACCTGCTTCTCTTCGGGAGTCTGCGCGAGGATCTGCTCCACGTCTTCGGCGAAGCCCATCTTCAGCATCTCGTCGGCTTCGTCGAGCACGAGGTACTGGAGCTGGGACAGGTCGAGAGTGCCCTTCGCGAGGTGGTCCATGATGCGGCCGGGCGTGCCGACGATGACGTGGACGCCGCGACGCAGCGCCGACAGCTGAACACCGTAGCCCTGTCCGCCGTAGACGGGGAGGACGTGGACGCCCTTCATCTTGGAGGCGTAGGACTCGAAGGCCTCGCAGACCTGGAGCGCGAGTTCGCGGGTGGGCGCGAGCACGAGTGCTTGCGGGGTCTTCTGCGAGACGTCGAGGCGCTCGAGGACGGGAAGCGCGAAGGCCGCGGTCTTTCCGGTTCCGGTCTGCGCCATCCCGACGACATCGCGTCCGGCCAGGAGCGTGGGAATGGTGGCCGCCTGGATGGGCGACGGGGTCTCATAGCCGAGATCCTTGATGGCTTTGAGGACGGGCCCGGTGATGCCGAGCTCCTCGAATCCGGGGGTCGCGGGGGAGTCCTCGGGGGCGTCGGTCAGCACTGCATCTTCAGGGGTCACTTCCCAAGGGTAGCGCGCCGCGATGCTCGGCGCCTGTGAGGGCGGCCTCAGACGCCGGTGGTCAGTGAGAGCAGCCGCTCCTTCACCTGGCGTCGGAGCACCTTTCCGATCAGGGACTTGGGCAGTTCGTCGACCACGAAGACGCGACGGGGCACCTTGTACGGAGTCAAGATGCTGCGCGCGAAGTCACGGATCTCTTCGACATCGATATCGGTTCCGGGGTCCACGACGATCGCAGCGACGACCTCTTCGCCCGAATGCTCGCTCGGCAGACCGACGACCGCTGCATCGGCGACCTTCGGGTGCTGGCGCAGGACGTTCTCGACCTCGGTGGGAGCGACGTTGAAGCCACCCGTGATGATGAGTTCCTTGATCCGATCGACGATCCGTACGAAGCCGGCGTCGTCGATCGTGACGATGTCGCCCGTGCGGTACCACCCGTCGACGAAGACGGCTTCGGTCTCCTCGGGCTTGCCGTAGTAGCCCGAGAAGACCTGCGGCCCGCGCACGACGAGTTCGCCGGCCGCCCCGGCCTCGACGTCGTGGCGGGGGTTCTCCGGGTCGACGACGCGACACTCCGTCCCCGGGAGGGGGAGCCCGACGGTGCCGGGCACACGGTTGTCGGCGACCGGGTTCGCCATGAGGACGGGCGAGCACTCGCTGAGCCCGTAGCCCTCGACGAGGTAGCCGTTGGTCGCCTCTTCGAAGGGGACCACCAGCTCATGCGGCAGTGCCATCGCGCCGGAGATCGCGACCTCTATGCCGTCGAGCGACACGTCCTTCGCCTTTGCCGCAGCGAGAAGACGGTCGGCGATCGGCGGCACGAGCGGCAGGAAGGTCGCGGGGTGCTTCTTGACGACGTCGAGGACGAGGTCGGGATCGAACTTCGGGAAGAGAACGAGTCGTGCACCCATCGACATCGCGAACGTGAGACACAGGGTGAGGCCGTAGGCGTGGAACATCGGCAGCACGGCGTAGACGACGCAGCCGTTCCCGCGTTCGATCGACGGAACCCAGGCTTGCGCCTGGCCGGCGTTCGCGAGCAGGTTGCGATGGGTGAGGGCTGCGCCCTTCGGCGTCCCGGTCGTGCCGGAGGTGTACTGGATGATCGCGAGGTCGTCGGTTCCCGGTCTCGGATGCGATTCCGGGATCGGAGCCGCCGCGAGCAACGTCTCCCAGGCGACCGCCCCGCGGACCTTCTCGGTCAACGCTGCACGGGATTCGCGCGCCTTCGCCACGGGAAGTCGCAGAGCGACGCGGGTGAGGAATGGCATGGCCCTCGTCACATCGACGGCGATGAGGTTCGTCACGGCAAGATCCGCGGGGAACTCCTGCACGGTGGAGACGACCTTGTTCCACACGATCGCGTGCTTCGCACCGTGGTCCTCGAACTGCTTGCGCAACTCTCGCGGCGTGTAGAGGGGGTTATGTTCGACGACCACAGCACCGAGACGGAGGACGGCGTAGAACGCGATGATGTGCTGCGGGCAGTTGGGCAGCACGATCGCGACCGGGTCGCCGGCGCGGACGCCCAGGTCGCGCAGTCCCGTCGCGGCGCGGTCGATCGCGGTCTGCAGCTGCGCATATGTCGTCTCCCGCCCGAAGAACTGGAGGGCGGGTGCGTCCGGGTAGTCGCGGGCCGACGCGGTGACGATGTCCACGAGAGATCCGTCGACGGGAGGCAGGTCTTCCGGGACGCCTGCGGCGTAGCTGGCGATCCACGGGCGAGGGGGCTGGAACGTGCTCACCCGCCCAGCATATGTCGAGTCGCTCGTCGGGACGGAGGACCGGGGAACGCGCCAACTAGACTGAAGGGGTGTCTGAAATCACCCCTGATCTTGTACGCCATCTCGGCGTGCTCGCGCGCATCCAGCTGAACGACGACGAGGTGACGCGGCTCACGGGCCAGCTCGACGCCATCGTCGACAACATCGCCAAGGTGTCGGAGGTCGCCACCGCTGACATCGTCGCGACGAGCCACCCGATCCCGCTGAGCAACGTGTTCCGTCCCGACGTCGTCGGACAGACGCTCACGCACGAGCAGGTACTGCAGAATGCGCCGGACGCCGCCGACGGCCGTTTCCGCGTCACCGCGATCCTGGGAGAAGAGCAGTGAGCGACATCATCGGACTGAACGCGGCCGATCTCGCCGCGAAGCTGGTCGCGGGCGAGGTGTCGAGCGTCGAAGCGACGCAGGCCCATCTCGATCGCATCACCGCGGTCGACGGCGACGTCCACGCGTTCCTGCATGTCAACGAGGGTGCCCTCGAGGCCGCGGCGGCGATCGATGCCCGTCGTGCCGCGGGTGAGACTCTCGGCCCGCTGGCCGGTGTGCCGCTGGCCATCAAGGATGTCCTGGTCACGACCGATCAGCCCACCACCAGTGGTTCGCGCATCCTCGAGGGATACCGCTCGCCGTACGACGCGACCGTCGTCGCCCGTTCGCGGGCGGCGGGACTGGTGCCGCTGGGCAAGACCAACATGGACGAGTTCGCGATGGGATCGTCCACCGAGCACTCGGCATACGGCCCCACCCGCAATCCGTGGGACCTCGACCGCATCCCGGGCGGCTCGGGCGGCGGCTCGGCCGCGGCGGTGGCGGCTTTCGAAGCACCGCTGGCCCTGGGCTCGGACACCGGTGGCTCGATCCGGCAGCCCGCGCACGTCACCGGCACCGTGGGCGTCAAGCCGACCTACGGCGGCGTGAGCCGCTACGGCGCGATCGCTCTCGCATCCAGCCTCGACCAGGTCGGTCCGGTCTCGAGAACGGTCCTCGACTCGGGGCTGCTGCACGATGTGATCGCCGGGCACGACCCGAAGGATTCCACCTCCCTGCGTGACGAATGGCCGTCGTTCGCCGAGGCGGCGCGCGAAGGCGCGCGAGGGGACGTCCTCAAGGGACTCAAGGTCGGCGTCATCCGTGAACTGCCCGACAGTGGATTCCAGCCCGGTGTGGCAGTGTCGTTCCGCAGCGCACTCGCGATGATGGAGGCTCAGGGAGCGGAGATCGTCGAGATCGGTGCTCCGCACTTCGAGTACGGCGTGGCCGCTTATTACCTCATCCTGCCGGCGGAGGCATCGAGCAACCTGGCGAAGTTCGACTCCGTGCGCTTCGGCCTGCGTGTGACTCCCGACGGCACGCCCACGGTCGAGGATGTGATGTCCGCGACGCGCGATGCCGGTTTCGGCGACGAGGTGAAGCGCCGCATCATCCTCGGCACGTACGCGCTCTCCGCCGGATATTACGACGCCTACTACGGGAGTGCGCAGAAGGTCCGCACGCTCATCCAGCAGGACTTCGCGAACGCCTTTGCGGAGGTGGACGTGATCGCGACGCCCTCGGCTCCGACCACGGCGTTCAAGATCGGCGAGAAGGTCGACGATCCGCTGCAGATGTACCTCAACGACATCACCACGATTCCGGTCAACCTCGCCGGCGTCCCCGGCATCTCGATCCCGAGCGGTCTCGCCGACGAGGACGGGCTGCCCGTCGGCATCCAGTTCATCGCTCCTGCGCGTGAGGACGCGCGCCTGTATCGCGTCGGCGCCGCGTTGGAGACGTTGCTCGTCGATTCGTGGGGCGCTCCGTTGCTCACCCGCGCACCCCAGCTCGCAGGAGGGACCCGCTGATGGCCGCCGCCAAGCTCATGGACTTCGACAAGGCGCTCGAGCTGTTCGAGCCGGTCCTCGGTTTCGAGGTGCACGTCGAACTCAACACGAACACGAAGATGTTCTCCGACGCGCCCAACCCGGCCAACGAGGCCTACCACGCCGCGGAACCGAACACTCTCATCGCTCCCGTGGATCTCGGTCTCCCCGGCTCGCTGCCGGTCGTGAACGAGACGGCGATCCGTTCCTCGATCAGCCTGGGTCTCGCCCTCGGCTGCTCGATCGCGGAGTCGAGCCGGTTCGCCCGCAAGAACTACTTCTACCCGGATCTCGGCAAGAACTACCAGATCTCGCAGTACGACGAGCCGATCGCCTATGACGGGTCGGTCGAGGTCGAGCTCGACGACGGCACGCTCATCACGATCCCGATCGAGCGCGCGCACATGGAGGAGGACGCCGGCAAGCTCACTCACATGGGTGGGGCGACCGGACGCATCCAGGGGGCCGAGTACTCGCTGGTCGACTACAACCGGGCGGGTGTCCCGCTGGTCGAGATCGTGACGAACATCATCTACGACACCGAGCACCGTGCACCGGAGGTCGCCAAGGCCTACGTGCAGGCGATCCGCGACATCGTTCGTGGCCTCGGCATCTCCGAAGCGCGACTGGAGCGGGGCAACCTGCGTTGCGACGCGAACGTCTCATTGCGTCGACGTGGCACCGACGAGCTCGGCACTCGCACCGAGACGAAGAACGTCAACTCGATGCGCTCCGTGGAGCGGGCCGTGCGGTACGAGATCCAGCGCCAGGCGCAGATCCTCGCCGACGGCGGCACGATCACCCAGGAGACGCGTCACTGGCACGAGGACACCGGGACCACCTCTCCAGGGCGCCCGAAGTCGGACGCCGATGATTACCGGTACTTCCCGGAGCCTGACCTGCTGCCCGTGGAACCGGCCGCCGAGCTGATCGAGAAGCTGCGTGCGGCTCTTCCCGAGCAGCCGGTGGCTCGCCGCCGTCGTCTGATGACGGAATGGGGATTCACCGATCTGGAGTTCCAGGACGTCCGCAACGGCGGCCTGCTCGAGGTCGTCGAGGCGACGATCACCGCGGGGGCGACACCCGCCACTGCACGCAAGTGGTGGACCGGTGAGATCACTCGCATCGCCAACACCCAGGACCAGGACGCCACCGCGCTGATCAGCCCGGAGAACGTCGCTGCTCTTCAGCGGCTCGTTGACGCGGGTACGCTCACCGACAAGCTCGCCCGCCAGGTACTCGAAGGCGTCATCGCCGGTGAGGGCACTCCGCAGGAGGTCGTGGATGCCCGCGGGCTCGCGGTTGTGTCTGATGACGGCGCGCTGATCGCGGCGATCGACGAAGCTCTGGCGGCACAGCCCGACGTGATGGCGAAGATCAAGGACGGCAAGGTGCAGGCGGCCGGAGCGGTCATCGGAGCGGTCATGAAGGCGATGAAGGGCCAGGCGGATGCCGCGCGCGTCCGTGAGCTCATCCTCGAGCGCGCGGCGCAGTAGCGCGCGCCCCCGGGCCTCATGTCTGAGGCTCGGGGGAGAATCCTCGCATGGGACACGGTGACGGCAGAGGGCGGATCGTCTCCGACGCGGGTGCGGAGGATACCGGCACGCGTATCCTGCACGTCGACATGGATGCGTTCTATGCGGCCGTCGAGGTGCTGGATGACCCCACGCTCCGGGGTCTGCCGCTGATCATCGGTGCACCGGATGGTCGTTCCGTCGTGTCGAGCGCCTCGTATGAGGCCCGGCGATACGGCGTACGCGCCGCGATGCCGGTGTCGCAGGCGCTGCGTCTGTGTCCGTCCGCGCGCATCGTCCCGCCGCACTTCGCGCGCTACCAAGAGGTATCCCGACAGGTCATGGCGATCTTCGAGTCGTTCACGCCGCTCGTCGAGCCGCTTTCCGTGGACGAGGCCTTCCTCGATGTGCAGGGCGTGCGGCGTCTGTGGGGGAGCCCGGCGCGCATCGCCGAGCTGATTCGAGAACGTGTGCGCGACGAGGTCGGCATCACGTGCAGCGTGGGCGTCGCGGCGACCAAGCATGTCGCCAAGATGGCTTCGACGATCGCCAAGCCCGACGGGATGCTCATCGTCGCCGGCGACGACACGCTCGACTTCCTCGCGCCTCGGCCCGTACGTGCGATGTGGGGAGTGGGACCGAAAGCTGCGGAGGCGCTCGAAGCACGAGGTATCCGCACGGTGCAGGACGTCCGCGACGCGCCGACGGAGATGATCGATCGTGCCGTCGGAGCCGCGCTCGGGGCCCGCCTCAGACAACTCGCCCGCGGAGAAGACCCTCGAGCCGTCGATACGGAGCGAGTGGAGAAGAGCATCGGCCATGAGGAGACCTTCGACACGGACATCCTGGACCGGCCTTTCCTCCGTGCGGAACTGCTGCGTCTGGCCGACCGGGTCGCGGTCCGGCTTCGACGCGCCGGCTGGGAGGCGTCGACCGTCGCGATCAAGATCCGATTCGACGACTTCCGCACCGTGAACAGATCCCATACTCTGACGGAGCCCACGGCAGTCGGACAGCGGATCGGCGAGGCGGCACAGACGCTCTTCGAGCAGATCGACCGACGCGACCCCGTCCGTCTCGTGGGGGTTCGGGCAGAGAATCTGCGACCTGCCGGTGGCGCGGGAATGGCACTCTGGGACGACGACGAGGACTGGCGCAAGGTCGAAGGCGCGGTCGATGAAGCCATGGCTCGTTTCGGCTCGACGACGATCAGCCGCGCGCGGCACATCGGACGCGGTGAAGGGCGAGGCGCGGCCCAACATCCCAAGGCGCACGGCGTGGATTGATCCCACACGCTCGGCGTTCCTCGACTACCGTGGGCTTATGCCGAACATTGCACTGGAACTCGGAAAGCAAGCTGCGTCCTTCGGCGTGAAGAGCGCGTATGGAGAGCCGCAGGACGTGGATGGGGTGAGCATCACGCCGGTCGCGTTCACCTATTCGGGATTCGGCGGGGGGAGTGGGGACGGCGCCGAAGGCGGTGGAGGCGGAGGCGTTTCCGTTCCGGTCGGTGTCTACGTGCGGCGTGAAGAGGGCCTGCGCTTCGAGCCCAACATCGTCACTCTGCTCGTTGTGGCCGTGCCGTTCGTCTGGGTCGCCGGACGAGCGTTCGCACGTATCATCCGTGCCCTCAAGAAGTGACGACCCGGTCGCGGCAGCACTCGAGCATGCGGCGACCCTGATCGCGCAGGACATCCGATCACTGGCTGCGGCCAACCCGGTCGTCCTCATCGACGGCGGCAGCGGTGCCGGCAAGTCTTCCCTCGCTGCGCGGCTCGTGCGGCGCTGGCCTGTGCTCGGCCACGTGCAGCTCGTCGCGCTCGACTCGATCTACCCGGGCTGGGACGGGCTCGATCAGGGCGCGGAACGCGCTCTCGAGTGGATTCTGCGCCCGCACGGGCGGGGGTACTTGGGGACCTGGCGGCGCTGGGATTGGGAAGCGGAGACCGAGGCCGAGAGCCACGCCGTCGACCCTGCTCTCGGCGTGATCGTCGAGGGCAGCGGGATCCTGCGGCCGTCGACCGCAGGCCTCGCCGACGTCCGGATCTGGGTTGAATCGACGGAAGAATCCCGGAAGAGGCGCGCGCTCGCCCGTGATGGTGACACCTATCGCCCACATTGGGACCGATGGGCGGCCCAGGAGCGACGCCACATCGACCGAGACGACCCACGCGCGCTCGCGACGCGTATCGTCGAGATCCCCTAGCGGTCAGTCGATCGGAAGTCCTTCCGCTTCATCCGCAGCGTGGATCAGCAGATCCAGGCGATAACCCAGCCAGTCGTAGATGCCGTGGCGATCGTCCCCGCCGGGGTCCTCGTCGGAGGTGATGCCCAATCGGGTGGCGATGACGAGACGGATGGCAGTGAGCGTGCGCAGCCAGGCGTCGACGCTCTCGATGGACACGAACACCTCTCGCGTCGTGAGAGCCGTGTCCTCCGTGAGCGCGTCGGAGTCCGGGGGCAGTGTGCCGAGAGCCGACCGTACGATGCGGGCGTCGGCGAGGCGACGGTCGAGAAGATCGTCTCTCGTCGCGACGCTGAACTCCGCCGCCGCGTCCGAGTCCTCCGGATACGGGGTCGGAGTCAGCCGATCGACGGCGGGGTCAGCGATGTCCCGGGAATCGGTGACGAGTTCCACGAAGTCGTCCACCAGTCGCGCGAGGTGGAACGCCTCGATCAACGTCATCTCCTGAAGGATGCGCTCAGCGGTCACGATGCCGCCTTCCGTACTGTCGCCCAGAGCCCGAAGTCGTGCATCGCCTGGGCATGGACCTCCATCGTCTCTCTGGGGCCGGTCGCGACCACCGCATGGCCTTCGTGGTGGACGGCGAGCATGAGTGCGGTGGCATGGTCGACCGAGTAGCCGAAGTACGTCCGGAACACGCGCACCACGTAGCTCATGAGATTCACCGGGTCGTTCCAGACGACGACCTGCCACGGCTCGAGGGGAGCGGCCCGAAGATCGGTGGTCTCGTCGAGCTCGGGAAGCGCAGCCGGTGTCGTCATGCCCATCCCATCTCATGCAGCTGCTCGTCGTCGATGCCGTAGAAGTGGGCGATCTCGTGCACCAGTGTGGTATGGATCTCATCGCGGAGTTCGTCTTCGGAATCGCACTGTGCCAGGTGCGGGTCACGGTAGACCACGATGCGGTCGGGGAGCTCGCCCATGCCGTACTGGGTGCGCTCGGTGAGGGCCAGACCGTCGTAGAGACCGAGAAGATCGAGGCTGCCGTCCTCCGGGCGATCTTCGACAACGAACACGATGTTCTCCAGCCCCTCGACCATGTCATCGGGGAGCCGGTCGAGCTCGTCGATCACGAGCTCTTCGAAGGCGTCGGCGTTCATTTCCATCGCATCCAGCCTAGAGGCGGTAGCCGCCCGGCGCCCGCTCAGTGCACGACGACGAGGACACCGGCGACGGCGATGAACAGCGTTCCGAAGACCACGTTGAGTACACGTTGTCCACGCGCGGACGCCGTCAGACGTCGGAAGGGCCGTGCGGCAGCAGCGAAGAACCCCCACATGACGATCACGTCGACCACGACCACGGTGGCGATCAAGGTGAGGTACTGGGGGAGTGGCGGTTCATCGAGCCGCACGAACTGGGGGATGAACGCCAGGAAGAAGACGATCGCCTTCGGATTCAAGAGGTTCACCCAGAACCCCCGTCGGATCATCGACCAGTGGCTCTCACGGAGGTCGATCGGGGCCGGGGCGTCGACATCGACGTTGACCGCAGCGGGCCGGGCGAGCAGGAGCCGTACCCCGAGAAAGACGAGGTAGGCGGCTCCGGCATAGCGGATGGCGTTGAAAAGGAGTTCCGAGCGTGAGACGAGGAGACCGACGCCGGCAGCGACGATCGCCACGTGGACGACCAGAGCGATCTGCTGGCCGATGATGCCCCAGATCGAGCGCCGCCACCCTTGGCTCATGGCGTTGGACATGGTGTTGATGGCGCCCGCACCGGGCGTGAGGCTGATCACGACGGACGCGGTCAGCAACGAGAACCAGACCGCGAGTGACACGAGGTCAGTCTAGAGCTTCGGGGTGACGTGCCCGGCTTGTTCACGAGGGGACGAAGAAGGCCCGGATCATTCGACCCGGGCCTTCTTCCTGAGGGTGAGTAACGGGACTCGAACCCGCGACATCCGGCACCACAAGCCAGCGCTCTACCAGCTGAGCTATACCCACCATGCGCCCACCGGAGCGGGCAACCATACGAGTCTATTACATGTTCGGAGTGAACTCTGACACCGTGCGGGTCGAGATCTCTCGTGCTTCGTCGCTGGACGGCCCCGGCTCATCGACGAAGACCGCTTCGCGGTAGTAACGGAGCTCTCGGATCGACTCCAGGATGTCAGCGAGCGCACGGTGCCCGCCGTCTTTCGTCGGCGCTTGGAAGAACACACGCGGGTACCAGCGTCGCGAGAGCTCTTTGACGCTGGACACGTCGACGTTCCGGTAGTGCAACCACTGGTCGACCTGTGGCATGTACTTGGCGAGGAACATCCGGTCTGTCCCGATCGTGTTGCCGGCGAGCGGCGCTTTGCGCTCCAGCGGCACGAAGCGCTTGATGTAGGCGAGGGTCTGCGATTCGGCCTCCTCCACGGAGACACCGCCGGCGATCTCATTGATCAGGCCCGAGGCCTCGTGCATCTTCGTGACGAAGTCGTTCATGTGCGCGAGAGCGTCCGCGCTGGGGCGAATCACCACCTGGAAGCCGGGATCGACAGGGTTGAGCTCGAAGTCGGTGATGACGACGGCTATCTCGACGAGCTCATCGACCGCCAGATCGAGTCCCGTCATCTCGCAGTCGATCCATACGAGACGGTCGTTCTCGGACGCAGTTACCATGCGGCCATCCTATCGACGGGCCCGACATCGCTGACGTGGCGGGCTTCGTGCAAGGCCGCACGACCGCGATACTCTATACGCGTGCGCCTCCGTAGCTCAGGGGATAGAGCAGGAGCCTTCTAATCTCTTGGTCGCAGGTTCGAATCCTGCCGGGGGCACTTCGACTGCGTCAGCCTGAGCTGTCGGCAGGTGTGGTCCGTGTCTCACGAGTGGCGCAGCGCAGCAACGGCGTCGTCCACGTTCCAGAACTCGCCGACGACGCGAAAAGAGCCCGTGGCCAGGTGCAGGCGCTCGGCGCGATACCGGAGCCCGAGCGGATCGGCCGTGAGCCTGAGATGCCCGAGGACGTGCTCCCTCCGATCCTGCACGCGCCAGAGGTGATCTGCGGCACGCACGAGGTGCTCACGGCTGGAAGAGAGCCGAGGCGTTGCGTACGGAACGTCGGGGAGGGCAGTGATCAGGTTGTCGGACATCGGAACCCCTTTCGCTCCTTCGAAGATATGACCGACCTCCGACATTCGGTCTCCGCTCCGACACGCGGCCTGATCGGCCCTTTCTGCACTGACAGGCCCGGGACGCGATCGGTGCACGTTTCGCGTGATTCCGAGCTATCGAGTCGTGGTCGCGGATGCAGGCTGGAGACCCGGACGACACGCGTCCGGTCACCGGAAGGACAGGACATGATCGACACGCTGACCATCGTGGGAAGAGTCGCCACAGATCCGACGCAGGGGCAGACGGGCGGCGGTATACCCGTGACGAACTTCCGTCTCGCGAGCACCCACCGGCGGTTCGACCCGGCGACGCAGGAGTGGACGGATTCCGGGACGAACTGGTTCTCCGTCGCGGCGTTCCGGCAGCTCGGTGAGAACGTGAGGGCCTCACTGCGCACCGGTGACAGCGTGATCGTCACCGGACGATTGAAGATCCGCGAGTGGGAGAGCAACGGCAAGCATGGCACGAGTGTCGATATCGAGGCCGATGCGATCGGACACGATCTGCGTTGGGGGACGACGGCGTATCGACCGCGCGCCCGCCCGACTGCGGAGCCGGGCCTGCACGCTGTCCACAGCGACCGGTCCATGTCGCCGGCCGAAGACCTTCGAGACGACGAGTCCGTCCGCGGCGAGGAGACGACTCCGCTCGGTCTCTCCTGGACGGAGTCGAGCGCCACGATGGAAGCGGTGCGGTGAGCTCGCACGCGACTCCCACGGCGACGCGGGATCTCCGTGACGTACCGAGGCGCTTCGACAGGAGCCGTAGACTCGGCACGTGATTCGTCGAACGGTCTTCTCCCCGGCGCGCACGGCCGGCGTGGTGGCTTCGGTCGCTGCCGTCCTCCTGTTCGCCGGTTGCGCGCCGACACCTGAGCCTTCCGCCTCTCCGACGGCTCAGGTGTCGGCGGGCCCCACGCCCGTTCCCGAACCGGCACTGGTTCCCGATGGCACGGCAGAAGAGAACCTTCCTGTCTTCACGGCGGTCGCTGAGCGCGTATGGGCGACCGATCAGCGTGGTTCCGGCCGCGCATACGTGGATGCCCTGGTCGAGGCCGGCTTCGATCGCGACGCCATGCAGGTGACTCAGGACCAGACGACGGTAGGCAATCCGGCGGAGAGCCTTCAGTTCTCCGTGCGGTGGGGTGATGAAGCCTGCCTGGTCGGACAGGTCGGACCGTCCACGGGTCAGGTCGTCGCGACCGTGATGCCGCAACTCGCCGAGGGGCGGTGTCTCGTAGGCACCATGCGCCCGATCGACTGGTGACGGGCCGAGGGGCCGGTAGGCTGGGGTGTCGATCTTCGACGCCAACAGAAGGAGCGGTTTTCGGTGGCTGAGTACATCTACTCGATGGTGCGTGCGCGCAAGGCGGTGGGCGAGAAGCTCATCCTCGACGACGTGACCATGGCGTTCCTGCCCGGAGCAAAGATCGGCATGGTGGGTCCGAACGGCGCCGGAAAGTCCACGATCCTCAAGATCATGGCCGGTCTCGACACCCCCTCGAACGGTGAGGCGAAGCTCTCCCCGGGTTATTCGGTGGGCATTCTGATGCAGGAGCCGGAACTCGACGAGTCGAAGACGGTGATCGAGAACATCCAGGACGGGATCGCCATCAAGGCGAAGCTCGACCGGTTCAACGAGATCTCCGCGCTGATGGCCGAGCCCGACGCCGACTTCGATGCCCTCCTCGCCGAGATGGGCACCTTGCAGGAAGAGATCGATGCCGCCGACGGGTGGGACCTCGACTCCCAGCTCGATCAGGCTATGGATGCGCTGCGCACTCCTCCCGCCGACGCCGCGATCGCCCCGCTCTCCGGTGGTGAGAAGCGCCGTGTCGCGCTGGCGAAGCTGCTCCTGCAGAAGCCCGACCTCCTGCTCCTCGACGAGCCCACGAACCACCTCGATGCCGAGAGCGTGCTCTGGCTCGAGCAGCACCTGCAGGCGTACAAGGGCGCGGTGATCGCGATCACCCACGACCGGTACTTCCTGGACCACGTCGCCGAGTGGATCGCCGAGGTCGACCGCGGTCGTCTCATCGGCTACGAGGGAAACTACTCGACTTACCTGGAGAAGAAGGGCGAGCGCCTCGAGATCCAGGGCAAGAAGGACGCGAAGCTCGCCAAGCGCCTCAAGGAGGAGCTGGAGTGGGTGCGGTCCAGCGCCAAGGGCCGTCAGACCAAGTCGAAGGCTCGCCTGGCTCGCTACGAGGAGATGGCCTCGGAGGCGGAGCGCACCAGAAAGCTCGACTTCGAGGAGATCCAGATCCCGGCGGGTCCGCGTCTCGGCACGGTCGTCATCGAGGCGAAGAACCTCAAGAAGGGATTCGACGGGCGTTCACTCATCGACGGGCTGAGCTTCAGCCTTCCGCCGAACGGCATCGTCGGCGTGATCGGACCGAACGGTGTGGGAAAGACCACGCTCTTCAAGACGATCGTGGGACTCGAGCCGCTCGACGGTGGTGACCTGAAGATCGGTGAGACGGTCAAGATCAGCTACGTCGACCAGTCTCGCGCCAACATCGATCCGAACAAGACGCTGTGGGAGGTCGTTTCCGACGGCCTGGACTTCATCACCGTCGGCAAGACGGAGATCCCTTCGCGTGCCTACGTCTCGAAGTTCGGCTTCAAGGGGCCCGATCAGCAGAAGAAGGCCGGCGTTCTCTCCGGCGGTGAGCGCAACCGTCTGAACCTCGCTCTGACGCTCAAGGAGGGTGGCAACCTGCTGCTGCTCGACGAGCCGACCAACGACCTCGACGTCGAGACGCTGAGCTCGCTCGAGAACGCTCTGCTCGAGTTCCCCGGATGCGCCGTGGTGATCACTCACGACCGGTGGTTCCTCGACCGCATCGCGACGCACATCCTGGCGTACGAGGGCACCGACGAGAAGCCCGACCAGTGGTACTGGTTCGAGGGCAACTTCGAGGCCTATGAGGAGAACAAGATCGAGCGCCTCGGACCGGACGCCGCGAAGCCGCACCGGTCGACGCACCGCAAGCTGACGCGCGACTGAGACCGCGATGTCTACGTCGCCGGGGACCCGCCTGCACATCCCGATCCACCTTCGCTGGGGGGATCTGGACGCCTTCAACCACGTGAACAACACCTCGATGCTGAAACTGCTCGAGGAGGCTCGCGTGCGGGCATTCTGGCGGGCGGGTCCCGGCGAAGAGGCGCCGTCCACCGCGGTGCTCGATTCCGGCATTGAAGAGGGCATCCTGACCCTCATCGCCCGCCAGGAGATCGAGTATCTCGCACCGGTGCCCTATCAACGCCGGCCTCTCGAAGTCCAGATGTGGTTCGGCAAGCTCGGCGGCTCCAGCGTCGAAGTCTGCTACGAAGTCCACAACGACCCCACCGCCGCGCCCCGACAGATCTACGCGCGGTCGACCGCGATCATCGTGCTCGTCGATGCGCAGACCGGGCGCCCGACCCGGCTCACCCCGGAGATGCGTGACGCCTGGGAGCCCTACGTGGGCCCATCGATCGAGTACTCCCACCGCTGAGGCCCCCGCGGAACAGCGCGAGGCCGGGGCGGCGTCAGGAGGCGTCTTCAGGGACGCGAATCATGATCTCCTGCGCGACGCTCGCCGCAAGAGAGCCATCGCGTGTGTAGATCCGTCCGGTGGCGAGCCCGCGGCCACCGCGGGCGTTCGGGGACTCCTGGACATACAGCAGCCACTCATCCACACGGGCGGGACGGTGCCACCACATCGCGTGGTCCAGGCTCGCGACCTTCAACCCGGGCAACGCCCAGTACACGCCGTGCGCGCGGAGGATCGACTCCTGGATCGTCATGTCGCTGAGGTAGGCGAGCGCGGCACGGTGCAGGCGCTGATCGTCGGGGAGTGGTGCACGCAGACGCATCCACACCGCCTGGCGCGCGACACGCTGGTCGTCACTCGGCAGATACAGCGGAGAGTCGACGTGCCGGATGTCGGCAGCGCGTTCGCTCAACATGCGCGTGGTGCCCTCGGGAAGGCCGTGAACGCGCTCCTCGTCCGGCGTGAGCTCCTCCGGGGAAGGGATGCCCTCCGGCATCGGCTGGGCGTGCTCCACACCGGGATTACCGTCTTGGAACGACGCGATCATCGAGAAGATCGGCACACCGTTCTGATAGGCCTGCGCCCTCCGGGTCGAGAAGGAACGGCCGTCGTGGATCCGATCGACGGCGATCGTGATTCCCTGACTCGCGTCGCCGGGGCGCAGGAAATAGCCGTGCATCGAGTGCACAGCCCGGTCTTCGGGAAGTGTGCGTTCGGCGGCGAGGAGCGCTTGCGCGAGGACTTGACCGCCGTAGATGCGTCCGCTCGGCATGGGATGCGACGAACCCGTGAAGATGTCCTCCGTGGTCCGTGCCTGCGTCGCATCGAGATCGAGGATCTCACGCAGCCGCTCGACGGTCCGGACGGCATGGTCCTCCGCGCTCATATGTTCCTTCCCCGCGACCGCACACGCCGCTCCGTTGGTAGTTTAGAACGCGTGCCGCATCACCTCCTCCTCGCCGACCCGGACACCGCGAAGGATGTCCTCACTTTCGTCGGTCGAGCGACCCGGATCACGGACGACGGGGTGCGGCTGCAGGCAGCGAACGGCGTCCTCGCGCTGACCACCGCCGCGCTGGCGCCGCACGGTCTCTTCGACCAGACTCCGACGATCCTCGCCATGCGTATCGTGCATGCTGACCCTGAACTCCGCTGTGATGTCGTCGTGGATCAGCTCACCACGACGGACGAGCAGGCCCAGCTCGCGTTCCCGGACACGGGACTATCGCCCGCGTGGGCCGGCGTCGCACCGCCTCGCTCCGGATGGGAGCAGGCCTCCGCGCTCCCGGCCTCGACGATTGCGCAGCGCGCGCAGTGGGGGATCTCCGCGGTGGCTCGGGGCGCGGGTGCAGGATCGGGCGAGGAAGCCGTCCGGGCGCTTCGCGCAGCGATCTGGGGGGAACCGGATGAGGAGCTGGGCGGACTGCCGCGTGGCATCGCCTTCGCCGCCGACGCCATGGGTTTCATCTCCGGGGACGAACAGGTGCCCGTCACCCGGTCCGGTCGGTGGACCCGGCTGTCCTTCCGCCGCGGTCATGTCCTGGTGCGAGGGCCGATCGCCTCCGGACTCACGGGCGTCCGCGACACGGGCTCCGCAGGCTGAGACGTCGACGGCGACACGCGCGGCAGACCCGAGGATCAGCTCCCGGCTGCGGCCGCACGTCCGGCTGCACGACCGCTGAAGAGACAGCCGCCCAGGAACGTGCCTTCGAGTGCACGATAGCCATGGACCCCGCCTCCGCCGAAGCCACTCGCCTCGCCTGCGGCGAACAACCCGGGGATCGGTGCGCCCTGAGCGTTCAATGCGCGACCGTCGAGATCGGTGTTGATGCCGCCGAGCGACTTCCGCGTGAGGACGTGCAGCTTCACCGCGATGAGCGGGCCGGCGCTGCGCTCTTGCAGTCGATGAGGTGCGGCGGTGCGGATGAGCTTGTCGCCGCGATAGTTCCGCATGGACCGCAGCATCGCGATCTGTGCGTCCTTGGTGAAGTCGTTCTCGACCTCACGATCCCGGGCGACCACCTCCTTGCGCACGGCGTCGATGTCGAGCAGCTCTCCGCCGGGATGGCGCTGCATCTGCTCCAGGAGTGATTCGAGATCGTTCTCGACGATGAAGTCCTCGCCCTCGTCGAGGAACGACTGCACGGGACCTGTCGGACCCTTCGCGAGCCGTGAACGGAGCAGCAGCCTGACATCCTTGCCCGTCAGGTCGGGGTTCTGCTCGCTCCCGGACAGCGCGAACTCCTTCTCGACGATCTGCCGCGACGTGACGAACCAGGAGTGGTCGTGCCCTGTCGAGCGCAGATGCTCGAGGGTGCCCAAGGTGTCGAAACCCGGGTACAGCGGAACCGGCAGACGTCGTCCGGTGGCATCCAACCAGAGCGACGAGGGCCCCGGGAGGATGCGGATGCCGTGAGAGGGCCACACCGGGTCCCAGTTCGTGATGCCTTCGACGTAGTGCCACATCCGGTCACCGTTGATCAGCCGCGCGCCCGCCGCTTCGCTCACGCCGTGCATCGATCCATCGACGTAGGCCGGCACGCCGGAGAGCATGTGCGCGGGCGGCGCGCCGAGCCTCGACGGCCACGCGGCGCGGACGAGGTCGTGGTTGCCACCGATGCCGCCCGAGGAGACGATCGTGGCACCCGCTGAGATCTCGAACTCCCTGATGACCTCGCGGGTGGTCGGCTCACCCCGCTCCGCACCGCTCGATGCGAGGATGCTGCCGCGCGCACCCGTCACCGTGCCGTCCGTCACGATCAGTTCCGACACGCGGTGTCGAGGAAGCACGGTCAGGCGCCCCTCACGTTCGCCCTGCTCCACGGCAGCGGCGAACGGTGCCACGATCCCGGGTCCGGTTCCCCACGTGATGTGGAACCGTGGCACGGAGTTGCCCGGGCCGATCGCGCCGTATCCGCCTCGTTCCGCCCACCCCACCACCGGGAAGAAGCCGACGCCGCGTTCACGCAGCCAGGAGCGCTTCTCACCGGCCGCGAACTGCAGGTATGCCTCGGCCCAGCGCCGTGGCCATTCATCCTCCGGGCGGTCGAAGGCGGCATTGCCGAACCAGTCCTGCGTCGCGAGCTCGAGCGAGTCCTTGATACCGAGACGCCTCTGCTCGGGGGAATCGATGAAGAACAGGCCGCCGAAAGACCACCAAGCCTGACCGCCCAGATTGGTGCGCGGCTCCTGATCGATCAGGACCACGCGCCGCCCCGCATCCAGCGCCTCTGCGGCGGCGACGAGGCCGGACAACCCCCATCCGATCACCAGGACATCCGTGGACAGGGGCGTTGTCGTCATGAGTTCTCCGTTGATTCCTGACGTGAGCGGGTCTCGAGCGTGGGACGGTCGCCAGCTGCGGCGCCGATGCCCGACGGCTCGAATGTGTTCACCATGGCATAGGCGGCGCGCTCCAGGTAGTCCCACAACGTCGATTCGTGCAGGGGGGACAACTGCGCCTCGTCGACGGCGGTCCTCATATGACGAAGCCAACGATCCCGGGCGTCCGGGTCGATGTGGAACGGCATGTGGCGCATCCGGAGCCGGGGATGCCCGCGGGTCTCCCCATAGGTCGTCGGTCCGCCCCAGTACTGCTCGAGGAAGAGGCGGAGCCGATCCTCTGCGGGCCCCAGATCCTCCTCGGGGTACATCGGCTTCAGCACGGGATCGAGTGCGACCTCACGGTAGAACACAGAGACGATCCTGCGGAAGGTCTCGTGACCCCCGACCTCGTCGTAGAACGTCACTTCGGGGTACTCCCGTCGTCGGTGGGCTTCTTGCGCCGCCAGATCCCGCGATCGGGGATGACGGGAACGCCGGTGACGGCGTTCGGGCGCGTCCTGGGCGGGTTCGCGCCTCGCACGCGGCGTGCGCCGTCGAGGCCGGTGGGGACGACATCTGCCATCCGCGGGACGCTGATCTCCTTCTCGAGGAGGGCCGCGCGCAGGCGGCGGCGCAGTTCTTGCGCCACATCGTCCTTCGCGTTGGCTCGGGCCTTGATCACGATGCGGACGACGAGCGCGTCGCCGTCGATGGATTCGAGGCCCCACAGCTCCGGCTTGTCGATGATGCGGGTGCGCCACTTCGGGTCTTTCGCGAGCCCCTGTGCCGTCTCCAGCATGGTGTGTTCGACCAGGTCGAGGTCGGAGTCTGCAGGAACACCGATGTCGATGATCGATCGCGCCCAGCCCTGGGACATGTTCCCGATGCGGGTGACCTCTCCGTTTCGCACGTACCAGAGGGTGCCGTTGACGTCGCGCACCTGAGTGATCCGCACGCTGACGTACTCCACGACCCCGCTCGCCAGGCCGAGGTCGACCACGTCACCGATACCGATCTGGTCTTCGGCCACGATGAACATGCCGTTGAGCACGTCTTTCACGATGTTCTGTGCGCCGAAGCCCAATCCGGCACCGACGGCGGCCGTGAGGAGCGTCAGCGAGCCGAGGAGCGACGAGTTCAGAGCATTGACGATGAGCACGATCGCGATGACGACCAGCATCACGTTGACGATGTTCTGCAGGATCGTGCCGAGTGTCCTGGTGCGCTGCACCAGTCGCATGTCTGCGAGCGGCGAGCGCTCGAGTGCTTGCGTGTCGTCGACCGAGGCCTTGTTCTTGGCGCTGTCGACGATGCGACGCACGACCCGTCGGATGATGAGACGGAGCACCAGGCCGATCACGATGCAGCTGCCGATGATGAGCGCGACGGTGAGCGCGTTCTTGCCGACCTGCGTCAGCCAGGCGAGCAACGCTTCCACTCCATCGGGGAGGGGCGTCTCCGCGGGTGAGTCGGTGTCGGCGAAGGGGAGGATCATCAGTCACGATCCTAGCGATCGGTTCTCTGCGCGGGCTGGGCGCGGGCACCAGACGAAAACGGAGACCATCCGTCCCCCTGTCGCCGTGTCGGTGAGGGACACGCCGAGTGCGGGACGGATGGTCTCCGTTTCGGATGCGTCGGGGATCAGTCCTCGGCGTCGCGCGCCTGCGCGGCCAGCGCGCGCTCCACATCCGCCAGGTTCTCGAGCACGAGTCGGCGGAGCGCCGGCGCCGCGTCCTGGTGGGCGGACAGCCAGGCGCGGGTCGCGTCGCGTAGCGCGATATCGGCCAGCGCCGTCGGGAAGAGTCCGACGATCAGGTACTGCGCGATCTGATAGCTGCGCGACTCCCACACCGGAAGCAGCATGTCGAAGTACGCGGGGACGAACTCGGCGAGCACCGCCGTACCTGCCGGATGCGTGAACCCGAGCGCTGCAGAGCGGACGATCGTGTTCGGAGCGTCGTCACGCTCGATCAGCGATGCCCACGCCGCCTTCTTGGACGCCGAGTCGGGAAGGGAAGCGCGTGCCTGCGCCGCGAACTCTCCGCCCTTGGCCGTGTTGTCCGAAGCGAGGGCGGCATCGATCGTCGCGGCATCCGTGGCACCGATCGTGGCGAGGCCGACGAGGAGCTGCCAGTTCAGGTCGGCGTCGACCTCCAATCCGGGCAGGGTGTCCTCTCCGGATCGCAGTCGTCCGACGATGCCTGCGTGCTCCGGGGTGACCAGGGCGTTCGCGAACGCGGTGACGAACTGCAGCTGACTGTCGCTGCCGGGCTCCGCTGCCTCTGCGAGGCTCCACAGGCCGTCGGCGACCTTGAGGCGGGCAGCCTCGCGATCAGCGGGCGCGACGTACAGCGTCGCGGCGGAGCGGAGCTGAGCGAGCGTGGTGCGCACGGTGGTCGACTCGGTCTCGCGGCCGATGTTGCCGAGCACGAGGTCGATGTACTCCGATGCACCGGTCTCGGCGTCGCGGGTCTGGTCCCAGGCGGCACCCCACACGAGCGAACGTGCGAGGGGGTCGTGGATGTCCGCCAGGTGCGCGATCGCCGTCGCGAGCGACTTCTCGTCGAGACGGATCTTCGCGTAAGCGAGGTCGTTGTCGTTCAGGAGGACGAGGTCCGGTCGGGCGAGGCCGTGCAGCTCGGGCACTTCGGTGCGGTCCCCGTCGACATCGACCTCGAGGTGATGCGTGCGGGTGAGCGAGCCGTCGGTCAGCGTGTAGAAGCCGATACCGAGGCGGTGAGGACGGATCGTCGGGTAGTCTGCGGGCGCGGTCTGGGTGATGGCGAAGCGCGAGATCGTGCCGTCGTCACCCTCGGCGATGACCGGCTCGAGCGTGTTGACGCCGGCGGTCTCGAGCCACTTCTTCGACCACGTGCTCAGATCGCGGCCGCTCGTGGCTTCGAGCTCCGACAGCAGGTCGCTCAGCTCGGTGTTGCCCCAGGAGTGCTTCTGGAAGTACTGGGATACTCCGGCGAAGAAGGCCTCGATGCCCACCCAGGCGGCAAGCTGCTTGAGGACGGAGCCGCCCTTGGCGTAGGTGATGCCGTCGAAGTTGACCTGCACGTCTTCCAGGTCGTTGATCTCGGCGACGATCGGGTGAGTCGAAGGAAGTTGGTCCTGGCGGTACGCCCAGGTCTTCTCCATGGCGTTGAAAGTCGTCCATGCCTCGGTCCACTCGGTGGCCTCGGCCGTCGCGATGGTCGAGGCCCATTCGGCGAAGGACTCGTTGAGCCAGAGGTCGTTCCACCACTTCATGGTGACGAGGTCCCCGAACCACATGTGCGCGAGTTCGTGGAGTATCGTGACGACCCGGCGCTCCTTGACGGCGTCGGTCACCTTGCTGCGGAACACGTAGGTCTCGGTGAACGTGACCGCTCCCGCGTTCTCCATCGCGCCGGCGTTGAACTCCGGCACGAACAGCTGGTCGTACTTGGCGAACGGGTACGGGACGCCGAACTTCGATTCGAAGTAGGCGAAGCCCTCGCGGGTCTTGTCGAAGATGTAGTCGGCGTCGAGATGCTGCCACAGGCTCTTGCGGCCGTACACGCCCAGGGGGATGACGCGGCCGGACGCACTCGTGAGCTCCGAGAAGGTCGACTCGTAGGGCCCGGCGACGAGGGCGGTGATGTAAGACGAGATCCGAGGGGTCGGCTCGAAGCCCCAGGTCGCGGTGACGTCGTCGTCGTGCACGATGGCTTCCGGCGTGGGGGAGTTGGAGATGACCTTCCACGCCGCCGGAGCGGTGACGGTGAACTGGAAGGTCGCCTTGAGGTCGGGCTGCTCGAAGACCGCGAACACACGACGTGAATCGGGGACCTCGAACTGCGAGTAGAGGTAGACCTCGCCGTCGACGGGATCGACGAAGCGGTGCAGACCCTCCCCGGTGTTCGTGTAGAGGCAATCGGCATCGACCACGAGGACGTTCTCCGCCTGGAGCCCCGTGAGCGCGATGCGGGAGTCGGCGAAGACCTCGCTCGGGTCGAGCTGCTCGCCGTTGAGGGAGATCTCGCGCACATCCCGGGCGATGAGATCGATGAAGGTGAAGCTCTCGGGCGTCGCGGTGAAGCGCACGACACTGCGAGAGCCGAAGACCTCGGCGCCCTTTGTCAGATCGAGGGCGACTTCATAGGACTGCGTGTCGATGACGTCGCGGCGCTCCTGCGCTTCGATACGGGTGAGGTTCTCTCCAGGCACAGCTGTACTCCCAGGGGTGAGGGGATGTCACCGGGGCTTGGCGCAGGTGGCGCCGACGGCAACCATGACAGCCTACGCCAGAGCGGCGAATGTCCACCCGCATCGAGGTGGACGCTCCTACGCGGCGGAGGTGAAAGGATGGAGTCGTGACTGCGATCGAGCCGAATGCTGTTCCCTTTGCCTCGCCCGGTGCCGCCGATGGCGCACCGTACGTGACCACGCCCGTGGCCTATGACGCGATCCTCCTCGCGGGGTTCGGGGGCCCCGAAGGGCAGGAGGACGTGATCCCGTTCCTGCGGAATGTGACCCGGGGAAGGGGCATCCCCGACGAGCGGCTCGAAGAGGTCGCGCACCACTACCGTCATTTCGGTGGAGTGAGCCCGATCAACGGGCAGAACCGCGTGCTCAAGGAGGCCCTCCAGAAGGCCCTCGTCGAGCGCGGCATCGATCTTCCGGTCTACTGGGGCAACCGGAACTGGGCTCCGTATCTCGAGGAGGTCGTGAGCGAAGCCTCCGTCAACGGACACAACTCCCTGCTCGCCTTCGCGACGAGCGCCTACAGCTCCTTCTCCAGCTGCCGCCAGTACCGCGAGGACTTCGCCCGCGTGCTGGAGGAGACGGGTCTGGGAGAGACGGTCACGATCGACAAGATCCGTCCGTTCTACGATCACCCGGGCTTCGTCGAGGCCTTCGAGACCGGAGTGCGCGATGCGGTCGAGGGTTTCCTCGCCGAGGGCGTCGCGGCCACCGACATCCAGATACTGTTCTCGACCCACAGCATCCCGACGGCCGACGCGGAACGCTCCGGAGCCCGCGACATCGAGTGGGGTGAGGGCGGCGCCTACGCCGCGCAGCACCTGGCCGTGGCCGCCTGGGTGATGGACCGCGTCCGCCGGACCGTACCCGGTGCGGAGGACGTGTCGTGGGAGCTCGTGTACCAGTCGCGGTCCGGGCCCGCCTCGCAGCCGTGGCTCGAGCCCGACGTGTGCGACGTCATCGCCGAGCTGCCGAGCCGCGGGCGCAAAGCCGTCGCGGTGGTCCCCGTCGGCTTCATGAGCGATCACATGGAGGTCCTCTGGGACCTCGACACCGAGGCGGCCGAAGCCGCGGAGGAAGCGGGCCTGTCGTTCACCCGCACTCCCACCCCGGGTGTGTCACCTGCCTTCGTCGCGGGCATCGTCGACCTGATCGAGGAGCGTCTTCAGGGCCGTCCCAACGAGGACCGACCCCACGTGACGTCGCTTCCCGGAGCGTTCGACGTGTGCCGTCCCGGCTGCTGCGAGAACGTGCGCGCGGGCTTCAAGCCGGCAGCCGCAGGCCTCGTTCCCTGACATCCCGATCGCGATCCGGCACTTCTAGGATGGGAGCCATGCGCATCCACATCGCCACCGACCACGCGGGCCTCGACTTCTCCACCCAGCTCCAGGATCATCTGCGCGCTGCGGGCCATGAGGTCGTCGATCACGGGCCGATCGAGTACGACGCCGTCGACGACTACCCCGCATTCTGCATCCGCGCCGCGCAGGCGGTCGTCGCCGATCAGCGTGCGGGTGTCGATGCGCTCGGCGTGGTGTTCGGCGGCTCCGGGAACGGTGAGCAGATCGCTGCGAACAAGGTCGGTGGAATCCGCGCGGCCCTCGTGTGGAATCTGTCGACCGCGGAGCTCGCCCGGGAGCACAACGACGCCAACGTGATCTCGATCGGTGCGCGGCAGCACTCCTACGAGGAGGTCACGTCGTTCATCGACCGGTTCATCGAGACGCCGTTCTCCGGTGACGAGCGCCATGTCCGTCGCATCGGTCAGATCGCGGACTTCGAGCGCGACGGGTCGCTTCTCCCGGATCCCCGGGCCTGACATGCCCGAGGGGCATTCCGTCCACCGGATCGCGCGGCAGTTCGATCGGAATTTCGTCGGCAAGACGCTGAGTGCATCGAGCCCGCAAGGACGATTCGCCGAGGGAGCCGCGGTCCTCGACGGGCGGGCGGCGGTGAGCGTGCAGGCCGTCGGGAAGCAGATGTTCCTGGAGGCGGAGGGGGACATCTGGCTACGGGTGCACCTCGGTCTCTACGGGGCCTGGGACTTCGCGGGCGACATCCTCGTCGACCCGACCATCGCGTCGGCGAACGGTCGGATGGGACAGACGAATCAGCGGGGAACCGTCCTGGATGAACCGATCCTGGACGACGCGGGGGAGAACTCGCTGGCGTCGATCGGAGCACCTCGTCGCACGCGGGTCCACGTGCGCATGTCGGAGCAGACCAAGGGGCTCGCGGACGAGGGGCTGGAATGGCCGCCTCCGGTCGTCGGGCAGGTGCGTCTGCGCCTCATGACGGACATCACCGCCGCGGACCTGCGCGGACCGACCGCCTGCGTGCTGCAGTCGCCCGAAGAGATGCTCGCCACGATCGCGAAGCTCGGTCCCGACCCGCTGGTCGGCGATCCGGTGGAGAACGAGGAGCGTTTCGTTCGTGCCGTGCGGAAGAAGTCGACGGTCATCGCGCTGCTGCTGATGGACCAGTCGGTCGTGAGCGGTATCGGCAACGTCTACCGTGCCGAGATGCTCTATCGTCAGCGGTTGAATCCGCACACGCCGGGGCGAGACGTTCCGGAGGAGATCGTCCGGGCGCTCTGGCACGACTGGGTGCGTCTGCTCGCCATCGGCGTCGAGACCGGGCAGATGATGACCATGGACGGTCTCACCGGCGAGGACTACCGGGCGGCGATGGCCAACCGCGACGATCGGCACTGGGTGTACCACCGGGCGGGGCTTCCCTGCCGGATCTGCGGTACCGAGATCGCTCTCGAGGAGATCGGCGCGCGCAAGCTCTACTGGTGCCCGCGCTGCCAGGCGTGAGGTCGGTTCCCCGGACACGCGGGTGGGGGTCCGCTCCGGTCCGCTTCCTGTGAATATGGTGACAGCGTCGAATACGCCGACACCGACAGGAGCCGACATGGATCTCACCAACCTCCAGACAGTTCTCGAGACCGTGAGCGGATTCATCTGGGGACCGTTCTTCCTCATCCCGTTGCTGCTGGGCACGGGTCTGTACCTCACCATCCGATTGGGAGGCCTGCAGTTCGTCCGGCTCGGCTCGGCTCTGCGACTCGGACTCTTCACGCGCAACGACCCCGGCGCCGATGGTGACATCTCCCAGTTCCAGGCCCTCACGACGGCCCTCGCCGCCACGGTCGGCACGGGGAACATCGTCGGCGTCGCGACGGCGATCGGCATCGGCGGTCCTGGCGCTCTCTTCTGGATGTGGATCACCGGGCTGCTCGGCATGGCGTCGAAGTACTCCGAGGCGTTCCTCGGCGTGCGCTTCCGCAAGACCGACGACGCGGGGGAGAAGTCCGGTGGGCCCCAGTACTACCTCGAGCGCGGCATCCGGGGTCCCTTCGGCAAGGTCCTGGCGCTCTCCTTCGCCGTGTTCGCGGTGATCGCCTGCTTCGGCATCGGCAACATGACGCAGGGCAACTCGATCGCGCAGAACCTCCAGGCGAGTTTCGACGTGCCGACCTGGGTGACGGGCATCGTCCTCACCGCGTTCGCCCTGGTGGTCCTGGTGGGCGGCATCAAGTCCATCGGGCGTGTGACGGCAGGCCTGGTGCCGATCATGATCATCTTCTACGTGCTCGGCGCCCTCTACATCCTCATCGCGAACGTGGGGGCGATCCCTGCCGCGTTCGCCCAGATCTTCTCCGAGGCGTTCACCGGCACCAGCGCTGTGGGCGGTTTCGCGGGGTCCGCGATCATCATCGCCGTTCAGTTCGGTGTCGCACGCGGCATCTTCTCGAACGAGTCCGGAATGGGATCCGCGGCGATCGCCGCGGCGGCCGCGAAGACCAGCCACCCGGTGCGGCAGGGTCTCGTGTCGATGACGCAGACGTTCATCGACACGATCATCGTCGTCACGTGCACCGGTCTGGTCATCATCTCGACCGGCACGTGGAAGGAGATCGACCCTGAGACGGGCGAGCAGCTGAGTCCCGCTCTCATGACCGGGGCGGCGTTCTCCCACGGACTCCCCGGGGACTGGGGACACATCATCGTGACGCTGGGGCTGGTGATGTTCGCCGGCTCGACCATCCTGGGATGGTCCTATTACGGGGAGCGCAACGTCGAGCGACTCATCGGCCGACGTGCCGTCATGCCCTTCCGGATCATCTTCTCGCTCGTCGTGTTCATCGGGTGCACCGTGCAGCTCGGCGTCGTGTGGGCCTTCTCGGACGCGATGAACGGCCTGATGGCGCTGCCCAACCTGATCGGTCTCCTGCTCCTCTCCGGCCTGGTGGCGAGGGAGACCAAGAAGTACCTCGACAACGATCCGAAGCTGCGCGCGGATCGCGCGCAGATCGATGCCTTCATGGCCGGTACTCCGGGGTGGGAGGAGTGGAAGACGCAGGCGATCCCTGTGGTCGGGCGCCGTCGACGCTGACGCGGCGAGTGGCTCGACGTCGCGGCTCTAGGCTATTGGCATGCGACAGAACCCCAGCTTCACCCTGGCGGATGTCGACGAGATCCGCCGTGTGATCGACGCCCATCCGTGGGCCACGATCATGAGCGCGGGTGAGGGCGGACTCGTCGCTTCCCACTATGCGGTGCTCCTCGACGAGGGGCGCGATGACTTGACGATCGTCGGGCATGTCGGACGGCCGGACGATCTCCTCCACGGCATGGGGGAGCGTGAGCTGCTCGTCGTCTTCCAAGGGCCGCACGGATACGTGTCCCCGGGGTGGTACGGCGATGTGCCGGCGGTTCCCACGTGGAACTACACGGCCGTCCACCTCGCAGGCGTTCCCGAGATCCTCGATGCCGAGGAGAACCTCAGGGTGCTCGATCGCCTGGTCGCTCGATTCGAGTCACGCATGCCGGACCCGAGGCTGATGTGGGAGCGGCCGAACGACGCTGCTTTCGTGGAACGTCTCGCCGCGGGGACGGTGGGCTTCCGGCTCGTGCCGACACGCGTCGTCGCGAAGCGGAAGCTCAGCCAGAACAAGCCTCCGGAGACCATCGAGACGGTGATCGCCGCGCTCGACGCGGAGGGGCCCTACTCGAACCCGGCTCTGGCCGCGGAGATGCGGCGCGCGCAGGACGCACGCCGCGGAGGAGCGCAGTGACCGAACGTGGAACCGCGATCAGCACCGTCCGAGCCGCGCGGATCGCGGGTCCGGGGCGCGAGTTCCTGATCGACGATGAACCGGTCGACATCCACATCGCCGACGGGCGCATCGTCGACATCGCGCCGACCGGAGCCTTGCGTGCGGGGGGAACGGTCATCGATGTCGAAGGCGCATGGACGTTGCCGGGTCTGTGGGACAACCACGTCCACACCGTTCAATGGGCGTTGACGTCGGAGCGGGAACCGCTCGGACACGCCCGGTCGGCTGTCGAGGCGGCGCGGGCGATGCGCGATGTCGTACCGCTGGCGGACGGCCGCCGTGTGGGGACCGGCTTCCGTGATGCCCTGTGGCCCGATCGGCCGACGCAGGAAGTCCTCGATGCCGAGACCGGCGCGGTGCCGACATATCTCATCAATGCCGACGTCCACAGCGTGTGGCTGAACAGCGCGGCCTTGGCCCGGGAGGGCTTCCGGAGTGCCGATGGGATGCTCCGGGAGACGGAGGCGTTCGAGATCTCCCGACGCCTCAACGCCGTTGAGGCCGAGCACGGCGATCAGGCGATGGAGCGTGCGGGACGGCAGGCGGCCTCTCGGGGCGTCACCGGACTCGTCGACTTCGACATGGCGTGGGGCGCGGAGGCGTGGCCTCGCCGAGTTCGGAACGGATTCGCCTCCCATCGCGTCGAGTTCGCCGTCTATCCCTTCGACCTCGATCGGGCCATCGAGGCCGGCCTCCGTACCGGTGACGTCCGTGAGGATGTCAACGTCCCCGAACGCGGGCGTGGGCTCGTGCATGTCGGATCTTTGAAGATGATCACCGACGGCTCGCTGGGTACGCGCACAGCTGCGTGCTCGCACCCCTATCCCGGTGATCCCGACAACTTCGGGATGCTGACCGTGCCGGCCGAGCAGCTGGTCTCCCTACTGACACGTGCGACGGGGGCGGGGTTGGCTGTCGCCGTGCACGCCATCGGCGATCGTGCCATCACCAACGCCCTGGATGCCTTCACCACGACCGGGGCTGTCGGTTCCATCGAACACGTGCAGTTGGTCCGTCACGCGGACCTGGCGCGGTTCGCGCGCCTCGGAGTGGTCGCCAGCCTCCAGCCGCAGCATGCGGTCGATGACCGGGATCTGGTGGAGCGGCATTGGGCTGAGCAGACGGCGATCGGATATCCGCTCGCCTCGCTGCACGCGGCCGGGGCGGAGCTGCGGTTCGGCTCGGACGCGCCGGTAGCGGCTCTCGATCCCTGGCATGCGATCTCCGCGGCCGTCTCCCGCACGGACGATGACCGCGCGCCCTGGCACCCCGAGGAGCGGCTCGGTGTCGAGCAGGCCATCGATGCGAGTGTTCGGACCGCGCTGCGCCCCGGCGAGCCGGCGGACATCGTCGTGTGCGGTGCGGATCCGCTCACGGCGAGCGGCGACACGCTGCGGCGGATGCCGATCAGCGCGACCCTGCTGGCGGGAAACGTCACCCATTTCGGATAGTCCGAAGTCGAACGCCGAAAGGGCCGGCCCTCCGATGACGGAGGACCGGCCCTTCGGGATGACGGGTCAGGCGGCGATGTGCGAGAGAAGGAACCAGCGGTCCTTCTCGAGGCCGCGCTGGATCTCGATCGCGACGTCCTGGCTCGTGAGGTCGACCTCGTCGAGGCCTTCGACGGCGGCCTTGACATCGACGAGGATCGCATCGATGTCGGAGATGACCGCACGGATCAGCTCGTCGGACTGCGTGAAGCCCGCCGGAACCGAGGTGGCTCCCGCCTTGTCGGCGACGGCGCTCACACGGGCGTCGATCGGAAGACCCAGGGCCACGATCCGCTCGGCGGCGGTGTCGGCGAAGTCACCGGCGTGGGCGACGATGGTGTCCAGCAGCTCGTGGACGCCGACGAAGTTCGCGCCGCGGACGTGCCAGTGGGCCTGCTTGCCGTTGACGGTCAGGGCCTGGAGGCCGAGGACGACGGGGGAGAGGAACTGGGCCGCCCCCGCAGCCACGGTCGGGTCGATGGCGGTGGTGGAAACGGTCTGTGCCTTGCTCATCCTGTGCTCCTCCTGGAACGGTTCTCTTACCTGATGAAGACAACGCTACTCAGGCTCAGACATTCCGCAAGCAAGCTGAGGCTCGGCTCACTTCCCTGTCATTCCGCGGATCTGAGGGTAGTCTCGCCTCATGACCATCGCCGTGGAAGCCTCCCTCCTCGCCCTGCCGAACAGCGCGCCGTCGGTCGATTCCACGGCATTCGTCGCCGCGGGGGCGCGCATCATCGGAGACGTCTCGCTCGCTGCAGGATCCAGCGTCTGGTACAACGCCGTGCTCCGTGGCGATTCGGCGGAGATCGTCATCGGCCCGGGGTCGAACGTGCAGGACAACGTCTCCGTCCATGTGGACGGAGGACACCCGGTCATCGTCGGTACGAAGGTGTCGATCGGACACAATGCCGTGGTGCACGGCTGCACGATCGGCGATGGATCGCTCGTCGGCATGGGGGCGGTGATCCTCAGTGGTGCGGTGATCGGCGAGGGGTGCTTGATCGCCGGCGGCGCGGTCGTCCTTGGTGGGACGGAAGTCCCCGGGGGCTCACTGGTGGCCGGTGTGCCTGCGAAGGTCCGCCGTGCGCTCAGCGAGGAGGAGCGTGCAGGCCTGATCAGCAATGCCGACGTCTATCTGGGGCACTCGCAGACGCACTCCGCAGCGACCTCTGTGTGACCGCTGCGTGACCTCGCCGAACGATAGGCTGAGGTGCGTAAGGGGCGGTGGCCAAGCTGGTTAAGGCAGTGGGCTCATAACCCAACGATCGCGGGTTCAAGTCCCGCCCGCCCTACTCTTCGCTCCCGAGGCGAGCTACCTGCGTTCGTGAGACGAACACGGGCGCGCCCGGGCCGATCCGCCGCTGTCAAGCCCCTCCCGCGCGTGACTCTGCCACGCCATTCTTCGACGGAGCGGCATCGCGTCGCAGAACGGGAGAAACCATGAGCATCGGCAGCGGAATCGCGCTCTTCGTGATCGGAGCAATCCTCGTCTTCGCGGTGAACGTCGACATCGAATGGGTCGACCTCGACATGGTCGGATACATCCTCATGGGCGCCGGAGTCGTCATATTCCTGATCGGAATCATCCTCCTCGCCCGTCGTCGTCGGACCGAGACCGTCTCACGCACCTTCGTCGACCCCGCGACCGGGGAACCGACCACTCGCCGCTCCGTCAGTTCGAGCGGCGACGAGGCGGTCTGAGGGTGGACTGACGGTTCCGGGTGGTCGAGCCATCCGGGACCGTCAGTCTGCAGCGCCGCTCTCGAGGTGCTCCTCCACGAGGAGGATCCCTCCACTGGAGCTGGCGGAGTGAGCGAGGTCTTCGATCCACTTCCGGCTCAGCTCCGGAGACTCGGGTTCCTGGAACACGAACCGGAGCGGGATCGAGGGGTGCAGCCACAGGGTCGAGCGTCCGGGTGCATCCCCTTCCGGGTGTCGCCACGAGAGGGTGAAGCTCTCGTTGCGGCGGAGTTTGGTCGCGATGACGACCTTCAGGTGCGCGAGCGCGCGGTCGTCGATCTGGATCGGAGTCTGGGCGTCGCCGTAGTAGAGACTGCCCATCAGCGGGCGGAGGCTTCGACGTCAGAGCGGATCTGGATCATGGGGACTCCTCGACGGTGTGCGCGACAGACCGGGAGGGTGCTCCGGGTACTTGAACTCTAACCACACGGCGGCGAAGCGACGGGGGCGGGAGATCGACTCGCCGTCGGATACGAAAAGATTGTTCGCCCCGTGTCACGGTCCCGTGAGCGACGGTGTGTTGCCGTACACCTCTCGGTAGGCGGCACTGAACCGCGAGGAGTTGCTGAAGCCCCAGCGACGGGAGATCTCCGTGACGGAGCGACCGTTGCCCGCGTGGAGATCACGCCGGGCGCCGTCGAGGCGTGCGCGACGCAGCGCTTCCGCAGGAGTGATGTCGAGAGCCCGACGGAATGCGTACTGCAGGCCCCTCGTCGAGATGAACGACGCCGCGGCGACATCGTCGATGGTGATCGCACGATGCGCGTTCTCGTCGATGTACGCGAGCGCCCTCCGGACGGCTGCCGGTGCCGCGGCGCGCTGGGCCGGGCGATCGAGATACTCGGAGAACGTCGTCGGGAAGGTGGCGAGGGTCATCATCAGGACGTGTCGTTCGAGCTCGGCGATCAGGAGCGGCTCTGCGGCGTCGTCGTCGAGGACTCCCTCGACATAGGAGAAAGCCCTCTCCCAGCGCTGCGCGGCGACGGCGGAGGGCGGAGCGAATCCCGTGGTGCGCAGCTTTCGTCCGTCGGCCCCCGTGATCTGTGCAGCGCGGGTCTCCGCGGCGGCGCGATCGACGACGAACGCGCGGACTCGTGCAGCGCGATCCCATCTCGCCTCGACGCGGGTGCCGTCCGAGATCCACGGTCGCCCCGGGTCGAGCGAGTGGCGAGCGGACCAGACTCTGGCGTCGGGTGCGTCGACACGGCACACCAGCAACTGGTCCTGCGGTTCGGCGAGGGAGTGGATCTGTGCGGCGAGTCGGTAGTTCACGACGGCGACGCTGTCGAGGGTTTCGGAATGCCAGTCGAAGCGGAAGTGGCGAGGGTCGGCGTTCTGCAGCGACGACGAGGGGACGAACTGGTGCCACGTGGACTCCACCTGTGCGATGTCGGTGGATGTGAACTGCATGGCCGTGCTCCTTGTTCCTCGCGCTGCGATCCCACTCGGCAGCACATCACCAGGAGCGTATAGCACCGTGTCTGATCGTTTCCGGGTCGGGCAGACGCATGTCGGCTCGTAGACTCGGATCATGACCGTGCCTTCCCCGTATGCAGACCGCCTGCGTCGCCTCCCCGTGCAGCGACACGAGGTCGAGGTGCGGGGTGCGATGACCGCGTACTGGGTGTACGGGCCCGAGGATGCCGAGACCACCGTCATCGCCGTGCACGGCTTCCGCGGCGAGCACCACGGCCTCGAACCGGTGTTGGCCTACCTTCCCGAAGTGCGTGTGATCGCCCCTGACCTCCCCGGTTTCGGCGAGTCGGCACCGTTGCCCGGGCGGCGGCACGACCTGGACGAGTACGCCGGTTGGCTCATGGACTTCGCGGCCACGGTGGCGCCGGGTGCCGTGATCCTCGGGCACTCGTTCGGTTCTATCGTGACGGCAGCGGCCGTCGCGCGAGGTCTGCGCACTCCCCGGCTGATCCTGCTGAACCCGATCGGTGCTCCGGCGCTGGAGGGCCCCAAAGGTCTGATGACGCGCCTTGCCGTGCTCTATTACGCGCTCGGTGCCCGTCTTCCGGAGCGGCTCGGAACCGCGCTGCTGCGCAACCGCGTCATCGTCCGGGTGATGAGCATCACGATGGCGAAGACGAAGGATCCCGCGCTGCGCCGGTTCATCCACGACCAGCACGACACCTACTTCTCGCGCTTCTCAGACCGCGACGTGCTGCGCGACGCCTTCGTCGCGAGCGTCTCGCACGACGTCCGGGAGTTCGCGCCCGAGATCGATGTCCCGACCCTGCTCGTGGCTGCGGAGCGCGACGACATCACCCCGATCGAGGCCGAGCGGAAGCTGGCGAAGACCTTCCCGGATGCCGAACTGGTCGAGATCGCTCACGTCGGTCATCTCATCCACTATGAGACGCCTGCCGAAGCGGCGGGTGCGGTGCGTCGCTTCCTCAGGATTCCCGTCGTGCGAGGCCGATGAGGCCCGCGACGCGGAACGGGATGACCTCGCCCATCGCGAGCGACGTCTCGGTGCGTTCCACCCCCTCGATCGACAGGATACGGGCGTCGGTGTCGAAGAGATGGCGTGCATCGCGGCATGCGACCCGCGCGAGCAGATCGATCGACCCGCTCAGTCCGTGCGCCTGGACGACCTCGGGGATCCGGGCCAGTTCGTTGATGATGCGGGGGAGTTCCGTTTGTCGCACGCCGATGCTGACGAACGCCTGAAGCGGGAAGCCCAGGACGTCGGGGGAGAAGGACCGCTCGTAGGAGAGGAAGATCCCGCTCTGCTCCAACCGTGCCATCCGCGCCTGGATCGTGTTGCGTGACAGCCCCAGATTCTCCGCCAACGCCACGATCGTCGTCCTCGGGTCGTCGGCGAGAGCAGCGAGGAGTTCGAGATCGATACGGTCCAGTCCGGGCATAGTGCCAAACCTTAGCAGCACAGCCCCGACGCAAATTGAGCAACATGCTCAAGCGGGGTTCGAATGCTTGAGCGAGGTGTTCAGCAGACGTACTCTCGGACCATGCCGGTGATGACGCCGGCATCACCGCGCGGAGCCTCACGAGGGCCGCCGAGGACGAGGAGGACGATGATGTCACCGCAGATCACCCCCATCGCAGACACCGCCCAGGACCTGGAGCTCTCCGAGCGCATCTTGGCCCCGGACGGAAGCCGTGTCTCGAACCCTCGGTTGGACCCGTTCGTCTCGGACGTCGATGCCGAACAGCTGCGCTCCCTGCTCCGCGACATGGTCATCCTCCGCCGGATCGATGCCGAAGGCGTGGCGCTCCAGCGGCAGGGGCAGCTCGGTCTCTGGGCTCCCTGCCAAGGCCAGGAGGCCACGCAGATCGGTACTGCCCGGGCGATCGCGAAGGACGACTTCGTGTTCCCCAGCTACCGGGAGACCGGCGTCATCTACGCGCGCGGCGCAGAGCCCGGCGACTACGTGCGCATGTGGCGCGGTGAAGAGGGGGCAGCCTACGACCCCGCTGCACTCGGCGTTGCTCCGTTGCAGATCATCATCGGCGCGCAGACGCTTCACGCGGTCGGTTACGCCCTGGGCATTCAGCACGACGGTGCCGACGAAGTCGCGGTGACGTACTTCGGAGACGGCGCGACCAGCCAGGGCGATGTGAACGAGGCGATGATCTTCGCCGCGTCCTACCAGGCACCGGTCGTCTTCGTCTGCCAGAACAACCACTGGGCCATCTCGGAGCCGGTCGCGGTGCAGTCCCAATATCCGATCGCCGGGCGGGCGCCGGGGTTCGGCATCCCCAGCGTCCGCGTCGACGGAAACGATGTCCTCGCCTGCATGGCGGCCATGCGCTGGGCGCTCGATCACGCGCGCTCCGGCAAGGGGCCGGCCTACATCGAGGCGGTCACGTACCGCATGGGTCCGCACACGACGGCCGACGATCCGACGCGTTACCGCGACCAGGACGAACTCGAGTCGTGGCGCCGCCGCGATCCGATCGCGCGGCTGGAGGCACACCTGCGCGCCACCGGAGACCTGACGGACGAGGATCTCGCCGAGACTCAGGCGGCCGCCGACGTCATCGCGTCGGAGATGCGGGCGGCGTGCCTGAACATGGTGACGCGCCCGCCGCTGGCCGTGTTCGATGGGGTCTACGCCGATCCGCACACCGGGCTCGAGCGCCAGCGCGACGAGTACGCGGCGTACCTCGCGACCTTCGAAGGCGAGGTCTGAGCATGACCGAACTCACGCTCGGAAAGGCCCTCGGCGCAGGACTCCGCCAGGCGATGCGCGACGACGACAAGGTCGTTCTCCTCGGCGAGGACATCGGCAAGCTCGGTGGGGTGTTCCGCATCACCGATGGGCTCCTGGACGAGTTCGGCGCCGCGCGCGTGATCGACACCCCGCTGGCGGAGTCCGGCATCGTCGGTACAGCGGTCGGGCTCGCATTCCGCGGCTACCGACCGGTGGTCGAGATCCAGTTCGACGGCTTCGTCTATCCGGCCTTCGATCAGATCGTGGCGCAGGTCGCGAAGCTGCACTACCGCACGCAAGGGCGCGTCAAGATGCCCATCACCATCCGGATCCCGTGGGCTGGAGGCATCGGTGCGGCGGAGCATCACTCCGAGTCTCCGGAAGCGTACTTCGTCCACACCGCCGGATTGCGCGTGATCGCGGTCTCGAATCCCGAGGACGCGTACCGCAGCTTGCGGCAGGCGATCGCCTCGGATGATCCCGTGATCTTCTTCGAGCCGAAGCGGCTCTACCACCACAAGGGAGAGGTCGACCTCGACGCACCCCTCGCCGACGCACCTCCGATGGGATTGGCGCGTGTCGTCCGCGCCGGCACGGACGCGACGCTCATCACCTATGGAGCCATGGTGTCCACCGCGCTCCAGGCCGCCGAGGCTGCACAGGACGAGGGCGTCTCCCTGGAGGTCATCGACCTGCGCTCGCTCTCGCCGGTCGACTATGACTCGGTCGCCGCCTCCGTGCGGAAGACCGGACGAGTCGTCGTCGCCCACGAGGCCTCCCGTGAGGCCGGCGTCGCGGCCGAGGTGATCGCCAGCATCACCGAGCGCTGCTTCGAATACCTCGAGTCGGCGCCGCTGCGCGTCACCGGACACGACATCCCGTATCCGCCGGCGAAGCTCGAGAAGTACCACCTGCCCGACCTCGATCGCCTGCTCGACGCGGTCGATCGCGTGCTGGATCGGCCGAACAGCTTGACGGGAGCAGACGCATGAACGCCGAGTTCCGCCTTCCCGATCTCGGGGAAGGGCTCACCGAGGCCGAAGTGGTGTCCTGGCTGGTCTCTCCCGGCGACACGGTCACGCTCAACCAGACGCTCGCCGAGGTCGAGACCGCGAAAGCGATCGTGGAACTTCCCTCTCCCTATGCCGGAACGGTGGCGACGCTCCACGCCGAGGCCGGCGAGACCGTCGCCGTCGGAGCACCCCTGATCGACTTCGACGTGGTCGGCGACGAGAGCGGGCCGACTCCGGCCGCCGCATCGGGGGAGAAGGCCCAGCCCAACCTCGTCGGTTATGGAGCGGCACCCACGTCTGCGGGACGTCCAGCGCGACGTGCCCGGCGAGTCGGCGTCACCGCGACTGCGGTCGACACGGCGGTCCTCGAGGCGGCGCCGCATGATGCCACCTCGTCCGCCGCCGTCGAGGCCCCGATCGAGCGGCCGCGATCGACACCACCGGTGCGCGCCCATGCGAAACGTCTCGGGATCGATCTGGTGCTCGTCGCCGCCGAGGTGGGCGACCGCGTCGTCACCCGCGCGGACGTCGACGCCTATGCGGAGCGGGTCGGCGCCGTGGGGACAGGGGGCGAGGAAGACGCGGTGAGCGGATCGACCGTGCCGTCCAGTGCCGCAGCTCTCGGCGACGAACAGCGCGAGACGCGCATCCCGATCCGCGGTGTGCGCAGACACACGGCTGCGGCGATGGTGCAGAGCGCGTTCACTGCGCCGCACGTCACCGTCTTCCACACGGTCGACGTGACCGGGACGATGGAACTCCTCGCCCGTCTCCGCGAAGACCGTTCGCTCGCCGAGCACCGCATCGGCCCGCTGACCGTCGTGGCGAAGGCGGTCTGCCTCGCGCTGGGGCGCACTCCTGGTCTGAACTCCCGGTGGGATGAGGCTGCCGGCGAGATCGTCCAGCACAACTACGTGGACCTCGGGATCGCCGCCGCGACGGATCGAGGCCTCATCGTTCCGATGATCCGGGACGCGGAACAGCTCACGCTGCTCGGCCTGGCGGATGCGGTGAAGTCGCTGGCCGAGGTCGCGCGCGCGGGAAAGACATCGCCCGCCGAGCTCGCGGGCGGCACGTTCTCGATCTCGAACATCGGCGTCTTCGGAGTCGATGCAGGCACGCCCATCCTCCCGCCGGGGCAGTCCGGGATCCTGGCGATCGGTGCTGTTCGGCGACAGCCATGGGAGCACCGCGGCGAGATCGCGCTTCGTGACCTCATGACGCTCAGCCTCTCGTTCGACCACCGCTTGGTGGACGGCGCGGAAGGAGCGCGGTTCCTCAAGGACGTCGCCGACATCCTCGAGGAACCGGGAAGAGCGATGCTCCTCAGGTAGTCGCGCGCAGAGCGGCCTCCGCCATCGCGACCAGCACGGTCGCGGTGGCGGAGCGCTGCCTGGCAGCGGCGCGCGTGCTGTGAGGGGTGGAGTTGATGAGTCCGAAACACGCCTGGACACGAAGGCGCAGTTCATCTTGGTCGACGCCGCCCTCGGCAGCCGCGTGCAACGGCGACAGTGCCGACATCCAGAGCTCGATGTAGGAGCGCTGCAATCGGCGGACATCGGCGCGGTCGGAGTCGCTCAGATAAGCCAAGTCACGATCCTGCACCTGGATGACCTCGGCGTTGCCCAGAGCGAAGTCGACGTGGAATCGGATCAACGCGCGCATCCGCTCGTCGGCGGTCGGAGCTTCCTCGGCGACGCGCTGACCCCCTCGGATGAGGTCCTCGCTGACCTTGACGAGAACTGCGCCCAGCAGGGCTTGCTTCCCCGCGAAGTGGCGGTAGACGGCGGGACCGGAGACACCGACGGCTGCGCCGATGTCTTCCAGGCTCACGCCGCTGTACCCGCGCGCGGCGAAGAGTCGTGCGGCGGCGTGCAGGATCGCATCGGACCGTTCGGCCTTGGCGCGGTCTCGGGCGGTGACCGGGCTTGTCATCTCAGTTAATCCTCGCTAACCTGAAGCAACGGGTTAGTGAACACTAACCGAAAGTGCATGCACCGCGCCAGGGCTGTCGCCTGCGCGGACGTGGGTCGAGGAGGACATCACGATGCCCGCAACTCAGGAGTCACTCGCGCGGGAGTTGCGAGAACGCCTCGCGACGGCCGCGCTCGGGGGACCGGAGGCGTCCCGAGAACGCCATGTCTCCCGGGGGAAGCTCCTCCCGCGCGACCGTGTCGCACGGGTCCTCGACGAAGGCAGCCCGTTCCTGGAGGTGGCCCCGCTCGCGGCCGACGGTCTGTACGGGGGAGAGGCCCCGGGAGCAGGCGTGATCGCCGGCATCGGTCTCGTCCACGGCCGTCACGTGATGGTCGTCTGCAACGACGCGACGGTGAAGGGCGGCACCTACTTCCCCCTCACGGTCAAGAAGCACCTGCGGGCGCAGGAGATCGCGCTCGAGAACCGTCTGCCGTGCCTCTACCTGGTCGACTCGGGAGGGGCATTCCTGCCGAAACAGGACGAGGTGTTCCCGGACCGGGAGCATTTCGGCCGGATCTTCTTCAATCAGGCGCGCATGTCCGCGGAAGGCATCCCGCAGCTCGCCGCCGTGCTCGGCTCCTGCACGGCGGGTGGCGCCTACGTGCCCGCGATGAGTGACGAGACGGTGATCGTGAAGGGGCAGGGCACCATCTTCCTCGGCGGGCCACCGCTCGTGAAGGCCGCGATCGGCGAGGTCGTGACCGCGGAGGAGCTCGGCGGCGGAGAGTTGCACGCACGACGCAGCGGCGTGGTCGACCATCTCGCCGAAGACGATGAGCACGCACTCGAGATCCTTCGTGACATCGTCGCCACGCTTCCCCCGCCCGCAGCACCCGCGTGGGAAGTTTCCACCAGCCGCCCGCCGTCGGATCCATCCAGTCTCTACGACGCGGTTCCGGTCGACGTCAACGCCGCCTACGACGTGCACGAGGTCATCGCGCGGCTGGTCGACGGCGACACCTTCCTCGAGTTCAAGCCCGAGTACGGCACGACTCTGATCACCGGCTTCGCCCGACTCCACGGGCATCCCGTCGGTGTCGTCGCGAACAACGGGGTGCTGTTCAGCGAGTCCGCGCTCAAGGGAGCGCACTTCATCGAGCTGTGCGACCAGCGCGGCATCCCTCTGCTCTTCCTGCAGAACATCACGGGATTCATGGTCGGTTCCGATGCCGAGGCCGGTGGTATCGCCAAGGACGGCGCAAAGATGGTGACAGCTGTCGCGAGCACGAGGGTGCCGAAGCTCACGGTCATCATCGGCGGATCCTTCGGGGCGGGCAACTACTCGATGTGTGGACGGGCCTACTCACCCCGCTTCCTCTGGACCTGGCCGGCCAGCCGCATCTCCGTGATGGGCGGGACGCAAGCGGCTTCGGTTCTCGCGACCGTCAAGGAAGACCAGCTCTCCGCGCGCGGCGAGAGCTGGAGCAGTGCCGAGCGCGCCGCCTTCGAGTCGCCGATCCGCGAACAGTATGAGCATCAGGGAGAGCCGTACTACGCGACTGCTCGACTGTGGGACGACGGCATCGTCGATCCCGCTCAGACCCGCGACCTCCTGGGCCTCGCCCTCGATGTCGTCGCCCGTAGTCCGCTGCCCGAACCGCGCTTCGGCGTCTTCCGGATGTGAGTGCCATGTCGTCGTCACCCGAGATCTCCTTCCACACCGTCCTCGTCGCCAACCGCGGCGAGATCGCCAGGCGCGTGATCCGCACCCTCCGCGCCCTCGGCATCCGCAGCGTCGCGGTGTACAGCGACGCCGATGCCTCGGCACCGCACGTGCGCGAGGCGGACGTTGCCGTGCGGATCGGTCCTGCACCGGCGGCGGAGTCGTACCTCGACATCGATGCCGTGATCGCAGCCGCCCGCAGCACCGGCGCCCAGGCCATCCACCCCGGCTACGGGTTCCTCTCCGAGAGCGTCGGACTCGCGGAGGCCTGCGCGGAGAGCGGCATCGTCTTCATCGGCCCCTCGGTGAAGGCTCTGCAGATCATGGGGGACAAAGCGCGCGCTCGTGACCATGTCCTGCGCCACGGCGTTCCCGTGGTCCCCGGCTTCGATGCCAAGGGCCTGTCCGATCTCGAGATCGCCGAGGAGGCGGAGCGCGTCGGGTACCCGCTGCTGGTGAAGCCCAGCGCCGGCGGCGGCGGCAAAGGTATGGAGGTCGTCGCCGACGCGAAGGGGCTTCCAGGCGCGCTCGCCTCCGCACGACGTGTGGCGGCCGCGGCGTTCGGGGACGATGCTCTGATCCTCGAACGCCTGATCAGGCGCCCTCGGCACATCGAGGTTCAGGTCTTCGGAGATGCGCACGGGACGGTCGTCGCGCTCGGCGAACGGGAATGCACGCTGCAGCGACGGCACCAGAAGGTCATCGAGGAGGCACCGTCCGCCGGGATCCCCGCACATACCCGGGAACAGCTGCTCGCGGCGGCCGTCCTCGCGGCTGAGAGTGTCGAGTACGTCGGCGCGGGCACCGTCGAGTTCCTCATCGACGCCGATGCTCCCGATGAGGTGTTCTTCATCGAGATGAACACCCGGCTGCAGGTGGAGCACCCGGTGACCGAGGAGGTCACCGGGCTCGATCTCGTCGCTCTTCAACTCCGTGCCGCGGATGGGCTTCCGCTCGCGATCGCACCACGTCTACGCGGTCACGCTGTGGAGGCCCGCGTGTACGCGGAGTCGCCGGAGCGCGGATTCCTCCCCTCGACCGGGACTGTTCTGCTCTTCGAGCCCCCCATCGGCGTCCGCGTCGACGCGGCGATCGAGTCAGGAAGCGCGGTGACGGGCTTCTACGACCCGATGATCGCGAAGGTGATCGCGTTCGCAGATGACCGTGCCACTGCACTTGCTCGTCTCGACGAGGCGCTCGCACGCACGGTCGTGCTGGGCGTCGAGACGAACATCGCGTTCCTCCGGGCCCTCTGTCAGGACGAGCGTGTCCTCGCCGGCGACCTCGACACGGGTCTCATCGACACCCTGCTTCCGTTCGACGCGGAGAGGCCTTCGTCGGCGCAGCTCGCCGCGGCGCAGGAGGCGGTAGCCGGGCACTCCGAGCCGGTGCGGACGAGCCCCCTGTGGCGTGAGCTTCCGGGGTGGCGCTTGGGGGCCGCAGAGGTGGCAGTCGCACCGTTCGTCGCACTCACGGACGCCGACGACGAGATCGCGCTCACGGAGACGTCTCCCACCGGGTCGCGCGAAGCGATCCGTGCCGCCGTGGATGGCGATGGAGCCGTGTGGGTCGCCGAGGGCGGCCGCACCGTGCGCCTCCGGCCCCTCGACCGGAAACAGCGGATGCTGCGACGACTGTCCGCGCGTGACGCGGGGGTTGCGGCGACGGAACCGGAAGGACGCGCCCCGATGCCGGGCAGCGTCGTCGCGGTGCACGTCGCGGACGGGGATCCGGTGTCCGCCGGTGATGCACTCGTCTCGATCGAGGCGATGAAGATGGAACATTCTGTGCTCGCACCCCACGACGGGGTGGTGCATCTGCTGGTCGCGGTCGGCGACCAGGTACGGCGCGACCAACCGGTCGCCCGTGTGACGACGGAGGAGAGCTGAACATGGAAGATCTGTCCGAGGAGGAGCGCGAGCTCGCTGCCATGGTGCGGGAGTTCGCCGACACCGTCGTCGCGCCGCAGGCCTACGAGGCCGACCGCTCGCACACGCTGTCGATGGATGTCGTGGCGCAGATGGGCGATCTCGGATTGTTCGGACTGCCGTTCCCGGAGGAGTACGGCGGCCAGGGCGGCGACTACATGGCGCTCGGCATCGCGATCGAGGCACTCGGTCGCGTGGATCAGTCGATCGCGATCACGCTCGAGGCAGGTGTCAGCCTGGGCGCGATGCCGATCTTCCGCTTCGGCACCGAGGAGCAGCGCCGCGAGCTGCTGCCGGATCTTCTCGCAGGACGAGCGTTGGCGGGTTTCGGTCTCACCGAGCCGGAAGCGGGAAGCGATGCCGGTGCCACCAGGACCACGGCCCGACTCGACGGTGACGAATGGGTCATCGACGGCTCGAAGCAGTTCATCACCAACTCGGGCACGCCCATCACGCGCTTCGTGACCGTCACCGCCGTCACGGGGAACGAGAGCGGTCGCAAGGAGATCTCCACGATCATCGTCCCCAACGGCACGCCGGGGTTCACGGTCGAGGCACCGTACGACAAGGTGGGCTGGAACGCGTCCGACACGCATCCACTGACCTTCGACGGTGTCCGGGTGCCCGCATCGAACCTGCTGGGTGAGCGGGGAACGGGCTTCCGCAGCTTCCTCAGCATCCTCGACGAAGGGCGCATCGCGATCGCTGCGCTGTCGACCGGTGCAGCCGAGGGGTGTCTGGAGGCCGCTGTCGAGTACGCCAAGAGCCGCACCATCTTCGGCGCCGCGCTGAGTACTCGGCAGAACGCGCAGTTCACACTGGCACGGATGCGTGCGCGGGTGCATACCGCCCGACTCGCCTGGCACCACGCCGCCAGGCTGCGGGATGCGGGCAAACCCTTTGCCGAAGCGGCGGCGATCGCCAAGCTCGTCGGCGGCGAAGCCGCGATGGACAATGCCAGGGATGCGACCCAGATCTTCGGAGGGAACGGGTTCATGAACGAGTTCCCCGTGGCGCGTCACTACCGCGACTCGAAGATCCTCGAGATCGGTGAGGGCACCACCGAAGTACAGCTCCTCGTGATCGCACGGGGTCTCGGGCTCGCCGGGTAGCGTGGCCGGTATGACCACGCACGACATCCTCCAGCGGGGGCTGTACTACGAGGAGTTCGAGATCGACGCCCGTTACCTGCACCGTCCGGGGCGCACGGCGACCGAGGTCGACAACGTTCTCTTCACGACACTGACCATGAACACGCAGGCGCTCCATCTCGACGCGGCGTTCGCCGATGCGCAGGATCCGTTCCACGCGCGGCTGATGAACTCGATGTGGACCCTGTCGACGATGGTGGGCTCGTCGGTCGCCCAGTTGACGCAGGGGACCCTCGTGGCACAACTCGGCTTCGGTGACGTGGCATTCCCGCATCCGCTGTTCGCCGGCGACACGCTCTATACCGAGAGCGTCATCGTGGAGAAGCGGCTGTCCTCATCGCGACTGGGGCAGGGCATCGTGAAGATCGCGCACACCGGACGCAACCAGGATGGGACGGTCGTCGCCACCGCCGTGCGCTCTGTGCTCGTGCACTGCCTTCCGGAAGGAGCCACGGCGTGAATTTCGACCTCGGGCCCGCTTTGCTGTTCTGCCCCGCCGATCGCCCTGAGCGCTTCCAGAAGGCCTCTGAGCGAGCCGATGCCGTCATCCTCGACCTCGAGGATGCCGTGCTCCCGGATGCGAAGGATGCCGCGCGCCGGAACGTGATCGCCGCCGACATCGATCCTCACCGCGTGATCGTGCGGGTCAACGCCCCGGACACTGATGCCTTCATGGCCGACCTCTCGGCGCTGGCGCAGACCGACTTCCGCACCGTGATGGTCGCGAAGACGGAGAGCGCGGAGAGCCTGGCGGCATTCGATGAGCGCTACTCGCTGATCGCCCTCTGCGAGACCGCCCGTGGCGTCCACGCGGCGGACCGCATCGCCGCGCACCCGACGGTGTCCGCGATGATGTGGGGCGCCGAGGACCTCGTCGCCTCGCTCGGAGGGACCTCGTCACGGAACGCCGACGGAGGCTATCGCGACATCGCCCGGTACGCTCGCGCGCGTGTTCTCCTCGAGGCGGGCGCACACGGCAAGGCGGCCATCGACGCCGTGCACATCGATCTCGACGATTCGGACGGCCTTCAGCGGGAGGCGCGGGATGCCGCCGCCTCCGGTTTCCGCGCGACCGCCTGCATCCACCCGAGTCAGGTCGAGCTCATCCGTGCCGCCTACCGGCCCGATGACACGAGCATCGACTGGGCGCGTGCGGTGCTCGCAGCCGCCGAGAGCGAACGCGGTGTGTTCCGATTCGAAGGACGCATGATCGACGAACCCGTGCTTCGCCACGCGCGCTCCGTCGTCTACCGCGCACGCTGACAGCGCGCGCGAGGATCAGCTCAGAGGACCGGTGACTCCTCCAGCAGGCGCAGGTACCCGGGGGCCGCGACGAAGCGGTGTACGGAGCCGTTGCGCAGGACATCGCCCTCACGGGGGAGCGTGCCACCGGAGACGTGGTCGATCACCGCGCGGATCACGCCGCCGTGCGCGACGACCAGAACGGACTCCGCCTGCGGAGCTGAACGGCGCCGCGCTTCGCGGTCGATCGCGTGGAGCGCGGCGATGGCGCGCACACCCACCTCGTGCAGCGTCTCCGCACCCGGCACCTCGGCGTGCCAGTCTCCGTAGGTGCGGATGTAGTCCTCGACGAGCAGCCCTTCGCCGTCGCCGAATTCACGCTCACGGATGTCCGGGACGACGGCGGCGAGCTCCAGTCCGAGCCTGTCCGCGATGATCTCCGCCGTCTCCCTGGCCCGAAGCAGCGGACTCGAGTACACGGCGTGATGGGTCGTCCCCGCGAGCTTCTCCGCGGCCCAACGTGCGTCTTCCCGACCGGTCTCGTTCAGCGGGATGTCGGTCGATCCCTGGATGCGCCGTGCGAGGTTCCAGTCGGTCTGGCCATGGCGGACGAGCGTGAGGTAGGTCACGTGAGGAGCTCCTGGAGTGCGGGGAGCACGTCGCTGGTACCTGCGGCGATGGTGAGATCGGCCCAGGTGTCCGCACGCGTCGGCTCCCGGTTGACGATGATGAGGGGGATGCTGCGGCGGCGGGCGCGCTCGACGAGGCGCACCCCTGAGTTGACCACGAGCGACGAGCCGGCGACGATCAGGGCGGAGCTGGAGCGGAGCAGCGACTCGGCCGCGCGGAAGCGGTCCTGCGGCACGTACTCGCCGAAGAAGACCACATCCGGCTTCAGCATCCCGTCGCACACCGTGCACACCGGGACGATGAAGCCGTCCGTGCTCTCGGGGAGGACGTCGCCGTCGGGCGCGAGAGCGATGTTCTCGGGGACGGTGATCCGGGGATTGCGTTCCTCGATCTGCACGGCGATGTCGCGGCGATCGAAGACCTGGCCGCAGTGCAGGCAGAGCACCCGGCGCATCGTGCCGTGCACCTCGATCACGTGGGAGCTTCCGGCACGCAGATGCAGTCCGTCGACGTTCTGGGTGATGACCCCGGACACTTTGCCGGCGGCTTCGAGTCGAGCAAGAGCTGTGTGCCCGGGGTTGGGGGCGGCACTGGCGAAGGCACGCCAGCCCAGATGCCCGCCCACCCAGTAGCGTCGCCGCGCCGCTTCGTCGCCGAGATAGGTCTGGATCGTCATCGGGTCGCTACGCGTTCGGGCTCCCTCGCCGCGGTAGGCGGGGATGCCCGAGTCGGTGGAGATGCCTGCTCCGGTCAAGAGGGCGATGCGCTTGCCGTGCAGCAGCTCTGCGGCGTAGGCGACGGTGGCCGACAGCTCGGCGGTGTTCGACACGCTCACGGGGACCTCCTCGAGCGAGTCTACGGTGTGGCGTCGACAGGGGATCGCGCGAGACGCCCTGTGCGCGGGTCGAGCGCGGCGGTGGCTTCGACGTGCCGGTGTACGTCATCTCCGACGAGGTCGCCGACGCCGTCACCGGGTTCGCTGGAAGGAGCGACGCTCGTCCTCATCCTGGAGAACATCGGCGACCACACGAACGTGGGGTGTTCAAGAACACCGAAGGTCAAGAATCGATCTCGCGTCGCGATTCTGGACGGCGTGACCGACCATACGAGTGTCGGTGCACTGTTCAGGTCGGCCGCCGCGCTGGGCGTGGATGCCGTTCTGGTCACGCCCGACTGTGCCGACCCGCTCTATCTCCGCTCCGTCCGGGTGTCGATGGGCGCCGTCTTCCAGATGGCATGGACGCGCATCCCTGAATGGCCCTCACGCATTAAGGATCTCAAGGACGCCGGCTACGTGGTCGCCGGGATGACGTGGGGAGAGGGAGCGGTGACACTGGATGAGCTCGTTGCCGAGGACCACGAGAGGCTCGCTCTTGTTTTCGGTTCCGAGGGCTTCGGCATCTCGGCTCACACCGACGCGCTGCTCGATCGCCGTGTGACGATTTCGATGATGAGCGGCGTCGACTCGTTGAACGTCGCAGGAGCGTCCGCCGTCACGTTCTACGCAACGAGGCGATCCCCACCAAGTTGAGACCCATGACGCGACCACTACGATCCAGCAGTTCGTCGCCTCATCAAGTTCGGCGTGCACCGCCGCGTTGAATCAAATCGAGAGTTTCGGTAAGTATCCCTGGGCGTGGCAAACTGCGCTTAGTTGCAGGGCTGTCTCCGTGTAGTCCGCACTCTATGCATCATGGGTGGCCGCGAGGTCCTTCGTTAGGAGAGCGAGCAAGTGAAGATTCGAGTCGTCGACCGGTTTGCTTCGCACAAGAAGAGTAGCGAGGACCTGGTGGTGTTGCGTCGCGACGGGTGGGACGATTTCGGGTTCAAAACCCTCTTCCACGCCGAGTTCACTCCTGCGCGTGGAGAGACCATCGACGTCGGATTGGTGAAAATCCTGAAGGCTGGACAGACCGGAGGTCGAACTCAGTTCGACAAGCCTGTCTTCCGCTCGCTCGACGAGCGCTACTGCTCGCTAGGGCAGGACATCGAGTACTACGAGAAGCTGGCAGAGCTTCCGACAAAAGTCAGAGATGCCTTTCTCGTGGCCATGCGAGATGCTGCAGTAGACAGCACCATCGCCCGCGAGTTCGAGCACGAGGAGGGGTGGACGTCCTCAGTCACAAGGTTCGGACAGGCTGAGCACACGCTCGCCATGGCAAGCGCGCTCTTCGAGCCCGCGACAAACGCGGGTGGAATTGCGACGCTTTCCCACCAGAGCCGCGAGCTCGGGCTCAACCTTGAATTCCACTTCGACGACACCCGTACGCTTCCCGGGAGGTGCAAGGTCCTGATCGGCTACAACGGCGTCGGCAAGACTAGATTGCTCGCAGAGCTGGCGCGCGATGTCAGCCGGGTGGGACTGGCCGCTGCAGATCCGAAATCTGGAGCCAGCCGATCCTTCAGCTCCGTGGTGGCCGTCTCCTACAGTGCCTTCGACCACTTTCAACTGCCGCCGATCCTTAACGCGAGCGAGGATGACCTCAAGCTAGAGGAAGCTTCGTCAACGACTCGCTTCGGCTACACCTATTGCGGCCTTCGCCAGGTACAGGCGGATCCCCAAACCACGCGTCTCAAGTCGATTCGAGAGCTCGACGATGAGTTGGTCACCGCTTTCGCCACAGCATGCGCGAGAGATTCGGCACTGCTTACGCAGGTTATGGAGACGATCGAGTCCGATCCATCCTTTGGTCGATCTGGAATTAGCTTGGCGACGTGGGTGGCGTCCGCGGAGATCCCTGCCGAGTATCCTTCCCGCCTGAGTTCGGGTCAGAAAATTGTGATGAACATTCTCGTCCAACTCGCAGCGCACTTGCGGAAGCGTTCGCTCGTGCTGCTCGATGAACCCGAGACGCATCTTCACCCGCCACTGCTCGCGGCGCTTCTTCGCGGCGTCCATCACTTGCTCGATGCCTTCGATTCGTTCGCCGTTGTCGCCACCCACAGCCCGTGGTGCTTCAGGAGGTGGCTGCCAAGGATGTGTTGGTGGTCGAGCGATTCGGTGATATCGTGCGAGCCGCGCCGCCCAAGCTCGAGACGTTCGCAGCAGGCTTGGGCGAACTCACGACCGAAGCCTTCGGACTGGACAACTCGATCTCGGGCCACAGGGGTGTCATTCGCGACTTGATCTCCCGCATGGACGTTGAAGAATTCGAGCGACTCTTCGCCGACGGGGCAAGCAGCCAGGCCCGAGCCCTCGCGTTGAGAATGAGCCGAGAGTCCGACTAGGAATGCGCACAGTAGATTGGCCCTCGACGGACGAACCTGAGCTCTACGATCTTCTGTCGCAACGCCGCAATCGCGCTGGAAAGGCCATGCTCGAGGCAGCGCGACGAGATGTGATGGAGGCGTACGACATCTACGTCGACGGCGAGGTGTGGAAACTTGATTCGTCGTTCGGGGACAAGCCGGTCGCGGACGTGCTTCGGTCCAATTACGGGGTCCTGCGGTCTGGCGCGCTCAAGGAGATAGGGGCGGAACTCCTGGCGCGCAGCAGTCTTTGCTGTCTTTGCGCCCTACGGGATTCGAGTGAACTCGATCACTACTTGCCGCAGGAGGACTTCCCCGAGTTTGCGGCCCTCAGCTTGAACCTCGTCCCTGCCTGCTCAGTGTGCAACAACAAGAAACGACGGGACTTTCGCAACGAGAGGGGCGAGCAGACCTTCATTCATGCCTATCTCGATGACCTCCCGGACTCGCTTCCCTTCCTCCGAGCTTCACTCAGTGATGCGCCAACGGTGACCCCGTCGTTTCACGTGGTCCAACCCGCAGGAATGTCGGCATCGCAGTTCACCGTCATTGCGCAACAGTTCGAGCTGTTCGAACTGGACGCCGCCTACTCGGGGGCGTCGGTTGAGCTCCTTCTTGAGCGCCGCGAAGCTCTTGAAGAGTACTTCGGCGATGGTGGGGCGGCCGACGTGATGAAGTACTTGGACCGCGATGCAAGAAGCGCGGCGCGGCGTGTAGGCGTGAACCACTGGCGACCCACGATCCTCGCCGCGGCCGCAGCATCGCCCGACTTCTGCTCCGGCGGATTCAGATACCTCTAGACGCGCTTCATGCTGACCCGCGCCGACGAATGGGACACGCCGGAACTCCAGTAAAGCAATTACGCGCGTTCCGTGTGCGATACTAAAGTATATCCGGCGGGTAACTGCGCGCACCGGAGTTTGACTTTCTGGAGGTCGCGATGGTCCCGAGTTCTCCCTTCGAAGCGTTTGGTGCTCATTCTGAAGGCGCGCGTGATCTGGTTGTCGAGGTCGTGCAGGCGCGTCATGCGCTGGCGGCGGATGCGCACCAGGCGGCGGCGACGCGGTACGCGATCGGCTTCGGTGGGCAGTGGCGGGATCTCCAGGAGGACACGGTCGACGCGTTCAAGGAGCGTGGCTATCTGCCGTACAAGCTCAAGCCCGCGGGTTACCGGCTGCCGATCGTCAACGGGTGCTTGCTGTTCGTCTGGCGGGTACCGGCGACGCCGGACGCTGTGGGCGGGTTCGCGTCGAGCAAGACGCGCATGAACGGGTTCTTCGCGCAGGAGCCGGTGGGGCTGTTCGGCACCAGCTTCGTCGAGGGTGGCGACGATGTCCGCAATGCGAGCGAGCAGGCGGAATTCGAACGTGCTGTGCGCGCGGCGGGCGAGGTCATGTCCGTGGTGCTCGTCATGGTCCACTCCACTCCGCGTCAGCTCACCTCGATTGAGTGGGCCGTCGCCGAGTACGTCGACGGCACGGTGCGCCCTCTCGGCATGGAGACCATCTGGGAGCACCCGGCCGAGAGCGGCGACGCGACCGCCGACGTCGAGTCGTTCGACAGCGGCACTCCGATCGTGCCTTCGCTCGAGTTGCAGAAGCAGGGACGGTCGTTGGATGCGTGACAAGTACCCTGGGCTGTTCGATCTCCCAGGCTCCTCGGATGGCCAGGGGAGGTTCGAGCCTGCGCGGCTGACGCAGGCTCGCGTGCGCCAGAGCCTGAGCAAGACGGAGCTCGCGGCAGCGGTCGGGGTCTCGGCTGCAGCGATCGGTCAGTACGAGGCGGGGGTGAACTCTCCTCGTGCCGATGTGGTCGAGCGGATCGCGACGACGTTGAAGGTGCGTCCCGGGTTCTTCACCGTGGGCAGGCCGCTCGCGCGCATCGACACCGTGCACGCGCATTTCCGGAGCCTGCGCTCGGCGCGGGTCAGCGACCGCCAGCGAGCGCTCTCGACCGCAACGCTGGTGTGGGAGTTGACTTTCGCGCTAGAGCGGTACGTCAAGCTCCCGGAGGCGGATCTTCCGAAGTTGCTGTCTGGGACGAGCCCGGGTGAAGCGGCTGCGTCGCTGCGTCGGCACTGGGGTCTGCCGGATGGGCCGGTGCGGCATTTGGTCGCCACCGCGGAGTCGCGGGGGATCGTCGTGGTCGTGCGCCCGCTGGGGGAGGTCGATGCGGTGGACGCGTTCTCGTCTGTGATCCTGGACCGACCGATCGTGGTCACGACGCCGCGCCGCAGCGAGAATGTTTTCCGGCACAGGTTCTCGATCGCCCACGAGATCGGCCACCTGCTGCTCCACGCCGAGTCGGGGGAGCAGAGCACCGCCATCGAGCGGGAGGCCGATGAGTTCGCGGCGGCGTTCCTCACACCGGCGGCATCGATGGACGCTGCCCTTCCGCAGCGTCTCGACCTCGCGGCCCTCGATCGACTCGGGCGGACCTGGGGGGTCTCGCCGCACTCGCTCGTTCGGCGGATGGTGGAGCGTGGCCGGACCACCGACTCCTCGGCACGACGCGCCTATCAGCGCCTCGCCAAGGTCGACGATCCGTCCGCGGACCCGACGAGCGCATACCCGGGGGAGATGCCGACACTGCTGCGCAAGGCGGCGGAGTTCGCCGCTGAGCAGGGGGCGACGGTGCCCGCGCTCGCTGAGATCTTGCGGCTGGCGCCTGCCCAGGTCCGTGACCTGCTCGGCGAGCCCGATCAGCGCCCAGTGCTGCGCCTCGTTGGCGATGAGGGCTGAGGCGCGGGTGAGCAGTTATTTGGCTGGTCATCTTTTCGTGCGCTATCCGCGGCGAGCCTCGCAACCTCAGTGAGTAGACGTTGATGGTGCGCGTCAACTCGCGTTCGATCCACTGGATGCTCGGCGAGAAATTCGGGCAGGTTCAACGGCATTTCAGGCTCCATGCAGATCCGGGTGGCGCACCGCGACAAGAGCGTCGGGCGACGACAAGCTTCGCTAGGTCGGCAAGGCCTGAGCAATATCCTCCTCGATACTTCTTCGTGCGCGCCGTCCCGAGCATGGCACCACACGCACGACGACGCGAATCTCCGCAGCCCGTCGTTGAAGGCGCTCGAATTGTTCTACGCGAACTCAAGTGACGACATCTGCAGTGACATCCCTGTCGAGGTCGGCGACGCCGTGTTGGCAAGAACGTACTTCGCGGTCCTCCCACGTGAGACGGCCAAGGGCGCGCCGGCATCAACACCGCGGAATTACCCGGGCGCGTCAAGAGTGTTGCCTAGGCGCCGAACCTGCCCGCTGGTTCCATGAGCCCGAATCCCTGAGGCGTCCTCGACAGGATCGGTGATGCGAGCTCAACAGATCGACACGGCGAGCACGCCGATACCGAGGAGCATCAGCGCGATGTAGAACGGCGCGATCGACAAGGACGTCCAGATCGCCCGCTCAGGCAGGTACTTTTCGACGAACGTCTTCCATCTCGACTTCGCCGGCGTATCCGCGAGCAGGTGACCCCGGACACTTTGCCGGCGGCTTCGAGTCGAGCAAGAGCTGTGTGCCCGGGGTTGGGGGCGGCACTGGCGAAGGCACGCCAGCCCAGATGCCCGCCCACCCAGTAGCGTCGCCGCGCCGCTTCGTCGCCGAGATAGGTCTGGATCGTCATCGGGTCGCTGCGCGTTCGGGCTCCCTCGCCGCGGTAGGCGGGGATGCCCGAGTCCGTGGAGATGCCTGCTCCGGTCAAGAGGGCGATGCGCTTGCCGTGCAGCAGCTCTGCGGCGTAGGCGACGGTGGCCGACAGCTCGGCGGTGTTCGACACGCTCACGGGGACCTCCTCGAGCGAGTCTACGGTGTGGCGTCGACGGGGGATCGCGCGAGACGCCCCTTGCGCGCGTCGAGCGCGGCGGTGGCAGAGTGGGAGTCGTGCAACTGTTCCCGGTGACCGACGTCCACGATCCACGCCTCGACGACTACCGCGGGCTCACGGACACGGCTCTCAGAGCACTGAATGAACCGGCGGGCGGGCTGTACATCGCGGAATCGACGAAGGTCATCGCCCGGGCGATCGCCGCCGGACACCTTCCGCGCTCCGTCCTGGTGCAGGAGCGCCGGGTGGAGGACATCCGTGCGATCGTCGGTGCCTTCGACGTGCCGGTGTACGTCGTCCCCGACGAGGTCGCCGAGGCCGTCACCGGCTTCGCCGTGCATCGCGGGACGATCGCGTCGATGCACCGCCCGGAGCTGCCGTCCGTTCGCACGGTGCTGGAAGGGGCGACGCTCGTCCTCATCCTGGAGAACATCGGCGATCACACGAACGTGGGGGCGGCCTTCCGGGCGGCGGCCGGACTGGGCGCCGATGCCGTCCTGGTGTCGCCGGGTGGCGCGGATCCGCTGTACCGGCGGAGCGTCCGAGTCAGCATGGGAACGGTGTTCCAGGTGCCGTGGACACGCATCGTCGACTGGGGCTCCGCGGTCGAGGACCTCCACGCCGCCGGGTTCGACATCGCCGCGCTCGCCTTGCGCGATGATGCCGTGTCGCTCGATGCGTACGCAGCCGCACGGCCGGAGCGCGTCGCACTCGTGATGGGCTCCGAGGGGGACGGTCTCTCCCGGACGGCGCTCGACGCGGCCGATCACATCGTCACGATCCCGATGAGCGGGGGAGTGGACTCGCTGAACGTGGCATCGGCGGCCGCGGTCGCGCTCTGGGCGATGCAGCGCTGAAGCTCAGTCCCTTTCGGGCAGCACGACCGGCGAGGGCTCGGGCCGCTTGGCGGCGATGTTGTCGCCGGATGACTGGTGCCGCAGCCGACGGAGCACCCACGGGACCAGATGCTCCCGTGCCCAGCCGAGGTCTTCCGACCGCGCCTCCCGCCAGGTCCGCAGCGGGAAGGGCTCGGGCTGCATGGACTCGAGATCGTTCGGGACGTTGAGGGCGCGCAGCACCATCCGGGCGACTTCGTGGTGGCCGAGTGCGTTGTAGTGGAGGCGGTCGTCGTCGAAGAAGCGCATGTCCTGCACGACCTTGAGCGCCCACTGGTCGGCGACGATGCAGTCGTGGCGCTCGGCGATCGCACGGACGTTCTCGTTGTAGATCGCGACCTTCCCTCGGAAGGCGCGGAACACCGGCGTGAAGCCGGTGTCGATACCGGTGAAGAGCAGCACTGCCGCCCCCGTCGAAGCGAGGCGGGCGACGGCGTCGTCGAGTTGGCTGGCGATCGCATCCGGATCGGTGCCCGGGCGGATCACGTCGTTGCCGCCGGCGCAGATGGACACGAGGTCCGGGCGCAGCGCCACCGCGGGCTCGACTTGGTCGGCGACGATCTGCGCGATCAGCTTGCCGCGCACCGCGAGGTTCGCATAGGCGAAGTCGTCCACCTGCGCGGCGAGGACTTCGGCGACGCGGTCAGCCCAGCCGCGGTGGCTTCCCGGATGTGCCGGATCGGGGTCGCCGATCCCCTCGGTGAACGAGTCGCCGAGTGCCACGAACCGGCGCCACGGATGCGCCGTCTCGTTGGGTACATAGGGGGTCCGAGTCGAATCCTGGTCGGTCATCCAGCTCTCCTTCGCGAACGTTCCGCGGAGCGGCGGTGGCCGCAGCGCCGTGACAGATCCTACCCCGAGGGACCCACTGATGGGCGGGGCGCGCGCGGGGGAGTGCGGCGAGTGACGCAGTGTCGTCGGCAACGATTATCGTGGAGTCGATGCTCTCTCCGTCCTTTCCTCAGCGTGCCCCATGGGGAACCGCGAGCAAGCTGCGTGCCTGGCAGCAGGAAGCGCTGGACCAGTACTTCCGCGACGACCAACGGGACTTCCTCGTCGCGGCCACACCCGGTGCCGGCAAGACCACCTTCGCCTTGACTCTCGCGGTCGAGCTGATGCGCACGGGCGAGGTCAATCGGATCATCGTCGTCGCGCCGACGGAACACCTCAAGACGCAGTGGGCGGATGCCGCGTCGCGGGTGCACATCCGCCTCGATCCTCGGTTCCGCAACAGCGACTGGGCACCGGCGCGGCACTATCACGGTGCCGTCGTGACCTACGCGCAGGTCGCGGCGAAGTCCTCCGTGCATCGGCATCTGACGGAAGACGCGAAGACCCTCGTGATCCTCGACGAGGTGCATCACGGCGGGGATGCGTTGAGCTGGGGAGACGCCATCCGCGATGCGTACGGCCCCGCGAAGCGGCGTCTGCTGTTGTCGGGGACCCCGTTCCGAAGCGATACGGCACCGATCCCGTTCGTCGAGTACCACCCCGACGAGTCCGGTGCGCGCGTCTCACGCACCGACTACAACTACGGCTACGGGCGGGCGTTGGCGGACGGCGTCGTGCGGCCGGTGCTGTTCCACATGTATGCCGGAAAGATGCGCTGGCGCACGACCACGGGCGACGAGCTCGAGACGCATCTCGGTCAGGACAACACGAAGGACGTGACGTCGCAGGCCTGGCGCACGGCACTCGATCCCGAGGGCGACTGGATGCCCGCGGTGCTGTCCGCAGCGGACCGACGCCTCACCGAGATCCGCCACCACGTTCCCGATGCCGGCGGGCTCGTCCTCGCCACGGATCAGACGGTCGCGCGCGCCTACGCGAAGATCCTCCACAGCATCACACGTCAACAGCCGACGATCGTGCTCTCCGACGACGCCACGGCCTCCGAACGCATCGAGAAGTTCAGCGCGAGCACGGACCGGTGGATGGTCGCCGTGCGCATGGTCTCGGAAGGCGTCGATGTGCCGCGGCTCGCTGTCGGCGTGTACGCCACCTCCTCCTCGACGCCTCTGTTCTTCGCGCAGGCCATCGGTCGGTTCGTGCGAGCCCGCCGTCGCGGTGAGGCCGCCAGTGTGTTCCTGCCGCAGGTGCCTGTGCTCATGGGCCTGGCGAACGAGATGGACAAACAGCGCGATCACGCGCTCGACCGTCAGTCGAAAGAGGAAGACGGTCTCGATGATTCGTTGCTCGAGAGTGCGAACCGGGAAGAGGAGACGTCTGACGCGCTGACACAGGAGTTCAGCTATCAGGCGCTCTCCTCGGTCGCCCACTTCGATCGGGTCGTGTTCGAGGGCCAGGAGTTCGGTCAGCTGGCCGAGCCGGGTACGCCGGAGGAAGAGGAGTTCATCGGATTCCCCGGGCTCCTCGAACCCGAGCACGTGCATGAGCTGCTCATGCAGCGACAATCGCGGCAATCCCGGTTGCGGGAGGCTCGGGAGGCCTCCGCGGGCCCCGCCGAGACGACGACGCTGCCCCCGCCGCTTCACCGCACGCTGAAGGAGCAGCGACAGCTGTTGAACAGCCTCGTCGGCCTGTACGCCCGGCAGAAGGGCGAACCGCACGGCGCGGTCCATGCCGAACTTCGGCGGATCTGCGGCGGCCCCGCGGTCGCACAAGCCACGGTGACGCAACTGCAGTCGCGCATCGAGGTCCTGCGCAAGCGCGTGCGCTCCTGAGCTGAGCGATCGGTGCGTGTCGGACGCGACCTCGTGCCGCCCGATTCGGATCCCCGAAATGCTGTCAATCCGCGTCTGAGCGAGGTGTCGGCGGGGCGGTCCGGATAGCGTGGAACGGTTGCCCGCGCCCGGGCATTGCCCGTTCTGGAGGATCCATGACAGCGCCCGCTGCCGACACCCCGACCCCCGCCGACCGTCGGCGCTGGGCCCGCTATCTCGTCGAGGAGCGCGCTGAGGGCTCCGTCTACCAGAAGCTCGCAGCCCGACGCACGGGGGAGGAGCGGGAGATCCTGCTCAGCCTCGCTGATGCGGAACGTCGACACGAGCAGCACTGGCTCGATCTGCTCGGAGCGGAGCCCGAGAAGCTCCCCCGGGCGGGTGTCCGGTCGAGGATGCTCGGCTGGATGGCCGGTCGGTTCGGATCGATCTTCGTGCTGGCCCTCGCGCAGAACGCCGAAGCGCGTTCGCCGTATGACTCCGAGCAGTATGCGACCCCGGCGATGCGTGCCGACGAGAAGGTCCACTATGAGGTCGTCCGTGGGCTCGCGGCTCGAGGCCGACGGCGCCTCTCCGGCTCGTTTCGCGCTGCCGTATTCGGTGCCAACGACGGCCTCGTGAGCAATCTCGCTCTCGTGCTCGGCATCGGTGCGACCGGGGTCAGCTCGGGGTTCGTCCTGTTCAGCGGCATCGCCGGCCTCCTCGCCGGCGCCCTGTCGATGGGCGCGGGAGAGTTCGTGTCCGTGCGGTCGCAGCGCGAGTTGCTCGCAGCCACCGCCGCCAACGACGATGCCACGGCGTCCGCGGGAGACCTCGACATCGACGAGAACGAACTGGCGCTCGTCTATCGCGCGCGCGGCATGGAACAGGAGGAGTCGCTGGCTCGCGCTCGGCGTATCGTCACCGCCGCGCAGGCCGGGGTACGCGGAGCCGCGACCGGTCCGATCAACGCCCAGCGCGCGGACGACCATGAGATCGTCGGCAGCGATTGGACTGCGGCGGTCTCGAGCTTCCTGCTGTTCGCCTCCGGCGCGATCATCCCCGTGCTGCCGTGGATCTTCGGGCTGGAAGGAACCAACGCGATCGTCGTCGCACTGGTGCTGGTCGGCATCGCGCTGCTGAGCACCGGCGCCATGGTCGGGGTGCTCTCGGGCGGACCGCCCTTGCGGCGCGCACTCCGTCAGCTCGCGATCGGCTTCGGAGCGGCAGCGATCACCTATGTGCTCGGCGTGCTCTTCGGCGTCGGGGCAGTCTGACCGATCCAGGCGAGGAGATCGTGATCGTCAGAGCGCCGTCCTCGTCATGGATGATGCCCGGGGTGCGGTCTCCGATGGAGTATCCCGCGATCGGATGGCCGACCAGGTAGCGACCACGATCGAACCGGAACAGGAACGAAGAAGCCCCGGAGCATTCCTGGCGAACCAGTCATGCTCCGGGGCTGTCTGTGCGCGGAGGGGGACTTGAACCCCCACGCCCTTACGGGCACTACGACCTCAACGTAGCGCGTCTACCATTCCGCCACCCGCGCAGGTGTTGGATGATCGTTGCCGACCGAAGAATGACATTACCACGTCCTCAGCGGGCACTCGAACCGAACCATACGCCCGGGCGTGGCGCGTGGTTTCGATAGCCTGGAGCCATGACCGATCCGTCTCTCCCGGAGGTCGCGCGCGTCGCGAGCGACCTGATCCGCTTCGACACATCCAACTTCGGCGGAGGGAACGCGAAGGGCGAACGCGAGGCCGCGGAGTACGTCGGGGCCTACCTGGAAGCGTTGGGGCTCGAGGTCGAGTACTACGAACCCGTTGCGCGGCGCACCAACGTGATGGCGCGGGTGCCCGGGCGCGACCGCGACAAGCCTGCACTGGTCGTTCATGGGCACCTCGACGTCGTGCCGGCCATGGCCGAGGACTGGAGTGTTGACCCCTTCGCCGGCATCGTGCAGGACGGCATGCTGTGGGGGCGCGGCGCCGTCGACATGAAGAACATGAACGCGATGATCCTCACCGCAGTCGCCGACATCCTCCGCGCCGGAGAGCGCCCGGAGCGCGATCTGGTGCTGGCCTTCTTCGCTGACGAAGAGAACGGCGGTGTCGAAGGGTCGACGCTCGTCGTGCAGAACCGACCCGAGTGGTTCGCCGGGGCGACGGCGGCGATCAGCGAAGTCGGTGGCTACTCGATCACGGTGGACGACCGTCGGGCGTACCTGCTGCAAGTCGGCGAGAAGGCCCTGATCTGGATCCGTCTGGTCGCGAAGGGTCGCGCGGGACACGGGAGTCGCCTGCACGACGACAACGCGGTCACGAAGCTCGCCGAAGCGGTGGCGGCGATCGGTCGCACCCGGTGGCCGATCCGCCTGACGCCGACCACGACGGCGCTGCTCGAAGGGCTCAGCGCGCTGAGCGGACGCAGCGTGGACGACCCCGACGCCCTCGCGGAAGCCGCGGGACCTGCCGAGGCGTTCCTGCGTTCCTCGTTCCGGACCACCACGAACCCCACGGTCCTCAGCGCGGGATACAAGCACAACGTGATTCCCGAGCGCGCGGAGGCGCTCATCGATGTCCGCGTGATCCCCGGGACCGAGGACGACGTGCTCGCCGAGCTCCAGAGCATCGTGGGGGACGACATCGAGATCGAGACGGTCGTGCAAGATATCGGCATGGAGACGCCATTCGAAGGCGAGCTGGTCGAGGCGATGGTCGCGAGCATCGGGCGTCACGACCCGGGCATCCCGGTGATCCCTTACCTCCTCGGTGCGGGCACCGACAACAAGGCGCTGGCCTACCTCGGGATCACGGGGTATGGATTCGCACCGCTGAAGCTCCCCGCCGATCTCGACTTCACAGGGATGTTCCACGGAGTCGATGAACGAGTGCCCGTAGAATCGCTTGTCTTCGGCCAGCGTGTGCTGGCCGATCTGCTGCGCACGTACTGAGCGCCGGCCGCTCCGTGCCGCGATAACACCGAAAGCCCCTCCATGCACCTGTTCGAAGCACTGATCCTGGGCATCGTCCAGGGACTCACCGAGTTCCTCCCGATCTCCTCCAGCGCCCACCTCCGTATCCTCGGAACCTTCCTTCCGTCAGGGGAAGACCCGGGCGCGGCCTTCACCGCCATCACCCAGATCGGCACCGAGGCGGCTGTCGTCGTGTTCTTCTGGCGCGATATCGTCCGCATCATCACGCAGTGGTTCCGATCCCTCGTCGGCAAGGCCCCGCGCAACGATCCGGATGCCCGCATGGGGTGGATGATCATCATCGGCAGCATCCCGATCGTCGTCCTGGGTCTGCTCTTCCAGGACCAGATCGAAACCGTCCTGCGGTCGATGTGGATCGTCGCGATCATGCTCATCGTTTTCGGAATCCTGCTCGGCGTCGCCGACCACGTCGGTGCGAAGCGTCGTAAGCTCAACGACCTGACCTACCCCCACGGCGTCGCCTTCGGATTCGCTCAGGCATTGGCGCTGATCCCCGGGGTGTCCCGCTCGGGTGGCACCATCACCATGGGGCTGTTCCTGGGCTACGAGCGCGCTGCCGCCGCTCGCTATGCCTTCCTTCTGGCGATTCCCGCGGTCTTCGGCAGCGGTTTCTACCAGGTCTTCAAGAGCTGGGACGAGCCGTCGTTCTTCTCGTTCGGGGACACTCTCGCGGCCACCGGCATCGCTTTCGTGGTCGCACTCGGGGTGATTGCGTTCTTCATGAGCTGGATCTCTAAGCGCAGCTTCCTGCCGTTCGTGATCTACCGGATCCTGCTGGGCACGGTACTGCTCGTGCTGCTCGGGACCGGCGTGATCGCGGCCTGATCCGGCGTCAGCGCTTGCGGTCGCCCGGTCCGTCGTCGCGGCGACGGAGGTAGCGCTCGAAAGCCTGCGCGATCGCGTCGCCGGAGGCTTCGGGGGAGTCCCAGGTGTCTCGGGTGCGCTCGAGCTGGCGGATGTACTCGGCCATGTCCTCGTCATCGGCCGCTGCCGCATCGATCGAGGCTTCCCAGGCGGCGGCCTCGGTGCGGAGCGCCTGGCGGTCGACGTCGACGCCCGTGAGCTCCTCCAGCCGATCCAGGAGAGCGAGCGTCACCTTCGGTGAAGGCGTCGCCGAGGCAACGTAGTGGGGGACGCTGGCCCAGAGGCTCGCCGTGGGGATTCCCGCGTTCTCGGCGAAGTGCTCGAACACGGTGAGGATCCCGACCGGTCCCTCATAGAGCGAGCGTTCGAGTCCATGCGCCTCACGGAGCTGCTCGTTCTGACTGGACGCGAAGATCGAGATCGGCCGGGTATGCGGAACATCCGAGAGCATCGCACCGAGGGTGACGAATCCCGTGATGTCGTCGCGCAGAGCGACGTCGATGAACTCCGAGGCGAACGCCTGCCAGGTACGTGCCGGTTCGGCTCCCGTGAGCAGCCAGAACTCCGGGCCGGGCGCGGGGTTCCGTGGGCGCCAGAGCCCGGCTTCCGGCCAGGTGAGCTGGCGGCGGCCCTCGGCATCCATGCGAGTCGACGGTCGCGTGTACTGGTAGTCGAAGTAGAGCTCGGGGTCGACCGAGTGCACGAGGTCGTACTCCGTCGATGTGCGCAGTGCCTCTATCGCAGCGCTTGCGGCTTCACCCGCATCGTTCCAGCCGTCGAAGGCGGCGATGACGATGCGCGGACCGAGAACATCCATCGAGGGCTCCCTTCGAGTTCGCAGATGTGATCCTTCCAGGCTAGTCCGCGACGGCGGGATGCGGGTGGCACCCCGGCTAGCATGGGTTCGGTGAGCAGAAAGCCCAGCGCAGTCCTGTGGGACATGGACGGAACACTCGTCGACACCGAACCGTATTGGATGGCCGCCGAGACGGCGCTGGTCGAGTCCTTCGGCGGATCATGGAGCCACGAAGACGCATTGCGACTCGTCGGCAGCGGTCTGATCGACAGCGCCGTGATCCTGCAGAACGCGGGTGTGGCGATGGAAGCCGAGGCGATCGTCTCGCACCTGACCGACGTCGTGCAGCAGTCGCTTCGCACTCAGGGTGTCCCGTTCCGGCCTGGCGCGCGCGAACTGCTCCGTGATCTCCGGGACGCGGGAATCCCCACCGGTCTGGTGACCATGTCTCTGCGCCGAATGGCACTGGACGTCGTGGAACTGATCGACTTCGAGGCGTTCGACATCGTCGTCGCCGGTGATGACGTGGAGAACCCGAAACCGCATCCGGAGCCGTATCTGCAGGGGGCGGCACTCCTGGACGTCGACATCGCCGAGGCCATCGTCATCGAAGACTCGCCCACCGGGGTGCGAGCGGGGCTTGCCTCGGGCGCAGTGACGCTGGCGGTGCCGCACATCGTGCCGCTGGACGGACTCGGTGCGCACGATCTGTGGGCGACACTCGCCGGACGTGGCGCCGACGATCTCACCGACCTGTTCGACAGCCACAGCGCCGCGACGGGAGCGATCCGATGACCGATACCGCCGCGCCGCGGCCGAGCGGCCCGTTCCGCGCGGGCGATCGTGTCCAGCTCACGGGACCCAAGGGACGCCTGCACACCGTGACGCTCCGCGAGGACGGAGAGCTCCACACGCATCAGGGTGTTCTGCGCCACCGTGACCTGATCGGGCTTCCGGACGGTTCCGTCGTGGCGAACAGCTCCGGGCACGACTATCTGGCGCTCCGGCCTCTGCTGCGTGACTTCGCGATGTCGATGCCGCGCGGCGCGGCGATCGTGTACCCGAAGGACGCCGCCCAGATCGTCATGCAAGCGGACATCTTCCCTGGGGCGACCGTGGTCGAAGCAGGTGTCGGTTCCGGTGCGCTGTCGTTGTCGCTGCTGCGCGCGGTGGGTCCGGCAGGGAAACTGATCTCGTTCGAGCGCCGCGAGGACTTCGCCGATGTCGCGCGCGCGAACGTCGAGACCTTCTTCGGTGAGAACCCGGACACCTGGCGTGTCGTCGTGGGAGACCTCGTCGAAGCCCTGCCGACCGAGGTGCCGGCGGCATCCGTCGACCGCGTCGTGCTCGACATGCTCGCGCCGTGGGAGTGCATGGACGCCGTCGCCGACGCGCTCACCCCGGGTGGAGTGGTCCTCTGCTACGTGGCGACGGCGACGCAGCTCTCGCGAGTCGCGGAGTACATCAGGGGCACCGGGCTCTTCACCGACCCGGACGCGTCGGAGACGATGGTCCGCGGATGGCACGTCGAGGGACTCGCGGTGCGCCCCGACCACCGGATGGTCGCCCACACCGGCTTCCTCCTCACCGCGCGCCGACTCGCCCCGGGAGCGATCGCTCCTTCGGTCAAGCGCCGTGCGTCCAAGAGCAGCTACGGCGACGAGGACGTGGAGGCCTGGACGCCGGGAGCCGTCGGCGACCGCGAGATCAGCGACAAGAATCTGCGCAAGCGCGCGCGGGAGGCCAAGAAGGCGGCAGAGGGGGCGCGCCTGGCGGCCGCTTCGCGCGATTCCTCGCACCCGACGGAATAGACTGGAGCGCGTGCGTAAAACGTCCGCCGTTCTGGCCTCCCTCAGCCTTGCCGTCCTCGCCCTGACCGGCTGCACCGTCGCGTCGCCCGACAGTGCTGCCGCCTGTGATCGTGGCACCGACGACAAGGTCTTGAACATCGCCGACGTGAGCGGTGACCTCGGCTCGGTTCCCGACGTCGACGTCTTCGGCCCGGTCAAGACGGACGAGACCTCGTTCGCCGACGTCACCGTCGGGGACGGTCTGGCACTCGGATCGGACTTCCAGCCCGTGGTGCTCGATATCGCCTTCTTCGGCGGAGACAGCGGCAAGGCTCTTTACAAGTCCGAGTTCAACGGCGACCCGAGCCGCGTGCACAGCATCGACTACTGGGCTCAGCGTTCCGCGGGTCTTGCAGACGTGCTGGAGTGCGCCACCGGTGGCAGCCGTGTCCTCGCCGTCCTGACTCCGGAGGACTTCGGGGCCCAGAACGTCCAGGCGTTCGGACTCGACGAGGGGGAGAACATCGTCGCGGTCATCGATGTGCTCGATGTCATGCCGTCGAAGGCGTCCGGTGCGTTGCAGTTCAATGACGCGCGCGGCCTTCCCAGCGTCGTGCGGGCTCCCGACGGCACACCCGGCATCATCGTCCCCGACGTTCCGGCGCCGACCGAGATCGTCACGCAGACGCTGATCAAGGGCGATGGTCCGAAGGTCGAGGAGGGCGACATCGTGGTCTCCAATGTCATGGGCGTCGACTGGGATGAGAAGACCGTGACCACGTCCTCGTGGGGCAAGGACGCGAGCGTGAGCGTCGCCGCCGAGCAGATGGTGGGTGCCACCGTCGGTTCGCAGCTCCTCGTCGTGTTCCCCGCAACAGAGAGCGCTCCCGCCACCGCGATCGTCGTCGACATCCTGGGCGCAGTGGCGGCGCCGACGCAGTGATGGCCGCCCGTATCCCCGCGGAGGAGCGCCTGACGAATCTCGTCGTGGCGCTGATGGCCACGGAGATCGGGCTGACGAAGCAGCAGATCCTCGACAACGTCTCCGGCTACCGCCAACGAGCGGAAGCGGGCACGCGTTCCGATGCGCTCGAGAAGATGTTCGAACGCGACAAGGACGAGTTGCGGACGCTCGGCGTACCGATCGAGACGATCGGTGACGCCGCTGATCCGAACGATCTCCGCGAGGCCCGCTACCGTATTCCGCAGGCAGAATACGACCTTCCGAGTGACATCGTGTTCTCTCCGGCGGAACTGGCAGTGCTGCGTCTCGCCGGCAGCGTCTGGAGCGCGGAGTCCGTTTCCGGGGATGCACAGTCCGGCGTGCGCAAGATCCGCGCTCTCGGGATCGACGGTGACGAGCCGATCATCGGCTTCGCCCCACGCATCACGGCGCGTGACGCGGCGTTCGCTCCTCTCCAGGATGCGATCGAGCGCTGTCGTGTCGTCACATTCGACTACCTGAAGCCCGGCGAGGAGGCGCCGCGGCGACGACGCATTCGTCCCCTCGCCCTCGTCGACTACGAGGCTCGGTGGCATGTGTTCGGGATCGATGTCGATGTCGATGAGGACCGGACGTTCCTGCTGGGCCGGATCGTCGGAGACGTCAAGGTGAGTTCGACGGGCTTCGATGCGTCCCTGCGCGACGGTGCGGGGGAGAGGGCTCTCGCCGGGCTCGAACGCGTCGCGTCGGAGAACTCGGCATTGCTCGAGGTCACGCCCGGCACCGAAGCCGCGCTCCGCCTCGGACGACGCGCGGTTCCGGCGACGCAGGGGATCCATGTTCCCTTCGTCGATCTGCACATCCTCGCGGATGAGCTGGCGTCCTACGGCCCAGAGGTCCGCGTGGTCGAGCCCGCCCCGCTCCGCGATGCGGTGATCTCCCGGCTCCAAGCAGTCGTCGATGCGCATGCTGATGCGGAGGACGCAGGATGAATCCGAAGCCCAAGCCGCTTCTCGCCGCCGAACGGGTCCGGCTCTATCTGACGCTCGTCCCCTATCTCCTCGAACACGGCCAGGTCTCGCTCGCGGAAGCGGCGGAGGAGTTCGGCGTCACGCCGCAGGAGATGCGCGGGATGGTAGAGAAGCTCACCGTCATCGGGCTTCCCGGGGAGTCCGGGTACTGGCAGCAGCCGCAGGAGATGTTCGACATCAACTGGGACCTGCTCGATCTCGAGGACGTCATCGAGATCACGAACGACGTCGCGCTGCGGCGAGTGCCTCGGTTCACCGCTCGTGAAGCCGCGGCCCTGCTCGCAGGCCTCCAGATGGTCGCGGCCGTGCCCGCGGTGTCGGATTCCGGACTCGTCGCGGGTCTCATCTCGAAGTTGTCCCGTGGCGCCGCCGATGCGCCCGCAGATGTCGTCGTCGCGCCGAGCGCGGTCGACGAGGTCCGCGAAGCGGTCGCGCGTGGTCTTCACGACGGTGTCGCGATCTCCTTCACCTACCAGGCCCCTGACGCCGCCCCGACCACACGCACGGTCGACCCGATGCAGATCCTGATCACCAACGGGCAGTGGTACCTGCAGGGGTGGTGCCACCTGCGTCAGGCGATGCGCACGTTCCATCTCGATCGTGTGAGCGCGCCCCAGCTGACGCAGATCCCGATCACCCACGGCGGGGATCACGTACCTGAGGCGTTCGCCGGTCTCGACGACGAGCGCGAGGTCACGGTGCGCGTGCCGGAACGCCTCGCCCCGCTGCTGGCCGGATTCGTCCCCACGGGGGAGCTCGAGGTGGTAGACGGTTTCGTGGCCACGCAACTGCACCTCGCCGACCCGCGCGGGATCAAGCGGCTCGCGGCGCGCTTCGGCGGGGCGATGGAGGTCATCGATCCCGGTGTCGCACGCACGGCCACCAGGGAGTGGGCCGCCTCGGGACTCGCGCTGTATCACCAGCCCGATGCGAAGAATTGATCTGTAGACTGAATCGAACGCTCACCGACGACGGGAATCCTGACATGTTCGCTGGAATGCAAGGCTGGCACCTGCTTATCGTGCTCGCCGTGATCCTCCTTCTGTTCGGTGCCGCCAAGCTGCCGGCGCTCGCGAAGAGCATGGGCCAGTCCGCTCGCGTGTTCAAGGGCGAGATGAAGGCGATGAAGGAAGAAGACGCGACCCGCGCAGATTCGACCGTCGCCGACCCCACCTCGGCCAAGGACTCGGGCGCTGACCCTGAGACTCCGCCTCGCGCCTGACCGGCCGTGGCAGCCATCGAACCGTCCGTGATGCCGAAGGCGGATCGGGATCGACGGATGTCGCTCGGCGCGCATCTCGTCGAACTGCGCAAGCGTCTGATGTACGCGGCGCTGGCACTCGTGGTCGGGATGGTCATCGCGTTCATCGTGGCGGACCCCGTGATCCACTTCATCACGGAACCGATCCGTATCATCACGGAGAAGCGCGGCGATAATTTCAGCGCGTTGAACTTCGGTACGGTCACGTCGGCGTTCGACATGCGCATGCGTATCGCCTTCTCCATCGGTCTGTTCATCTCGGCGCCTGTGTGGCTCTGGCAGATCTGGGCGTTCATCATGCCCGGACTGACCCGCAAGGAGATCAAGTACACCGTCGGGTTCGTCGTCGCGGCGGTTCCGCTGTTCTTCGCCGGCTGCTATCTCGGCGTGATGATCATGCCGCACGTGATCGAGCTCATGTGGAGCTTCACCCCGGACGGCGCAACCAACTTCTACTACGCGCAGGAGTACTACGACTTCGTCTTCAAGCTGATGATCGTGATCGGCGTCTCCTTCGTGCTCCCCGTGTTCCTGGTGGCGCTGAATCTGTCCGGGGTCATGTCGGGCCGGGCGATCCTGAAGGGATGGCGTGTGGCCATCCTCATCGCGACCGTGTTCGCGGCCCTGGCGACGCCGGCAGCCGACGTGGTCAGCATGCTGATGCTCGCCGGAATCCTGATCGTCCTGTTCTTCGCCGCCGCCGGACTGTCCCTCATCTTCGATCGGCGAAAGCGGAAGCGCGACGATGCGTCAGGGCTCCTGCCGGACGCGGTATGAGTTCACCTTCCGAGAAGTACGCCCGGGCGCGCCAGGCGGCCGAGCACCCGGAGTCGTCCGCGTTCGCGGCGTTGCAGAAGTTCCAGCTGGATCCCTTCCAGGTGGCGGGGTGCCACGCGCTCGAGAACGGACGCAGCGTGCTCGTCGCCGCACCGACCGGAGCAGGAAAGACGATCGTCGGCGAGTTCGCGATTCACCTCGCGATGCAGACGCCGACCGACAAGGCGTTCTACACGACACCCATGAAGGCCTTGTCGAATCAGAAGTTCCGGGAGCTGGTCGACGTCTACGGCGCCGATCAGGTGGGACTGCTCACCGGCGACACCAACATCAACGGCAATGCGCGCATCGTGGTGATGACGACCGAAGTCCTGCGCAACATGATCTACGCCGACTCCACGGCGCTCCGGGATCTCCGTTACGTGATCATGGACGAGGTCCACTACCTCGCTGACCGTTTCCGCGGCGCTGTCTGGGAAGAGGTCATCATCCACCTGCCTGCGCAGGTGCGGCTGGTCTCCCTGAGCGCCACGGTCTCGAACGCCGAGGAGTTCGGGGACTGGCTCGACACGGTGCGCGGCGACACCGAAGTGATCGTCTCCGAGATCAGGCCGGTGCCGTTGGAGCAGCACGTGCTCGTGCGGGACGACCTGCTTCCCCTGTTCGATGACCGCGCCGGCCTCGCCACGGCCCAGGTCAACCAGGAGTTGATGCGCATCCGCTCATCGACCACGTCGACGTATGACAACAACCGACAGGCGCAGGCGTATCGGAGCAACCGGCATGCGGGCCGACAGGCGCAGCGCCCTTCCCGAGGAGGCCGCCGTCCCGTCCGTGCCGCGAATGCGCGCCGGATCGAACGGATGGATCGTCCGGGTGTCGTGCGCCTTCTGGAGCGCTCGAACCTCCTCCCGGCGATCTTCTTCATCTTCAGTCGCGTGGGGTGCGACGCGGCCGTGCAGCAGGTGCGTCGCTCCGGCGTCCGTCTGACGTCGACGGAGGAGAGAGCCGAGATCCGGGCCATCGTCGAGGACCGCACCCGCACCCTCCAGGACGAAGACCTCGACGTCCTGGGCTACTGGGAGTGGCTGGACAACCTCGAACGCGGTGTCGCCTCTCATCACGCCGGTCTTCTACCCGCCTTCAAGGAGGTCGTGGAAGAGCTGTATCAGCGCAAGCTCGTCAAGGTGGTGTTCGCGACCGAGACCCTGGCTCTCGGCATCAACATGCCGGCGCGTACGGTCGTGCTCGAGAAGATGGAGAAATTCAACGGCGAGGCACGCGTCGCGATCACGTCGGGGGAGTACACACAGCTCACCGGTCGCGCCGGACGCCGTGGCATCGACGTCGAGGGCCACGCCGTCGTGCAGTGGACCGAGGGGATGGATCCCCAGGCCGTCGCTGCCCTCGCGTCCCGACGCACATACCCCCTGAACTCGAGCTTCCGTCCGACATACAACATGGCCGTGAATCTGATCGACATGTTCGGCAAACCCCGAGCGCGGCAGATCCTCGAGTCGTCCTTCGCGCAGTTCCAGGCGGATCGTGCCGTCGTCGGCCTCGCTCGGCAGGTGCGCGAAGCCGAGGAGTCGCTCGCCGGTTATCAGAGCGCGATGGCTTGTGAACACGGGAGCTTCCCAGAGTACGCCGCGATCCGCCGCGAACTGAGCGATCTCGAGAAGAAGAACCGCCAGGACTCCCAGGCGCCGCGAGCGTCACGGGACAAGCGGATGAAGCGCATCCAGACCCTGCGTACGCAGATGCAGCGCCACCCGTGCCACCGTTGTCCCGACCGCGAGGCTCATGCCCGCTGGGCGGAGCGCTATTGGAAGCTCAAGCGCCAGACAGACCGGATCCGGCGCCAGATCGAGACACGCACCGGAACGGTCGCGCGGGTGTTCGACCGCGTCGTCGAGGTCTTGGAGACACTCGAATACGTGACGCATGATGGCGCGGACACGACGCTGACGGATGCCGGACGCACGATGCGCCGTATCTACGGCGAGCGGGATCTGCTGGTGGCCGAGTCCCTGAGACAGGGTCTCTGGGCGGGCTTGGATGCTCCTTCGCTGGCAGCCATGGCCTGCTGCCTCGTGTACGAACCGCGACGCGATGAAGCCAATTCGGGGGAGCGCGGCCTGCCGCGTGGCGCATTCCGCACCGCCTACGAGAAGACCACCACGCTCTGGGCTGAGTTGGATGACCTGGAACAGGACCACCATCTTCCCGGCAGCGAGCCGCTCGCCGCCGGTCTGGCGGGCGCCATGCACGCCTGGGCGCGCGGGGGAGCGCTGGACCGGGTCCTGATCGACGCCGACATGGCAGCGGGAGACTTCGTGCGCTGGGCCAAGCAGACCATCGATCTGCTGGATCAACTCTCGATCGTCGCGGAGGATGCCGCGCTGGCGCGTACCGCGCGGAGCGCTCTCGACGGAGTCCGCCGCGGCATCGTGGCCTACTCGTCGATGTGAGGGTGGACACGATGCCCGAACGCCCCGCTCCGCAGCGCGCCCTTCTCCCGCTCTGGGCGGCCGTCCTCACCGCGGGGGTCGCCGCCGTCCTCATGGACCTGGCGTATCCGGAGGGGGCCGTCTGGGTTCTCGCTTTCCCCGCCGTGGGGCTTCTGCTCGTCGCGCTGATCGGCCGTCGCTTCGGTGGCGCCCTGCTCGTCGGACTCGTGTACGGGGTTCTCTTCTTCGCGCTCTTGGTGTCGTGGACGTCGCGCTATCTCGGTCCCATCCCCTGGGGCGCGCTCAGTGTCGTCGAAGGCGGACTCACCGCGTTCGCCCTCATTCCGATCGCTCTGGCCTACCGGTGGCTGCCTCGTGCCTTCCCCGGTACCGCAGGGCGCCTCCTGGGGCTTCCGGCTGTCGTGGCCGCTCTCTGGGTCGGCAGGGAGCTCTTCGTCGGCTCCTGGCCCTACGGCGGCTTCCCATGGGCCCGGCTCGGCATGAGCCAGGCCGAGAGCCCGCTCGCCCCCGTGTCCTCCTGGCTCGGGGTCAGCGGACTCAGCTTCCTGATGGTGCTGCTGGTCGCGATGCTGGTCGAGGTGGTGCGGCTGCGCCTGTGGCGGTGGCCGCTCCGACTGTCGGCGCCGGCCGTCGTCATCCTCGTGCTGCTGTTCACCCCGCTCTTCCCGACCTCGCCCTCGGGCTCGATGCGGATCGCGGCGGTGCAGGGGAACGGCCCGACGGGATACTTCGATGAGCGCGAAGCGTTCGCCGTGATCCAGGCGCAGACGGACGCCACCGCACCTCTGTACGGAGAAGACGTCGACCTGCTCGTGTGGCCGGAAGGGTCCTTGGACGCCGATCCGTTCCAGAACGACGCGATCGCCCGGCGGATGACGCTCGTCTCGAACCGCATCGATGCGCCTCTGCTCGCCAACGCGGCGACGGGGCGCGATGACGTCTACTTCAACACGTCGATGCTCTGGACGGCCGACGGCACGGCTACGCAGCTGCACGACAAGAGACATCCGGTCCCGTTCGGCGAGTACGTTCCGGATCGTCCCTTCTTCAACGCGCTGGCGCCCGATCTGATCGGTCTGATCCAACGGGAGTACACGCCCGGATCCAACCCGCCGGTCGTCGACGTGGACGGCGTCACGATCGGCCTGGCCATCTGCTTCGACGTCATCTATGACGACGTCATCTGGGAAGGCCTGAACGACGGCGCAGAGGTCCTGGTGTTCCAGACCAACAACGCGGACTTCCGCGGCACCGACGAGAACCTCCAGCAGCTCGCGTTCGCACGGATGCGGGCGATCGAGACCGGTCGCAGTGTCGTGAACGTGTCGACGGTCGGCACCAGCCAGGTCATCCGCGCGGACGGTTCGACCGTCACGAGCCTCGATGCAGGAGAGGCCGGTGCGATGCTCGACGATGTCGAACTTCGTACCGGCCTCACAGCGGGTGTGCTCCTGGGCCCCGTCATCCAGCAGCTGCTGCTCTGGGGCGGTGTCGGCGCGCTCCTCTTCGGGTGGTGGCGCGCCAGGGGGCGTTAAGCCCCGATCTTCTCCCGCGTCGGGTCTTCTCCTGCACCGCGACGGGCGCGGATGAAGGCGAGGCGCTCTTCCAGGAGCTCCTCGAGCTCCGCACGCGTGCGGCGCTCCATCAGCATGTCCCAGTGGGTGCGTGCGGCCTTCTCATCGCTTGCTTCGAGCGTCACGGCCTCGCCGTCGACGTTCAGACGGGCTTCCGCGCCGCACGCACGGCACTCCCACGTCTGGGGCGGCTCGGCGTCCGCTGCGAACATCAGGTTCGTGACGTGTCCGCACGTGTCACAGGTATAGGTCGTTTCGCGGCGCTCCATGAAAACGACGCCCTCTTCGCTCTGTAGGCTCTGGGCGCCGAGCCGGATGCCGCGCAGGCTGCGATCTGCCATTTTGTGGTCCTCTCGTCGCTGTCAGGTATAACGCTCCAGCCTGTGCGCTTCATCCACGCGGGCGACTTCGCGGCGGAATTCACAGCCGAATCCCAGCGCCGGAGGTTATGGGGCGCGTCGGCGTCTACTTCGCAGAGAGCGTGGCCAGTGCGACGTCGGCACGGTCGGACACGATGCCGTCCACTCCGGCCGCAACGAGTCGGAGCATGTCGATGGGGTCGTTCACGGTCCAGACGTGGATCTCGACGCCGCGGCGGCGTGCGGCGCGGAGCAGGGCCGGGGTGAGTACGGTCAGCTTCCCGTGGCGCTCCGGGATCTGAAGCGCATCGATGTCTTCGAGCACACGACCGGGGGAGAGGTGCAGTGCGGAGAGTGCTCGGAGAGCGGCGATGGTGCGGCTCCCCCCGGAGGTGGCCGGTCGGAGCGCGGCGCCCGCCTTCAGCACGGACGCGACCGTTCCACGGCGATTGGAGTCAGAGAAGCTCGTCACCAGCACGCGGTGAGTGTGGTCGGCGAGGATCGGCCCGAGTGGCTCGACAGCGGCGGACGTCTTCACGTCGACATTGAAACGGACCTCGGGAAACGAATCGAACGCCTCCGAGACGGTGAGCAACCCGCCATGGTCGGCGAACATCTCGCGCAGTTCGCGCGTGCGCACGTCGCGGACGGCTCGCTTGTCGCCCAGGAGGCGATCGAGTGTCGAATCGTGGAACAGCACGACGTCACCGTCAGCGGTCACCTGGCAGTCGGTCTCGACGTACTCGGCGCCGGCGGCATGGGCGGCGGCGATGGCTGCGGCCGAGTTCTCCCAGACGCCCGAGTCCTCGCCGGCCGCGGTGATCAGACCGCGGTGGGCGAGGACTCGGGGATGCCGTGCCTTCGAGAAGTACGGGTGCGTCACGCGCCCGGCAGTGTGTTGGTCGGGCCCTGGCCCGGCTTCGGCGTGAACGCGCTGCCGATGCCCTTGAGCGCCTCGGTGAGTTCGCTCGGGATGATCCACAGCTTGTTGGACTGGCCTTCGCTGATCTTCGGGAGCATCTGCAGGTACTGGTAGGCGAGCAGCTTGTCGTCCGGCGCACCCTGATGAATGGCGCTGAAGACGTTCTGGATCGCTTCGGCTTCACCTTGGGCACGGAGCACCGCAGCCTGCTTGTCGCCCTCTGCCCGGAGGATCTCGGCTTGACGGGAGCCCTCCGCTTCGAGGATCGCCGACTGCTTGGTGCCCTCGGCGGTGAGGATCGCCGCGCGACGGTCACGCTCGGCGCGCATCTGCTTCTCCATGGAGTCCTGGATCGAGATGGGCGGGTCGATCGCTTTCAGCTCGACGCGTCCGACACGGATGCCCCACTTGCCCGTCGCCTCGTCCAGCACGACGCGCAGCTGGCCGTTGATGTTGTCGCGACTGGTGAGCGCCTCTTCGAGGTTGAGCCCACCCACGACGTTACGCAGGGTGGTGGTGGTCAGCTGCTCGACGGCACCGAGGTAGTTCGCGATCTCGTAGGTGGCGGCGCGGGCATCGGTGACCTGGAAGTACACGACGGTGTCGATCGAGACGACGAGGTTGTCCTCGGTGATCACCGGTTGCGGCGGGAACGAGACGACCTGCTCGCGCATGTCGATGAGCGGACGAAGACGGTCGATGAAGGGGACCAGGATGTTCAGACCTGGCGTGAGCGTCTTGTGGTAGCGCCCGAGGCGCTCGACGACGCCGGCAGTCGCCTGCGGAATGATGCGGATGGCCCGTGCGACGGTGACCACCACGAAGATGATCACGGCGATGGCGAGGATCCATCCGATCGCTGCGGGGATGAACGATGCGTCGTCCACGGGAACTCCTAGTCGTTGACGGGTCGGACGATGGCGGTGGCGCCGTTGATCACGCTCACGGCGATCGGCGCCCCCGAGGGAATCGGAACGGGGGTCGAAGTCCGCGCGGTCCAGGTGTCGCCGTTCGCGAGCTTCACTTGCCCGGAGATCTGGGTGATCTCACTCAGGGCCACACCGCGCAGGTCGAGAAGGGCGTCGACGTTCGATTTCGTCGGATCCTCCCCGCGGTGCAGACGCTTGAGCAACGGGGGCCGGAGGAAGAGGATGAAGACCGCCGCAGCGGCCGCTGCGATGATCACCTGCACCCACACCGGCACACCCAGCAGATCGGTCACGAGACCGACGACGCTGCCGAAGGCGAGCATGAGGAACGTGAAGTCCAGCGAGAGCATCTCGATGACGAGGAAGACGGCGATCAGGACCAGCCAGCCGATCCAGGCCCATTGGTCGATGAACGTGACGAATGTCGTGAAGTTGTCCATGCGGCCTCCTTTCTGGTCAACGTACCACGCGGAGGCCCGCCCATCGGGGTGCCCCGGCGCGCGCTTGATAGTGTGAGAGGGCCGTGCGATCACGGCTTTTTCACGCATCATGAGGAGTCACCGTGACCGACGTTCTTCCCGCAGGATCCCTCGAAGGCAAGGTCGCGCTTGTCACCGGTTCATCACGCGGGATCGGCGCCGACACCGTGCGCTACCTCGCCGAGGCCGGCGCCGATGTGGTCATCAACTACCGCAACAAGGCGCCGCGTGCGGAGAAGCTCGCCACGCAGCTGCGCGAGCTCGGTCGCCGCGCGCTCGTCGTCGGCGCGGATCTCACCGATCCGGCCTCGGTCGCCGAGATGTTCGAGGCGGTCCGCGCTGAGTACGGACGCCTCGACGTGCTGGTGCTCAACGCGTCCGGTGGCATGGAGTCGGGGATGGCGGAGGACTACGCGCTCACGTTGAACCGTGACGCGCAGCTGAACGTGCTCGAGGCTGCGACGCCGCTGCTCGGAGACGGTGCACGGGTGGTCTTCGTCACCAGCCACCAGGCCCACTTCATCCGCACCACGCCCACGATGCCGGAGTACGAGCCGGTCGCGCTGTCGAAGCGAGCCGGGGAAGACGCGCTTCGTGAGCTCATCCCGAGCCTTGCCGAGAAGGGGATCGGCTTCACGGTCGTCTCCGGAGACATGATCGAGGGAACGATCACTGCGACCCTGTTGGAGCGGGCGAACCCCGGCGCGATCGCCGAGCGGCGGGAGTCGGCAGGCAAGCTCTACAACGTCTCCGAGTTCGCTGCCGAGGTGGCCAAGGCCACGGTCGATCCTGTTCCGGCTGACAACACACGCCTGGTCGGCGATGTGAGCGCGTTCGCCGCGGAGTGACCTCCGACCTACGGAACGGCCCCGTCCTGCTGGATGCAGGACGGGGCCGTTCTGTTCGCGGGGGAGATCAGCTGGCCGTGTCTCCCTGAACGGCGGCCACATACTCCTTCTCGTCCTTGCCGAGCGTGAAAGCGCGCACGATCTGGATGATGCCGAGAACGATCAGCGAGATGCCGAGCAGCAGCCAGAATGCGAAGCCGGCGATCAGCGGCGAGAACAGGACGATGATTCCGGCGACGATGCTCAGGAGCGCGTAGAGAACGGTCCAGACGCGCGAGCCATCGCTGCCCAGAAGCGTCAAGGCCACGACGCCATCGACGATCCAGCTGATGCCGATGAAGATCACGACCACGAACGCGAGCGTGGCCGCGGCTGCATTCAAGTTGAAGAACGCGATGATGCCCGCCGCGACGTAGAGCAGTCCGAGGACGATGTGCCCCACGCGGGCCCATCCGCCCTTGGCGCTCGAGAAGATGCCCAGCCCGATGTAGACGAGTCCGGCGACGACCAGGTAGGAGGCGAAGATCGCCGTCACGATGACCGCGGACTTCACCGGCCAGACGAGGAGGACGATTCCGGCGACGAGCGCGAGAACACCGGCGACGGCGAGCGAGATGCGAATCGATTTGAACAGTGACTTCGCCTCGGTGAGTGGTTCAGACATGGTGGGGGACCCCTTTCTGAGAAGATCCTGTGAGGATGCTTCCTCAGGGTAGCGCCCTCACCGCCCCAGATGGGGAGGAGTCGCCGTTCGCGTTTCATTCCGTCACACCAGGACACCCGGCGTCATGGCACTATCGACTTCGTGACGGGTCCGGATGATGCGCGCTTGCGCGAGCTCACAGTGATGCGAAGAGTGCGGGATCGCATCGATCGCGAGTATGCCCGGCCGCTCGATGTCGAGGCGCTGGCCCGGGGTGTGCACATGTCGGCGGGGCACCTGAGTCGGTGCTTCCGGGACGCATACGGCGAATCGCCGTACTCGTACCTGATGACGAGACGGATCGAGCGGGCCATGGCGCTCCTGCGCCGTGGCGACCTCACGGTCACCGAGGTCTGCTTCGAAGTCGGCTGCTCATCGCTCGGCACGTTCAGCACCCGGTTCACCGAGCTGGTCGGTGTCTCACCCCGCGTGTACCGTGAACGAGCAGCGCACGTCGAAGGGATTCCCTCGTTCCAGGCCAAGCAGGTCACACGACCGATCAGGAATCAAGAAGCACCCCGCATCGATGCCCATCTAACGTGAAAACCATGAACATCAGCATCCACTACGCCTTCCTGCCTCACACCGACGCCGAAGCTGCGCTCGGGTTCTACCGAGATGCGCTCGGCTTCGAGGTGCGCAACGACGTCGGGTACGACGGTCTCCGCTGGCTCACGGTCGGACCGGAGGGACAGCCCGAGACATCGATCGTGCTTCACCCACCGGCAACCGACCCCGGCATCACCGACGCCGAGCGGCAGACGATCCTCGAGCTGATCGCCAAGGGCAGCTATGCCGCGCTCACCCTCGCGAGCGACGACCTCGACGGGCTCTTCGAACGGCTCGTCGAAGGCGGGGCAGACGTCGTGCAGGAACCCATGGACCAGCCTTACGGCGTCCGCGACTGTGCTTTCCGGGATCCGGCAGGCAACCTGCTCCGTATCAACCAGGCCGCCTGAACCCTCCACCGAATCGACGAAGGACGCTGATGACCACCGAGCACCCCGCCGACACCCACGACCTGATCCGCGTTCAGGGCGCGCGCGAGAACAATCTGAAGGATGTCAGCGTAGAGATCCCGAAGCGACGTCTCACCGTGTTCACCGGCGTATCGGGTTCAGGCAAGAGCTCCCTCGTCTTCGACACGATCGCCGCGGAATCCCGCCGGATGATCGATGAGACGTACAGCGCTTTCGTGCAGGGATTCATGCCGTCGGTGCCGCGTCCCGACGTCGACGTCCTGGAGGGGCTGACCACGGCGATCATCGTCGATCAGGAGCGACTCGGCGCGAATCCGCGCTCGACCGTCGGAACGGTCACCGATGCCAACGCGATGCTGCGCATCCTGTTCAGCAAGCTCGGGCAGCCCTACATCGGCGGACCGACGGCCTTCTCTTTCAACATCCCGACGCAGAAGGCCAGCGGCGTCATGACCGGTCCCGGCGGCGAGAAGAAGATCGTGAAGGATGCGATCTATCTGGGCGGCATGTGTCCGCGTTGCGAGGGGAGGGGAGCGGTGTCGGACCTCGATCTCACGCAGATCGTCGACGAGTCCAAGTCGCTCGATGAGGGCGCCATCATGGTCCCCGGCTACACCGCCGACGGGTGGATGGTGAAGGGCTTCTCCCAGTCGGGGTTCTATCCGTCCGACAAACCGATCGCGGAGTTCACGGACAAGCAGCGGCATCTGTTCCTCTACGGCGAGGTCACGAAGGTGAAGATCTCGGGGATCAACATGACCTACGAAGGTCTGATCCCCAAGATCACGAAGGCGATGCTCTCGAAGGATCTCGACGCACTCCAGCCGCACATCCGAGCCTTCGTCGAACGCGTCGCCACTTTCGCGGTCTGCCCGGAGTGCGACGGCACGCGGCTCACTGAAGGTGCGCGCTCTTCGAAGATCGAGGGCGTCAGCATCGCGGATGCGTGCCGAATGCAGGTGACCGACCTGGCTGAGTGGGTGCGCGGCCTCGATCTTCCCGGCGCCGGACCGCTCTTGCAGGCGCTCAGCGCCAACCTGGACGCATTCGTGACGCTGGGACTGGGATACCTCAGCCTCGAGCGGCCGTCGGGCACGCTGTCCGGGGGAGAGGCGCAACGCATCAAGATGCTGCGGCACCTCGGCTCCTCGCTCACGGACATCACCTACGTGTTCGACGAGCCGACGATCGGCCTGCATCCGCACGACATCCAGCGGATGAACGGCCTGCTGCTGCAACTGCGCGACAAGGGCAACACCGTCCTCGTCGTCGAGCACAAGCCTGAGACCATCGCGATCGGCGATCACGTCGTGGATCTGGGGCCAGGAGCCGGCAGCGCGGGCGGAGAGATCTGCTACGAGGGCTCGGTCGAGGGGCTGAAAGCGAGCGGAACGAAGACCGGAGATCATCTCGAAGACCGCGCGACGTTGAAGGACGAGGTGCGAACGGGGTCGGGAAAGATCGAAGTGCGCGGCGCGTCGGCGAACAATCTGCAGGACGTCGATGTCGATATCCCCACCGGAGTCCTCACCGTCGTGACCGGCGTCGCCGGGTCGGGCAAGAGCTCACTCATCCATGGATCGGTGTCCCATCAGGATGGCGTCGTCGCGATCGACCAGGCCGCGATCAAGGGGTCCCGCCGCAGCAATCCTGCCACCTACACAGGACTCCTCGAACCGATCCGGAAGGCGTTCGCGAAGGCGAACGGCGTGAAGCCGGCGCTGTTCAGCGCGAACTCGGAAGGCGCGTGTCCGTCATGCAAGGGGGCGGGCGTCATCATCACCGAACTCGGTTTCATGGACACGATCGAGACGCCGTGCGAGGACTGCGGAGGTAAGCGCTTCCAGGCAGGCGTGCTGGAGTACAAGCTCGCGGGCAAGGACATCACCGAGGTCCTCGATCTGCCGGTCGCCGAGGCCCGGGTCTTCTTCGGCGACGGCGAGGCGAAGCTGCCCGCCGCGGCGGCGATCCTCGGTCGCATGGAAGACGTGGGACTCGGATATCTGTCGCTCGGGCAACCGCTGTCGACGCTGTCGGGCGGCGAACGCCAGCGTCTCAAGCTCGCGATCCAGATGGGGGAGAAGGGCGACGTCTACGTGCTCGATGAGCCCACGACAGGTTTGCACCTCGCGGATGTCGACAAGATCCTGGGCCTGCTGGATCGACTCGTCGACGCGGGGAAGACCGTGATCGTCATCGAACACCATCAAGCAGTCATGGCGCACGCGGACTGGATCATCGACATCGGCCCCGGCGCCGGTCACGACGGCGGGAAGATCGTCTTCGAGGGAACCCCGAGAGATTTGGTATCCCAAAAGGCGACGCTCACGGGGGAGCACCTCGCGGAGTACGTCGGAGCGTGAGTCGGGCAGGGGGATAGTCCGCCCGGCGTTGCGCCCCGCTTCGTCGCGGTCTCAGTCCCGGCGGGCGATGATCGTGTACGTGCACGGCAGCTTGTCGCGCTCTGCATCGGGCCAGGCATAGCCGCCGGGAACCTCCACCATGCGGTCGCTGAAGCGCCACGGCAGCGTTCGGCCTTCGTCGAAGTGGATGAGTCGGAGACCAGCGCGCAACAGAGCGCCGAGGATCTCGGACAGGGGGTGCGGCCACTCGTACGTACGCGTGTGAGCGAGGCGTCCGTCGCCGACGTAGGTGCTGTCGTCATCCCACTGCTGCGCATGCCCGGTCGCGAAGTAGGAATAGCGTGTGGTGAGCTCAGCAGCGTTCTCATCGAGTGCGTAGAGCGCGGGATGGCCGTCTCGGATGAAGAACATGCCGCCTGGGCGCAGCAGGGCCACGATCTGGGCGGCCCACCGGTCCAGGTCGCTGAGCCAGGTGATCGTCCCGATGCTCGTGTAGACGACATCGAAGACGCCGTCGACTGCGGCACGCGCATCGAGAACGTCGGTCTCCACCCAGGTGGCGTCGATACCCAGGCGTGCAGCAAGCTGGGCGGCAGCACGGAGCGCGGACGGCGAGAAGTCGACGCCGGTGACTGTGGCGCCCGCTCGAGCCAGCGAGACCGTGTCGGTGCCGATGTGGCACTGCAGATGGCACAGGTCGAGCCCGGAGAGCGAACCGGACGGAAGGAACGACTTCATCGCGACCAGATCGTCGCGCACGACGTCGCTGAGATGAGCCGGGTCGTCGAACGTGTCGAGTCCGTACGCTTCTTCGTGCACAGGCACGCGATCTTCCCAGTTCGCCTGGTTCGCCAGCCGCGCAGATTCCCAGTCGATGTCGACGTTGTTCCCGTTCACGCAGCGAGCCTATCGAGCACCCCACTCTCGCTCGAGTGATATCCGATAATGCACATTATGTCAGTTTGTGTCGATCAGGTCTCTCCTCCTCTCGCTGCGGCAGGAACTGCGAGGATAGGTTCGATGACTCCCACCGGCAGTGACTCCACGTGTCTCGTCATCCTGCGCGGCGACGCCGCGTCAGGCAAGACGACGACGGCGACGGCGTTGCGGCAGAATCTCCTCGGGCGGCGGGTGGCTCTCATCTCTCAGGATCACTTTCGCCGCGAGGTGCTGCACGACCCCGATCGGCGCCGGCTATCCCGGGACGCGAGCACGCTGATCATCGGTGCAGCCAGACAGGCGTTGGACCTCGGATATGACGTCATCCTTGACGGGATCTTCAATCTCCGCGATTATTCCGACATCTTCGAACGCTTGCATCTCGATCACCTCGGAACCACGCTCATCTACCAGTTTGACGTCGGGCTCGACGAGACGATTCGGCGTCATGCGGGAAGACCGCTCGCGACCGCCTTCGGAGAGGACGAGCTCCGCGAATGGTACGACGGATGGCAGCCCCTCCCCTGGTTCGAAGAGACGCGAGTGGGCCGCGAGGTGTCGACCGACGAACTGGTGTCATCGATCCTGCAGAACCTCGGGCGTCCGGGGCTACACAACCCGACGAGCGAAAGCGCGTAGTCCGAAGTCGGCATCGACGAATGAACCTCGGCGATAGGCTCCGATCGTGGACAGAGTGAAAGATGACGTGTATGGGTTCCTGGTGGCGGCGTCACGCGCCGATGAACTCGTGCGCTTGGACGAGATCATCCGTGAAGCGCTGCCTGGGGTGGACCGTGTGCTGTGGCGAGGCAAGATGTGGGGCGGCACGGAACAGGCGATCGTGGGCTACGGCACGATCGCTCAGCCCCGCCCTCGGGGCGGAAGCGTCGACTGGTTCCTCGTGGGGCTCGCGGAGCAGAAGAGCCACTTGTCGGTCTACGTGAACGCGGCCGAGAACGGCGAGTACCTTGTGCGTGCGCGCGCTCATCAGCTCGGGAAGGTCAAGGTCGGCGCTGCGGCGATCACCTTCCGGTCGGTCGACGACCTTGACCTCGCTGAGTTCCGCTTGTTGCTCCAAAAGGCGCGGGAGATCGAACTCCCTGGATAGCACGTCTCCGTCACGCTTCGTAGCGCCTGGGCCGCGGTGAGATGAGAGCCCCGGCGGGACTCCTACTGTGTGGACCAGACGCCGAGCTCGTTGCCCGTCGGGTCTGCGAAGTGGAGGCGTCGTCCACCGGGGAACTCGTACGGCGCCTGGAGGATCGCGCCGCCGGCCTTCTCGATCGCAGCCTGCGTGGCGTCGAGGTCTTCGGAGTAGAGGAGCACGAGAGGACCGCCGACCGGCCGCGGCTCATCCGCGAGCATCAGCCCACCGGATTCATTGCCGTCGTCGCGCGGTGAAACGATCCCTGCGTATCCGGGGCCGTAGTCGTGGAAGCCCCAACCGAAGGCCTCACGGAAGAAATCCTTCGACTTCTCCAGATCGGTGACGACGAGCTCGATGTAGTCCAGTGAGTGGTGCAGAGGTGAACCTGTCATGACGCCACCGTAGCCACCGTCACCGACAACGCTCCGAGGGCACTGAAGCCCGGTGGCAGAGGAGTAGCGTTGAGGCGTGCCGCCGGTCTCCCCCTCTCCCGTGTCGACCCCGGGGTTGCGCGCATGGATCATCTGGTCGGTCGGTGTCGCGGCCTACGTCCTCGCCATCACGAATCGCACGTCCCTCGGCGCGGTCGGCGTCGAAGCGGCGGACCGGTTCCAGGCGGATGCGTCGACGCTCGCCCTGTTCGCCGTGGTGCAGCTCGCCGTCTACGGCGGAATGCAGATTCCTGTCGGGGTGCTCCTCGATCGCTTCGGATCACGACCGATCATGACGGTCGGCATGCTGCTCATGGCGGCTGGTCAGCTGACGATGGCGCTGTCTCCGAACATCGGGATCGCGATCTTCGCGCGTGTGCTGCTCGGCGCCGGCGACGCCGCGATCTTCCCCGCCGTGCTTCGACTCGTCGCGACCTGGTTCCCCGCGCAGCGCGGACCGCTGATGGTGCAGTTCACCGGAATCATCGGCCAGGCCGGCCAGCTGATCGCGCTGGTCCCGCTCGCGGCGCTGCTCCACGCGACGACCTGGAGCATCACGTTCGGAAGCATCGCGGGACTCGGTCTGCTGTTCGCGATCCTCGTGGCGCTGGTGATCCGCAACCATCCCCCGGAGCAGGGCGCGGACGTCACCGTCAACACGGATACGGGTGTGGTCCGCGTCGTCACGTCTGCGATAGACACCGGTGTCGGCATACGCGCGGCGTGGGCTCACCCCGGCACCAGGCTCGCCTTCTGGTCGCACTTCACCACTCCCTTTGCGGGTACTGCTTTCGTGCTGCTGTGGGGAATGCCGTTCCTCACCGCCGGTGAGGGTCTCGACACCGCGCACGCCGCCGGCATCATCTCTGTATATGTCGTTGCGGGAATGTTTCTCGGGCCGATCATCGGCGACCTCTCCCGCCGACACCCGAATCACCGCTCACTCGCGCTCGTGCTCCCCGCCGTCGGCGTGCAGATGGCAGCGTGGATCGCTGTCATCGCTCTCCCCGGAGCGGCGCCGATCTGGCTCCTCTACGTGCTGGCGATCGCTCTCGCCACCGGTGGCCCCGCTTCGATGATCGCCTTCGACCACGCTCGGACGCACAACCCGAGTCATCGTCTGAGCACCGCGACCGGTGTCACGAACGCGGGTGGCTTCATCGCCGCATTGATCGCGATCTTCCTGATCGGACTCGCGCTCGACCTGCAGGGCGCGGGGACCCCAGAGACCTATTCGCTGGAGGCCTTCAGGATCGCCTTCCTCATGCCCATCCCGCTGTGGATCCTCGGGGTGACCTTCATCCTGATCGAACGCAAACGCACTCGGATCCGCATCGGCCTCGATCCGGAACGTCGGCGCTGAGGGACGCTCAGCGGAGCAGGTGCTGGAGTGTCTCCACGATCAACTCGACGCTGACGCGCTCCGGCACCTCCGCATCGCCTGCTTCGAACTCCGCGAGTTCGATCCCCCGCACGGAGTCCGGCGGTAGCGCAGCGAAGATCGCGGCGATCTGGTGAGGCAGCAGTCCTCCCCCGACGCGGTACGCGGCAGGGATGTAGCCAGGCTCGAGGACGTCCCAATCGACGTGGATCCACACCGGGCGACCCGCGACCGACTCGAGGACGCGCTCGGGCGTGCTCTCCGACGGGGGGATGACGGTGACGCCGGCATCGGCGAGCAGCTGCTCCTCAGCGGTGTCGATGTCCCGGCCACCGACCACCACCACCTTTCTCGGATCGAGGCCCGCCCCGTGCCCGCTGTTCCAGAGCCCACACGCAGCGGCCAGGACCATACCTCCCAGATACCCGGAATCGGTCGTATCGGGTGTGTTGAAGTCGCCATGCGCGTCGATCCAGAGCACGACGGCCTCGGGATGATGCGCGGCCGCCGTCGGCAACGTGCCGAGGCTCGCCGCGCAGGTGTTGGTGATCAGAAGAGGCGTCGTGCCATCCGCGATGGCTTCGCTCACCGCGGTGCGCAGCCCTCTCAACGTCGTCTCCGCTTCGGGAAGTGCGACGGACCAATCATCGATCTCGCTCGGTGTCGGCGTGCCGATGATCAGCGGGTCGACAGCGAGAAGTGACGAGACCGCCTCGCCGACGCGTCGTGCACCCGCGAGCGCCCCATCGGTGCGGTCGGCGACGCGGCCCTGGGAGACGATGAGCGAATATTCCGATGCCATGGAACCAGCTTTCCACCCGTGCTGCTCCCCGCCAAAACCGTCGGACAGCGAGCCTTCCCTCTGCGGACTTCGGAGACTGCGAGAGAGACGTCACCGTCGACGCGGCGTCCAACCCGACGGAAGCGGCCCGTCCTGCACAGCACGCTCGCGGTCGGCTCGAGCCGACCACCCCTGCGCTTGTTCGAGCGTGTCGAACGCCCCTCGAGCAAGCCGGAGGCCGACGTCTTCGTGATGCATCCGCGGCGCTCCCCCTCGGCGGACCGAGGCGCGGACACTCCACGCATCGTCAGCGAATCCGCCCCCGCGGAACACCCGGTAGTCGTCGTAGCGGGCAGGATCCAGGAGGTCCCAGCACCACTCCCATACGTTGCCGAGGGTGTCGAAGAGACCGTGGAGGTTCGGGAGCTTCCCCCCGACATCTTGCGGAGACGAGACGCCGTCCGCACTCGTCCACGCCGCATCGGCCAGAGGCGCATAGTGCGGCCCGGTCGACCCCGCCCGACACGCGAACTCCCATTCCGCCTCGGTGGGCAGTCGGTAGCCGTCGGCCGTCGTGTCCCAGGCGACCTCCTCGCCGTCGAACAGATAGACCTGGTCCAACCCTTCCCACTCGGAGGCGGCGTTGCAGAAATGGACGGCGCGCAACCAGCTCAGGTCGGCTGCGGGGCGACGCGGGTGGCGCATCGGAATGCCCAGTACCTCGGTGAGCTGCGCCTCGGTCACGGGGTACACGCCGATCTCGTACGGCTCGAGCGTCACCTCACGCTGCTCACCGCGTCGCGCATCGCGGAGGGTCACGACCCCGGCGGGGATTCGCGCGAGCTCGATGTCGGTCACTTCGCGTCACTCCGCGGCATCACGACGGGACCCGTTCGACCCAGGCCGGGTATTTCGCCGCACGGCCGTCGCCCGACGAGGTACGCGTCACTCGTCGGCGCACCCAGGGCCCGACGAACTCGCGGTAGTACGCGAGGCCCGATGGTCCTCCGCCCATGCGATCGCTCGGCGCCCACCAGGTCTCCGGAGGCTCGAACCCGAGCGCGTGGAGCACCCTGGCAGCGACACGGTGATGGCCAGCCGCGTTCATGTGCAGACGATCGTCGGCCCAGTACGCGCCGCGAGAGAGTTCGCGATCGGGCCAGTTGAGCGCCCGGATGACGTCGGGGCGTCCTTCGATGCGTCGGAGCACCGCCTCGGAGAGCAGGTCTCCCCTGCGCTGGACGAGGGAACCCATCGGCAGCTGCCCGCTCGGGTTCGCACCGGAAAGCAGGATCATGGTCACGCCCTCCTCGTCGCAGCGACGCAGCACCCGGCTGAAAGCGTCGGCGATGTGCTCGACGTCGGTACGCGGTCGCAGCATGTCGTTGCCACCGCCGTTGAAGGAGAGGTGGGTCGGGCGCAGCGCGAGCGCCGGTTCCAACTGCTGCTCGACGATCGGCCAGGCCAGCTTGCCCCGGATCGCGAGGTTCGCATACTGGATCGGGTATCCGGCTGCATCGGCCCATCCTTGAGCTGCGAGGTCCGCCCAACCGCGTTCCCGCCCATCCGGAAGGACGTCACCGACCCCCTCCGTGAAGGAGTCGCCGATCGCCACGAACCGCACATCTGCCATCGCCCCAGCCTATTGCGGGTCGGCGACAACGGGGATCAGCGATCGTCGAGCGCTCGCCCGCGCCGATCGACGAGCCCCCAGGCGGCGGCGGCAGCTCCGAGGAAGCATGCCCCGAAGACCGCGAACAGCAGCGGCGCTCCCCCGGCGACCAGCAGCACGGGAACGGACAGAGGAGCCACGATCGACGCGATACGGCCCACTCCGGCAGCCCAGCCCGCTCCTGTCCCCCGCAGCGACGTCGGATAGATCTCCGGCGTCACGGCGTAGAGCGCACCCCACGCACCGAGGTTGAAGAACGACAGCGCCATGCCCGCCGCGATGATCGCACCCTCTGTCGTCGCGGTGCCGAAGACCACGGCGGAGACCGCCGAGCCGAGAAGGAACACCGACAGCGTCACACGGCGCCCCCACACCTCGATCAACCACGCGGCGACCGCATAGCCCGGAAGCTGCGCCAACGTGATGATCAACGTGAAACCGATTGAACGCACCAGATCGAACCCGGCATCGACGAGGATGCTCGGGATCCAGATGAACGCTCCGTAGTAGGCGAAGTTCACCCCCAGCCACACCACCCACAGGCACAGAGTGCGCAGCCGGAACTCCGGGTTCCAGAGTGTCGCCAGCCGCGCCCTCGCCGTGACCGCGATCGCACGGGAGGCGGGTTCCTTCCGGATCGCGGGTGCGACTTCCACACCGGCATCGGTCTCGAACGCCGACACGATGCGGTCTGCCTCCGCGATGCGTCCTCGTGAGGCGAGCCAGCGAGGTGACTCCGGCATGCGCCAACGTACGAAGAGTGCGTACGCCGCGGGGATCGCGCCCAGCGCGAACGCCCAGCGCCAGCCGTCGTCCGAAGCCGGGATGACCAGGAAGCCGATCACCGCGGCGGCGGTCCATCCGAGCGCCCAGAAAGCCTCCAGCACCACGATCAGGCGGCCGCGGATCCGCGCGGGTGCGAACTCGCTCACATAGGTCGACGCCACCGGGAGCTCTGCGCCGAGGCCGAGTCCCACCAGGAACCGCAGGACCAGGAGCGCCACCAGTCCTCCGACCAGGGCGCTGGCACCGGTCGCGATGCCGTACACGAGCAGCGTGAGGGCGAAGACCTGCCGCCGGCCGAAACGATCGGCGAGGAGCCCACCGAGTGTGGCCCCGACGGCCATGCCGATGAATCCGACCGAGGCGATCCAGCCGGCCTCGCCTTTCGTCAGCCCCCACTGCTGCGTGAGCGCCGCGAGGATGAACGAGATCAGGCCGACATCCATCGCGTCCAGCGCCCAACCGACCCCGGACCCTGTCAGCAGGCGGAGGTGTCGACGTGTGAACGGCAGGACGTCCAGGCGCTCAGCCAGCGATGAGCGGCCCGGCAGGGCAGAGTTGGCCATATTCTTCATCGTAGAGCCGAGCGCCCGACGTCCTGCGCGGGATGTCGTCAGTCCTGCGCGTCGAGGATCCGCTTCACGCGCGGGATCACTTCGGTCCCGTACAGCTCGATGCTGCGCATCATCGACTCGTGCGACAGGGTGCCGGTGGCGTACTTCAGGTCGAACCGCCCGAGCCCGAGGGTCGTGATCGTGTCTGCGATCTTCGCGGCGACGCGGTCCGGTGAACCCGCGTAGATCGCGCCTTCCGGCCCGACGTCGTTCTGGAAGCGCGCGCGACTGTACGCCGGCCATCCGCGCTCCCGGCCGATGGTGTTGTTCATCGCTTCGAACCCGGAGTAGGCGGCGTCCCAGGCTTCCGCATCCGTCTCGGCGATGTGGCCGGGCGAATGCACCGAGACAGGATGCGAGGTGGTTCCGAAAGACGCGACAGAGCGGTGGTACAGATCGACGAAGGGCTTGAACCGCGCCGCCGGCCCGCCGATGATCGCGAGCATCAGCCCCAGGCCATGGCGCGCGACCCGTACGACGGACTCCGGGCTGCCACCCACCCCCACCCAGGTACGAAGACCCTTCTCGGTCTTGGGGAACACGTTCGCATTCTCCAGCGAGGCGCGCATGGTGCCCGACCATGTCACGGGCTCCTCCTTGAGGAGTTCGACGAACAGCTCGAGCTTCTGCTCGAACAGCGCGTCGTAGTCCCGCAGGTCGTAGCCGAAGAGCGGAAAGGACTCGATGAAGGAGCCGCGGCCGAGGACGACCTCGGCTCGGCCGTTCGAGAGTGCGTCCAACGTCGAGAAGCGCTCGAACACGCGGACCGGATCATCCGACGACAGCACGGTCACCGCCGTGCCGAGACGGATGTGTTCGGTGCGCGCAGCGATCGCGGCGAGCACCATCTCCGGCGCGGACACCGCGAACTCTTCGCGGTGGTGCTCCCCCACCCCGAAGAAGTCCACCCCGACCGTGTCTGCGAGCTCAGCCTGCTCCACGACGTTGCGGATCGTCTGCGCCCCGGTCAGGAGCTTCCCGCCCGCGTCCCTCGTGATGTCGCCGAAGGTGTCCAGTCCGAATTCGATGCCCACGTCATCCCTCTCTATTCAGGTGAATGAACACTCGTGGACCGGATCCCATTCCCGTCAGCGTGGGAGCAGAGCGCTGCGCAGCGTGTCGAGGCCGACGCCGCCCAGGTCGAGCGCCTTCTTGTGGAAGTCTTTGAACGAGAAGGCATCTCCCTCGGCGGCACGGACTCCGTCGCGCACCTGCTCCCAGATGCGCTGACCAACCTTGTACGACGGCGCCTGGCCCGGCCAGCCGAGGTAGCGGTTCACCTCGAACTGCACGAACTGATCCGACATGTTCACGTTCTGGCGCATGAAGTCGAGTGCGTACTCCGCGTCCCACACTCCGGTGCCGTCGAGACGCGGCTTGCCCAGGTGCACACCGATGTCGAGGACGACGCGGGCGGCCCGCATCCGCTGTCCGTCGAGCATGCCGAGCCGGTCGGCGGGGTCGTCCAGGTAGCCGAGCTGCTCCATCAGACGCTCCGCGTACAGAGCCCAGCCCTCGGCATGACCCGAGGTTCCCGCGAGCAGCCGACGCCAGGAATTGAGCTCGGCCCGGTTGTACACCGCCTGAGCGATCTGCAGATGGTGACCCGGGACGCCCTCATGGAAGACCGTGGTGAGCTCCCGCCACGTGTCGAACTCCGTGACGCCCTCGGGGACGGACCACCACATGCGACCGGGGCGTGAGAAGTCGTCGGTCGGGCCGGTGTAGTAGATGCCGCCCTCCTGCGTGGGGGCGATCATGCACTCGAGCGTGCGAATGGCTTCGGGGATGTCGAAATGCGAGACGCCGAGTTCAGCGACCGCGCGGTCGCTCGTCTCCTGCATCCACTTCTGGAGAGCGTCGGTGCCGACGAGCTTGCGCGCGGGGTCGGCTTCCAGGTGGGCGACCGCTTCCTCGACGGACGCACCGGGGAGGATCTCGTTCGCGATCGCGGTCTGCTCCTCGACCATACGCGCGAGCTCCACGCGCCCCCACTCGTAGGTCTCGTCGAGATCGATGGTCGCCCCGAGGAAGCGACGCGAGTTGAGCGCATAGAGGTCACGCCCCACTGCGTCGTCGTCGCCTGCGGCAGGAGCGAGCTCCTCCGCGAGGAAACGGCGCAGCTCGTCGTAGGCGACACGGGCCGAGGCCGAATTGTCGGCGAGAGTGCGGGCGAGAGACGCGGGCAGCTGCCCCTCCTCGGGGTCCGCGTTCGCGACGAACGCAGCGAAGAAGCCGTCATCGGCGGTGTAGCGATCGATCTGCGTCGCCACCTCGGTCACCTGCCTGCGCGCCGGCACGATGCCCTCCGCGATACCCGTCCTGAGGGTCTCGACGTAGCCGCGAAGGGCATCGGGCACCGCGGCGAGGCGGGTCGCGATCACGTCCCAGTCCTGCACCGTCGCCGTGGGCATCAGGTCGAACGCCGCGCGCACATCCTGTGCAGCAGAAGCGATCACGTTGAGATCGCGCAGGTGCCACTTCGCGTCGTGCAGCTCGAGGTCGAGCCGGAGCTCGGCACCGAGGTCGGTCTTCGTCACCTCGTCGATCGCGTCCACGGGCTCGAGCGCGGAGAGCTTGTCCAACGTCGCACGCGTCGCCGCAGCGATCTCCTCATGACCGGCGGGGCTCAGGTCGCCGAAGCGGTCGTTCACCTCGTCGCGCCCGATGTAGGTGCCGAGAGTGGGTGCCAGAACCGCGATCGTGTCGACCCATTCATCGGCGACGGCGTCGATGGCGGAAGGGGTGCGGGGAGCTGAAGTCATAACTGCCAGCCTAGCCCCGGCCCCTCCCGTGGCGGAGGTCAGTGCGCGGCTTCGTTCCAGTCACGGCCGCGCCCGACCTGAACATCGAGCGGCACCGACAACTGTGCGGCATCCCCCATTCGAGCGCGAACGATCTGCTCCGTCGCGTCCCACTCCCCCGGGGCGACCTCGACGACGAGTTCGTCATGGATCTGGAGCAGCACGCGCGAGGACAGCTGCTGGGAGCGGAGATCGTCGTGGATGTGGAGCAGCGCGATCTTCATGATGTCGGCGGCGCTCCCCTGGATCGGCGCGTTGAGGGCAGCGCGCTCGGCGTTCTCGCGCAACACCCGGTTCGGGCTCGCGAGGTCGGGGAACGGCCGACGGCGCCCGAAGATCGTCTCGGTGTAGCCGACCTCTTTCGCCTTCATGACCGAGGCGCGCAGATAGTCGCGCACCGCGCCGAATCGCGCGAAGTACTCCACCATCAGCTGCTTGGCCTCGGACTGCTCGATGCGCAGCTGCTTCGAGAGCCCGAACGCCGAGAGTCCGTAGACGAGGCCGTAGGACATCGCCTTCACCTTCGTGCGCATCGCCGGAGACACCTCGCTGGGCTCGACCCCGAACACGCGGGCGCCGACGAACCGGTGCAGGTCCTCGCCACTGTTGAAGGCCTCGATCAGCCCCTCGTCGCCGGACAGATGGGCCATGATGCGCATCTCGATCTGCGAATAGTCGGCCGTCAAGAGAGCGTCGTACCCCTCGCCGACTTCGAACGCGCTCCGGATGCGGCGCGATTCCTCCGTACGCACCGGGATGTTCTGCAGATTGGGATCGGTACTGGACAGTCGCCCGGTCTGGCTCCCCGTCTGCACATACGTCGTGTGCACGCGGTGGTCGTCGCCGATCGCCGTGTCGAGGGACTCGATGATCTGCCGGAGCTTGGTGGCCTCACGGTGCTGCAGCAACAGGCTGAGGAACGGGTGCGGGTTGCTCTCCTGCAGGTCGGCGAGTACCGCGGCGTCGGTGGAGTAGCCGGTCTTGGTCTTGCGGGTCTTCGGCAACTGCAGGTCTTCGAACAAGACCTCCTGCAGCTGCTTGGGCGAACCGAGATTGAATTCACGACCGACGACCGAGAACGCCTCCTGCGCGAGTCCCTCGGCGCGAGCGGCGAGCTCGCCGGAGAACGTGGAGAGCACCTCGTGCGAGACCGCGACGCCCGCGACCTCCATGTCGGCGAGTGTGAGCAGGGTCGGCAGTTCGATGTCGACCAGGACAGCGGCGACCGACTCGGGGATGTCTTCACGCAGCGCATCGGCGACGCGCAACGCGAACCATGCCTCCTGCGACGGTGTGGCTCCCTCGGTCTCGGGCACCAGCTGGGACGGGTCGGCCTCGGGCAGCTTCTCGCCGAGGTAGCGCTCGACCAGGTCGGACAGGGTCTTGTCGGGGAAGCTCGGCCGCAGGAGCCAGCCGGCCAGGCTCGTGTCGTAGGCGAGACCGCGGAGGCGGATTCCCTGACGGATCAGGGCCTTCACCTGCGGCTTCGCATCGTGCAGCACCTTCGGCGCGTCGGACTCGATCCATTCGCGCAGAGCCTCTGCGGCGCTCTCCGTCCAATCCGACTCGCGGAGGTCGGTGAGAGTCGCGGCGCCGATCCGTGTGGGGGAACCTCCCTGCGTCATGATCCGCAGGGAGACATCGCCGTGCTGCGCGACAGCCCAGGCCGCCAGCTCCGCCGGTGACGTCTCGACCGGTGCGGGCACCACGACGACCGACGCCGGGTCATCGGCGACCTCACCGGCTCCGACGGCCTCGAACACCCGCGGTAGCAGGGTGCGGAACTCGAGCCGGGCGAAGATGTCGCGCACGGCCTGCGCATCGATCGGTGCCACGGCCAGGTCGGAGGGCCCGACCGGGAGCTCGACATCGGTGAGGAGACGGTTGAGCTTGCGGTTGCGTCGGACATCGTCGATGTGGTCGCGGAGGTTGCCGCCGACCACTCCCTTGATCTCGTCGGCACGGGCGATCAGCTCATCGAGCGATCCGAACTGCGTGAGCCACTTGACCGCCGTCTTCTCCCCGACCTTCGGAACACCGGGCAGGTTGTCGCTGGTCTCGCCGACCAGGGCCGCGATGTCGGGGTACTGCTCGGGACGCACACCGTAGCGCTCCTGCACCGTCGTCGGGTCATAGCGCTTCAGCTGCGAGACGCCCTGCACCGACGGGTAGAGCAGGGTGACGTCGTCGTTCACGAGCTGGATGGTGTCACGGTCTCCGGAGACGACGAGCACGTCGAAGCCCTGCTCGGCGCCCTGTGAAGCGAGCGTCGCGAGGATGTCGTCGGCCTCGATCCCCTCCTTCGTCAGGACAGGGATCGACATGGCGGCGAGGCAGTCCTGCAGAAGCGGGATCTGACCCTTGAACTCCTGCGGCGACTCGGAACGCGTGGCCTTGTACTCGGAGTACTCCTCCGTGCGGAACGAGTGACGCGAGGTGTCGAAGGCGATCGCCAAGTGCGTCGGCTGCTCGGCTTTGATGAGGTTCACCAGCATCGAGAGGAAGCCGTAGATGCCGTTGGTGTGCTGATTGTCCTTGGTCGTGAAATTGTCGACCGGGAGCGCGAAGAAAGCGCGGTAGGCGAGCGAGTGGCCGTCGACGACCATGAGGGTAGGCTTTGCGGAGTCCGTCACCCTGTCAGCCTAACGAGGACGACAGACACCCGCTGAGGAGGATGCATGAGCGACGTCGCGACGAGCGAGGGACTCGACTGGGCCACGGCCCGCGGAATGGGCGCCCTGGCCGAGAAGATGGGCATGGAGTTCGTCGAGTTCGGCATCGACCGTTGTGTCGCGACGATGCCTGTCGAAGGCAACACCCAGCCGGTCGGCCTCATGCACGGAGGCGCGTACGTGGTGCTCGGCGAATCGCTCGGTTCGATGGCGGCGAACCTGCACGCCGGTACCGGCCGTCTCGCCGTCGGCGTCGACATCAACGCGACGCACACCCGATCGGCCACGTCAGGCGTCGTCACCGGTGTGTGCACACCGGTGCACCTGGGACGGAGCATCACCGTGCACGAGATCGTGGTGACCGACGATCAGGGACGCCGCTGCTCCACGATCCGCATCACCAACATGATCAAGGACCTTCCCGCCGCGAACTGAGCGGTTCCTCGAGCAGTCGCTGGAACAGCAGATGGTCCTGCCACTCCCCCGCGATGCGGAGGTACTTCGGCGCCATGCCGATACGCTCGAAGCCGTTGCCGACCAGCACGCGTTGGGAACCGAGGTTGTGCAGCAGGGTGGCGGCCTGGAGCCGGTGAAGGCGGAGCTGCGTCCGTGAATACTCGATGAGCTGAGCGACCGCGCGGCTCGCGAGGCCGCGGCGCAGCCGCGTGGCATCGACCCAGTAGCCGAGGTCAGCGCTCCAGAACGCCCCCCGGACGATGTTGTTGATGTTCATCCGACCGCGGATCTCCCCGTCATCGGATTCGATGACGAAGCGGAGACTCCGCCCGGCGTCCGCGTCTTCCACGCAGAGCTGGGCGTGCTGCTCCTGCGCGGCGACGGTGAAGAACGCCTCCGAGCGCGTCGGCTCCCACGGCGCGAGATGTTCGCGATTCGCGACATACGCGCGGGCGAGCGCAACCCCATCCCCCCGCCTCACCGGCCGCAGGATGTGCTCGGTATCGAGCCGGATCGTGCCGGCGCTCACCGCTACTTCTTGGGGGCGAGCTGCTCGATGATCGCCTTGGCGACGTCCTGCATCGTCAGACGGCGGTCCATCGACGCCTTCTGGATCCAGCGGAACGCCTCAGGTTCGCTCAGGCCCATCTTCTCGTTGAGCAGACCCTTGGCCCGGTCGACGAGCTTGCGGGTCTCGAAGCGCTCGACCATGTCGGCGACCTCGGCCTCGAGGGTGATGATCTGCTCGTGGCGAGCCAGCGCGATCTCGATCGCGGGCAGAAGGTCGTTCGGAGTGAACGGCTTCACGACGTACGCGAGAGCACCGGCCTCGCTCGCTCGCTCGACGAGCTCCTTCTGGCTGAACGCCGTGAGCAGGACGACCGGCGCGATGTTGCCCTTGTGCAGCTTCTCCGCAGCGCTGATGCCGTCGAGCTGTGGCATCTTGACGTCCATGATGACGAGGTCCGGTCGGAGCTCGGTCGCCAGAGCGACCGCGGTCTCTCCATCCCCCGCCTCGCCCACGACATCGAAGCCGTTGTCGCGAAGGATCTCGACGATGTCGAGACGGATCAGCGACTCGTCTTCAGCGACGACGACGCGTCGGGGTGCGGATGACGTGGGCTGCTCAGCCTGCTCTTCTTGCTCTGTCACACAACCATCCTAGTGGAGAGCCCCTGTTCGCAGGCCCCAGGCGGTCGGCGCGGAGAATCCGGCTCTCGTGCTGCGCTAAAGTCGTAGACGCGACACACGAGCCGGCGTGGCGGAATGGCAGACGCGGAGCACTCAAAATGCTTTGTCCGAAAGGGCGTGTGGGTTCGAGTCCCACCGCCGGCACCGTTTGATGAAGAGAGTCCTCAGGGCTCCTCGGCGAGGACAGCCAGCTCGGCGAGCACCCGGGGATGCGCGAGGATCCGGAAATGCCCCCCGGTGTCGAGGCGGACGTTCTTGGCACCGACGAGTTCGCTGCCCTCCGGGATGTGCGGGTCGAATTCCGCGTAGATCGAGACGATCCGATCGTTCACCGACCGTCTCTGTGTGAGGCTCACGATTCCCGGGTCATCGGGGGCGAACTCCCGCAGCGTCCGCGAGAGCATCAAACGGGCATAGCTCGAACCGCCGAACGGTGTCGCGATCGCCAGCATCGAGCGCACACGGCCGGCCGCCGGTCCCGTCATGACCAGCTTGCCCGCGAGCCCGCCCTTGCTGTGGGCGACCAGGATCACATCCGTGAGGTCATGGCGCTCCAGGAAGTCCCCGACGCTCTGCGCCATCTCCACCACCGGACGTCGATTGCGATGGAGGGTGTCGACGACCTGGACCGGATGGCCTCGCTCATGCATCGCCGCGACGAGCGGCTGCATGAACTTCCACGTCTCGTAGACGCCGGGAAGGACGACGATCCGTGCACCGCTCCCGGAGGTGAACGACGCAGGATCCGTGCGGTCGAACATCGCGCGCAGCTGCCAGAACCCCGCGTACGCGTAGTCCGCGCACCACCACCCCGCCTTCCTCAGCGCGCCGATGACGTGCTCCTCAGAAGACGATGCGGACCCATGAGGGAAAACTACCGGATCGCGCATCGAGGGGGCGGAGCCGAAGCTCCGCCCCCTCAATGCGCGATGTCAGACGCCGGCCTTGTAGATCGGTGCCGCGCCGCGGATCGCATCGCCCACCTTGTGCACGCGCAGGTCGTTGGTCGATCCGACGATTCCGGGAGGGGAACCGGAGATCACGACGACCTTGTCCCCCTCCTGTGCGAGACCGTTGCCGAGCAGATACTCGTCCACCTGGTGATACATCAGGTCGGTGTGCTGGACCATGTCGACCAGGGTGGAGCGGATGCCCCAGGTCAGAGCCATGCGGCGACGGATTCCCGGCTCCGGGGTGAACGCGATCATCGGGATGCGCGAACGCAGACGCGACAGACGACGCGCGGAATCCCCGGACTGCGTGAACACGCAGAGGAACTTCGCCTCGACGAACTCCGCCACCTCGAGAGCGGCGAGCGTGATCGCGCCTCCCTGCGTGCGGGGCTTGGTCGTCAGCGGCAGGATGCGCTCCAAGCCGTGCTCTTCCGTGGAGGCGATGATCCGTGCCATGGTCTCGACGACCACGACCGGGTAGTCGCCGACACTGGTCTCACCGGAGAGCATGACGGCATCCGCACCGTCGAGGACGGCGTTCGCGACGTCCGAGGTCTCGGCACGCGTGGGAACCGGGCTGCTGATCATCGACTCGAGCATCTGCGTCGCGACGATCACCGGCTTGGCCATCCGGCGAGCGATCTCGACGGCGCGCTTCTGCACGATCGGCACGGCCTCGAGCGGAAGCTCGACGCCCAGGTCACCACGGGCGACCATGATCGCATCGAACGCGTCGACGATCTCTTCCAGCGCATCGACGGCCTGCGGCTTCTCGACCTTGGCGATGACGGGAACCTTGACGCCCTCTTCCGCCATGATCTCGTGAACGCGGGTCACATCGGCGGCATTGCGCACGAACGACAGCGCGATCAGATCGGCGCCGATGCGCAGTCCCCAACGCAGGTCGTCTTCGTCCTTCTCGCTGAGAGCGGGGACGTTGACGGCGACACCGGGGAGGTTGATGCCCTTGTTGTTGGAGACGGCGCCGGCGACGATGACCTTGGTGGTCACCGTGACGCCGTCGGTCTCGACGACCTCGACGCGGACCTTGCCGTCGTCGATCAGCAGGAAGTCGCCCGGCTTGACGTCCTGCGGGAGGCCCTTGAAGGTCGTTCCGCAGATCTCCTTGTTGCCGATGATGTCTTCGGTCGTGATCTTGAAGATGTCGCCCTTGGCGAGCTCGTACGGCCCGTCCTCGAACTTGCCGAGGCGGATCTTCGGCCCCTGCAGGTCGACGAGGATCGCGACGGCCCGGCCGGCATCCTCTGCGGCACGACGCACGTTCGCGTAGTTGTTCTCATGAACCGAGTAGTCGCCGTGGCTGAGGTTCAGTCGCGCGACGTCCACCCCCGCATCGATCAGTGCGCGCACCGTCTCATACGTGGAAGTTGCGGGGCCCAAGGTGGCGACGATTTTCGCGCGTCTCAACAGATACTCCAGGGTAGAAATGGGGGATGTAAATCAGGCGACGGTGCCGGCCTCAGCCTACGCGGGCTGGAGACCGATCGCGACATCACTCGGTCGCACCGGCTCGGGAAGCACGGTGGTGCCCATCAGGAAGCGATCGACGTTCGCGGCAGCTGCGCGACCCTCGGCGATGGCCCACACGATGAGCGACTGACCGCGACCGGCGTCTCCGGCGACGAACACTCCGGGAACCGTCGACTCGTACGACGAGTCGCGGCGGAAGGCGCCGCGGTCGGTAACCTGCGGAAGCGTGTCTTCGGTGTACCCCTCCTGCTCGGGTCCGGTGAAGCCCATCGCGATCAGGACGAGGTCCGCGGGGATCTCTCGCTCTGTGCCGCTCTTGGGGACGCGGCGGCCGTCGACGTACTCGGTCTCGGCCACGCGCAGCGCACGCACCTCACCGACGTCGTTGCCGAGGAACTCGACGGTGGACGCGAGGTACACCCGCTCTCCACCCTCCTCGTGCGCAGAGGACACCTCGAAGATCGTCGGCATCATCGGCCACGGCTGGTGGTCCGGACGGACGTCGCCCGGCTGCATGCCGATCGCCAGGTTGGTGACGCTGAGAGCTCCCTGACGGTGCGCGGTGCCGATGCAGTCCGCGCCGGTGTCTCCACCGCCGATGACGATGACGTGCTTGCCCTCCGCGCTGATCTGGTCGGTGACCTTGTCGCCCGCGACCGCGTGGTTGGACTCGACGAGGTACTCCATGGCGAAGTGCACGCCGTCGAGATCACGGCCGGGGATGGCGAGGTCACGCGGAACCGTGGACCCCGTCGCGATGACGACGGCGTCGTAGCGGGCACGCAGGTCGGGCCAGGAGATGTCCTTGCCGATCTCCACGCCGGCACGGAAACGCGTGCCTTCCTCCTGCATCTGGCGAAGGCGCGATTCGAGCTGCGTCTTCTCCATCTTGAAGTCCGGGATGCCGTAGCGCAGCAGGCCGCCGATGCGGTCGTCCCGTTCGAAGACCGCGACCGTGTGCCCGGCTCGGGTGAGCTGCTGGGCGGCAGCGAGACCCGCGGGGCCCGATCCGACGACGGCGACCGTCTTTCCCGTGAGGCGCTCGGGCGGCTCCGGCTCGACCCACCCCTTGGCGAAGGCCTCATCGATGATCGAGACCTCGATCTGCTTGATCGTGACCGCCGGCTGGTTGATGCCGAGCACGCACGAGCTCTCGCAGGGCGCGGGGCACAGCCGCCCCGTGAACTCCGGGAAGTTGTTGGTGGCGTGCAGGCGCTCGATCGCCGCGCGGCCCTCACCGCGCCAGGTGAGGTCGTTCCACTCGGGGATCAGGTTGCCGAGCGGGCATCCCTGATGACAGAACGGCACGCCGCAGTCCATGCAGCGTCCGGCTTGACGACGCAGGACCTGCTTGTCGCCCGGCTCGTAGACCTCTTTCCAGTCCATGATGCGCACAGGCACCGGACGTCGTGCGGGAAGTTCCCGCTCGGTCACCTTCAGAAAGCCTTTGGGGTCAGCCACCGGTCACCTCCAGGATGCGGTTCCAAACGATGTCGCCGTCGGGGTCGATCCCCTCGGCCAGTGCCTCTTCGCGCATGCTCCGCACCGCGGCGAAGTCGCGAGGAAGCACCTTCACGAACTCCGCGGCGACGTCATCGAAGTTCTCGAGGAGTGCGGAGGCCCGCGGTGAGGCCGTGCGCTCGGCGTGCGCGACCAACAGGCTTCGCAGCACCTCGAGATCTGCGCGATCAAGTGGTTCGAGCCGCAGTTCTCCACTTCCGAGCGACTGCGCGTTCACCTTGCTGGTGTCGAGGGCGTGCACGTAGGCCACTCCCCCGGACATACCGGCGCCGAAGTTGCGGCCGGTCGAGCCGAGGATCACGGCCAGACCACCCGTCATGTACTCGAGCGCGTGGTCGCCCACTCCCTCGACGACGGCGGTCGCGCCCGAGTTGCGGACGAGGAAGCGTTCGCCGACGACACCGGAGATGAACATCGTCCCCGACGTCGCGCCATAGCCGATCACGTTTCCGGCGATCACGTTGTCCTCCGGAGCGATGGCGGACCCCCGCGGCGGGCGGATGGTGATGTCCCCACCGGACAGCCCCTTGCCGACGTAGTCGTTCGCGTCGCCCTCGAGTCGGAGAACGATGCCCGGCGGCAGGAACGCGCCGAGCGACTGCCCCGCGGTGCCGTGCAGTGTGACGTCGATGGTGCCCTCGGGGAGGCCCGCGGCGCCGTGGCGTGACGTGACCTGGTGCCCCAGCATCGTCCCCACGGCACGCTCGGTGTTCGCGATGGGCAACTCCGCCACGACGGGTTCGCCGTTGAGCAGCGCCCCCTTCGCGATGTCGATGAGCTGCACGTCGAAGTGCTTCTCGAGTTCGTGATCCTGCGCGCGGCCGCTGCGACGCGGCTCGCCCGCCGGGAAGGCCGGGCCTTCGAGCACGGGCGTCAGGTCGAGACCCTCTGCCTTCCAGTGCTCCACGGCGGCGTTCACCTCGATGAGATCAGCGCGCCCGATCACCTCGTCGAGAGAGCGGTATCCCAGCTCAGCGAGGAGTTCGCGCACCTCTTCAGCGATGAACTCCATGAAGTTCACGACGAACTCCGGCTTTCCCGTGAAGCGCTCGCGCAGCACCGGGTTCTGGGTCGCGACGCCGACCGGGCAGGTGTCGAGGTGACAGACCCGCATCATGATGCAGCCGCTGACCACGAGGGGCGCCGTCGCGAAACCGAACTCCTCCGCTCCCAGCAGCGCACCGATGATCACGTCACGACCGGTCTTGAGCTGACCGTCGACCTGCACGACGACACGGTCCCGCATGCCGTTGAGCATGAGCGTCTGCTGGGTCTCGGCGAGACCGAGCTCCCACGGCGTGCCGGCGTGCTTGAGCGAGTTCAACGGGCTCGCTCCTGTTCCACCGTCGTGGCCGGAGACGAGGATCACGTCGCTCAAAGCCTTGGCGACACCCGCAGACACCGCACCGATGCCCGACTGGCTCACCAGCTTGGTGTGGATACGCGCCTCGGGATTCGCCCGCTTCAGGTCGAAGATCAGCTGCTTGAGGTCTTCGATCGAGTAGATGTCATGGTGCGGCGGTGGCGAGATGAGACCGACACCGGCCGTTGCGTGACGGGTGCGGGCGACCCAGGGGTAGACCTTGGTCGGCGGCAGCTGTCCTCCCTCGCCGGGCTTGGCCCCCTGAGCGAGCTTGATCTGGATGTCGTCCGCCTCGGTGAGGTAGAGGCTGGTCACACCGAAACGTCCGGAGGCGACCTGCTTGATCGCGCTGCGGCGTTCCGGGTCGACCAGGCGATCCGGATCCTCGCCGCCTTCACCGGTGTTCGACTTCCCGCCGATCCTGTTCATGGCGATCGCGAGCGTCTCGTGCGCCTCCCGGGAGATCGAGCCATAGCTCATCGCCCCCGTCGAGAACCTCTTGACGATCGCGGACACCGGCTCGACCTCGTCCAGCGGGACGGGCTTGCGGGTGCCGGTGCGCAGCGTGAACAGCCCGCGCAGCGTCTTCAGCTCCGCCGCCTGCTCGTCGACGAGCTTCGTGTATTCCCGGAAGATGTCGTAGCGACGCGTACGGGTCGAGTGCTGGAGCTTGAACACCGTCTCCGGGTTGAACAGGTGCGGAGAGCCGTCACGGCGCCACTGGTACTCGCCACCGGTCCACAGACGCTCGTGCGCACGCGCCGCTGCGTCCTCCGGGTAGGCGTAGTCGTGACGCGCCTGGTTCTCGGCGAAGATCTCCTCGATGCCGACGCCGCCGAGCTTGGACTCGGTGCGCGTGAAGTAGGCGTCGATGAACTCCTGGCTGAGGCCGACGGCCTCGAACACCTGAGCGCCCGCGTAGGACGACACGGTAGAGATGCCCATCTTCGACATGATCTTGAGCACGCCCTTGCCGAGGGCGTAGATCAGGTTCTTGACCGCCTTCTCGGGCGTGATGCCGTTGATGTAGCCGGTGCGTACGAGGTGCTCGACCGTCTCCATCGCGAGATACGGGTTCACCGCAGATGCGCCGTAACCGATCAGCGTGGCGACGTGGTGCACTTCACGCACGTCACCGGCCTCGACGATGAGCCCGACCTTCATGCGGTTCTCACGCCGGATGAGGTGGTGGTGGATCGCCGACACCATCAGCAGGGACGGGATCGGGGTGAGGTCCTTGTTCGAGTCGCGGTCCGACAGGATGATGAACTCGGCGCCGTTCTCGATCGCCTCGTCAACCTCCGCGCACATCTCCGTGAGACGGTCCTGCAGGGTCTGGGGACCCGCATCGAAGTGGTAGAGGCCGCGAATGGTCACACTCGACCGGCCGGGCATCGCCTTGTCGATGTGACGGATCTTCGCGAGCTCGTCGTTGTCGATCACGGGGAAATCGAGCGACACGGTGCGGGTGTGCTCCGGCCCCCAGGAGAGCAGATTGCTCTCGGGCCCGAGACCCAGCTTGAGACTCGTGACGACCTCTTCACGGATCGAGTCGAGCGGCGGGTTCGTCACCTGTGCGAACTGCTGCGTGAAGTAGTCGAAGAGCAGTCGCGGACGCTTGCTGAGCACCGCGATAGGCGTGTCGGAGCCCATGGCACCGAGGGGCTCGACGCCGGTCTGACCCATCGGGGTGAGCAGGATGCGGACTTCTTCCTCGGTGTATCCGAAGGTCCGCTGACGGCGGGTGATCGAGGCCGGAGGGTGCACGATGTGCTCGCGCTCCGGCAGCTCGGCGAGACGCACGGCGCCGGCATCCAGCCACTCCTGCCACGGGTGCATGGTGGCGAGGTCGCGCTTGATCTCGCTGTCCTCGACGATGCGACGCTGTGCCGTGTCGACGAGGAACATCTTTCCGGGCTGCAGTCGGCCGCGACGCTTGATGCGCTCCGGCTCGAACTGCAGCACACCGGTCTCGGAGCCGATCACGACCAGACCGTCGGTCGTCTCCGTCCACCGTCCCGGGCGGAGACCGTTGCGGTCGAGTGTGGCGCCGACGAGCGTGCCGTCGGTGAAGATGAGGGCAGCGGGACCGTCCCACGGCTCCATCTGGTTCGAGTGGTACTCGTAGAACGAACGCAGCTCCGGCGAGATGTCGGTCTGCTTCTCATAAGCCTCCGGAACCATCATCATGATGGCGTGCGGCAGGCTCCGTCCGGTGAGTGTGAGCAGCTCGAGCACCTCGTCGAAAGAGGCGGAGTCGCTCGCGCCGTCGGTGCAGATCGGCAGCAACGGATCGATGTCGCCGAGCAACTCCGATTCCAGCTGCGACTGGCGCGCACGCATCCAGTTGCGGTTCCCGCCGACGGTGTTGATCTCACCGTTGTGCGCGAGCATCCGCAGCGGCTGCGCGAGCGGCCATGACGGGAAGGTGTTCGTGGAGTACCGGGAATGCACCACCGCGAGCTCGGACGCGAAACGCTCGTCCTGCAGGTCGGGGTAGAACGGTTCGAGCTGCAGCGTCGTGACCATGCCCTTGTAGCCGAGCGTGCGGGCCGAGAGCGAGACGAAGTACGCACCGAGTTCGTGACCTGCACGCTTGCGCAGGCGGTAGGCGACACGGTCGAGGGCGATGCCCGTGAGCGGCGCATCGGCGTGGGTCGCTCCCCCGGCGCTCACGAAGAGCTGCTCGAAGGCGGGACGCGCCTCATCGGCGAGCTTGCCGAGGTTCTCGTTGGCGGTAGGGACATCGCGCCATCCGAGGACACGGAGTCCTTCGGAGCGGGCGATCTTCTCGATCCCGGCCTTCTGCTGACGACGCTCGCTCGAATCGCGAGGCAGGAACGCCAGCCCCGCGGCGTACTCGCCCACCGGCGGCAGCTCGAAGCCGACCACAGCGCGGAGGAACGCATCGGGCATCTGCGTCAGGATGCCCGCACCGTCTCCGGTTCCGGCGTCGGAACCGATGGCACCACGGTGCTCCAGATTGCGAAGAGCCTGAAGGGCCAACGCGATGATGTCGTGCCCGGCTTCGCCGCGCAGCGTGGCGACCATGGCCAGGCCGCAGGCGTCCTTCTCGAACGCCGGGTTGTACATGCCCTGCTTCGGGGGGTATGCGCCGGAGGCGCCGTAAGGGGGCTGGAAGTACACCAGTTACCGTCCTCAGATCGTCGAGTGAAACCCGGGGACGACGTCGGCCCGCTCGTTCAGTGCAATGGTTCTCCCGCCACGAGGCGGCGTTATCGAGAGCCGTCCTCGCTCGTGGGAGCAGTGCTTGTGGCGGTGGCTCCTGCGGTGACTTCTTCGGTCGGAGGCTCGCTCACGTCTACGAAGTCAGAGGGATTGTTCTGCGATTGTACATCAGCGTCCGCGTCGGTCCGTTCGCGGCCCGGCTGATACGGCGAGGGCTCGAGACCGGGGTGGCGACGCGTCTGCACGATGAGGATCGCGAGACCCACGAGGACGCCGATGATGGCCGCGAGGACGTTGCTGCGCAGCCCCAGGATGATCTCGCTCGGGTCGATGCGGATCGACTCCCAGACGATGCGTCCCGCGCTGTACCAGATGAGGTACATCGCGAACAGGCGACCCCACTGGAAGAAGAGCTTGCGACCGAGCCAGAGCAGGACGATGACGCCCAGCCCGTTCCACAGCACCTCGTAGAGGAAGGTCGGGTGGAACAGCGTGCCCTCGGGAAGACCGGGAGGGAACGCGGAGTTCGTGGACTCGATCTCCAGCCCCCACGGCAGGTCGGTGGGGAGGCCGAAGAGTTCGTGGTTGAACCAGTTGCCGAAGCGTCCCATGGCCTGCGCCAGCAGCAGCCCTGGGGCCAGAGCGTCGGCGAACGTCCAGAACCGGATGCCGGTCCAGCGGCAGCCGAGATACGCACCGATCGCGCCACCGATGAGCGCACCGAAGATCGCGATACCACCCTCCCAGATGGCCCACACCGAGCCCGGTTGGAAGGGGTTCCAGGTGTTGATGCCCTCGCCGAAGTAGTCGTTCGGGTGGGTGAGTACGTGGAAGATCCGGGCGCCGATGATCGCCAGGGGCACCGCCAGGATCGAGATGTCGATCACGACCCACGGCTCCGCACCGCGCTTGGTGAGACGGTGGTTGGTCAGCAGCGTCGCGGCGATGATGCCCGCGATGATGCACAGCGCATAGAAGTGGATCCGTATGGGCCCGAGGTCGAAGTAGGACACCGGGGGGCTCGGGATGCTGGCGAGCACACCGGTGAAGGTGCTGTGGAGCGCGAGTGACATGAGTGCGATTCTAGTTCTCGTGATCGGGGCGCGCCGACGAGGTGCCGGCTGCCAGGTTGCGGGTGACCTCGGCGAGGGCGGGGACGCCGCCGTCACGCAGGGCACGGACGAGGGCTGTGCCGACGATGGCACCGTCGGCGTACTCCGACACCCCGGCGATCTGCTCGGCCGTGGAGATGCCGATGCCCACGCACGCGCGTCGGGCGCCGTGCGCGCGCAGGCGTCCGACGAGGGTGCGTGCGGCGCGGTCGAGTTCGGCGCGTTCGCCCGTGATACCCATCGTCGAGACGGTGTACACGAACCCGGTGGACGACTTCACGACGAGGTCGAGCCGCTCGTCGGAGGAGGTGGGCGCAGCCAGGAACACGCGGTCGAGGCCCGTCCGCTCGCTCGCGGCGATCCACTCCCCCGCGGCATCGGGCGTGATGTCGGGCGTGATGAGTCCGGCGCCGCCCGCGGCGAGCAGGTCATCCGCATACCGGTCGACGCCGTACTGCATGACCGGGTTCCAGTACGTCATGACGAGGACCGGCACATCGGTCGCAGCCGTGATGGCGCGGATCGCCGTGAAGAGGTCGGCCATCCGGAAGCCCGCAGCCAGAGCCGTGGTGGTCGCCTCCTGGATGATCGCGCCGTCCATCACCGGGTCGCTGTACGGCGGCCCCAGCTCGATGATGTCGACGCCGTTCTCGGCGAGGGCGATGGCCGCCTGGATGCTCGTCTCGAGGTCGGGGAATCCGACGGGCAGGTAGCCGACGAACGCGCTGCGGCCGGCGTCCTGGGCGCGCTGGATCGCCTGTTCGACTCGGCTCATAGCTGGGGCTCCCCCTTCGATGCGAGCTCTTCCTCGGCGCTCTCCTCCGCGACTTCGTGGGCCAGAGCGGCCTGGTCGTAGAGCTCGAAGTAGCGGGCTGCGGTGTCCATGTCCTTGTCGCCACGACCCGAGAGACACACGGCGATGAGTCCGTCGGGACCGAGCTCGCGCCCGACGCGCAGCGCACCGGCGAGGGCATGAGCCGATTCGATGGCGGGGATGATCCCCTCCGTCCGACTCAGCAGACGCAGAGCCTGCATGGCTTCGTCGTCGGTCGCCGGGATGTACTCGGCGCGGCCGATGTCCGCGAGCCAGGCGTGCTCCGGGCCGACACCGGGATAGTCGAGCCCTGCGGAGATCGAGTGCGACTCGATGGTCTGGCCGTCCTCATCCTGGAGCACGTAGGTCTTGGCGCCGTGCAGCACACCGGGCCGCCCACGCTCGATCGATGCCGCGTGCTTCTCGGTGTCGACGCCATCGCCCGCCGCCTCCACGCCGTAGAGGGCGACGCCCTCATCGTCGAGGAACGCATCGAACATGCCGATCGCATTCGACCCGCCGCCCACGCACGCGAGGACCGCATCGGGGAGCCGTCCGACCTCGTCGAGGAGTTGCGCACGCGCCTCCTCGCCGATGATCTTCTGGAAGTCGCGGACCATCGCCGGGAAGGGGTGCGGTCCTGCGGCGGTGCCGAAGATGTAGTTGGTGGTCTCGACCGACGCCACCCAGTCGCGGTAGGCATCGTTGATCGCGTCCTTGAGCGTGCGGGAACCGGACGTCACCGGAACGACCTCCGCACCGAGCAGGCGCATGCGGGCCACGTTGAGCGCTTGACGCTCGGTGTCGACCTCACCCATGTAGATCGTGCAGTCCAAGCCGAACAGCGCCGCAGCGGTGGCGGTCGCGACGCCGTGCTGTCCAGCGCCCGTCTCGGCGATCACACGGGTCTTGCCGAGCCGCTTGGTCAGCAGCGCCTGTCCGAGGACGTTGTTGATCTTGTGCGAACCCGTGTGGTTGAGGTCTTCCCGCTTGAGGAAGACGCGTGCCCCACCGGCGTGCTCGGCGAACCGCGGCACCTCGGTGATCGCGGACGGCCTCCCGGCGTACGAGCTCAGCAGGTGCGCGAGCTCAGCCCGGAAATCCGGGTCGATGATCGCCGCCTCGTACGCCACGGTCAACTCGTCGATCGCGGCGATGAGCGACTCGGGCATGTAGCGCCCGCCGAATTCGCCGAAGAAGGGACCGTGCTGGTCGCGCAGGCTCATCATGCCTCCAGGAAACGCGTGAGAGTGGCGACGGGGTCGCCGGTGACGAGAGCCTCGCCGATCAGGACGACGTCGGCGCCGGCGGAGCGGTAGTGCGCGACGTCTTCGGGGGTGAGCACTGCGGACTCCGCGATCTTCACCGCGGTGTCCGGGATCCGATCCACCAGGCGACCGAACAGGTCGCGGTCGAGTTCGAGTGTCTTCAGATCACGCGCGTTCACACCGATCAGCGGAGAACCGAGGTCGATGGCGGCTTCGAGCTCCTCGGCCGAATGCGTCTCGACGAGGGGGGTCATGCCGAGTTCGGTGATGAACCCGAAGAGGTCGCGAAGCACTTCGGCGTCGAGACCGGCGACGATGAGGAGGACGAGATCGGCGCCCGCGGCACGGGCCTCGAGGACCTGGTAGCGGGTGGCGATGAAGTCCTTGCGCAGCACCGGCAGCGAGACCCTGGCGGTGACCGCCTCGAGGTCGGCGAGGCTCCCCCCGAATCGACGTTCCTCGGTCAGCACGCTGATCGCCGAGGCGCCTCCCTCTTCGTAGAGAGATGCCTGGAGCGCCGGGTCGGGGATCTCCGCGAGAGCGCCGCGCGAGGGGCTCGCGCGCTTGACCTCGGCGATGATCTTCACACGATCGGCCGGCGCGAGGAACGCCAGCGCGTCCTTCGCGGCGGGACGCGCGAGCGCATCGCGCTCCACGGCGGCCAACGGGCGCGATGAGGCGCGACGCTCAGCGTCTGCGACAGCGCCGGCCGTCAGGTCGGCGAGGACCATTAGTGCGCCTTCGGAGCGTACTTCGGACCCTTCACGCCATAGCCGGCCTTGGCCAGCACCCAGCCCATGATCGCGCCGATGGGAACGAGAGCGATCGAGATCATCACGAGGACCGGCTGCTCGAAGCAGAACGCGACAGTGGCGGCGGCGACGCCGACCAGCATGATGACGACGGCGGTCCAGGCGGCAGGCGAATGTCCGTGGCCGGGATCGGCGATCGGGTTGGTCATGTTCTCCTCCGGGGGACGACGTGCAGTTCGGAATCAGTCTATCGGGGTCAACGAGTCGGATCGGTCCCGCGGGACAGCTCGTCCCACGAATCGACGGCATCCACAGGCCCATCGTGGGCGACGTCGACGCGATCGGTGCGGTACCGCCGTCCGCCCGTCTTCCATCCGCGCCAGGTCACGAGGACGACGACGCACGCGACCAGCAGGATCGCCCAGCCGACCAGCGCGATGTACGGCCACGCGGAAGGCACGATGCTCGAGACCGTCTCGTGGACCGCCGCGCCACCGGCCAGACCCGTCACCTCGGTCACGGTGGCGGCGACGGCGCCGAACGGCTCGGTGAGCAGGAGCTGGAGCGTCGACCAGCCGAGGAACAGTGCTGTCACGGCCGCCAGCACTCCGAAGACGAAGCGGACCGCCTTGCCGGCGATCGAGAGCGCCGCACCGAGGGCGAGAACCGCAAGGCTGAGCGGGGCGAGGAGAACGAGGGCGGACGCGCCGGGCACGAGGATCGCTTCTCCCGCATCCGCGCGCTCGACCGTGAACCAGGTCTGGGTCGAGGAGATGATGCCGATCGCGCCGGCGAGCAGGAAGCCGGACACCGAGATCGAGCGACCGCGCTTCGCGAGTGTCACGACTGCTCCTCCCCCACCACGGCGCCGAGATCGGTCGTGTCGAAACAGGTACGGGTACCCGTGTGGCAGGCCGGACCGTGCTGCGCCACGAGGAGCAGGATGGCGTCCCCGTCGCAGTCGAGCCGCGCTTCGCGCACGACCTGGATGTGACCCGAGGTGTCGCCCTTCCGCCAGTACTCCTGACGTGAACGCGACCAGTACGTGGCGCGGCCGGAGGTCAGGGTGCGTCGCAGGGCCTCCGCGTCGACCCACGCGAGCATGAGGACCTCTCGCGTGTCCCACTGCTGCACGATCACCGGGGCGAGACCGTCCGGATTGAAGTCGACCTGCGCGATGCGCTCGTCCACGGTGGTCATCTGATCACCACTCCCTCTGCGCGGAGCGCATCCTTGACGTCGCCGACCGTGAGCGCGCCGGTGTGGAACACGCTCGCCGCCAGGACCGCGTCGGCTCCCGCTTTGATGGCCGGAGCGAAGTCGGCGGCCTTCCCCGCACCGCCCGAGGCGATCACGGGCACCGACGCGACCTCACGCATCAGGCGCACCAGCTCGAGATCGAAACCGTCTCGCGTGCCGTCGGCGTCGATGGAGTTCACGAGGAGCTCCCCGGCACCTCGATCGACGGCCTCACGGGCCCAGTCGAGTGCATCGAGCGTCGTCTCCGTGCGACCGCCGTGCGTCGTGACGACGAACCCGGAGGACGTGGTGGGGGCGCGCTTCACGTCGAGGGACAGGACGAGCACCTGGGCGCCGAAGCGGTCCGCGATCTCTCCGATGAGCTCGGGGCGCGAAATCGCGGCGGAGTTCACGCCCACCTTGTCGGCACCGACCGAGAGCAGTCGGGCGACGTCTTCCACGGTGCGCACTCCCCCGCCCACGGTCAACGGCACGAAGACCTGCTCGGCGGTGCGCTGCACCACGTCGTATGTAGTCGCCCGGGCGTCGACCGTCGCGGTCACATCGAGGAAGGTGATCTCGTCAGCACCCTGTGCCGCATAGTGCCGCGCCAGCTCGACAGGATCACCCATGTCCCGCAGGTTCTCGAAGTTGACGCCCTTGACGACGCGACCGGCGGCGACATCGAGGCACGGGATGACACGACTGGCGAGAGTCATCACAGCCTCGCGTTGTGGATGGCCGTCACCAGGATCGCGCGCGCGCCGAGGGCGTAGAGCGCATCCATGACGGGGTTGACGCGCGAGCGCGCGACCATGACGCGCACGGCCACCCACTCGGGGTCGCGGAGCGGGGAGACGGTCGGCGATTCCACGCCTCCGGCGATCTTCACAGCGTCGTCGAGGAGCGCGACCGGGAGGTCGTAGTCGATCATCACGAACCGTCGTGCGACCATCACGCCACGCAGGCGGCGGAGCAGCGTCTCCGCACCGTCCGCATCGACCGGTCCGGCGATGAGCACCGCCTCCGACTCCAGGATGACGGGGCCGAACACATCGAGACCCGCCTGACGCAGTGTGGTCCCGGTCTCGACGACGTCGGCGACCGCATCGGCGACCCCGAGTCGGACCGCGGACTCGACTGCGCCGTCGAGCGGCACCAGGTCGACCGCGATGTCGCGCTCGTCGAGGAACGCATCCACCAGGCCCGGGTAGGAGGTGGCGACGCGCAGCCCGTCGAGCTCCGACACGTCGGTGTAACGCCCCGTCGGTGCAGCGAAGCGGAACGTGGAGCCGGCGAACCCGAGCGCCTCGATCTCGCGCGCGCCGGGCATCCGCGCGTCGAGCAGGAGGTCGCGTCCGGTGATGCCGACGTCGATGGCGCCGGAGCCCACGTAGGTCGCGATGTCCTTGGGACGGAGGAAGAAGAACTCGACGTCGTTTTCGGCGTCGACGACATGGAGGGTCTTGGGATCACGACGCCCGGCGTAGCCCGCTTCGGCGAGCATCTCGGCGGCGGTCTCGGAGAGGGAGCCCTTGTTGGGAACAGCGATGCGCAGCATGGATGGCTTTCAGTTCGAGGAGGTCGGAACGGAGCGCATCACAGATGTCGGTAGACGTCCTGCAGGCTGAGCCCCTTCGCGAGCATCATCACCTGGACGTGGTACAGCAGCTGGGAGATCTCCTCGGCGGCAGCGTCGTCGGACTCGTACTCCGACGCCATCCACACCTCGGCGGCTTCTTCCACGATCTTCTTGCCGATCGTGTGCACGCCGCCGTCGAGCTCGGCGACCGTGCCCGATCCTTCAGGGCGGGTCTCTGCCTTGACGCTGAGCTCGGCGAACAGCTCGTCGAAAGTCTTCACGCTTCCAGGCTAGCGGCTCGGGCGAGGTCTCTCAGCCGGGTGACGGCCGCCTCGACGTCATCAGCCCCGTACACGGCCGATCCGGCGACGAAGGTGTCGGCGCCGGCCGCCGCGGCGATCTCGATCGTGCGATCGGAGATGCCCCCGTCGACCTGGAGCCAGACCCGGGATCCCCGCCGACGCGCCTCTGCCGCCAGCGCCTCGAGCTTGGGCATCGTCTCCGGCATGAAGCTCTGCCCGCCGAAGCCCGGTTCGACCGTCATCACGAGGATCTGGTCGAACTCATCGAGGATCTCGAACAACGAGTCGACGGGCGTGGCCGGCTTCACCGCGATACCCGCACGGGATCCGATGTCACGCAGTCGGCGAGCGAGCGCCACGGGGTCGGACGCGGCCTCCAGATGGAACGTGACACTCGCGGCGCCGATCTCGGCGTACTCCGGTGCCCACCGCTCCGGCTCCGTGATCATCAGATGAACATCGAGCGGGATGGGGCTGGTCGCCTGGATCCGCTCGACCATCTGCGGGCCGAACGTCAGGTTCGGCACGAAGTGGTTGTCCATCACGTCGACATGGGCGAAGTCCGCGGTGGCGATCCGGGCGAGATCCGCCTGCATGTTCACGAAGTCGGCGGCGAGGATGCTCGGGTTGATGCGCGGGGCGCGGGGCAGATCCACGGTCCTAGTCTTCCTTCCCGGATGAGGTGTTCTCGGTCGATGGGCGCTGCAGGAGCGCGAGGAACATGGCGTCGGTGCCGTGTCGGTGCGGCCAGAGCTGGGCGCTGCCGGAGCCGGAACGGCCCTCGACCGCGAGATCGATCGGCGACATCGAGACATCCGCGATCGCCGCACGGGCATCGAGCTCCACGATGTCCGTGCGCGCCCGCAGCACCTCCTGCACGACGCCGGTGGTCTCCGCGAGATGCGGCGAGCACGTCACATAAGCGACGACGCCACCGGGAGCGAGCGCATCGACCGCAGCGGACAGCAGCTCGACCTGCAGCGGGACGAGTTCGGCGACATCCGCCGGCGATTTCCGCCAGCGTGCCTCGGGGCGGCGACGAAGCGCGCCGAGACCCGTGCAGGGCGCATCGACGAGGATCCGGTCGAACTCCCCCGGTCGGGATGCCGCGAGAGCCCGCCCATCCTGCTCGTGGACGACGATGTCACCCGGTACGGCCCGGAGAGCCTTGCGGACGAGTCGCGCGCGGACGGGGACGACCTCGTTCGCCTCCAGCGTGGCGTCATGCTCGAGCGCGATCGCGGCGAGGAGCGCGGTCTTCCCTCCCGGACCCGCGCAGAGGTCGAGCCAGCGCTCCCCCGAGGCGATGGGCGCAGCGCCCGCCAGCGCGAGGGCCACGAGCTGGGAGCCTTCGTCCTGCACGCGCACAGTACCGCCGGAGGCTTCGACCGAGCGCCGGGGGTCGCCCCCAGGAGACGCGAAAGCGGTCGGCGCGTAGGGAAGACGAGGCTCGGCAGGCTCGGCCAGCCCCGGCAACGCGACGAGGGTCACCTCGGGCGAGATGTTGTCGGACTCCAGAAGCGCCTCGAGCTCGTCGCCGCGCCCTTCGGCTGCGAGGGCCCGACGGAGCGCCCTGATGACCCAGACCGGATGCGCGGTGCGCAGTGCCAGCCGCTCGTCATCGGAGCGCGCCTGCTCCTCGATGCGCGCCTGCCAGCCCTCTCCCGAGTCGCGGGTGATGCGACGGAGGACGGCGTTCGCGAAGCTCGACGCCCCACGCCCTGATGTCGTCGCCACGAGGTTCACCGACTCGTTCACAGCCGCGTGCGAAGCGACGCGGGTGGCGAGCAGTTGATGCACCGCGAGCCGCAGTGCGTCGAGCACCGCAGGGTCGATGCCGTCCGTCGGGCGGTCGGCTGCCGATGCGATGATCGCGTCATACGTGCCGAGCCTTCGCAACGTTCCGTACGTGAGCTCGGTCGCGAGCGCCGCGTCCTGCGGCGTGAGCCCCGCGTCGGCGATCGCGGGCGGGAGCACGAGGTTCGCATAGGCATCGGTCTCGGACACCGCGCGCAGCACGTCGTACGCGACCCGACGGGCGGGTTGAACAGCGCGCACAGGACCGCGCCGCACCGATCCCCGTCCCTCGCGGGAGGACTGCCCGGACGGACGTCGTCCCTGCGGTCTCGGGGTGCGACGCTCCCGTCCTTCGCCGCTCATGATCCTGCCTGCAGCTCATCGCCACCGCGCTGCCCGCGCCACCAGTCGACCGCGTTCATCGCTCCCTTGCCGGCCGGCTGCACGCGAGTCACCGCCAGCGCCCCCGAGCCCGTCCCGATGAGGAGGGCCTTCTTCGTGCCGCGAAAACGTCCGGGAGCGAGGGGCTCCGCATCGGCAGCGGGCACCGCTTCGAGCACCTTGAGCGCCTGACCGCCGACCGTCGTGTGCGCGCCGGGCTCGGGAGTCGCACCTCGAAAACGTGCGAACACCGTGTCGAGCGGCGCGTTCCAATCGAGGAGGCCGTCGGCGTGTGACAGCTTGGCGGCGAAAGTCGGCTCCCCCACCTGCGGTCGCGCGTCGGCTGTGCCGTCAGCGATCGCGTCGACCACCTGGGCCGTCAGGTCGGCACCGTCGTGGGCGAGAGTCTCGAGCGCCTCGCCCGCGGTCGCGGTCTCCGCGACCCCGATCTCCCGCGTCGCATAGACGTCGCCCGCATCCAGCTCGGCGACCAGCTGGAAGACACTCGCGCCGAGAACGTCGTCTCCCGCGATGAGCGCTCGTTGCACCGGGGCGGCTCCGCGCCATGCCGGAAGGAGAGAGAAGTGCAGGTTGATCCATCCGCTCGTCGGCATGGACAGGAGCGGCTCGCGGACCAGGCCCCCGTAGGCCACGATCACGCCGAGTTCCACCTCCAGGGCCGCGATCTCCGCGGTCGCGGCGTCGTCGAGCCGAGCGGCCTTGATCACGGGAAGTCCGAGTTCGAGGGCCGCCTGCGCGACCGGAGACGGCGTGAGCACACGCCGACGCCCGAGTGCGGCATCGGGCCGCGTCACGACCGCGGCGATGTCGTGCGAGGTCGCGAGACGACGCAGGGTGGGCACGGCAGCAGCGGGTGTGCCGGCGAAGACGAGGCGCATGAAGGTTCTCCGGAAGGGTCAGAGCTCTGGATCGAGGATATCGAGACGGACCGAGAGTGTGCTCTTCGTCGACCGCCCCTTGCGTCGGCGGCCGCTCACTGCTTCGGCGACCACTGCCGCGCGCAGGGCCGTGGCGACACGGCTGCCGGCGCTGTAGTCGAAACGCACGAGGGCACGTACGCGGGGAGGCACCTCGTCGGACTCGACGGGAACAGGTCCTAGGACGGCATCGCTGGGGAGGGCGAGTTCCTTGAGCGCGGCGAGAGCGTCACCGACGGCAGAAGCCGACCCCTGCACGAGTGCCACGCGCGTCGTGGGCGGCATGTGCAGGGGCGCCCGACTCTCCAGCTCGGCGCGCGCATGGGCCGCGTGGTTCCAGGTCGCGAGCGCCTTGGCCGCTGCGCCGTTCACTCCGACCAGGTGGACGGGCGCTCCGGGCGCGGCGAGGGCCGCGGCGTTCGACCACCAGCGCAGACACGATTCCGCGACACGCAGGTCGGGGGCCTGGAGCATGCGCGGCCCGTCCAGCAGGACGACCGCTCGGTAGCCGCCGTCGGCGATCGGCTCCGCTCCACGGGTCGCGACCACGAGTGCGGGTCTGTCCGTGACGCGTTCGACCGGATGCGCACTGTCGGCGACGATCACGCGGACACCCGGAAAGGCGCGTCCGAGCTCATCGGCGGTGCGTTCGCTCCCGGACGACGCGAGGCGCAGCTTCGTCGAGGAGCACGACGGGCACGTCCACGCGCTCGCACCCCGCCCACACCAGCCGCACACCGGCACGGCCCCACGATGCCGCGCACCGAGTGGTCCCCCGCAGTGCGGGCAGCGTGCGGGTGCTCTGCAGTCGGCGCACACCAAGGATGGGGAGAATCCCGGGCGCGAAACCTGGACGAGGACGGGTCCTTCGGCCGCGGCGTTGCGCGCAGCGAGGAACGCCGATGACGGCATGCGTTGAGCCGTCGGCTGCTCCATCTCCTGTGCCGTGCTGAGGACGACCCGCGGAAGCACGCGACGCGTGGCCCGGACATCCTGCAGCCAACCGAGTACGACGAGGCGCTCGACGTCGGTCGTACGCGAGTGCCCCGCGAACAGCAGTGCGGAGCCCTCGAGCTCTTGTCGGAGGAGCGCCGCGTCACGGGAATTGACGTACGGCGACAGCGGTTCTCCGAGCAATGGGTCGCCATCGTCCCAGATCGCCACCAGCCCGGCGGCCACAGGCGAGTAGACCGCGGAGCGATTGCCGACGACGATGCAGGGAGCGTCCTCGAGTGTGCGCAGAAAGGCCCGATAGCGGTCGGGGTTGGTCTGCCGGGAGTCGTGACGCACCACCGTGCCAGCGGGCACGAGCGGCTCGAGCGCGGCGAGCAGACGATCGAGATCGCGATGGTCCGGAACGACGATGATCGAGGACCGACCCGACGACAATGTCCGCGCTGCAGCCGAGGCCAGGAGTTTCGCCCACCCCTGCACGCCGTCGAGGAGCTGCGGGATCGCTTCGACCGCGGCGCGTCCTCCGGTATCGAGGACGGCGCCGAGGCCGTCGTATGCCGCGATGGCTTCCTCCGCGATCTCGCGAGCGGCGGCATCAGGCTGCATTTCGGGCGAGTCTGCCGTCCAGGCCTTCTCGACCCGCACCTGACGCTTGGGGATCACGAGGCGCAGCACGTCCGAGGCCGACCCGGCAGCACGATCGGCGACTCGACGTGCCAGCGTGTAGAGGCGCTCGGGAAGGACGGGCACGGCCGAGACAACGCTCTCGACCTCGGACAGCGGGCGGTCGGCGTCGTCTTCGGTGTCGATCTCGACGATGTATCCGTCGATCACCCGCCCCGCGGTGCGCAACGGCACGCGGACCCGGACGCCGAGCGGTACGTCGCCGAGCTCTGCGGGAAGCGCGTAGTCGAAGAGCCGGTCGAGTTGAGGCAGCGGCGAATCGAGGAGCACGCGCGCGATGCGCCGGCTCTCCGGAGGCATCAGGGCCGTGGTCCCATCAGAGCCCGGCAGCGCGGCGAAGCTCTTCGGCGCGGTCGGTGCGCTCCCAGGTGAAGTCGGCGAGCTCTCGACCGAAGTGACCGTACGCCGCGGTCTGGGCGTAGATCGGCCGCAGAAGGTCGAGCTGCTCGATGATCGCCTGCGGGCGCAGATCGAACACGTCGGTGATGGCCCGGGTGATCACCTCGTCCGAGACCTTTCCGGTGCCGAAGGTCTCGACGTACAGGCCGACCGGACGCGCGACGCCGATCGCGTAGGCCACCTGCACTTCGAGACGGTCGGCGAGTCCTGCCGCCACCGCGTTCTTGGCCACCCAACGCGTGGCGTAGGCACCGGAGCGGTCGACCTTCGACGGGTCTTTCCCGCTGAACGCTCCACCGCCGTGTCGCGCTGCCCCGCCGTAGGTGTCGATGATGATCTTGCGTCCGGTGAGTCCGGCGTCGCCCTTCGGGCCTCCCGTGACGAACGGGCCCGCGGGGTTGATGTAGAGCGTGACGTCGTCGAGGTCGAGGCCCGTCGTGGCGAGGACCGGGTCGATGACGTGCCGGCGCACCTGATCCTGCAGCTCGTCCTGGGAGATCTCCGGGTGGTGCTGCGTGGAGACGACGACCGCGTCGACGGTCTTCGGCGTGAAGCCGTCGTAGCCCAGCGTGACCTGAGTCTTGCCGTCGGGGCGCAGGAACGGCAGCACTCCGCTGCGACGGACCTCGGTGAGACGTTCCGCCAGGCGGTGTGCGGTCCAGGCAGCCATCGGCATCAGCTGGGGCGTCTCGTTCGTCGCGAAGCCGAACATGATGCCCTGGTCGCCGGCGCCGAGCCCGTCGAGCGGATCGACGGACGCCCCGTCGCGGTGCTCCTGCGCGCTGTCGACGCCGTGGGCGATGTCGGTGGACTGCTCCCCCACCGAGACGCTCACACCGCAGGACGCGCCGTCGAAGCCGGTCTCGCTGGAGGTGTAGCCGATACCGTTCACGACCTGGCGGACGATCGTCGGGATATCGACGTAGGCCTCGGTGCGGATCTCACCGGCGACGTGGACGAGGCCGGTCGTGACGAGCGTCTCGACGGCCACGCGAGAACCGCGGTCCTTCGCGATCAGACCATCGAGGATGCTGTCCGAGATCTGGTCGCAGATCTTGTCCGGATGCCCTTCGGTGACGGACTCGGACGTGAACAGACGCAGCGCGCTCATCGATTCTCCAGAACGGGACGGACAGAAGGGGGTGTGGCACCCATTCTGGACTGCGCCTCCGACAGACGGGAGGCGCAGTCTCGAATATCACTCCGCGTGACGCAGGCGGAGCTTGTCCTCGTTGATCTCGTGCAGCGCGATGGTGAGCGGCTTGTCCTCGACGGAGGAATCGACCAGCGGGCCCACGTTGTCGAAGAGGTTGCCCTCGTGCAGGTCCGAGTAGTAGTCGTTGATCTGGCGCGCGCGCTTTGCGGCGTAGATCACGAGCTCGTACTTGGAGTCGACGCGGTCGAGCAGGTTGTCGATGGGGGGATCGATGATGCCGTTGTTGTGTCCGGCCATGGTGAGACCTCCTGATCAGGCGACGGGATCGTCGCGAAGACGGTGCGAAAGGCGCGCGAAGACGCTCAGCGCGCAGAGCTTGAAGACAATTCTACGACCTCGCGGGCCGCGGTGGCGACGTCCTCGTTCACGATCAGGTGATCGAACTCGTTCTGGGCGGCCAGTTCGACCTTCGCGGTACGCAATCGGCGGGCCCTCTCTTCGGCCTCTTCGGTGCCGCGCCCGACCAGTCGATGCACCAGCTCATCCCAGCTCGGCGGCAGCAGGAAGATGAGCGTCGCGGCGGGTTCCGCTCGCCGCACCTGACGCGCCCCCTGCAGGTCGATCTCGAGGAGGACCGTCTTGCCCTCGGCCAGAGCGGCATCGATCGGTGCGCGCGGGGTGCCGTACCGGGATCGGTTGTGGACCACCGCGTACTCGAGGAGCTCATCGTCGGCGATCAGCCGGTCGAACTCCGCGTCGTCCACGAAGTAGTAGTGGACACCGTCGATCTCGCCCGGACGAGGCGGCCGCGTGGTCGCCGAGACCGACAGATGGATCTCCGGGTTGTGCTCACGGATATGCGCGGCCACCGTTCCCTTGCCCACGGCCGTCGGGCCGGCGAGCACGAGCAGGCGACTCCGCTCTCCACGCGGCTCCGGTACCGGGAAGCGCGTGTCGAGCCACGTCTCCAGTGCACGGCGCTGACGTGCGCCGAGGCCTCCGAGACGTTTGACCGGCGAGATGTGGAGCTCCTCCAGGATCCGGTCGCGCTTGCCCGCACCGATGGCGGGGAGAGCCAGCAGGAAGTCGGTGATGCGCATCGACCCCTCGACGGAGTCGGCGTCCGCTGTGGCGCGACGCAGCACCGCCTGCGGCGTGACCACCCGCATCGTCAGGTCGCGCTTGACGGAGGCTCTGGCACGGCGACGTTCGACCGCACGGCGGGCGGCCGCAGCTCGATCGACCTCAGGAACGGTCCGCTGGGCGTCAGACACCGGCCACCTCGAGATACTCGGCCGCGCGTGCGGCGACGGTCCGGGCCAGGTCGACCGGGCGTGCGGAGAGGATGCTGCGGCTCTCGCTCGCGATCACGGCGTCCGACAGCGCACCGAAGCGCGGCCGCAGGTCGGAGGGAGCAGCACCCTGCGCACCGAAGCCCGGGGCCAGGATGGGGGCGACGGGCTCGAAGGGCTCGATACCCGCCTGTGCCCACTCCACGGTGGCACCGATGACGAAGCCGAAGCTCCCCCACTCCCCTGCCCCGACCTGCTCGGCGTTGCGCCCCGAGACCTCGGAGATGATCGATGCCGACACGGTCGCCCCGTCGGACGCCGTGGACCGCTGGAGTCCCTCGGCCTGGGGGTTGCTGGTCGCCGCGAGGACGAAGAGCCCCTTGTGGTGCTCTCCGGCGAGGGCGAAGGCCCCGTCGAGGGCTCCGACACCGAGGAAAGGACTCACGGTGAGTGCGTCCGCCTCCAACGGCGAACCCGGCGTGAGCCAGGCGCGCGCGTAGTCATCCATGGTCGACCCGATGTCGCCCCGCTTGGCGTCGGCGATCACGATGAGGCCGGCCGCGCGCGCTGCGGCGAGGACGTCTTCGAGCGCGGCGATGCCCCGGGAGCCGAAGCGCTCGAAGAACGACACCTGCGGCTTCACGAAGCCGACTCTCCCGGTGGCAGCCTCGACGGTCCGCAGGCCGAATTCCCGCACGCCCTGCGCGTCGTCCGACAGTCCCCACGACGCGAGCAGCGCGGCGTGGGGGTCGATGCCGACGCAGAGGGGTCCTCGTGCGCCGAGCACGGAGCGGACCCGCTCGCCGAAGCGTGCGCTCACAGTGCCGCCTTCCGGTCCAGTGCGTACTCCTGGAGGCTCTTGACCTGGAAGCCCTCGTGGGCGGCGTCCATTCCGCTCACGGCCGCCCCGAGCACCGCCATCGTGGTGAACAGGGCCTTGTCGGCGGCGACTGCTGCGGCACGGATCTCGTAGCCGTCCGCGCGGGCTGTGCCACCGGAGGGAGTGTTCACGACGATGTCGATCTCGCCCTCGTTGATGAGGTCGACGATGTTCTTCGCGCCCGTCTCCTGCGTCGAGCTGTACTTCTCGACGACGGTGACCGCGATGCCGTTGCGCGAGAGGATCTCTGCGGTCCCCTCGGTCGCGACGATCGTGAAGCCGAGCTGTCGCAGACGGTGCGCGGGAAGGATGACGGCCCGCTTGTCCGAGTCGGCGACCGAGATGAACACCGTCCCCGACGTGGGCATGCCCCCGTAGGCCGCGGCCTGACTCTTCGCGAACGCGGTCGGGAAGTCGCGGTCGATCCCCATGACCTCACCGGTGGACCGCATCTCCGGTCCGAGCACGGAGTCGACCGTCTTGCCGTCGGCGGTGCGGAATCGCTTGAACGGAAGCACCGCTTCCTTCACGGACACCGGCGCGTCGAGCGGGACCCGCGAGCCGTCCTGTTCGGGGAGCATGCCTTCGGCGCGCAGCTCGGCGATCGTCGAACCGGTCATCACGCGGCTCGCCGCCTTGGCCATCGGGATGCCGAGTGCCTTCGAGACGAAGGGCACGGTACGGCTGGCGCGCGGGTTCGCCTCGATGACGTAGAGCACTCCGGCGCTGATGGCGAACTGCACGTTGAGCAGTCCGCGTACGCCCACGCCCTTCGCGATGGCGAGCGTGGCCTCCCGCACGCGATCCACGTCGGTGCGGCCGAGCGAGACGGGCGGCAGCGTGCAGCTGGAGTCGCCGGAGTGGATTCCGGCCTCTTCGAGGTGCTCCATGACACCACCGACGAACAGGTCGGTGCCGTCGTAGAGGGCGTCCACGTCGAGCTCGATCGCGTCGTCGAGGAATCGGTCGACCAGGAGCGGCTTGCCCTCTTCGATCACGACTTCACCCGCGGTGCGCACGAAGTAGTCCCGGAGCGACGCGGTGTCGTAGACGATCTCCATACCGCGGCCGCCGAGCACGAAACTCGGACGCACCAGAACCGGATAGCCGATCTCCTCGGCGATGCGCACAGCGCCCTCGACGTCGATCGCGGTGCCGTTGCGCGGGGCGACCAGACCGGCCTCATCGAGCAGGCGGGAGAAGAGCTCGCGCTCCTCCGCCAGGTCGATCGCCTCGGGGCTGGTGCCGAGCACGGTGTAGCCCGCGGCTTCGATACCCTTCGCGAGGCCGAGCGGCGTCTGACCGCCGAGCTGGCAGACGACACCGAGGATCGTCCCGCTCGCGGCCTCCGCGTCCAGCACCTCCAGCACGTCCTCGAGCGTCAGCGGCTCGAAGTACAGGCGATCCGAGGTGTCGTAGTCGGTCGAGACCGTCTCCGGGTTGCAGTTGACCATGACGGTCTCGAAGCCTGCATCCGACAGCGCGAACGAGGCATGCACGCACGAGTAGTCGAACTCGACACCCTGACCGATGCGGTTGGGACCGGAGCCGATGATGACGACCTTGGTCCGATCGGACGGAGCGACCTCGGTCTCGAAGTCATAGCTCGAGTAGTGGTACGGAGTCAGCGCCGGGAACTCGCCGGCACAGGTGTCCACCGTCTTGTAGACCGGTCGGATCCCGAGACCATGGCGCACCCCGCGCATCTCCGCCTCCGAGGTTCCGCGGAGCTCGGCCAGCTGAGCGTCCGAGAAGCCGTGCTCCTTGGCGTAGCGGAGAGTGGCCGCATCGAGCTCGGGCGCCGTGCGCACGATCTCCGCGACCTCGTTGATGAGCACGATCTGGTCGAGGAACCAGGGGTCCATCGCGGTCGCCTCAAAGGCCTGCTCGACCGTGGCGCCCTTGCGCAATGCCTGCTGCAGCGTGACGATACGACCGTCGGTCGGCGTCTTCGAGATCTCGAGCAGCTCCTCCACGGAACGCTCCTCCGCACCCCAGTGGAAGCTCGACCCGCGCTTCTCCAACGAACGGAGCGCCTTCTGCAGGGCGGTCGCGTAGTTGCGGCCGATCGCCATCGCCTCGCCCACGGACTTCATGGTCGTGGTCAGCGTCGCGTCCGCAGCCGGGAACTTCTCGAAGGCGAAGCGCGGGACCTTGACGACCACGTAGTCGAGCGTCGGCTCGAAGCTCGCCGGCGTCACACCGGTGATGTCGTTCGGGATCTCATCGAGGCGGTAGCCCAGGGCCAGCTTGGCTGCGAGCTTCGCGATCGGGAAGCCGGTGGCCTTCGAGGCCAGGGCGCTCGAACGCGAGACACGCGGGTTCATCTCGATGACGATGATCCGGCCGTTCTTCGGATCGACCGCGAACTGGATGTTGCATCCTCCGGTGTCGACGCCCACGGCGCGGATGATGTCGATGCCGATGTCGCGCATCTTCTGATACTCGCGGTCGGTGAGGGTCAGTGCCGGCGCGACCGTGATCGAGTCACCCGTGTGCACGCCGACCGGATCGACGTTCTCGATCGAACAGACGACGACCGTGTTGTCGGCCGTGTCGCGCATGAGCTCGAGCTCGTACTCCTTCCACCCGAGGATCGACTCCTCGAGGAGCACCTCGGTGGTGGGCGAGTCGCGCAGGCCCGCTCCAGCGATGCGACGGAGGTCTTCCTCGTCGTAGGCGAAGCCGGAGCCCAGGCCCCCCATCGTGAAGCTGGGACGGACCACCATCGGGTAGCCGAGCTCGTCCGCGGCGGCCAGCACCTCCTCCATCGTGTGCGCGATGCGGGAGTCTGCCACGTCGGCGCCGGCGTCGAGGACCAGCTGCTTGAAGATCTGGCGGTCCTCGCCCTTGTTGATCGCCTCGAAGTTGGCGCCGATGAGCTCGACGTCGTACTTCTCGAGGATGCCGTGGTTGTGGAGCTCGATCGCGGCGTTGAGCGCGGTCTGTCCACCGAGGGTCGGCAGGATCGCGTCGGGGCGCTCCTTGGCGATGATCGTCTCGATGACCTCCCACGTGATCGGCTCGATGTAGGTCGCATCGGCGAAGTCGGGGTCGGTCATGATCGTGGCGGGGTTGGAGTTGACCAGGATGACCCGGACTCCCTCCTCGCGCAGCACACGACAGGCCTGAGTACCGGAGTAGTCGAACTCGCAGGCCTGGCCGATGACGATCGGGCCGGAACCGATGACGAGGACGGAGTTGATGTCGTCGCGCTTGGGCATTACTTGGAGTCCTTCTGGCTGGCGATGACCAGGTCGCGGAACCTGTCGAAGAGATAGTTGGCGTCGTGCGGGCCCGCTGCCGCCTCGGGGTGGTACTGCACCGAGAAGGCCGGGATGTCGAGAGCGCGGAGTCCCTCGACGACGTTGTCGTTCAGCCCGACATGGCTGACCTCGACCTTGCCGTACCCGTTCGGGCTGTCGAAGGTCCCCTCGATCGGAGCCTCGACGGCGAAGCCGTGGTTGTGGGCGGTGATCTCCACCTTGCCGGTCTGCTTGTCGAGCACGGGCTGGTTGATGCCGCGGTGGCCGAACGGCAGCTTGTAGGTGCCGAGACCCAGCGCACGGCCCAGGAGCTGGTTGCCGAAGCAGATGCCGAAGAACGGCAGCCCGTCGTCGAGCACCGCACGCAGCAGCTCGACGTGATCGCCCGAGGCCGCGGGGTCACCGGGGCCGTTCGAATAGAAGACGGCGACGGGGTCCACGGCTCTGATCTCATCGATGGTCACGTTCTGCGGGAGTACGTGCACCTCGAAGCCGCGGGCCGCGAGATTGTCGATCGTCGCCTGCTTCACACCGAGGTCGAGCACGGCGAGGTTGCCGATCCGCTCCCCCATCGCGGTCGTCACGGTCGCGACGTCGACGGAGACCTCGGCGGACAGATTGCGTCCCGCCATCTCGGGTGCCTCGCGGACGATGCGCACCTGCTCCTCGGGGTCGAGCGACGCATCGGCGCCGGAGAAGATGCCGCCGCGCATGGAGCCGGCTGAGCGGATGTGGCGCGTGATCGAACGGGTGTCGACCCCGCTGATGCCCACCACGCCGTCCTGGACGAGCACATCGTCGAGCGACGCGTTGGCGCGCCAGTTCGAGACGACGCGCGAAGGGTCGCGCACGATGTACCCGGAGACCCAGATGCGACGCGACTCGGCGTCTTCGTCGTTCATGCCGGTGTTGCCGATGTGCGGTGCCGTCTGCAGGACGATCTGGCCCGCGTACGAGGGATCCGTGATGGTCTCCTGGTATCCGGACATGCCGGTCGCGAAGACGACTTCGCCGAGGGTGCGTCCGCGTGCGCCGTAGGCGCGTCCGGCGTGACGCGTGCCGTCCTCCAGGACGAGCACGGCGGGGTCGGGCAACTGGGCCGCGGGGGCCTGCCCGGCGGGTGTCGAGAGAGTCATGACTTTGCTCCTGTGTCGGGGGCGGCGGGGACGAGCCGCTGCAGGTCGGAGATGAGGTTCTGAGGCTCGCCGGTGGCGAGGCGCAGGTAGCTGTCGACGACGGTGTCGTCGGCGATCTTCCAGGCGATGCGCACGAGGCCGCCGGGCTCGACCACGCGGTCGATCGTGACGGTGGCACGATCGACGGTGACGAGCCGGTCGTTCGCGAGGAAGACCGTCGGGGTTCCGTCGAGGCAGAGGGCGATGCCGCGATCCGTGAGGGCGAGCTCGCCGCGTGCCCGATACGCGAGAGGCGACACCGCGAGGCGTTCGAGCGGCTGCGCGTGTCGTGTCGTCGACACGTACAGCACCTCGTCGCGGCGGACGATCTCCGCATGCTCAGGGACTCCGAGCGGCGCCGTGAACACGGAATCGCGGCGCATTCGTCGTCGCCAGGCGAAGAGCATCGCCAGCAGAATCAGGAGCGCCACCGCGATCATGATCGCGACGGCGAGGTCCCGAGCGCTCATGCGCGGAGCTCCTCGACGACGTGTCCGCCGTCGACGGTGAGGGTGCCGCCGTGGATGGTGTACTCCACGCGTCCGGGGAGCGTCCGGCCGAGGTAGGGCGAGTTCACGCTCCGGCCGTGGAGATCCGCCTCCGTGAAGACGCCGTCGACAGAAGCGTCATACAGCGTGAGGTGGGCCGGCTGTCCGACGTCGAGCGGAGTGCCGTGGCCGGCGAGCCGACCGATGCGTGCCGGTGTCGAACTCATGACGCGCGCGACGTCAGACCATTCGAGCAGCCCGGTCTGCACCATCGACTGATGCACCACGCGGAGCGCGCTCTCGAGGCCCACCATGCCGTTCGCCGCTGCCTGCCACTCGCACGCCTTGTTCTCGCTCGGATGCGGAGCGTGATCGGTGGCCACGATGTCGATCGTTCCGTCGGCGAGGCCCTCGCGCACGGCGTGCACATCCTCTTCGCGGCGCAGCGGCGGATTGACCTTGTAGCGAGCGTCGTAGCCGCGCACGAGCTCGTCGGTCAGCAACAGGTGGTGCGGGGTGACCTCGGCGGTGACGTCGATGCCGCGCTTCTTGGCCCAGCGGATGATGTCGACCGACCCTGCCGTCGAGAGGTGACAGACGTGCAGGCGGGATCCCACGTGCTCGGCCAGCAGCACGTCGCGGGCGATGATCGACTCCTCCGCCACCGCGGGCCAGCCGCTCAGACCGAGTTCGGCCGACACGATGCCTTCGTTCATCTGGGCACCCTCGGTGAGACGAGGATCCTGAGCGTGCTGGGCGATGACGCCGCCGAAGGACTTCACGTACTCCAGCGCACGGCGCATGATGAGCGGATCGAACACGCAGAAGCCGTCGTCGCTGAAGACGCGCACCTTCGCGCGGGACGACGCCATCGCTCCCAGTTCCGCGAGACGCTCGCCCTTCTGCCCGACCGTGACGGCGCCGATGGGCTGCACGGTGGCATAACCGGCTGCCTCGCCCAGGCCGAGCTCCTGCTCGACCACTCCGGCGGTGTCTGCCACGGGAGAGGTGTTGGGCATCGCGAACACCGCGGTGAAGCCACCTGCGGCTGCGGCCCTCGTCCCGGTGAGGATCGTCTCCGACGCTTCATAGCCGGGCTCCCGCAGATGCGTGTGCAGGTCGACGAGCCCGGGCAGGGCCACGAGCCCCGCGCCGTCGATGATGCGCGCACCGGCGCGATGCAATCCCTGACCGATGTCGGCGACGCGGCCGTCTTCGATGATGATGTCGGCGCTCTCGGCACCGAGCAACTGTGCGCCAGTGATGACGAGGGTCTCGCTCACAGGTCTCCCCCTCGTTCGTCGTCTCGTTCTCCTGCCAGCAGCAGGTACAACACCGCCATGCGGACGGACACCCCGTTCGTCACCTGTTCCAGCACCGTCGAGCGGGGGGAATCGGCAGCTTCCGAAGAGATCTCCAGTCCCCGGTTCATGGGTCCGGGGTGCATGACAATGCTACCTGCCGGAAGACCGCCCACACGCCGTGCGTCCAGGCCCCAGCGGCGGGAATACTCCCGCTCAGTCGGGAAATACGCCGCGTTCATCCGTTCCAGCTGGATACGTAGCATCATCACGGCGTCCGGGTCCTCCGCCAGCGCCTGATCGAGGTCGTATTCGACCCGCACCGGCCAGAGAGACACGTTCTGCGGCACCAACGTGGGTGGTGCGACCAGGGTGACGTCGGCACCCAAGGTGGTGAGCAGCCAGACGTTGGAACGGGCAACGCGGGAGTGCAGCACGTCACCGACGATCACGACCCGCAGCCCGCTGAGGTCCCGTCCTCGGCTGTCGCCACCGAAGCGACGCTTGCGGATGGTGAAGGCGTCGAGCAGCGCCTGCGTCGGGTGCTCGTGGGTGCCGTCCCCGGCGTTCACCACTCCGGCCGAGATCCAGCCGCTGGTGGCGAGGGTCTGCGGCGCTCCGGAGCCGGGGTGCCGGACCACGACCGCGTCGGCGCCGATCGCCTCGAGCGTCTGCGCCGTGTCTTTCAGGCTCTCGCCCTTGGAGACGCTGGAGCCCTTCGCGGCGAAGTTGATCACATCGGCGGAGAGACGCTTGGCGGCTGCCTCGAACGAGATGCGCGTGCGGGTCGAGTCCTCGAAGAAGAGGTTCACGACGGTCTTGCCGCGCAGTGTCGGGAGCTTCTTGACCTCGCGGGACTGCGTGTCCGCCATGTCTTCGGCGACATCGAGGATGCGCAGTGCGGTCGCCCGATCGAGGGTGCGGGTGTCGAGGAGATGCCTCATTCGCCGATCGTCACCTCCTCGGCCCCGTCGTTCTCGAAGAGGCGCACATTGACGCGCTCCGTGCGCGCGGAGGGGATGTTCTTGCCGATGAAGTCCGGCCGGATCGGAAGTTCACGATGCCCGCGGTCGACCAGGATCGCCAGCCGGACGACAGCGGGGCGGCCGATGGACTGGATCGCGTCCAGTGCGGCCCGGATGCTCCGCCCGGAGAAGAGCACATCATCGACGAGCACGACCGTCTTGCCGTCGATGCCGCCGACCGGGATATCCGTGGGCTGCGGCGAACGGGTCGGGTGCTTGGCGAGGTCATCCCGGAAGAGGGTGACATCGAGCGCGCCGACGGGAACGGACTGTTGAGCGATCTCGCTGATCAGCAGCCCGAGGCGATGGGCGAGAGTGACGCCGCGGGTCGGAATTCCCAGCAGGACGAGGTTCTCGGCTCCTCGATTGGATTCGAGGATCTCGTGCGCGATACGGGTCAGCGCGCGTGAGATGTCGGCTTCGTGCAGCACGGTGCGCATGCTCATCGGCCGCTCCCTTCTCCGCCTCACAGGACGGTGTTAAAGGTTGCTAGTCAGGCCAGTCTATCGGAGCGCGGACCCTCCGCGATCAGCTCGCCTCCTGCAGCACGGGATCGGTGACGTCGTCGACCTTGGCGGAACGGATCGGGTGCCCGGCCGTGGAGAGGCATCGACCGGTCTTCAGGTCCCACTTCCAGTCGTGCATGCTGCAGGTGAGGATCCCGTCCTCGTCGACGGTGCCCGTTCGGGTGAGGTCGGCGCGCAGGTGCGGGCAGCGCCGCTGGACGACCCAGTCGCCGATCTCCGCATCCTCCGTCTGATCCGTCTGCTCCTGATACCAGTTCTCGACGTATTCGATCCGGTCGACCGAGAGGCACTTGAGGAACGTGGTGAGGAACTCGTTGAACTTGCCGCTGCGCCCCACCGAGAACTGCATCGAGAGGAAGATCGAGTTCGACCAGTCGATCTCGTGATCGACGATGTTCGTGGAGACGAGATCTGCGGGGATGGTGTACCAGTACACGCACTCCTCCCCCGCGTACTCGCGGACCTTCGCACGAGGGAAGTCGACGACCATGTCGAGCTCGCCGATGCGGAAGCGCACACATCCGCCGACGCCCAACCGGATCGTGCGGGACTTCTTCAGCAGCGGCTCCCACCAGGTCTTGATCGCCTCGAGCATCTCGGCCGGGGGGATGATCTCGGCACGAGACGCCTCTTCGTCGCGGATCTCCTGCTGCCGGCTCGCGCGCTGCTCCTCGAGGTACTCCCACTTCTCGTCGAAGATGTGAGCGATCTCGGCGTCGGTGTAGAGCGTCTGCTCGGAGGTGACGTTGCCTCCCTCGACCGTGACGACGGTCCCGGGGATGAAGAGCTGACCGTCGTACTGCGGAGCGAGCTCCTTCATGTGCGCGAGGAACTGCTTCTGGTCCGTGAAGATCGATTCGCCGTTCTTGCCCAGACCGTTGAAGTCGAACAGATCGTCGCGCAGGAACATGGGCGGACCGGCCATCGGGAAGACGTGCGGAGCATCGACCTTCTCGATGTAGTACATGGCGCGCTTGTTCTGCGCTTCGCGCTTGAGGCGGGCGAAGTTCTGCTTCGCGTCGAGCGGCAGGTCGTAGACCATGGGCCACCAGATGGCGCCGGAGACCTGGGTGAAGTAGGCGTCGGGCGTGCCGAAGTCGAGCAGCTTCTCGAGGTCGAGCGGATGCGAGTCGTTCTGATTGAGCACCGAACCGGTGCCGTCGTCGACGCTCAACGAGGAGTCGCCGATCGGTCCGTCGCTGGGAGCGCGCAGCGGCGTGATCATCATCTTGAGGTCGCCGCGCTGGATCACCTGACCTGCCGGAGCGTAGGTGATGTTCGTGTAGCCGAGCGCGCGGATGTCCTTCTCGAGATCATCGGTCGGGTACTCCGGGAGCAGCACCTCGATGTCCTTGCGGATGTAGCGCTCGAGGAGACGCGGATCGAAGTGGTCGCGGTGGCGGTGCGAGATCCAGAGGAAGTCGGCTTCGCGGCCGAATCGCTCCCAATCCAGCCCCCGGTTGTCCGGGAACGGGAACCAGGATCCGTAGAAGGAGGGTCCGAGAACCGGGTCGCAGATGATGTTCCCGCCCACGGTCTCGATGAACATCCCGGCGTGGCCGAGTCCGGTGATCCGCATTGCATTCCTCCCGAAAGTGAACCGTTCGATTGTACCGAGGGCTCCCTGTGCGGCCGGTCGACCGAGCCGGGAGTATTCATCTCACCCCTCGAACAAGCCGCGGATGTCGTCGGCGGTCAGCGATTGTGCGAACAGCGCTTCCTCATCGAGGACGGCGGTGAACAATCGGGCCTTGCGGCGCTGCAGCTCGAGCACCTTCTCTTCGATGGTCCCGGTGGAGATCATCCGGTAGACGAACACCTGACGGTCCTGTCCGATGCGGTGCGTGCGGTCGATCGCCTGCGCCTCCGCCGCGGGATTCCACCACGGGTCGAGGAGGAACACGTAGTCGGCTTCGGTCAGCGTGAGGCCGAATCCCCCTGCCTTCAAGCTGATCAGGAACACCGGCTGCTCCCCGCCGGTGAATCCGTCGACCACCTTCTGGCGGTGCCTGGTCGTCCCGTCCAGATGGGCGTAGGGGATTCCCGCGGCATCCAGGCGGGCTGCGGCCAGGTCGAGGAAGGACGTGAACTGACTGAACACCAGGGCCCGGTGGCCCTCGGCCTGGAGCTCGATCACCCGCTCGAGGAGGACGTCGAGCTTGCGCGAACCGATCTTCGCGTCTTCCGGGTCGATGAGACCGGGAGCGAGGCTGAGCATGCGCATCAGGGTGAGCGAGCGGAACACGATGAAGCGGTTGCGATCGAGGTCTTCGAGTAGGCCCAGCACCTTCTGACGTTCCCGCTGCAGCACCGTCTCGTACAGGGCACGGTGGGAGGCACCGAGCTCGACCTCGAGGATCTGCTCCTGCTTCGCAGGGAGTTCCGGAGCGACGATCTCCTTCGTGCGCCGCAGCAGCAACGGGCGTATCCGTCGTCGCAACTGCGCGAGGCGTCGTTGCCGGTACTCGCCGCCCTCCTCGTTCTCCGGCACCTTGCCCTGCTCGATCGGCTGGATGTACCGCTCGCGGAACTTCCGCGCCGACGGGAAGAGTCCGGGCGCCGTTAGCTTCAACAGTGCCCACAGCTCGCTGAGGCTGTTCTCCATCGGGGTTCCGGTGACGGCGAAGGTCACATCGGCCGAGAAGGAGGCGACGGCGCGGTGCAGCTTCGTCGCGGGGTTCTTGACGAACTGCGCCTCGTCGAGGATGAGCCCCGCCCAATCCACAGCCGCGTACTCGGCCTCGTCGAGCCGGGCGACGGCATAGGTCGTGATCACGAGGTCGGTCTCGCCGAGGTGGTCGACCAACCCGGGACCCTGGGTGCTCGCCCGGAGCAGCACCCGAAGCGAGGGCGTGAATCGAGCGGCCTCGCTCCGCCAGGTGGCCAGCACGGAGGTGGGTACGACGACCAGGAACGGGCGATGCTCCCCCGCCTCCCTGGCGTGTGTGATGAGTGCGAGGAGCTGGAGCGTCTTGCCGAGTCCCATGTCATCGGCGAGGATTCCTCCTAGGCCGTGGTTCCAGAGGAATGCGAGCCAATCCAGCCCCTCCTTCTGGTACGGCCGCAGCGTGGCGTTCACCGCCGGCGGCACCGGAACCGAGGGCACGGAGGAAGCACGACGCAGAGCGTCGGCGGTGGCGCGCCAGGTGACGGCCGGGAGAGCCTCGTCGGCGAGGTCCTCGAACTCCTCCCAGAGGTCTGTCTGATACCGGCTGATCCGAGGACCCGTCTCCCACTCGTCGAGCGCGCCCGCTTCGTCGATGAGCTCACGCAGGTGATCGAGGGCGCGATGGTTCAGCGAGAAGTAGCTGCCGTCGACGAGGAGGAGCTTCTTCCGACCGGTGCTCAGTGCCGTGAACAGCGGTTCGAACGGGATCGTGCGCCCATCGATCTTGACCAGCACGCCGAGGTCGAACCAGTCCGGATCCGTGCTCTCCACGGTCGACACGGTGATCTCCGGGTCGCCCGTCAGCTCGTGATAGCTCTTGCGCCGACCCGAGACCACGACCGTGACGCCGTGGGCTTCGAGAGCGGGGACGATCCGGGTGACGAACTCGGCTGCCGCGACGTCGTGGAACGAGCCCGCTGCCTGGAGAGCCTCCCCCAGATGCTCGGTCCAGACGTTCTGAAGCGCGTCGCGGTGCGCCGCCTCCGCCGTGGTGTCGCGCACCGCATGGTCGCTGGCGGCGAACGGAACCCGTCCGAATCCTCGATACTCCCACGCGAAGGTATAGGAGACCGTGTCACCCCGACGGAAAGACAGCTCCAGCACGGCATGAGGTGCGGGCAGCGCAGGCAGTTCGACACGGTCTGCGGAGCGCACGGTGATCCGACGCCCGAGCAGCGGATACGCATCCTGGAAGAACGCCGCTTCGTCGCCCGCCGGAACCTCGAGACCCGCCGCGGGACCGATCAGGGCGTGGACGGGCTCGCTGAGCGGCACCTCCGCCAGTGTCACGTGCAGGCGCGTGCCGTGCTGCGCGATCTCGTACACGCCGCTGCGACCGATCGCCCGGACGTCCCGGGGCTCGACCTCGCGGCCGTCGATCGTGATGTCGGGGCGCACCACGAGTCCTCCGTCCTCGGCGCGTCCGATCGTCGCGCCGATGGTGGCCTGCTCCGCCACGGCGACGCTCGTGTTCTTCTGCGTGGCGACGAGCGGTATCCCGAGGTCCGCAGCGGTTCGCAGGTGCCCCCACAGCAGGCCGGATTCGATCAGATCCGCGACCAGCCAGTCACCGGCGGTACCCGACAAGAGAGTGTCCCGGGCGATGCTCAGCAGGTCGGCGAACCACCGTGATCGATCCCGCCCGTACTGCGAAGACGAACGCCGCACCGCGTCCCACGTCGCAGACCCCTGCACCCAGGCATCCGTCGCGGCGCTCCGCTCGAGCGGGCGGATCCCGAGAAGGATCTCCCCCGTGCGCTTCGCCACGTCGCGGGCTGTGGCCGTACGCTGCGGGCGCGAGGCCCAGGGGTTCGCCCCGCGTCCGTCGCGCACCCGCAACTCGACACCGAGCGCGAGGGGCGTCTTCGCGTCGTCACGCGAAGGACCGAGGATCGTACGCCAGTCTGCGTACGGCGGCCCCTCGGATCGGGACGGTTCGAACGGAAGAGCCATGCTTCCATCCTCTCCGCCACCGCCGACAGTACGACGCGTCGGACGGGTCAGGCTGCGCGAGCCACCCGGGCGAGGACGCCGTGCACGAACGCCCCGGAGTCGTCGGTGGAGAACTCCTTCGCGAGTTCGACGGCCTCGTCGATCGCAACCGCAGTCGGCACTTCGTCGTTGTACAGGATCTCCCACACCGCGATCCGGAGCAGCGCGCGATCGACCGCGGGCATGCGCTCCAGCTTCCAGTCCCGACTGTGCGTCGTGATCTGCTCGTCGATCTCGTCGCGGGTGTCGATGATGCCGTCGACGATCTCGCGCGCGTAGAGCCACGAGGCCTCGCGTGCGGGCTCACTCGCGGCACGCTTGGCCTCGGCGGCCAGGGTCACGGCGAGGTCGTCCCCGCGCACATCGGAGGAGAAGAGGATGTCGAGAGCGCGCTTGCGCGCCTTCGTCCGGGCGCTCACGCCTTACTTCTCGCGGCCGAGGTAGTCACCCGTGCGGGTGTCGACCTTGACCTTGGTGCCGGCCTCGACGAACAGCGGCACCTGGATCTCGTAACCGGTCTCGAGCGTGGCGGGCTTGGTGCCTGCCGACGAGCGGTCACCCTGCAGGCCGGGCTCGGTGTAGGTGATCTCCAGGATCACGGAGGCCGGGAGGTCGAGGTACAGGGGGTTGCCGTTGTTCAGGGCGATCGTGACGGCCTGGTTCTCGAGGAGGAAGTTCTTCGCGTCGCCGACCGTGGCGGCCCCGACCGTGATCTGGTCGAAGTCCGTCTGGTCCATGAACACGTAGCCGTCGCCGTCCGTGTACAGGTAGGTGTAGTCGCGGCGGTCGACGTTCTCGATCTCGATCTTGGCGCCGGCGTTGTAGGTGCGGTCGACGACCTTCCCCGACACGACGTTCTTCAGCTTGGTGCGCACGAACGCGCCACCCTTGCCGGGCTTCACATGCTGGAACTCGATGACGCTCCAGAGCTGCCCGTCGATGCTGAGGACGACGCCGTTCTTGATGTCTGCGGTAGATGCCATGCGCTGCGAGTTCCGTTCGTGTGTCTGCGGGGTCGGACGAGACCGACAGTCGATTCTACGGGATGAGTGCGGCGAGCTGTCGCACAGCGTCTGCGTAGCCGTCGACGCCACGGCCGGCGACCCGCACGGCCGCCACATCTTCCAGGTAGGAATGGTGGCGGAAGGCCTCACGCGCGAGCACATCGGAGATGTGGACCTCCGCGAACGGCAGCGCCACCCCGGTGAGCGCGTCACGCAGCACCACCGACGTGTGCGTGAGTCCGCCCGGATTGATCACGATTCCGGCGCAGTCCTCCCGTGCCGCATGGATCGCGTCGACCAGCACTCCCTCGTGGTTGCTCTGCAGCGCCCGGACCTCGAACCCGACCGCGGCTGCGGCCTCGGCGGTGATCCGCTCCACGTCCGCGAGAGTCGCCGTGCCGTACACGTCGGGCTCGCGGGTACCGAGGAGATTCAGGTTCGGCCCGTTGACCAGGAGGATCCGGCGGCTCACTCCCCGACCTCCTGATAGGCGGCGAACAGCAGCGACTCGTCAGGAGCCTGCAGGACGGTGGGCTTCGCGAGGTCGTCGAGGAGGATGAAGCGCAGCATCCCGCCGCGGCTCTTCTTGTCGCGCTGCATGGTGGCGAGCAACTGCGGCCATGCCCCCGCACGGTACGAGGTCGGAAGGCCCAGCGACTCCAGGATCGTCCGGTGCCGCTCGGCAGCGGAGTCGGACAGACGACCCGCGAGCCGCGAGAGCTCGGCGGCGTAGAGCATCCCGACCGAGATCGCGGCGCCGTGCCGCCAGCGGTACCGTTCCGCATGCTCGATCGCGTGTCCGAGCGTGTGCCCGTAGTTGAGGATCTCGCGGAGTCCGGCCTCGCGGAAGTCGTCCGAGACGACCTTCGCCTTCATGTCGATCGCCAGTTCGACCGCGCGGCGGAACTCCTCGGATGTCGTGTCGACGGCGCGGAGCGGATCGGCCTCGATGATGTCCAGGATCTCCGGAGCCCAGATGAATCCGGCCTTGACGACCTCGGCGAATCCTGCGGTCGCCTCGTTGGGACTCAGGCTGGCGAGCTCGTCGAGGTCGCCGACCACGGCGCTCGGCGCCCAGAACGCCCCCACGAGGTTCTTGCCCTCCGCGGTGTTGACACCGGTCTTGCCACCGACCGACGCATCGACGAGGCCCAGTACCGTGGTCGGCACCTGGATCAGCTGCACGCCTCGCAGCCAGGTCGCGGCGACGAACCCGGCGAGGTCGGTCACCGCTCCCCCGCCGTATCCGATGACCGCATCGCTGCGGGTGAAGTCCGCCTGGCCCATCACCTGCCAGCAGAAGGCCGCCACCTCGATCCGTTTGCCCTGCTCGGCATCCGGGATCTCCGCGAGCAGTACCTCGCGCGGACCGTCGGTGGTGTCGGCGAGAAGTCTGTCGCGCAGTTCGGCAGCGCGGGACGCGAGCGTGGGCGGATGCACCACCAGCACCTTGCGGACGCCCGGCGCGAGCGCGGCGGAGACCCGATCCAGGATTCCGCGTCCGATCGTGATGTCGTAGGCGTCGTTCCCCGTGACGCCGATGGTCGTCGTGCTCATCGCTGTTCTCTCCTCCATGTCACGATGTCATCCGCGATCTTCTGCATCGGACGACGTGAGGTGTCGAAGGTGGTCGAGGCGACCTCGGCGTACCACCCCCGGCGTTCCTCGAAGATCTTCTTCCAGCGCTCCACCGGATCCTCATCCCCTGACAGGAGGGGGCGGTTGCTGCCGCGGAGCCTGTCCGCCACTGCGTCTGGGTTCACCGTCAGGAAGACGACCGGATGCGCTTTCAGGAGTTCGCGGGTGGCCGCCTGCGTGACCGCGCCTCCACCGAGGGAGATCACGCCCCCGTCGGCGAGGGCCTGGGCGACCGCGGCGCGTTCGAGCTCCCGGAAGTGCGCCTCTCCGTACTCGGCGAAGATGCCGGAGATCGGACCGTGTTCCGCCACGATGCGTTTGTCCGTGTCGACGAAAGCGACGCCGAGTCGCCGAGCGACGCGGCGTCCGACGCTGGTCTTGCCTGCGGCCATCGGGCCGACCAGCACCAGCGTCAGCGGATCAGCCGCGCTCGTCATGCGCGATGAGCGCCGCCTCGGACGCCGGTGTCGTCCGCAGCCCCGCCGGGATGCCTTCGAGGTAGCCCTCGAGGTTGCGACGGGTCTCGCGGATGCTGTCGCCACCGAACTTCTCGAGCACGGCGTTCGCGAGCTCCACGGCGACCATCGCCTCGGCGACCACTCCGGCGGCGGGCACAGCGCACACGTCGGAGCGCTGGTGGTGAGCGGTGGCGTCGTCACCCGTGGCGGTGTCGATCGTGCGGAGGGCATGCGGAACGGTCGCGATCGGCTTCATCCCGGCGCGGACGCGCAACACGGTTCCGGTGGACATGCCGCCTTCCGTGCCTCCGGCCCTGTCCGAGCCGCGCGTGATGCCGTCCGCGGTGGCGAAGAGCTCATCGTGGGCGGCCGAACCTCGGCGGCGCGTGGTCTCGAAGCCGTCGCCGACCTCGACGCCCTTGATCGCCTGGATGCTCATGAGCGCCTGAGCGAGACGCGCGTCGAGGCGTCGGTCCCAGTGCACGTGGGAGCCGAGTCCCGGAGGAAGGCCGTACGCGAGCACCTCGACGATGCCGCCCAGCGTGTCGCCGTCCTTCTTCGCGTCATCGACCTCGGCCACCATCAGAGCGGAGGTCGCGGTGTCGAAGCACCGGAGCGGATCGGCATCGAGCGCCTCGACATCGTCGGGCGTGGGGAGCGGAGACCCCTCGGGCACCCGCACCGGCCCGATCGACAGGGTGTGGCTGACCAGGCGGATACCGAGCTCACCGAGGAACGATCGGGCGATCGCCCCGAGCGCGACACGCGCAGCCGTCTCCCGAGCACTCGCTCGTTCGAGGATCGGACGCGCCTCGTCGAAGTCGTACTTCTGCATGCCCACGAGGTCGGCGTGCCCCGGACGTGGACGGGTGAGGGGCGCGCTGCGCCCACGGGACTTGTCGGTGAGCTCCACGGGCTCGGGGTTCATGACCTCGATCCACTTCGGCCACTCGGTGTTGCCGATGCGAAGAGCGATCGGGCTGCCGAGGCTCTTGCCGTGCCGCACACCGCCGGAGATGGTCAGCGCGTCCTGCTCGAACTTCATGCGCGAGCCACGGCCATAGCCCAGCTTGCGACGAGCGAGATCGGCCTGGATGGCCTCGGAGGACACAGGGACGCCGGAGGGCAGGCCCTCCATGACGGCGATGAGTTCTGGGCCGTGCGATTCGCCGGCCGTGAGCACGCGGAGCATTGCTCCAGTCTCCCACGGGTTGGCCCCCTCGCCGCGCCGCGTTTCGACGCCGTCCGCTCAGAGCGCGGCGCGCATGGCCGAGACGACCTCTGCTTCGGCGGGCAGCGGGAGCGCCGGATCCCCGTGCCGGAAGATCCGGATCTGGCGCACGGCCTGATGCAGCAGCATCCCCAAGCCGGACACCACCGTGCCGTCGCTCCAGCGGGACGCGAGGGCGGAGGGCCAGGGCGCATAGGCAGCATCGAACAAGGCTCCGCCGGTCTCGGCCAACCCCACCGCGGTTTCGACAGGAAGGGCGGTCGCACTGGGCAAGGTCGAGAGGGTCAGGTCGACCGCGTCGCGCCCGCCGTCGAGGGAGCGTACTTCGACCGGAATACCCAAGCGGTCGCCGAGGGCGACGAGTGCCTTCGCCCGCTCCGGGCGTCGAGCCCGAACCTCCACGTGCTTCACCCCGATCTCGGAGGCGGCGACGAGCGCGGACGCGGCAGTGGCGCCGGCACCGATGATGCGCGCCGTCTCCGCAGCGGTGATCCCCGCCTCCGACAGCGCGTCGATGATCCCGCCGACATCGGTGTTGAAACCGGCGGGCGCCGCCCCGAGCAACAGGGTGTTGACGGCGCCCGTGAGGTCTGCGTGGCGATCCCTCGTCGCAGCGGCGCGGTAGCCCTCCCCCTTCAACGGCATGGTCAGCGACAAACCGCGCCACGTGTCGTCGAGTCCACCGAGTGCGACGGTGAAGGCCTCCGCAGAGACCTGACGCCGTCCGTACTCCCAGCTCAGACCGAGGACCCGATACGCGGCGGCATGCAGGTGAGGGGACTTGGAGTGCGCGATCGGGTCCCCCCAGACCGCGAGTCGCGTGCGCGTCACCGAGTCAGCACCCGGCGTCGGGGTTCGCGCGGCACCATTCGCGCCACTTCTCGATCCCCTGCTCGTGCTCGGCCATGGTCTCGGAGAACTGCGTCTCCCCCGTGCTGAGGTTGATCGTGACGAAGTAGAGCCACGGGCCATCGACGGGGTTCATCGCCGCCGAGATCGCGGCGTCACTCGGGCTCGCGATCGGCGTCGCGGGGAGGCCCTCCCGGACGTATGTGTTCCAGGCGTTGTCGTCTTCCAGCGCTTCCTTGGAACTCGAGACGACGCCCTCGTGCAGCGAGCCGTAGCCGTATTGCGCCGTCGAGTCCATCTGCAGCTTCATATTGATATCGAGACGGTTCTGGATCACGCGCGAGACCTTCGCGAAGTCGTCGAGCCGACCTTCTCGCTGGATGATCGAGGCGATGGTCAGTATGCGCTCCTCGTCACCGGCGGGGACCCCCGCAGCGGCCAGCGATTCGCGGGTGCGATCGACCATGCGCTGGATGACCTGCGTGGCCGTGACCTCGGGATCGAACGTATAGACGGCCGGGAACAACCAGCCTTCGAGGCTCTGTGCTTCCACCCCGTACTGCGAAGGATCCTTGACGGCCGCCTCGAAGTCCGCCAGCGGCAGACCGAGGGTCTCGGCCATGGCAGGGAGGGAGGAGACGATGGTTCCACCTTCAGCGACGGAGACTGTGTTCTCGAGCTTGTTCGCGTCGTCCCGGAGCGCCGCGAGGGCGGCCTCGGCCGTCATCTTCGTCTGCAGCTTGTACACGCCCGGGTAGAAGATCACGGCGATGTTCTCGTCGACGAGGTAGTCGTAGAAGACGCTCTCGGTCTTCGTCACCCCCGCCTCGTACAGTGCGGTCGACACGGGAGAGCCGGTGTCGCCCTCCTTGATCGTGACGAAGGCCTCGCCGGTCGCCAGACCCGGCTCCCAGTCCTTCGAATCGCCCCAGCCCATCGCGTCACTGATCTTCTCGCCGTAGGTGTTCGCCACCCAGACTCCGGCCGCCGCGATACCACCGAAGATCACCAGAACGATGATCAGCGCGATCAAGCACCCCTTGCGGCGCTTCTTCTTCGGCGCGGCGTCGATGTGATCGTCATGGGGGACGAAGAGGTCGTCCAGCCCACCGCCGAGCACAGGCTCCGGTGTCGCCGCGGCACCCGAGGGCGACTCGATCCGGGGCACGGCACGGGTGGGGGTGTCCGCGGCATCCGCCGAGGCACGGAGCGGAGTCGGCGAGGGCACCGCACCGGCGGCGGCGACGGCGTCGTCCGCAGAAGCGCGAACCGGCACGGGAGAAGCCTCGGCCGGAGTATCGGCACCGGTGACGGGGCGGGACTCCCCCGCGGCCGCTTCTCTGGCCGCCCGACGCGAGCCCGGAACGGGCGCGCTGTTGTCGACCGTGGGAATCTGCGCGGTCGGCTCGGGCAGGTTCTCGAAGAGATCCCCCAGGCGGGAATCTGCGTCGTGCCGCGGCGTTTCGTTGTCGCGTTCGGACATCGTCAGGCGTGCTCCTCGTCAGGCGAGATGACGGCACCGGCCGGGTTTCCGGTGCTCTTCTCCATATCGATCGCCTGCTGCAGAAGCACCACGGCGGCGACCTGATCCACAATGCTACGAGACTTCTTCTGAGATCTCCCGGAACTGCGCAATGCGGCATGCGCCGTCACGGTGCTCAACCGCTCGTCCACGAGCCGCACCGGAGTGCCGCTGCGCCGGCAGAGCTCGGCGGCGAACTCCCGCGCGTCCGTGGTCGACGCGGTATCCGCACCCTGCATGTTGACCGGCAGACCGACCACGAACTCCAACGGGTCGTACTCGCTCGCGATCTGAAGGATCCGGGCGATCGAGGCCTCGTCGCGAGGCACTGTCTCCACGGGGACGGCCAGCATCCCGTCGGGGTCGCAGCGCGCGACACCGACCCGCGCGCGCCCCACGTCGATGCCGAGCCGCACACCGCGGCGGAAAGTGCTCACGCGCCGCGCAGCTCCTGTGCGATGGCTTCGAGCGCCGACGGCAGAGCCGCCGTGTCGGCGCCGCCACCTTGCGCGACATCATCGCGCCCGCCACCGCCGCCGCCGAGCACCCCGGCCGCCCGCTTCGCGAGCGCACCGGCCTTCGCTCCCGCCGAGCGTGCCGCGTCATTGGTCGCGACGACGACGACGGGCCGCCCGCCCACGACCGCGCCGAGTGCCACCACAGCGGCATCCGAGCCGAGCCGATCGCGCACGCCGTTGACGAGGTCTCGCACGTCATCCGCCGATGCGACTTCGCCCAGACTCTGCGCGGCCAGTCGGAACGCACCGACGCGCGTCGCGGCGTCGACGATGGCCGGCACCTGTCCGGCTCTCTCCTTCGCCTCGAACTGCGCGATGCGCTTCTCGGCAGCCTTCAGGCTGGCCGTCAGGTCGGCGATCCGCTCCGGCAGCTGCTCACGCGGCGTCTTGAGGGAACTCGTCAGCTGCGACACGATCGCCCGCTCAGCCGCGAGCTCACGGAAAGCATCGGCGCCGACGAGAGCTTCGATACGACGGTTGGAGGCGCCCACCGAGGACTCCCCGACCAGGCTGACCAGCCCGATCTCGGCACTGGTGGTCACGTGCGTCCCGGCGCAGAGTTCCCGCGACCATGGCCCACCGATGTCGACCATGCGCACGACGTCGCCGTACTTCTCGCCGAACAGCGCCATGGCGCCGGCTTCCTTGGCCTCGTCGAGCGAGACGATACGCGTGGTCACCTCCAAGGCGTCCTGCACTGCGCGGTTGGTGATCTCCTCGATCTCGCTGCGCGTATCGGTCGAGAGCGCCTGCGACCAGGCGAAGTCGAAGCGCATGTAGCCGGCACGATTCAAAGAACCGGCCTGCGTCGCCGTCGGACCGAGGGTGTCACGGAGCGCGGCGTGCACGAGGTGCGTGGCCGAGTGCGCCTGGCGGGCTGCACGGCGGTTCGCCGCGTCCACCACCGACGTCGCGACGTCGTCGACGGCCACGCTTCCGCGCGTGACTTCGACGGTGTGGCTGATGAGTCCGGGGACCGGCTTCTGAACGTCGAGCACTTCGAGCGCGTAGCCCGGGCCGACGATCGTGCCCTTGTCGGCCACCTGACCACCGGACTCGGCATACAGCGTCGTCTCGGCGAGCACGACCTCGGCGATCTGCCCTTCGGATGCGCTGCGCACAGGCACTCCGTCGACGAGGAGTCCGAGCACACGGGACTCGACCTCGAGGGCGGTGTATCCGTCGAAACCGGTCTCGCCCAGGGAGCGCAGCTCCCGGTAGACCGATACGTCGGCGAGCTGACGCTTGCGGTTGCGAGCGTCGTCCTTGGCCCGCTGACGCTGCTCCTGCATGAGCGTGTCGAAAGCGGCGCGGTCGACGTCCAGTCCCGCTTCCTCAGCGACTTCGAGCGTGAGGTCGATCGGGAAGCCGTAAGTGTCGTGGAGCAGGAACGCCTCGGGACCGCTGAGCGTCTTCCCCCCGCCCTTCCTGGTCTCGTCGAGGGCGAGATCGAGGATCGTGGAGCCGGCCACGAGGGTCCGGCGGAACGTCTCCTCTTCGGCGAACGCCGAGGCGGACAGTACCGCCCAGTCCCTCTCGAGTTCCGGATAGGTCGTCTTCATCACATCGCGCGATGCGGCGAACAGCTCGGGGAACACCGGCTCATCGACGCCGAGCAGTCGCATCGAGCGGACCGTGCGGCGCATCAGACGGCGGAGGATGTACCCACGCCCCTCGTTGGATGGACGCACCCCGTCGGACAGAAGCATGAGGGAGGAACGCACGTGGTCGGCGACAACGCGGAATCGCACGTCATCCTCATGCTGCACACCGTACGGGCGGCCGGAGAGCTCGACGGCGCGATCCAGCACCGGACGCACCTGATCCGACTCGTACATGTTGTCGACGCCCTGCTTGAGGAACGCGACACGCTCGAGTCCCATCCCGGTGTCGATGTTCTTCATCGGCAGCTCGCCGACGATGTCGAACTCCGTCTTGCTGCGGATGTTCTCGATGAAGTCCTGCATGAACACGAGGTTCCAGATCTCCAGGAACCGTGAGTCGTCGACGGCGGGACCGCCGTCCTTCCCGTAGGCCGGCCCGCGGTCGAAGAAGATCTCGGAATCAGGACCGCCGGGTCCGGGCTGCCCTGTGTTCCAGTAGTTGTCCGCGCGCCCGAGGCGCTGGATGCGCTCCGGCTTGAGACCGATGATGTCGCGCCAGATGGCTTCGGCCTCGTCGTCCGTCTCGTAGACGGTGACCCACAGGTCCTTCTCGTCGAAGCCGAGCCCCCCGTCCGACTCGGAACCCGTCAGAAGCTCCCAGGCGTAACGGATCGCGCCTTCTTTGAAGTAGTCGCCGAACGACCAGTTGCCCAGCATCTGGAAGAAGGTGCCGTGACGGGCGGTCCGACCGACCTCTTCGATGTCGTTGGTGCGAATGCACTTCTGGACGTCCGCGATCCGCGGATGCGGCGCAGGGACGACGCCCGTGAGGTACGGGATCATCGGCACCATGCCGGCGACCGTGAACAGCAGCGACGGGTCGTCGCTGACGAGCGAGGCCGAGGGGACGATGAGGTGGTCGTTCTTCTCGAAGTAGTCGAGGTAACGCTGCGCGATCTCCGCAGTTTTCATAGAGTGCCGGGTGTCCTTGCGTGAAGATGCCGCGCCGGGGCGCTGCTGCGGTGGTTCAGTTGTCGCCCGGCTCCGTGAGCCGTGCCTCCTGCTCGCGGTAGGCGTCGCCGAGGATCGCGGTGAATCCGTTGATCCGGGCGTCGACCTCAGCGAGGATGTCGTGACCACGCGGGTCCTTGTTCATGAAGTGAGCCGCGACGAAGCCGCCGATCACACCGATCAGGAACCACAGCACGTTCTTCATGTCGTCATCCTTGCCTTTGACCCGCGAAGGCGCGGTGTCACCATCGTATGCGGAAACGACAGGAGGCGTCGGGAATCCCGACGCCTCCTGCCTGATTGCTCTTTCGCTGTATCAGCGAGCTGCGTAGTACTCGACGACGAGCTGCACTTCACAGGTCACGGGGACCTCGGCGCGCTTCGGGCGACGGACAAGACGCGACTGGAGCTTGTCGAGCTCGACCTCGAGGTAGCCGGGAACGGGGGGCAGAACCTCGGCGTGACCGCCGGCTGCTGCCACCTGGAAGGGCTCGGTGCCCTCGCTCTTGGCCTTGACGTGGATGAGCTGACCCGGCTTCACGCGGAAGGACGGGCGGTCGACGAGCTGGCCGTCGACGAGGATGTGACGGTGCACGACGAGCTGACGAGCCTGCGCGGTGGTGCGGGCGAAGCCCGAACGCAGAACCAGAGCGTCGAGACGCATCTCGAGGAGCTCGACCAGGTTCTCACCGGTCAGGCCGTCGTGACGACGGGCCTCGTTGAACGTGTTGCGCATCTGCTTCTCGCGGATGCCGTACTGCTCGCGAAGACGCTGCTTCTCACGCAGACGGACGGCGTAGTCGCTGTCTGCCTTGCGCTTGGTGCGGCCGTGCTCGCCGGGAGCGTAGGGACGCTTCTCGAGGTAGCGGGCGGCCTTCGGGGTGAGCGGGATACCGAGGGCGCGGCTCAGACGAACCTTGCGACGGTCCTGGGACTTCGTGGTCACGAAGCTTTCCTTCCGATGACGTGGTCGCGTCTTTCACGACTCACGGACGTATCGTCCGCGTTCTGCCTTGGAGCGCACGCCGGGGCGCCAGCAAGGTGGGGTGTGAACGAGGAGATGCCCGAAAACTCGGTTTCGAGCCGCTCAAGTCTAACAGATCGCGGTTCCGCAGCTGCGTGGCGGCTCAGCGGTCGCCGAGGATGCGGCGGATGCGCTCGAGTCGCGCGGCGATGTCACGCTCAGCACCGAGATTCTTCGGCTCGTAGTAGTGCTTGCCGTCGAGCTCGTCGGGCAGGTATTGCTGCGGCACCACGCCGTACTCGCTGTCGTGGGAGTACACGTATCCCTTGCCGTGTCCGAGACGCTTCGCTCCCGGATAGTGGGCATCGCGCAGGTGCAGCGGCACCCGTCCGAACCCGCCGGAGCGGATGTCGGCGATCGCCGCGTCGATGCCCACGTAGGCCGCATTGGACTTCGCCGTGGTCGCGAGATACACCGTCGCCTCAGCGAGCGGGATGCGCCCCTCCGGCATGCCGATGAAGGCGACCGCATCTGCCGCCGCGACGGCGATGCCGAGAGCCTGGGGATCGGCGAGGCCCACGTCTTCCGAGGCCGAGATGACAAGACGCCGAGCGATGAAGCGGGGGTCCTCCCCTGCTTCGATCATGCGAGCGAGGTAGTGAAGTGCGGCATCGGGGTCGGATCCTCTGATCGACTTGATGAACGCACTGATGACGTCGTAGTGCTCGTCACCCTGACGGTCGTATCGCAGCAGAGCCTTGTCGACGGCTTGCGCGATGTGGTCGGCGGTGATCTCCGCGGCGCCCGACGACGCATGCGCCGCTGCGGCTCCGTCGTCCGACTCGTCCTCTTCGCCGGTGTCGGCCGCGTGCGAGACAGCGACCGCCGCGCCTGCTTCGAGACCCGTGAGGGCACGCCGGGCATCCCCCGACGCGAGCCGGATCAAAGATGCACGCGCCTCGGGGCTCAGGACCACGGCGCCGTTCAGCCCCCGCGCGTCCGTCACCGCACGATCGACGAGCACCCCGATGTCCTCATCGGTGAGGGGCTGGAGCGTGAGCAGCAAGGAGCGCGACAGCAGCGGCGAGATCACCGAGAAGGAGGGGTTCTCGGTCGTCGCCGCGATCAGGATGACCCAACCGTTCTCGACGCCGGGAAGCAGCGCGTCCTGCTGCGCCTTGGTGAAGCGGTGGATCTCGTCGAGGAAGAGGATCGTCGTCTGCCCGTAAAGATCGCGCTGCGTGATCGCCTCCTGCATCACCTCGCGGACGTCCTTCACACCGGCGGTGATCGCCGAGAGCTCGACGAAGCGGCGCCCTGAGGACCGTGCGATGGCCTGAGCGAGCGTGGTCTTGCCCGTGCCCGGTGGGCCCCACAGGATCATCGACACGGCACCCGGCGAGGTCGCCTGCGGGTCGGCGAGGGCGACGATGGGGGAACCGGCTCGCAGAAGATGACGCTGCCCCGCGACCTCATCGAGGGAGACCGGGCGCATGCGCACGGCGAGGGGCGTCTGCCCGGAGAGCAGCGCGGCGGGGGACGTCATCCATCCAGGCTACCGGCGGGCTCGGACACTTCGGGCGACCGCGCGCATCCCGGTAGGCTCTCAGGCGACGTCGTGTCATGACGTCGGGATGGGAGATCGAGGCATGGCCGCACGCGGTTCCAAGAAGGCACAGTCGCGCACGTCAGCCGAGCGCGCACGGCTGCACGCCGCGCGCACGCAGTGGCACGAGGGCCAGATCCGTCGTCGCGTCCGGGACAACACGATCGCCGCGGTCGCCGCGAGCCTCATCGTCGTCGCCGCGATCGGTAGCCAGGTCGTGCATGCACAGGTCACCGCACCCGAGCCGGAACCCACGCCCGCTCCCACCGTGGAACCGACGACCCCTCCCACGGACGCCCCGTCGGAGACTCCCACGCCGCTCCCCTCCGACACCCCGGCCGGATAGCAGGTTCCGCGACCTGATCACTGCTCGGTGACGGCCAAGCGATAGCCGCGCTTGACGACGGTCTGCACCAGATCGATACCGTCGAGCGACTCGCGAAGGCGCGCCACGGCGACCTCCACCGCCCGGCCGCTGCGTTCCCCACCCGGGAGACCTCGGCCGAGTTCGGCGCGCGAGAGGACCCGACCACCTGCGAGGAACAGCGCTTCCATGACGCCCGTGGCCCCACGAGAGAGGGGGATGAACCGCTCGTCGACGACGACACCACCGCTGCGGACCTCGAGGCGGCCCGCGTCGGTGACCAGCGCTGCCGTACCGCTGTCGTAGTGCGCGACCACCCCCCGGGCGAGTGCTGTGACGCTCGATCCCTCCGTGCGCATCACGGTGAGGCCGGCGAGGCGCAGTCGGTCCTCATCTTCCCGATGGAGCGCTCCGAGCAGCAACCTCCCCGAATCCGATCTTCGGCGGATGGCCTCGAGCGCTCCTGTGCTCTCGGCCGTCTCGAGCCAGGGAGCTGTCGGGGCCAGGAACAGCACGGCGTCGATCCCGCCTCGCGCCGCACGTTGGACGACGCTCCGCAGCGAGGCGGACGTCCGCGCGCCCCCTCGCGGCACCGCGACGCGGAACAACGCCGCCCCCGCATCCGTCAACACCCCGATGAGACCTTCCGATCGTCCGTCGGCAACCCCATCGCGCGGGGGCTCCGCAGATCTCGCATCATCCGACACGATGATCCTGCATCCCGCGAGCGGCGGGCGTCGACCGGTCACCGGGGTCATGAGGCAGGACTCCCCACTCGACGAAGCGGCACTCGGCGGGCGCTCCCCTCGCCCGCGCGAGCTTTCCCCGGCTTCCCCTGATGCGGCAGGCCCTTCTCCTGCACGTCCGATGCCACGCGCGGACCGTCCAGCCGCGGCAGATCCTCGGCGACGAGGAGCACCGCTTGTTCGCCGGCGCCTGACGCCGACGCGAGTCCCGCCGCAGCCAGACCGGCACGCACGGACTGCAGGTGCTCGGTCCGCACCCCTCGCAACTCGATCCTCGCGTCCGTGATCCGTGCTCGCAATCCGTACCGCTCGGCGAGCTCCCCGATGGCCAGCAGCTCCTTCGGGGTGAGCGTGCCGTCGCGCATCACCGGAGAGACGACGTGCGTTCCGTCCGCCAGGACCCGGCTGTGACCCTCCCTCTGCGCCTCGGGCGCCGCCGTCGCATGCCGGAGATCCCGCTGGACGGCGATCTGCAGGAGAACTCGAGCGATCGCCAGTGTGCATCGCCGACAGCCACGTGCGAAGCCGAAACGGTCGCGGATCGACGTGAACGTCGCCTCGCCGGCTCCAGCCGCGGTAGCAAGGAGGTCGTGCGCGCTCAGGGTGGCGTGATCGCAGTTCTCCACAGCATCCGAGCCGCCGACCGCCGAGAGCAGGCGTGCGGCGTGAGCGGGCCGCCACGCTTCTCCGACCAGGGCCCGGAGCGCCGCATACCCGCTCGTGTCGCCGACCAGGATCCCCCCGACCACCGTGCGTCCGTCGTCGGAGACCACGAGCTTGCGATAGATCCCCGCCTGGGGATCATCGTGCGTGACGATCTCGACCGCGGACGCCGGCGAGGCGAGCGGATCGCCGAACGTCGCGATGTCGACCCCGGCGACCGCGACGTTCCCGCCTTCGAGGTCGCGAGGGAGACGTGCGTCCCTGCCTCGCACGTGCGCTGCGGCGACGTCAGCCGTGACCCGCACCGCGCCGACGTACCCGGGGCCTCGTCCTTCGAGGCGCGCCACCTCTCCGATCGCGAGGATGCTCGGAACCGAGGTCTCACCTCTTTCGTCGACGAGCACGCCCCCTTCAGGATGCACACCGAGACCGGCGTTGCGAGCGAGCTCATCGCGGGCACGCACCCCGACGGTGAACACCACCACGTCGGCGCGTTGGAACGAGCCGTCCTGAAACTCCAGCGAGGCGACCGAGCCCGACTCGTCCGGATCGAGTCGCGTCGTGCGGACGCCCGTGCGCACCGGGATGTCTCGTTTTCGGAAGACGCCCTGCACCACGGCTGAGGCCGACCGATCGAGTTGGCGGGGCATCACGCGGTCCGAGAACTCGATCACCGTCGTGTCGACCCCCAGCTCGTTCAACGCCTCGGCGGCCTGAAGACCGTGCAACCCCGCACCGACCACGGTCCCGCGCAAGGGACGCCCGAGTTCCCGGGACCTCGACCCCACGAACGCTCGGATCGCCTCGACGTCTTCGACGGTGCGGAACCCGAAGCACCCGGGAAGGTTCGCGCCGTCCACGGCGACCTTCGCCCCGAAGGAACCGGTCGCCAACACGAGCGTGTCGTAGGCGTAGGTGCGCCGTGCTCGCGTCCGCACCGTGTGTCCCGAAGGGTCGATCCGGAGAACCCGGTCGTCGCGGATCAGCCGAACCCGGTCGTCGCGGAACACGCTTCGCTCGAGTTGGATCTCCTCCGCACCGACACCCGAGAACACGCGTACCAGCGCCGAGCGGTCGTACGGGCCCGATCCTTCGTCACCGATGACGGTCACCCGCACCGGCGCATCGGGATCGCGGAGCAGCTGTTCGACGAACCGATGGGCTGCGACACCCGCTCCGACGATCAGGATCTCGCTCGCCGCGGGTGCCGTGCCGTTCATCGTGCTCCTGTCGACCGGAAGACTGTCGTCCTGGTGACGATAGGAGCGTCGTGTTTCCCGGAGGTGACGTCGAATGTTTCCTCCGTCGAACTTTCTGCTCACAGAACGGTAACGACGCGGCATCGGGCACGACGGCCTCACCCCCGGTGCTCGGGCGTACTAGGCTGAGCCTCGTCCTTTCCGCCTCCCGCGGCCCTACCGCGCAAGGAGAATCACGTGTCTGCCACCGAGCCTTCGAAGCCGACTCCCCCCGTCCCCGGACCGCCCGCCGTGCCGATGCCGCGAAAGGCGCCGACGCCGGCCGCCGTCGCGCCCGTCGCCTCGGTGCCGGCCGCATCGTCGACATCCGCCGAATGGGGCCGCGTCTCCGACGACGGAACCGTCGAGGTCCGCGAAGGCGACGCCTGGCGCGTCGTCGGACAGTACCCCGACGGCACACCGGAGGAGGCTCTCGCCTACTTCGTGCGCAAGTTCGACGACATCGCTTTCAAGGTGCACACGCTCGAACAGCGCCATCAGTCCGGTGGCGCATCGGCCGCCGACCTCGTCAAGCAGGCGGGTCACCTGATCGATGAAGCGACGGATGCCGCCGCGGTCGGCGACCTCGAAGGACTCCGCGACCGCCTGAACGCCCTCACCTCTTCACTGTCCGAGGCCACCGAGCAGGAGGCACAACAGGCCAAGGCGCTCGTCGACCAGGCGATCGCCGAGCGCACCGCCCTGGTGGAGAAGGCGGAGGCGATCGCCGCCCGCGATCTCAGCAAGGTGCAGTGGAAGCAGGTGACCGCCGAGCTCGGGGAACTGTTCGACGCCTGGCAGGCCCAGCAGCAGAACGGCCCTCGTCTGTCGAAGGGCGTTTCGCAGCAGCTGTGGAAGCGTTTCCGAGACGCACGCGCCGTGGTCGACAAGCAGCGCCGGGCCTTCTACTCGGAGCTCGACGATGCGCACAAGCTCGCTCGCGACGCGAAGACACGTCTCGTCGAGCGCGCCGAGGCTCTCGCCCCGCGCGGAACGGACGGCATTCCGGCGTACCGCACTCTGCTCGACGAGTGGAAGGCCGCCGGACGCGCAGGACGCAAGGCGGACGACGCACTCTGGGCCCGGTTCAAGGCTGCAGGCGACGCCCTGTATGCCGCCCGCGCGGAACAGTCCGCCGCCGAGGAAGCCGAGTCCGCGCCGAAGATCGAAGCACGCGAAGCTCTCCTCGAAGAGGCCAAGGCTGTCGCTGACGAGTCGAACATCAAGCGCGCTCGCGCCCTTCTCACGCGTATCCAGCGGCAGTGGGATGAGATCGGTCGTATCTTCCCCCGCGAGAAGGAGCGTGCTCTCGACGACAAGCTCCGCACCATCGAGCAGGCGCTCAAGGCCCGCGAGGACGTCGACTGGAAGAAGAACAACCCCGAGACCAAGGCGCGCGCGAACGACATGAGCTCGCAGCTGCTCGAGGCCATCGAGAAGCTCGAGGCCGAGGTGGCCGCAGCCGAGAAGGCCGGTGACAAGAAGGCCGCGAAGGAAGCGACGGACGCCCTCGAGGCTCGTCGCGCCTGGCTGAGCGCTCTCGGGGGCTGATCGGTTTCTCCACAGTTCTCCGCGCCCACGGCGCAGGCGGGGTGCAAGACGTCAGACTGACGTCATGCACCCCGCTTTCCTCTACTTACCCGGCGAACGTCTGAGCGAGAGCGAGCTCAGCGCCGCACGGATCGACGGCCATGTCGTCGAGGTGGGTGACGCCTACATCCCGGCCGACCTGGTCGCAGGACCCGACGTCCGCGCGAGCTCGGTGGCCGCGCTCGTCCAGCCGGGCACGGCCGCCTGCACGCAGACGGCCGCATGGATCCACGGCGCCGGAGACGCTCCCCCGGTCGTTCATCATGTGAGGCGCTGTATCGAACGTCGGATCCGACCGATCACGAGTGCGCGCCTGGTCTTCCACGACACCGTGCTGCCTGACGCCGATGTCGAGCTGATCGGCGGCGTTCCGGTCTCGACACCGGGGCGCACGATGCTCGACCTCGCCACGACCCTCCATCGCGACCCCCGCGTCCTGGTCTGGATGGACCGACTCGCCGTCGCGGCCCCCGGTACTGCGGAGCTGGCTGTCGCCGCGCTGCGCGATCTGCGGAGGGTACCGGGGAGCCGTGTCGGGCTGGCCGCGCTGGAACGACTCGCGCTCAGGAGGAGGTGACGCGATAGACGTCGTAGACGGCGTCGATACGTCGGACGGCGTTGAGCACGCGGTCCAGGTGCACCGCGTCACCCATCTCGAACACGAAGCGGCTGAGTGCCAACCGCTCGTCCGTCGTCGTCACCGTGGCGGAGAGGATGTTGACGTGGTGTTCGCTGAGGACACGCGTCACGTCGGAGAGGAGCCCCGACCGGTCGAGAGCCTCGACCTGGATCTGGACGCGGAACACGCTCTTCGTGGTCGGAGCCCAGGACACCTCGACGAAACGATCCTGCTCGGATTCCAACGCCTTCACGTTCACGCAGTCCGCCCGGTGGACCGACACTCCGCTGCCGCGAGTGACGAAGCCGACGATCTGGTCACCGGGCACCGGGGTGCAGCACTTCGCGAGCTTCACGAGGATGTCGTTGGCCCCCCGGACGAGCACGCCCGAGTCACCGGAACGCGGCTCCCGGCTCGGTACGCTGCCCGGCAGGTCGATGGCACCGGTCGTCGGGTCGTTCGCCGCCACCAGAGCGGTGACCTTCTCCAGGACCGACTGCGTCGAGACATGACCCTCACCGACGGCGGCGTAGAGCGCGGAGACGTCTTCGTAGTGCATCCCCCGAGCCACCTCGGCGAAAGAGTCGTGGCTCATCAGACGCTGCAGCGGCAGGTTCTGTCGACGCATCGCCCGTGCGATGGCCTCCTTGCCCTGCTCGATCGCTTCCTCGCGGCGCTCTTTCGTGAACCAGCCACGAATCTTGTTGCGGGCGCGCGTGCTCGCGACGAACCCGAGCCAATCCTGGCTGGGGCCGGCGTCGGGGTTCTTCGACGTGAAGACCTCGACGACGTCGCCGCTCTTGAGCTCGGACTCCAGCGGCACGAGTCGGCCGTTGACCTTGGCCCCCATGGTGCGGTGGCCGATCTCAGTGTGGACGGCGTACGCGAAGTCGACCGGAGTGGCACCCGACGGGAGACCGATCACGCGCCCCTTCGGCGTGAAGACGTACACCTCCTTCGCGCCGATCTCGAAACGCAGGGACTCGAGGAACTCGCCCGGGTCGGCGGTCTCCGCCTGCCAGTCCGAGATGTGGGCGAGCCACGCCATGTCGGTGTCGGAGGCGCGCACCTCAGTCTTGCCGCCGCCGTTCATCCGCTCCTTGTACATCCAGTGCGCGGCCACTCCGTACTCGGCCTGCTGGTGCATCTCGTGGGTGCGGATCTGGATCTCGACGGTTCGGCCCGACGGACCGATCACCGTCGTGTGGAGCGACTGGTAGAGGTTGAACTTCGGCGTGGCGATGTAGTCCTTGAACCGTCCGGGCAGTGGTGTCCACCGTGCGTGGATCGCGCCGAGGACCGCATAGCAGTCGCGCACGGACGCGACGAGCACGCGGATGCCGATCAGATCGTAGATGTCGTCGAACTCCCGGCCGCGGATGACCATCTTCTGGTACACCGAGTAGAGCTGCTTCGGACGGCCGACGACCTTGCCGCGGATGCGGAGGTCGCGCAGGTCTTCGTCGATCTCCTCGACGACCTGGTTCAGGTACTTCTCCCGCTGAGGCGTGCGCTGGGCGATGAGACTGTGGATCTCGTTGTAGATCTTCGGGTGCAGGACCGCGAAGGAGAGATCCTCCAGTTCCGACTTGATCGCCTGGATACCGAGTCGATTCGCCAGCGGCGCATAGATCTCGAGGGTCTCCTTGGCCTTCTTCGCCGCCTTCTCCGGCGGGACGAAGCCCCAGGTGCGCGCATTGTGCAGGCGGTCGGCGAGCTTGATCAGCAGGACGCGGATGTCTTTCGACATCGCCACGATCATCTTACGGACGGTCTCCGCCTGGGCGCTCTCACCGTACTTGACCTTGTCGAGTTTGGTGACGCCGTCGACGAGCATCGCGACCTCGTCGCCGAACTCGGCAGTCAGATCAGTGAGCGCATAGCCCGTGTCCTCGACCGTGTCGTGCAGAAGGGCGGCCGCGATCGCTCGGGGGCCGAGACCGAGCTCCGCGAGGATCTGAGCGACCGCGAGAGGGTGGGTGATGTACGGCTCACCGCTCTGACGCTTCTGCCCCTCGTGCTTCTCCTTGGCGACGGCATAGGCCCGCTCGATGACCGAGAAGTCACCCTTGGGGTGGTTCACACGCACCGTACGGATCAGATTGTCGAGGTCGTTGATCCTCGACGCGCGGGAGAAGATCCTGGGAACCAGTCGTCGCAGACTAGAACCCTGCGTCGACGTCTGCGGTTCCGCCATCAACTCACCTCCCGATCAGTTCATCCTACGCGTGCTGTGCGGGCCGAGCTCCCGCTGCGGGCAGCCGATCAGGCTTCGACGGATGCCCTGCTGCGGGCGTCGCGGATGCGTGCGTCCCGCTCCTTGAGCTGCGGCTCGTTCTCGCGGAACAGCGAGTAGAGCGGCGCGGCCACGAACAGCGTCGAGTAGGTGGCCACCAGGATGCCGACGAAGATCGACAGGGAGATGTCGGTGAGCGATTCCGCACCGAGCCAGAAGGCACCGATGAAGAGCACCGCGCCGACCGGAAGGGCGGCGACGACAGACGTGTTGATCGAGCGCACGAGCGTCTGGTTCACCGCGAGGTTCACCGATTCACCGAACAAGCGGGCAGACTTCTCCCCGTCCTCCGTCGTGTTCTCTCGAATCTTGTCGAAGACGACGGTGGTGTCATACAGGGAGTAAGCGAGGATCGTCAGGAAGCCGATCACCGCCGCCGGCGAGATCTCGAATCCGGCCAGGGCGTAGACGCCCACCGTGATCACGAGCACGTCGAGCAGGCCGATGATCGCCGCGGCCGACATCTTCCAGGTGCGGAAGTAGATCGCCAGGATCAGGAAGGTCAGGGCGAGGAAGATCGCGAGACCCCACAGTGACTGCTTGGTGACGTTCTCACCCCACGCCGGACCGATGAACGACGAGGTGACGTTGGCGGCCTCGACGCCGTAGGCCTCTGCGAGTGCGTCGGCGACCTGCTGCGTCTCGGCGGCGCTCATCTGGTCGGTCTGCACGCGGATGTCGGCGTTGTTCACGACGACGACCTTGGTCGAAGCGCCGGGCACGACCGACTGGACGGCCTCGGTCGCGGCGCCCTGGTCGAGCGTCTCGGGGGCCTGCACCGTGAACTGCGACCCGCCGGTGAACTCGATCGAGAACTGGATGGGACGGAACAGCGGAACGAGCGCGGAACCGACCACGAGGGCGATCGCGATGATGAACCAGAGCCGACGCTTGCCGACGAACGGGAAGGAGGTCTTCCCCGAATACAGATTGTTGCCGAACTCATTCATGGAAGGCATCAGGCGTCTCCCTCACTTCCGGCGTTGGTCTGTCTGTCGCCCGCGAGCGCCTCCGCGCGTTTGCGTTCGGCGATGGTCTGTCGACGTTCTGCTTCGCCGCGGGACCGCGAGTTCTTCGCGCCGCGCCCGGCCGAGGCCGTCGAGACCTCCCGGTACTGTGAGCGACTCCGATAGACGGCGCCGAGCGCCTCGGGGTCGAGCCCCGACAGCTTGTGTCCCCCGCCGAAGAAGCGCGTGCGGGCGAGCAGTTGCATCACCGGGTGCGTGAAGATCACGAAGATGAACACGTCGATCAGCGTCGTGAGTCCGAGCGTGAACGCGAAGCCCTTCACGGTGGCGTCGGCGAGGATGTACAGCACGACAGCGGCGAGGACGTTGATCGACTTCGAGATGTAGATCGTCCGCTTCGCGCGACCCCAGCCGTCTTCCACGGCAGCCGTGATGGACTTGCCGTCGCGGAGTTCATCTCGTATTCGTTCGAAGTAGACGATGAACGAGTCGGCCGTGAAGCCGATCGAGACGATGAGACCCGCGACACCGGCGAGCGACAGGCGGAAGCCGATGCGCCAGGCCAGGATGCAGATGATGATGTAGGTCAAGATCGCCATCACCGCGATGGAGGCGATGATCACCGATCCGAGCGCGCGATAGACGATGAGTGAGTAGATCGCGACGAGGGCGAGACCGATGAGACCGGCGATCAGACCGATCTGCAGCTGCTGGGTACCGAGCGTCGCGGAGATCGTGTCGGAGCTCTGCACGGTGAAGCTGAGCGGCAGCGCACCGAACTTGAGTTGATCCGCGAGCGTGGTCGCGGTCTCCTGCGTGAAGCTGCCCGAGATGCTGGGGCGTCCGTCGAGGATGACGCCGTTCATGCGCGGCGCGCTGATCACGTCTCCATCGAGCACGAAGGCGAACTGATCGCGCGGCGAGAGCCCATCTATGCGGTTCTGGTTCAGGCGCGTGCTGACCTTGCCGAAGGCGTCTCCGCCCTCGCCGTTCATGGTGAGCTGGACGATCCAGGCGCCGGACTGCTGGTCGCGACCGGCGGAAGCGTCGGTGATGGCGGTGCCGTCGAGCTCGGCCGGACCGAGCAGGAACTTCTGCGTGTCATCCGGCGAGCAGGCGATGACCGGCTCATCCTTCGGCGCCCGGGCCGGGTCGTTGTCGGGGTTCGCGCAGTCGTATGCCTGGAACTCCGCCGCGAGCTTCTCGGTCACCCAGGAGAGATCGCTCGCATCGGTCGGCGTCGCGGTCGGCGTCGCGTTCAGGGTGGGATCGGGGGTCGGGAACGGCGTGGAGTTCCCATCCTCCCCGACGAACTCGGTGCCCGCCGCGTTCGTGTAGAGCACGGGCCGAAGCTCGAGCTGTGCACTCGCCTGAATCCGCTCACGGGTCTGCGCGTCGGCCTCGCCCGGGATCTGGACGACGATGTTCTGCCCGCCCTCGGTCGTGATGTCGGCCTCAGCCACACCTGACGCGTCGACACGTTGCCGGATGATCGCCGCGGCCTGGTCGAGCTGTTCCTGCGTGGGAGCAGCTCCGTCTTCCGTCTCGGCGCTCAGGACGATCTGGGTGCCGCCCTGGAGGTCCAGCGCGAGCTCGGGCGTCCACGAACTCGCCGGCGCCCCCTCAGCGTCCTTGAAGACGTACACACCGAGCGAGTTGATGCCGAAGAGCACGCCGGTCACGAGGAGCAGGCCGAGGAGGACCCGCCAGGCGTGACGGACGGGAGAGGATGAAGCCACGTGTGTTCAGCTTTCTGAAAGGACGGAGATCCGGCGGGCCGTGTCGGCCGCGGACTTACTTGTCGTCGGCGTCCCGCTCGAGGCGGGCCCGGGTCTCCTCGGGGGTCTCGACCGGAGGCGCGGCCGGCTCGTCCGCATCCTGCTCCTCGACGGCGTCGACGGGCGTCTCGACGACGGCGTCCTTCGGTTCGACGACGCGCAGGATCGCCTGGCTGTGGACGTCGATGATCGTGCCGGGCGCAATCTCGACGAGCGCCGGGGTGTCGAGGTCCTCGGGGTCGTAGGAGACGATCGTGCCGTAGATGCCACCCTGCAGGAGCACCTTGGCGCCGGGAACGGTCTTGGTCGCCTTCTCCTCCTGCTCGGCCTTCATCTGCTTCGTGCGCTTACGCGTGTTGAAGATCATGAAGACGAGGAGGACGGCAAGAAGGCCGAAGAGCAGGAATTCCATGGGCATGGGGGAAGCGCCTTTCTCAGGTGCACGCTCCAGCCTTTGGGCGCGCGAAGGTATCCGGGAAGTCTTCAGTGATTATAGGTCATCCAACTTAAGCATCCCGTCCGGATGAGGAACGCCCAGGTGGGTGTATGCGTCGGGCATCGCCACACGGCCGCGCGGAGTCCGGCCCAGGAAGCCGATGCGCACGAGATACGGCTCGACCACGCTCTCCACGGTCTCGCCCTCTTCTCCGACGGCCACGGCGAGGGTACTCAGGCCGACGGGACCTCCACGGAAGCGCCGCACGAGGGCATCGAGGACCGCCCGGTCGAGCCGATCGAGGCCGATCGCGTCCACGTCATAGAGCTCCAGCGCCGCCCGCACGTCGCCGATCGTGGCCGCGCCGTGGCCGTGCACGAGCGCATAGTCCCGGACTCGGCGGAGCAGACGGTTCGCGATACGCGGTGTGCCCCGAGAACGGCGCGCGATCTCGGACAGCGAGTCGGTCGGCAGGTCGACGCCCAGTACCGCGGCGGAGCGCGCGATGACCTGTTCCAACTCGGACTCCTCGTAGAACTCCAGGTGCCCTGTGAACCCGAAGCGGTCCCGCAGCGGGTTGGGCAGCAGGCCGGAGCGGGTCGTCGCCCCCACGAGAGTGAACGGCGAGAGCTCGAGCGGGATGCTGGTCGCGCCCGCGCCCTTCCCGACCATGATGTCGATCCGGTAGTCCTCCATCGCGAGGTAGAGCATCTCCTCCGCCGAGCGGGCCATGCGATGGATCTCGTCGATGAAGAGCACTTCCCCCGGGACCAGGCTCGACAGTAGCGCCGCCAGGTCGCCCGCGTGCTGGATCGCGGGGCCGCTCGAGAGACGCAGCGGCCGCTCGCTCTCGTGCGCGACGATCATCGCGAGCGTCGTCTTCCCGAGCCCCGGCGGGCCCGCCAGAAGGATGTGATCGGCCGGCCGGCTCTGGAGTCGCGCCGCTTCGAGGAGCAGCTGCAGCTGTCCTCGGACTTTCTGCTGCCCGACGAAGTCTCCGAGGCTCGTGGGGCGCAGTGCGCCCTCGATCGCGAGTTCGGTCTCGTCCGAGGGTTCCGACGCGTCGAGAGGGTCAGACATGCGGCTGGGCTCCCTTCGCCGGGCCCAACAGGGCGAGGGTGCGTCGGAGCAGCGCCGCGACAGATGCACGCTCCGCCTCCGTGGCCTCCTCCGCCGTCTGGGCTGCCGCTTCGGCGGCGATCTTCTCCGACCACCCCAAGCCGACCAGGGCGGCGGAGACCTGGGTGACGACATCGGTGTTCCCCGCGGCGACGGACGTGGACGGGGCGGCGAACGCCTGCACCTTGCCCGCGAGCTGAAGCACGATGAGCTTGGCCGTCTTCGGGCCGATCCCGGAGACACGCCGGAACGGCGCATCGTCCTCGGCGGTGACGGCCTCCGCGATCTGATCGGTGGTGAGGTGCGACAGCACGCCGAGCGCCGACTTCGGCCCGACTCCGGTCACCCCGATCAGGAGGCCGAAGATCTCGAGTTCACCGCGGTCCGCGAAGCCGAACAGCGACAGGGAGTCCTCTCGCACGATGAGACTCGTGTGCAGGAGGAGCTTCTCCCCCACCGTGGCGGTGTGCGCGACATCGGCCGGGACGGCGACGGCGAACCCGACCCCGCCCACATCGATGACGACCTGATCGGACGTCGCGTGCAGAACGACGCCGTGCAGAGAGGAGATCATCGTCTCAGCCTACGGTGTCGCTCGTAGCTATGTTCGAGCGACACGCTCCGCCGCGGCCCAGGCGCGTTGCGCGGGCGTCAACGCGCTCTGACCGGATGCGGTCGGTCCTCCGCGACGCCAGGCATGACAGAGCGCGATCGCCAGAGCATCCGCCGCGTCGGCGGGCTGGGGCAGCGCATCCAGACGCAGGATCCGCGCGATCATGGTCTGCACCTGCCGCTTGTCGGCGGCACCGTACCCGGTGACGGCCGCTTTCACTTCACTCGGGGTATGCGTGGCGGCCGGCAACCCGGACTCGGACGCGATCAGCAGCGCGACCCCACTGGCCTGCGCCGTGCCCATCACCGTGTGCGTGTTCTGCTGAGCGAACACCCGCTCGACGGCGACGGCATCGGGCCGGTGCTCAGCGATCACGGCGCGGATCCCTGCGGCGACGATCGCGAGGCGATCACCGATCTCCGTCTCCGGCGACGATCGGATGACCCCCACGTGCACGAGGGTTCCCCGACGGGAACGGTCGACGTCCACGACACCGACACCGCACCGGGTCAGGCCCGGGTCGATGCCGAGCACGCGCAGAGAGGAAGCCACTCCCCCAGGCTAGGCGGCGGAGCGGACACCGCGGGTCCGGCGCGCCTAGGCCTCGTCGTTCTCCAGCTCGGCCTGGACCTCGGGGCTCAGGTCGAAGTTCGTGAAGACGTTCTGCACGTCTTCACTGTCTTCGAGCGCATCGATGAGACGGAAGACCTTGCGTGCGGTGTCGGCGTCGATTTCGACCTTGAGGTTCGGAACGAACTCGACGTCAGCGGATTCGTAGTCGATCCCCGCTTCCTGGAGCGCGGTGCGCACGGCCACCAGGTCGGTCGCCTCGGTGATGATCTCGAAGCCCTCCGCGTGCGGCTCGATCTCCTCGGCGCCCGCCTCGAGCGCGGCCATCATGACGTCATCCTCGGTGGTGCCCTCGGAGCCGACGACGATGACGCCCTTACGGCTGAAGTTGTAGGCGACGCTACCCGGATCGGCAAGCGTGCCGCCGTTGCGGCTGAGAGCCGTACGCACCTCTGCAGCCGCACGGTTCTTGTTGTCGGTCAGACACTCGATCATGAGGGCGACGCCGTTGGGTCCATAGCCTTCGTACATGATCGAGAGGTATTCGACGGCCTCGCCGCCGATGCCCGCACCGCGCTTCACCGCACGGTCGATGTTGTCCTTGGGGACCGAGGTCTTCTTGGCCTTCTGCACCGCGTCGAAGAGCGTCGGGTTGCCCGCAAGATCGGGTCCGCCGAGCTTCGCCGCGACCTCGATGTTCTTGATGAGCTTGGCCCAGGACTTCGCGCGCCTGGAGTCGATGATGGCTTTCTTGTGCTTCGTGGTCGCCCACTTGGAATGCCCGGACATAAGTCTCCGCTCGTCGTATCCGCCCCGGAGCGTGCCCAGGGCATCGACCATTCTATCGAAAAGCCACGGTTGCCCGAGTGGCGACCACCGCGGCCGACCGCGCGGCCGTCACTCGCGTGGGTCTCGCGCGGGCAGCCACTGCGACCGTGTCAGCCTCGCGTGACCACTGGTGCGATGGGGCCTCCGGGTGTAGGCCTGAGGCATGAAAGAGACGGCTCCCGACGACCGGACCCGCGCACTCGAGACCGCGCACGATGCCGCGCTCCGCTTCCTGGACTCGGTGGCCGAGCGGCCGGTGTGGCCGAGGGCTTCGCTCGACGAGATGCTCACCGCCTTCGGGGGTCCGCTCCCGGAACATGGCGTGGACGCGGCGGCAGTGGTGGAGGAGATGTCCGTGCTCGCCGACCCCGGACTCGTCGCGATCCCCGGCGGCCGGTTCTTCGGTTTCGTGATCGGCGGAACCCATCCGGCAGCCCTGGCCGCGGACTGGCTCGTCTCGACGTGGGATCAGAACTCGGGCTCGTCGACTCTCACGCCGGCCACTGTGGCGATGGAACGCATCGCCGGGCAATGGATGCTCGAGGCCTTCGGGCTCCCCGCGACCGCCAGCGTCGGCTTCGTCACGGGCGGGCAGCTCGCCAACTTCACGTGCCTCGCCGCCGCGCGGCACTCCGTGCTGGCGCGCGCGGGGTGGGACATCGCCGAGCAGGGATTCCACGGGTCTCCGCCGCTGCGTTTCGTCGTCGGCACCCACCGGCACGGCTCCATCGACCGCGCCGCCCGGTTCCTCGGGATCGGGCGGGCCGAACTCACGATCGTCCCGACCGACGGCCAAGGGCGCATGAGCCCGGAGGCGCTCGATCAGGCACTCGTCGGCGCGGAGGGACCCCTCATCGTGTGCCTGCAGGCGGGAGAGGTGCACACCGGTGCCTTCGACGACTTCGCGGCGTTGATCCCCCTTGCCCGCCGGCACGGTGCATGGATCCACGTCGACGGCGCGTTCGGACTGTGGGCTGCGGCGTCTCCCGGGCTGAGCCACCTCACCGCCGGCATGGCGGACGCCGACTCCTGGGCGACCGACGCGCACAAGACGCTCAACGTGCCGTACGACTGCGGCATCGCGATTGTGCGCGACCCGGCCGACTCGATCGCCGCATTCCGCACCGGAGGCGACTATCTGATCTATTCGGGGCTCGACCCGTGGGATGTCACCCCGGAACTCTCACGACGCGCCCGCGGGGTTCCCGCGTGGGCCGCACTGCGCAGTCTCGGTCGGTCGGGCATCGCGGAACTCATTGACCGCCTCCATGCGAACGCCGTCGCGATGGCGGCGGGACTGCGAACCGTGGAGTCGGTGGAAGTCATCAACGACGTCGACTACACACAGGTGATGTTCCGCCTCGGCTCCGACGAAGCGACGCGTGCGCTCGGCGCGGCGATCCTCGTCGACGGGACGGCCGCGATGACGGGTGCCGAATGGGAAGGTCGTGCGGCTCTGCGGTGCTCGATGTCGTCCTGGGCGACCACCCCGGAAGACATCGTCCGCACGGTCGAAGCCATCCGCGGCCTGGTCGCCGCAGGGTCACCCGCCGGTTGACCGAGACCGTGGGCTTCACATCCGGCTGCCCGCTCCGCACATCGTTCGCTCGGACGACCGCCACGGATAGCGCAGGATGGACGCATGCGCAGATCGCGACACATCACTCCTGCCTCCCGCTCTTCGGACGTGCGGGACGGCGAGCCGACGCCGGCCGACTCCCTGCGGTACCTGCTCCATCTCCCGGACGACTACGACGCCGACCCCGACCGACGGTGGCCACTCGTCCTGTTCCTGCATGGTTCGGGTGAGCGCGGTACCGACGTCGAGCTCGCCGCCGTGCACGGTCCGCCGAGTCTGGCGGATGCCGGGCAGGAGTTCCCCTTCGTCCTCGTCACGCCTCAGTGCGGCGAATCGAGTCAGTGGGTCGCCGAGCTCTCGACGTTGTCCGTCCTGCTGGACGAGGTCGTCGCGGCGCACCGCATCGATGCGTCCCGCATATCGGTGACAGGACTCAGCATGGGCGGATTCGGGGCCTGGAGCCTGGCGGTGCGCTATTCCGAACGGTTCGCGTCGATCGCGCCGATCTGCGGAGGACTCTGGATGCAGAGCGCTGCGCCGCTCCGTGACGTCCCCGTCTGGGCTTTCCACGGTGATGCCGACGATGTCGTGCCGATCTCCGCCACGGAACAGATCATCAGCGAACTCCGAGGCCTCGGTGCCGACGCCCGGTTCACTCGATACGCAGGCGTCGGTCACGATTCCTGGACCGAGACCTATGAGAACCCCGAGCTGTACGACTGGCTCCTCTCCCACCGGCGCCACGTCTGACCGCGACGCTCGGACGGACCTAGGCGCTCTGCGGCGCCCTCGTGCGGTGCCGCGACTCCACCCGTGCGAGGAAGCGTTCGTGAAAACGGCGCTCCCCCGTGATCTCGGGGTGGAAGCTCAGTCCGAGCAGATTCCCCTGCTCCACCGCGACCACACGCCCGTCGGGCAGCGCCGCGAGCACGGTCGCGCGCGGACCGACCGACTCGACCACGGGCCCACGGATGAAGGCCGCCGACACCGGGCCCCCGCCGAACGCAGGGACCTCGAGTTCCGCCTCGAACGACTCGACCTGGCGACCGAAGGCGTTCCGGCGCACGACGACGTCGAGCCCTCCGAACGACTCCTGCCCGTCGATCGCGTCGACGATGTCATCCGCGAGCATGATCAAGCCCGCGCAGGTGCCGAGCACCGGCATGCCCGAGGCGATCGCGTCGCGGATCGGCTCCTGCATGCCGAAGATCCGGGAGAGCTTGTCGATCACGCTCGACTCGCCCCCCGGGATCACGAGTCCGTCGACCGCGGCGAGCTCGTCGGGGCGACGCACCGGAGTGGCATCGGCGCCGAGTTCCGTCAGCAGGGCGACATGCTCGCGCACGTCGCCCTGCAATGCGAGGACGCCGACCTTGCCTCTACCAGCCACGCTCGGCGAGTCGGTGAGGTGCCGGGAGGTCGCTCACGTTGATGCCGACCATCGCCTCGCCCAGCCCACGCGAAACCTCGGCGATGACCTTGGCGTCGTCATAGAAGGTCGTCGCCTTGACGATGGCCTTGGCCCGCTCTGCCGGGTTGCCCGACTTGAAGATGCCGGAGCCGACGAAGACGCCGTCCGCACCGAGCTGCATCATCATGGCGGCATCGGCGGGGGTCGCGACCCCTCCGGCCACGAACAGCACGACCGGGAGCGTGCCGGTCTCAGCGATCTCGGCGACGAGTTCGTACGGCGCCTGCAGCTCCTTCGCCGCGACGAAGAGCTCGTCCTTGGGAAGCGCGGTGAGCGCGGCGATCTCTCCGCGGATCTTGCGGATGTGCTTCATCGCCTCGGAGACGTCGCCGGTCCCGGCCTCTCCCTTGGAACGGATCATCGCCGCTCCCTCATTGATGCGGCGGAGCGCCTCGCCGAGGTTCGTCGCACCGCACACGAACGGGACGGTGAAGCCGTACTTGTCGATGTGGTTGACGTAGTCGGCCGGTGAGAGCACCTCGGACTCGTCGATGTAATCCACGCCGAGCTCCTGCAGCACCTGCGCCTCGACGAAGTGCCCGATGCGGGCCTTGGCCATCACGGGGATGGAGACGGCGTCGATGATGCTGTCGATCATGTCGGGGTCGCTCATGCGGGAGACACCGCCCTGCGCACGGATGTCCGCCGGCACACGCTCGAGAGCCATCACGGCGACGGCGCCCGCGTCTTCGGCGATCTTCGCCTGCTCTGCCGTGACGACGTCCATGATGACGCCGCCCTTGAGCATCTCGGCGAGACCGCGCTTGACGCGCGCGGATCCGGTGGTTGTCTGCTCTGCCATGGGGAACTCCTGTCGGATGCACCGAAGTCGGGTTTGATCTAGGTCAAACATAGCACTGTCCGATTCGACCTAGAATCACAAAGGAGGACCATGAGCGACCAGATCACCGGGACGACCGCAGCGGACATCGCCGACAGCGTGCGTTCCTTGCGCGACCGCGGAATCCTCCGGGTCGGTGCTGTCCTCCCCCCGGTGCGCGAGCTCGCTGCCACGCTCGGCGTCAACCGCAACACGGCTGTGGCCGCGTACCGGCAGCTCGCCCAGGCCGGCCTCGTCGTCTCGCGCGGGCGTGCGGGCACCGTCGTGGCGGGTCTCGAATCGGTGGCCCAGGAGGGATACGCGCCCGACACGGTCCTTCGCGACATCGGCACGGGTAACCCCGATCCCCGGCTCATCCCCGACCCGGCACCCGCGCTGATGACGATCGCCTCCCGTCCCGTGCTCTACGGCGAGCCCGTGATCGATCGTGGCCTCGAAGAATGGTCCCGGCAGTGGATCTCGTCCGATCTCCGCGCCGACGACTTCCGGATCACGGTGACGAGCGGTGCCGTCGACGCGGTCGAGCGTCTGCTCGCGCAGGCACTCATGCGCGACGACGCCGTGGCGCTCGAAGACCCCTGCTTCCTCGCGAGTATCCACACGGTGCGTCTGGGCGGCTACCGGGCGGTCCCCGTGCCCGTCGACGGCGAAGGCATGACCGTCGACGGACTGCGAGCGGCGCTGGACGCGGGCGTCCGTGCCATCATCTGCACCCCGCGCGCACAGAACCCGACCGGGGCGAGCCTCACGGCGACGCGGGCGGCCGAGCTCCGCGCGATCCTCGCCGACCATCCGTACGTGCTGATCATCGAGGACGACCACTTCTCGATGCTGTCGCAGCGGCCCTACGAGTCCCTCATCGGCGCCGAGCACAGACGGTTCGCCCTCGTGCGGTCGGTGTCGAAGTTCCTCGGACCCGACATGTGCCTCGCGATCGCGGCGACGGATGCCGAGACCGCGGAACGGCTTGCGATGCGCCTGAGCCCGGGAACCACGTGGGTCAGTCACCTCTTGCAACGCCTCGCGCTGACGCAACTGACCGACGAGACGGTCAGGACCGAGGTCGCCGCGGCGGCTGCGCACTATGCCGAGCGGAACGCGTCGTTCGTCGAGAGACTGCGCGCGCACGGGATCGACGCGACCGAGTCCGACGGTCTCAGCCTGTGGGTCGAGCTGTCGCAACCCGCACGGACGGTTGCCGATCGACTCATGCGACGCGGGTGGCTCGCCCGCACCGGAGACGACTTCGCGCTCGACGAACGCGCGGAGCCCTCCCACCACCTGCGTCTGACCGTTCACGACCTGTCCGATGCCGACGCGGAGACGCTCGTCGCTGACCTCGTCGCCGCCGGAAGATGACCACCACCTGTCGCGGGCAACGCCCCGCCCTGAACGAAAGGGTCGGAGAATGAAGATCCTCTCCATCCAGTCCGCCGTCGCCTACGGACACGTCGGCAACTCGGCGGCCGTGTTCCCGCTGCAGCGCATCGGCGTCGAAGTGCTGCCGGTCTACACGGTGAACTTCTCCAACCACACCGGCTACGGCGCGTGGCGCGGACCGCTGATCGCCCCCGATGACGTGCGTGAGGTCATCACCGGGATCGAAGAGCGTGGCGTCTTCGGGGGCATCGACGCGATCCTCAGCGGCTACCAGGGCGGAGAGGGCATCGGCGACGTGATCATCGACGCCGTCGCGCGGGTGAAGTCGGCGAACCCGAACGCCGTCTACGCGTGCGATCCGGTCATGGGCAACGCCAAGTCGGGGTGCTTCGTGGCCCCGGCCATCCCCGTACTCCTGCGCGAGCGCGTGGTGCCGGTCGCGGACATCATCACGCCGAACCAGTTCGAACTGGGTTTCCTCACCGACACCGAGCCGGACACGCTGGAGTCCACGCTCGCTTCGGTCGACCTCGCCCACGCGATGGGTCCGCGGACCGTCCTCGTGACGAGCGTCGAACGACCCGACCGCGAAGAGGGCACGATCGAGATGCTCGCCGCCGACGAGAAGGGTGCCTGGGTCGTGCAGACCCCGCACCTTCCGATGAAGGCGAACGGCTCCGGTGACGTGACGGCAGCACTGTTCACCGCGCATTACGTCGAGACCGGGAGCGCGAAGGTCGCGCTCGAACGCACGGCGTCCAGCGTGTACGACCTGCTGAAGGCGACGCTGGAGTCCGGCGAGCGTGAGCTCCAGTTGGTCGAGGCGCAGGAGTTCTACGCGAACCCGCAGATGCAGTTCACGGCGCGTCAGGTGCGCTGACCTTCTCGGTAGGCCCTTCCGGCTGCGGCCACGCGGCAGCCACGGCGTGACGCACCTCGCCGAGGAGCTGCGGCAGCGCCTTGGTCTTCGCGATGATCGGGAAGAAGTTGGCGTCCGACGTCCACCGCGGCACCACGTGCTGGTGCAGATGGGCATCGACACCGGCTCCTGCCACCGCACCTTGATTCATGCCGAGGTTGAAGCCGTCGCACCGGGAGACCTCCCGCAGCACGCGCATCGCGGTCTGCGTGAGAGCACCGATCTCGGCGACCTCCTCCGGCGTCGCCTGGTCGTAGGTGGCGATGTGACGGTACGGGCAGACGAGCAGATGGCCCGAGTTGTACGGGAACAGGTTCAACAGCACGTAGGCGGTCTCGCCGCGAGCGACCACGAGGCGCTCGGTGTCCGGGAACTTCGGCGCCTCGCAGAACGGACATTCCTCACGGAGGGGTTCAGGCCCGGCCTGGATGTACGCCATCCGATGCGGGGTCCACAGCCGCTGGAACTCGTCGGGCACACCGGCCAGATGTCCGGCGTCCTCCAGCGGCTGCTCCCCCTCGGTCACGCCAGGTCCCCTGCTGTCTGCACCAGGGCGTGGCTGTCGATGGCTGCGCGGATCCGAGCCACGGCGTCCGCGATCGGAACCCCGTTCTCCTGGGCGCCGTCGCGGTAGCGGAACGAGACGGTGCCGGCGTCACGGTCCTTCTCCCCCGCGATCAGCAGCAGCGGCACCTTGCCGGTCGTGTGCGTGCGGATCTTCTTCTGCATGCGGTCGTCCGAAGTGTCGAGCTCCGCGCGCACACCCTCGGCGCGCAGCGTGTCGACGACCTCGCCCAGGTAGTCGGCGAAGTCTTCGGCGACCGGGATGCCCACGACCTGCACCGGCGAGAGCCACACCGGGAAGTCGCCCGCGTAGTGCTCGAGCAGGATCGCGAAGAACCGCTCGATCGAGCCGAACAGCGCGCGGTGGATCATGATCGGGCGCTTCTTCTGCCCGTCCTTGTCCATGAACTCGAGGTCGAAGCGCTCGGGCAGGTTGGGGTCGACCTGCACGGTGGAGAGCTGCCAGGTGCGACCGATCGCATCGCGCGTCTTGAGGTCGATCTTCGGACCGTAGAACGCGGCCTCACCGGGGACCTCGGTCAGCTTGAGGCCGGAGGCGACGGCGACGCGGCGCAGCGCATCGGTGGACGACTCCCAGAACTCGTCCGTGCCGATCCACTTCGACTTCTCGTCGTCCTTCATCGAGAGCTCGAGCTCGAAATCGGTCAGACCGAAGTCGCGCAGCATCGAGAGGATGAACTCGAGGACCTTGGCGACCTCGGCCTCGAGCTGATCGGGGGTCACGAACAGATGCGAATCGTCCTGGGTGAAGCCCCGCACGCGGGTGAGGCCGTGCAGCGCGCCGGAGAGCTCGTTGCGGTAGACCGTGCCGTTCTCGGCGAACCGCAACGGCAGGTCACGGTAGCTGCGCGCGCGCTCCTTGTAGATGAGGATGTGCATCGGACAGTTCATGGGCTTCAGGTAGTAGTCCTGGCCCTGCTTGGTGACGTTGCCTTCGTCGTCGCGCTCCTCGTCCATCACGATCGGCGGGAACATGCCCTCCTTGTACGTGACGAGATGGTTCGACGTGAGGAACAGGTCTTCCTTCGAGATGTGCGGCGTGTACACGTAGGTGTAGCCGCCCTCGATGTGGCGCTTGCGCGCGTGCTGCTCCATCTCGCCACGGATGACGCCGCCGCGCGGGTGCCAGACCGAGAGGCCGGAGCCGATCTCCTCGGGGAACGAGAACAGGTCGAGCTCCTTGCCGAGGCGACGGTGGTCGCGCTTGGCGGCCTCCTCCAGCCGGTGCTGGTACGCGCGCAGCTCGTCCTTGGTGGGCCACGCCGTGCCGTAGATGCGCTGCAGCTGCGGGTTCTTCTCACTGCCCCGCCAATACGCGGCGGCGATGCGGGTGAGGTCCCAGCCGTTGCCGATCATGCGCGTGTTGGGCAGATGAGGGCCGCGGCAGAGGTCCTTCCAGACGACCTCGCCGTCGCGGGTGGTGTTGTCGTAGATCGTCAACTCGCCCTCGCCGACCTCGACGGAGGCACCCTCCGCCGCTTCCTTCCCGCCCTTGAGCCCGATGAGCTCCAGCTTGAACGGCTCGTCGGCGAGCTCGGCGCGCGCCTCGTCGTCCGTCACCACCCGGCGGACGAAGCGCTGGCCCTCGCGGACGATTCGCTGCATCTCCTTGGTGATGGCCTTGATGTCTTCGGGCGTGAACGGGGTCTCGACGCCGAAGTCGTAGTAGAAGCCGTCGGTGATGGGCGGACCGATGCCGAGGTTCGCCTGCGGGTTGATGCGCTGCACCGCCTGTGCCAGCACATGGGCCGCGGAGTGGCGGAGGATGTTCAGCCCGTCCTGACTGTCGATCGTGATCGGCTCGACCTCGTCGGTGTCGGTCAGGGTCGTGGCGAGATCCTTGAGTTCGCCGTTGACGCGCATCGCGACGACGTTTCGGTCAGTGAACAGGGCGAAGCCGTCATTCGGCCGGGCGTTTTCAGGCACAGAAACTCTCCATCTGGGTCGGTACCCAGGTTACCGGTACGGTCGGGCGCTCCGGACCGCTACGCGACGGCGTCGCACCCGCTCTTCGTCATCGGCGCCGGACATCTCCCGATCCTGCGATCTCCTGGGTGACACGGGCTTCACCGCCATAGGAGACGTCGCCGCTGCCGTCGATGACGACCGCGAGGTTTCCGTCCACGGTCACATCTGCGCTCCCTGAACCGCGGATCGAGACGAAAGCGTCCTCACTGCGCAGATCCTCGGCCGTGTGTTCGCCGGAACCGCGGATCGAGACGTCCTGGGAGCGCGCCGCGCCGTCGATCGCCACCGTGCCGGAGCCGTCGATGCGCACGGTCAGGTCCTCGACGACGGTGTCATGGGCGACGATCTCGCCGGCGCCGTCGACCCGGAGCACAGCCGTCGCAGCATCGATCCCCGTGGCCTCCACGTCGCCCGAGCCGCGCACGGTCACCGTCGGGGCGATCGCACCGGACAGGTCGATGCGGGCATCGCCTGACCCCTGCACCACGAGCGATTCGAGAGACGACACGGTCAGCTCGTAGCGGATCTCGCCGTTCCGGAGCACCGGCTCGCCGTTCATCCCGAGCCGCAGGACGCCGCCTTCGACGTGGGCGGTCAGGTGCTCGATGACCCGCTCGCCCGCCGTCACGGTGAGTGCGGGCGTCGCGCCGAGAGTCACGGTCAGATCGCCGGAGGTGTCGAGCTCGACCGCGGCGACATCCGGCACCGCACGCTCCTGCGAGACGACCGGTCCCGCGTCGAACGACGCGCACCCCGTCAGCGCCGATGCGGAGAGGGCGAGGAGGAGGACGGAAGAACCGACGAGACGTGAGCGCATGGTCTCAGCGTACGAAGCGTCCGGCGGAGTCCGCCACCCACCGGGGTACGGACCTCGTATGCCCCCTCGGTATGAGTTCACAGGGCGCGGATCGCCGGACCATCACGTAGCGTGAGGGCATGAGAGCAGTCGCCCGATGGATCCTTGCGATCGCGCTGGGCGCGATCGGCATCATGCACTTCACTTCGACCCGCGGCTTCCGTATCGTCGTGCCCGACTGGGCGGTGCAGGTGACGAAGCTCGACAAGAACGACATCGTCCTCGCTTCCGGTGCCGCCGAGATCGCCCTGTCCGCCGGCCTCATCGCGCTCCCCCGCGAACGTCGCCGGATCGGCTGGGCGACCGCCGCGTTCTTCGTCGCCGTCTTCCCCGGGAACGTCCATCAGTGGCGGACCGGACGATCCACCCCGGGACTCGATACGGATGCCCGACGACTCGGGCGCCTCTTCCTGCAGCCGCTGCTCGTGCTGTGGGCGCTCTGGGCGACGGACGAGCGTCCCCCGCGCGGCCGCTGAACCCGCCTCCGCGGACAGCGCCCATCGTCCTCGGGGTCAGGGACAATGGGGCGATGTCCTCTCCTTCGATCGTCTGGTTCCGTGACGACCTTCGCCTGGCAGACAATCCTGCACTCCGTGCGGCGATCGAGCACGGCGAGCCGATCATCGCGCTGTTCGTGCTCGATGAGGAATCCGAGGGGCTCCGTCCGCTCGGCGGCGCAGCCCGGTGGTGGCTGCACCACTCGCTCGCCTCCCTCGCGGAACGCCTGCATGACAAGGGGGCGACGCTCGTCTTGAAGCGGGGCGCTGCAGCCGGCGTCTTGAGAGAGCTCGTGACGGATGCCGGAGCCGGGGCCGTGTTCTGGAACCGTCGTTACGGCGGCCCGGAACGCGCCGTCGACGCGGGCATCAAGTCGGCCCTCCGCGCGGAGGGCGTCACGGTCGCGTCTTTCGCCGCGTCGCTCCTCCACGAACCGTGGACGGTCACGACCGGCAGCGGCACCCACTACTCGGTCTTCACGCCGTTCTGGCGCGCGTGCCTCGCCCTCCCTGCGCCTCGCGCTCCCCTCCCCGAGCCCCGGGAGATCCCGGGAGCACCGCGTCCGCCGGCATCCGACGCCCTCGACGACTGGGCGCTTCTCCCCACGACACCGGACTGGGCAGCGGGACTCCGCGAGACGTGGGAGCCGGGTGAGCCGGCCGCGCGGCGCCGTGTGAAGGAGTTCCTCGAGAACGACCTTCCCGGCTACGACAGCGCCCGTGACGAGCCGTCTGCGGGCGCCACCTCGCTGCTGTCGCCGCACCTGCGCTGGGGGGAGATCAGTCCGTTCACGGTCTGGCATGAGGCGGTCGGCGTCGATGGCGCCGGTGGCTTCCTCTCGGAGCTCGGCTGGCGCGAGTTCGCCTGGCACACGCTGTACCACTTCCCGGATCTGGCGGCGAAGAACCTGCGGCCGGAGTTCGACGCCTTCCCTTGGCCGCCGCTCGACCCGTCGCAGCTGGATGCCTGGCACCACGGGGAGACGGGTGTGCCGCTCGTGGATGCCGGGATGCGCGAGCTTTGGCATACCGGCTACATGCACAATCGGGTGCGGATGGTGACGGCGTCGTTCCTCATCAAGAATCTGCTCGTCGATTGGCGACTCGGCGAGGAGTGGTTCTGGGACACGCTCGTCGACGCCGACGAAGCCAGCAACCCCTTCAACTGGCAGTGGGTAGCGGGTTCCGGAGCGGATGCCGCACCGTACTTCCGCGTGTTCAACCCCGAGCTCCAGGCGAAAAAGTTCGACCCGCAGGGCGTCTACATCTCGCGTTGGGCATCGAAGGCGCCGACCGAGCCTATCGTCGACCTCGCGGAGACACGGAAGGCTGCGCTCGCAGCGTACGACGCCGTCAAGCGGGCCCCGAAGACACGGCGCGAGGGGAACGACGGCGTCCGCGATCGGTAGGCGTGCGACGGTGGTTCGCGCCGTCCGTGCCAGACTGGAAGCGTGACCGAATCCAGGAAGCCAGCCGTCATCCGCGGCTTCGCTGCGTCGTCACTCGCGATCTTCGTCGCACTCGCCGGCCACGTGACCGGCGGCGGGGAGGTGCCCGGCGCGCTCGGCATCCTCGTCCCGTGGATCTTCTCGTTCATGGTCTGCGTCCTCCTCGCCGGGCGCTCTCTGTCACTCATCCGCCTCGGAGTGTCCGTCGCAGTGAGTCAGTTCCTGTTCCATGCGCTGTTCGTGCTCGGCACCGTCACACCCTCCGGAGTCTCGACGCCGCACGTGCACGGTGGACCGCTCGTGATCCCCGCGGGGCCCGGCATCCCGGAGGCGGTCGCCGCTGACACCTCGATGTGGCTCGGCCACACGGTCGCGGCACTGCTGACGGTGGCCGCGCTGTACCGGGGCGAGCGTCTGGTCCTCGCCGTGCGAGACCTCGCCCGGCAGCTGAGTCGATGGCTGCGCCGCCGTGTCGATCACGTCCTGCTCCTCCCGGCGCTCCGTCTGCCCCGCCGTCTGCGCGGCGTCTTCGACCTCGCCTGCAGCCGCGGCCTCATCCTTCTGGCGACCCTTCGGGGCCGCGCTCCTCCTCTCTCCGCTGCGATCTGATCCGTGCCCTGGACCCTCACGGTCCAGAGGCGCGTCACACCGTGCGCGATCGTCGCGCGCGGGTTCTGAACGCATGCATGAACGCCGCACACGCGGCGTCTGATGAGAGGTCATCCCATGTCCCCTGTCCGCAGGATTGCGGCCGGGTTGGCGTTGGCGACGATCGCGACCCTCGCGATCGCCACGCCCGCGTCCGCCCACGACCAGCTGGTATCCAGTTCCCCGGCCGCTGACGAGCAGTTGGCGGCCGCGCCGGAAGACATCACGATGTCGTTCTCCGGTGAGCTCCTGGTCCTCGATGAGTCGCTGACCGGGGCTGTCGTCATGGTCGTCGACGCCTCGGGGAAGGACTGGGTCTCCGGCGACGTCACGGTCGCCGGGCGCACGGTCACCGCCAGACTCGAAGCGGGGATGCCCGTTGCCGGCTACCAGGTGCGATGGCAGGTGGTGTCAGAAGACGGTCACCCGATCGCCGGGGTCATCCCCTTCACGGTCGGCGATGCCGAACCGATGCAGGTCCCGACATCCGGTGACACGGCGACGACATCCTCCGCAGGCGAAGAACAACCGGATCAGAACGCAACAGGTTCGAGCACCACCCTCCGGGTGCTGCTCATCGGCGCAGGGGGAGCGGCTGTGGCCGTCCTCCTCCTCGTGCTCATTCGATTCCTTCGTCGTCCCCGGACGACAGCAGATGACCTGTGAAAGGCACCATTGTGAACACCACCAAGAACCTCCCCCGACTCGCCGCTGTGATCGCGGTCTCCCTGCTCGCGCTCACCGGGTGCGCTCCTGAGAGCCCCACGAGTGAGCCCACGACGCGTCCCGCCGGTGACACCATCACCATCGAGGATGCGTGGGTGAAGTCGGCTGAAGAGGGAATGTCCGCCGGCTTCGGAACCCTCGTCAACAGCGGAGACGAAGACGTGACCGTCGTGTCGGTGACGTCCGAGGCGTCGCCGATGATCGAGCTGCACGAGACCGTCGAGAACGAGGCAGGCGAGATGGTCATGCGCGAGAAGGCCGGCGGATTCGTCATCCCCGCCGGAGGGACGCTCGCGCTGGAGCCGGGAGCGAACCACATCATGCTGATGGATCTGAGCGCCCCGCTCACCGCCGGCAACGACGTCACCTTCACCGTGACGTTCTCGGACGACTCCACCTACGAGTTCACGGCCCCGGTGAAGGACTACTCCGGCGCGAACGAGAACTATGAGGATGGCGAAGAGCACGAGGGTATGGATCACTGATGTCGGCGCCCTCTGAGGGCGCCCGCTCCCGACGCTCCGGGTCGACCCGGCGACAGTTCCTTCTCGGAGGAGCTGTCGCCGGTGTCGGCGCGGTCGCTGCCGTCGGAGTGGATCTCGCCCTGAACCGCGCGGATGCTGATCAGGCACCCGCCTCCACCCCGATGAACGGTGAGCAGACCGTACCGTTCTTCGGCGACCATCAAGCGGGCATAGACACGGCTGCGCAGGCGCACGGGCTCTTCGTCGCCCTCGACCTGCATGACGACGTCGATCGCGACGGGCTCGCCCGGCTGATGGGACTCCTGACCGATGACGCCGCACGCCTGACGCAGGGCCGCGCCGCGCTCGCCGACTCCGAGCCGGAGCTCGCGCTCGCTCCGGCGAGGCTGACCGTGACATTCGGCTTCGGCCCGAACTTCGTCGCGCGTGCAGGCGGCGTGGGTCCATCGTGGCTCGCCACCTTGCCTGCTTTCGGGGTGGACCGGTTGCAAGCGGAATTCTCCGACGGCGACCTCCTCCTGCAGATCGCCGCCGATGACCCGCTGACCGTGGCCCACGCGACCCGGATGCTGTTGAAGGACGCCCGGGGCTTCGCCGACGTCCGGTGGACGCAGCAGGGTTTCCGCCGCGCGTACGGAACGGAGCGCCCCGGCACGACGATGCGGAACCTCTTCGGCCAGGTGGACGGCACGACCAACCCGGAACCCGGCACGGCGGACTTCGATGAGGTCGTGTGGAGTGCGGACGGCTGGCTCGCCGGCGGGACGGGCATGGTGCTCCGACGCATCCACATGGACCTCGACAAGTGGGACCGGCTGGATCGCAGCGGACGGGATGCATCGGTGGGGAGGACACTCGCCAATGGAGCGCCGCTGACCGGCGCCGAGGAGTTCGATGAACCGGACTTCGAGGCGAAGACATCCCTCGGCTTCCCCGTCATCCCGCAGTTCGCTCACATCCGCCGTGCCCGCGGCGACGGTGCCGAACGGATCTTCCGGCGCGGGTACAACTACGACGAACGCCCTTCGGGCGCTTCCGTCTCGGAGTCGGGCCTGCTCTTCGTCTCTTTCCAGGCCGACGTCGACGCGCAGTTCGTCCCGATGCAGCGGAGGCTCGACGAACTCGACCTGCTCAACGAGTGGACGGTCCCGATCGGCTCGGCCGTCTTCGCGATCCCGCCGGGTTGCGCGGAGGGCGGGTTCATCGGTGAGACGCTCCTGACATGAGGCGACGTTCTGGAGTGAGCGCATGGCGCACGTAGGAGGGTCGACCCACGCGGGTGTGCAGCCTGCGATCGACTCGCGAGAGAGACCCCCACCTAGGCTTTCGCCCGGGTGGGGGTCTTTCGTCACGCCTAGGTCAGGCGATCAGTCGGTGGATGTTCCAGCCGTGTCCGACCTTGATGCGAGTGCCGAAGCCGGATCCACCGAGCCCTGGGTAGAGCCAGAGATCGCCTGCTTCGTCACGCGAGAGGACGTCGGCATAGCCGTCCGCACCGAAGTCGACGCCACCCGTGATCGCCGTCATGGTGTTCCAGCCGTGACCGACCTGGTAAGGGTTGTTGAGCGTTGACCCGTTGCCAGGATAGAGGAGAAGTTTGCCGCTGGTGTCACGTGCGAGGATGTCACCCTTGCCGTCAGTCCCGAAGTCTCCCGCGAGGATCATGCTGAAATTGCCCCAGCCGTTTCCGATCTGTATAGCTCCGCCGTTGAACCCGCCCGCGCCGTTCCCCGGATACAGATAGAGGTTGGCGTCATTGCCGATGGCGACGAGGTCGGCCCGTCCGTCACTGTTGAAGTCGGCACCCCCTGTCACTAGCCGCATGGTTCCCCAGCCGTGCCCAACCTGAGAGGCCTGGAACGAGTTGCCTCCTACGCCTCGGTAGAACCAGAGGGTGCCGTCGTCCCGCACAGCGATCGCGTCCCCCTTGCTATCCCCGTTGTAGTCACCGTGGATAAGAGCGCGAGTCGTTCCCCAGCCGCCGCCGAGTGTGTCGGTGGCCCACCCACCGTTGCCATTGCCGTTGTAGGCGGTCATCTGACCGGTGGTCGACACTGCGAGCACGTCGGCCTTGCCATCCCCGTTGTAGTCAGCATTGACGCCGGTACTGCTGCCTCCGAGACCCGGAAAGTCCATGGGGATCGCGGCGCCTCGTGTGACGTTCGTCTTGCAGGTGTACCCCTGGTTGGCGACGTTGGTACCGTTGCGATAGATCTCGAAGTGAAGGTGGGCTCCTGTTGAGTTTCCGGTGCTTCCCACGACGCCGATCTGCTGGCCCTTCGTCACCGTCTGCCCAGGGTTCACTGAGCCGGGGGACGCCATGTGCGCATACAACGTGGTGTATCCACTCGGGTGGGAGATCACCACATAATTGCCATACCCGCTGCTAAACGTGCGAGTGCTGACCGTCCCACCGTAGGCAGCCACGATCGGCGTTCCTCCGTTGTGCGAGATGTCGATGCCAGTGTGGCTGGGCCGCTCGCCTCCGCAGCCATCGGCGACGCGGGACACGATGTATCCGGTTGCCGGTTGAATCATCACGCCGTATGCGGCTTGCGCAGCGGGCGGTGCCGCAAAGGGTACGAGCGCACCGACGACGACCGCGAGAGCCGTCATGATTCCGATTCGGGCGCGACGAAGCGCCTGGGTTCTCTTCATTTTCAGTTCCTAAAGTTGGATGGGTACCCGCGGCCGAGGGCGTTTCACGTTCACGCTACCGATCGGCGTGCACGCGGCGCTGTCCCCTCTTCTGCCTACAGACATGCCATGCGAACGCGAGATACGTTGAGAGATCCCCACGCGCGCTCCGGCACGCACAGGTTCTTTCGTACCGGCGCCCGCGCCGCGATCCTCGTGTCGCCCTTTCGCGTTCTTGAGCCAGCGTGAGAAGGCGCGAAATCAATTGGTTCGGTCGATCTGTGATTGCTGTCACCGATGGGATTGGAGGTCAGAGAAGCCCCGCAAACACGCTCCAACCGCGGCGCCGCATGCGCACCCCTCCGCGCCGATCCGGCACCAATGAGCAACGGCCCCACCCAACCGAAGTTGAATGGGGCCGCCGATGCGCTCTCTAGACGGAGCCGTAGTTTAGGCTCATTTTGGCAACTCGGGTCTGGTTGACGCCACCTTGCGGGGATCGCGCCGCCACGAACAAGTAGTTTCCCGCCGGCACCGGAATGATCGTGCTGAATTCGATCTGTGCGACGCCATCCGTCACGCCCGGGAATGTTGCCGCGAACCCACCGCTGTACACGCCAGTGCTAGCGTGCAGAAGGTAGTACTGGAGCATGAGCGTCTTTTCGGGCGTAAGACCCGTGAAGTAGGCATGGGTGGTGATCTGATAGAGTCCCGCGCCTCCGGCTCCCCCGGCCATATCGAACACACCCGATGAGAAGTACAGGCGAGTGTTCGATGTCGTACCAATCGGCACGGTGTAGTCGCCTTGCTTGCGGTGGTAAATCGGCACGTCATCCTCCGGTAGTGGTGTGGGCGTGGTTGATCCTGAGTACTCCCAGTGCCACGCCTCTGGGTGAGCTCCGTTCGGTTCCGCCCAGGAGGGATGGAACCATCCGAACTTTTGCGCATTGGCCTTCATCCACACGTAGATGGGATTACTCCAATCCGTGCGTCCGACGCCGATATCGATCGCGAGTGCCCAGCCGTGGTTGGATGTCCCCGGCACGGCTGCCAGCCCGCAGTTCCCCTGACCGCACCAGTAATTGCGGGCTTCAACCTGGCCCGCGAAATCGCGGTAGGCATCGCTTAGCGGCAGGTCTCGTCCCAATGCGGCCCGGAAGGCCTTATTCAAGGCGATCAATGCCGTCACAGCATCCGAACGCAACCGTCGGGCAGTGTTCCACGGCACGGTGGACAGCGCTGACAGTGGGATCCTGCCGTTCGCATGCCCGCCCCATGCGCCCGCCTTGACCACGAGAGAGGCTGCGCTCGCGCTCGTAGGTCTGGAGAAGAGGTCTGCTCCGACTGACGATGCGGCGACGAAAACCCCGGCAGACGATAGGAGCGTTCGACGCGAGATCCCGTGCGCGCTCATCATCGGGATGTCAGGGGACACAGGTGCGCTCGATTCAGTCATGCTCTCGATCTCGCTGTTCGAAGGATGTGAGTTTCTTTGACCGTCATACGTCTCCGTAGTCGAAGGCGGGCGCTTGGATGTGAGTTACCTGATCGCTGCTGAAGCGAAGCCTCACGAAGTCGAGTCCCACTTCGCCTGGCCTCGTGAGCGATTGAGTGTTCGTTGCCTCACGGGCGGTGATGCCGAGGAAGTCCGCGCCCTCTCCGACGTCACGCGCCTCACCTGCCAGCGCCGAAGCACGATCCGAACCGACTTTGATCCCCTCGAGCGTTGCGGCGTTCACACCACCCACAACCGGAGCGGAGATCGTAATGCTCGCACGAGCGTCAGTTAGGCGCAGCACCCGCGCGCCTTGCCAATCGTAGAAAGTCACTTCGTATCCGTTCGGATCCTCAGTGATGCTCGGTGAGGATCCGAACGCATCGGTGAGCGCCTGAATCAGCGCGTCAGGATCGTTGTAGCTGAAGGTGGTCAACTGGTCACCGTCCATCACGGTTACCGCGCTGACGCCAATCGTTAGGTCGCTCATGGTCTGAAGCCTACGAACAGATGAGCGCCGAGCGCTGTCCCCTCTTCGGCCTACAGACGCGTACACGTGTAGCCCACTAGACTGCCCTCCCCCCGAGGCATGCGGGAGCGAGTGATAGACAGGGTGAGCCGCCACGCCCGGCGGGTAGTTTCGAACCCACAGTCCGTCGCGGGAGACGCGCAGGTTCTTATTCCCCAGATGTTGCCCAACTCGGTGGGAACACGAAAAAACCCCCGGAAATCCCGGGGGTTTGTCTGTGCGCGATACTGGGATCGAACCAGTGACCTCTTCCGTGTCAGGGAAGCGCGCTACCGCTGCGCCAATCGCGCCCGTTGGGGCTATTCAGTTTTCCCGTGAGGTGGCGACGGGATTCGAACCCGTGTAAACGGCTTTGCAGGCCGGTGCCTAGCCGCTCGGCCACGCCACCGTGTGGATTGACCCCACGTGCGAAGGACCTTCCGAAGAAGATCTTCTGCACTCGAGCGGATGACGAGACTCGAACTCGCGACCCCAACCTTGGCAAGGTTGTGCGCTACCAACTGCGCTACATCCGCATTTCGTTCCCGGTTGTCCCGGGCACTCATGAAACATTAGCCGAAGATTTCCCGTCCGCCAAACCCGTTGCGAATCTCGCGCGTGTCTCGCTGACTGGTCCGCGAGGGCTCCGAGCGTCGGGTAGTATCGGTTGACGTACCCCGCGGGTATGGGCGATTGGCGCAGTTGGTAGCGCGCTTCCTTCACACGGAAGAGGTCATCGGTTCGAGTCCGGTATCGCCCACCATAACCTCCGATTCGCCGCTACTCCAGCATGATGCGGATGACCCTGTCGTCACCGGTCGCAGGGCGACCACGGCCATCCGTGTTGTTGGTCAGAACCCAGAGCGCGCCATCCGGAGCCACCGCCACATCGCGGATCCGACCGTACTCACCCGGGAAGAACTCGGTGGAGGCGGACAGGTCGCCGAGCGGTACGCGACGCACCCGCTCACCGCGAAGGTTGGCGACGAAGATCGCGCCGTCCGCGATCGCGATCCCGCTGGGACTCGCCGCATCCGGGGCCCACTGCTGCACGGGATCGATGAAGGTGCCACGATCTCCGACGCCCTCGACCTCCGGCCACCCGTAGTTGCCGCCCGCCTCGATGACGTTGAGCTCATCCCAGGTGTCCTGGCCGAATTCGCTCGCGTACATCGTGCCGCGATCGTCCCAGGCCAGTCCCTGCGGGTTGCGGTGGCCGAGGCTGTACACGGGTGAGCCCACGACCGGGTTGTCCTCGGGCATGCCGCCGTCCGGTGCGATGCGGAGGATCTTCCCCGAAAGACTCCTCGGATCCTGTGCGCTCTCGCGCTCGCCGGCGTCACCGACGGTCACGTACAGCATGCCGTCCGGACCGAACGCGATGCGGCCTCCGTTGTGATTCGTCGCGGCCGCGAGTCCCGAGAGAACCATCTCGGGATCACCGAGCTCGATCGATCCCGGGGAGCCGGACAGTGCGAACCGCTGCACCCGGTTCTCGTCTGCCGCAGTGGAGTACGCGTAGAGCCATCCCTCCTGGACGGCGATGCCCAGGAGACCACCTTCGCCTCGTGGCTCCACGCCGTCGATCACGGCGACCTCACGCACGTCCCCGTCGTCGGAGATCTCCAGCACCCGCGCGGTGTCGCGCTCGCTGATCAGCGCGGCCCCCTCATGGAAAGCGATGGACCACGGCGCGGCCAGATCTTCGACGACCGTCGAGGTCTCCCCCGTGGCTTCGCCCTCAGAGACGCTGTGAGGTAGCGGCGCGCAGGCGCTCAGAAGCAACGCGGACAACGACGCGATGCCCAACGCGCACAGGACACGTCGCACCTTCGACTCCATCACCGCTCCTTCCGGACCGTACGCTTCCCCTCGAGGCTAAACGCACGACCACGCAGGCAGAAGACCCGGGGGCACCGTTCCTCGGTCGCATCGTCGGTTCTGTCCGACCGTGCGTGTAGTCTGCCCCGGTGTCGATAACTCACGCTCTCCCCGGTCCGTGCACGCTCTGCGGCGGCGGTACGGGGTTCCGCACCGAGGAGCACTGGTGCTGTGCGGCGTGCGGCTGGGGCTACGGTGATGTACCGGACGCCGACCTCCCGCTCCCCCGCGTCGACGTCGTCTACTACATCCGCTTCGACGAGCGCGTGAAGATCGGGACGAGCAGCAACCCCCGCAGACGCCTCGCCGCGCTCCGGCACGACGAGCTCCTCGCCTTCGAACGAGGAGGGCGGTCCCTGGAGCAGCAGCGACACCGCGACTTCGCCTCCATCCGCGAGGGCGGCGAGTGGTTCACCTTCACGCCCGCTCTGCGCGCGCATGTCTCGCAGCTCCACCACGAGGGCGAACCCTGGGTGCTCTACGCGCGTTGGCTGAGCGCAGCGCTGCACGGAGACGATGACCGCGGGTAGACCGTCACATGACGATGCCGGGCGACTGCTTCGGGAAGTCCAGTCGCCCGGCACCGCGTATCGGGAGGTGATCAGGCCGTGGCTGCGCGTCCTCGTGCGTTCGCAGGCTCCGGCTGCGAGAAGAGCACGACGACGATCACCGCTGCCCCCACCACGACGTGCGGCAGCCAGACGTTGAGAGCCTCTCCGGAGAAGCCGAAGATCCAGGGCGACAGCGCGAGGAACAGGCTGGCGACGATGTCGAACACGAGATGCACGGGCATCGGGATGAAGCCGAACGGCCCCCACTCGTACTTCGTGAACAGGCTGTAGACGATGAGCCCGATGCCGAGGACGATCGGGATGATGACCGCGGGTCCGCCCATGCTCGCGAAGCCGAACAGCCAGGGCGCGGCGATCAGGGCGATGCCGACGATGTAGTCGAGAGCTCCGTGGACCTTGGTGGGAATGAAACGCATGATTCCTCCTTGTGTGGCGCCGCTGAACGCGACTCACCACTGGTTCGAAGCCCTCCTCGCATCGGATTGCCCGCGGCGTGAGGAAGGGTCGCGGACGAGTGTTCGCGGCTCGGCCCCAGGCGGCGCTGCTACGGTGAGCAGAGTCGGCAACTCGCCGGCATCAGGGAAGACTTCTCGTCGACCAACGGGCCTCATCGGTCATTTCGTTCTCCGTCGCCTCCTCTGTGTGAACCCGAGGAGCGTCATGCCCATCCCGTCAACCCCTGCCTTCCGAGACCCTGCGCACGCATGGGCCGCCCCCATCGCCCTCCCGAGCGGCTCGACGGCGATCGTCTACTGCGAAGGTCAATTCGGGGAGCAGGACGGCAAGACGGCGAACGGACTGGTCCGCCACTCCGAGAAGTACGAGATCCTCAGTGTCATCGACAGCACCCACGCCGGTGCGGATGCCGGCATGCTGCTGGACGGCACCGCGAACGGCCTCCCGATCGTCAGTGATCTCGTCACCGGCATCGCGCACGCCGGTCACGTCCCGGACTACCTGATCTGCGGCGTCGCACCGGCAGACGGCCTCCTCTCGGCAGGTCAGCGCACCGTACTCCTGGACGGGATCGCTCGAGGCATGCACATCATCAACGGTCTGCACGAGTTCCTCACCGACGACGCCGAGTTCGTGGCCGCCGCGCTGCTGGCCGGAGTGACGATCACCGACATCCGCCGCCCGCGCGAGAAGAAGGAACTCCACCTGTTCTCCGGGCGGATCTTCGACGTGACCTGTCCGCGCATCGCGATTCTCGGCACCGACGGAGCCATCGGCAAGCGCACCACCGCGACGATCCTGGTTCGGGCGCTGAACGAACGCGGCATCCATGCCGTCATGGTCGGCACCGGGCAGACCACGATCATCCAGGGCGGCCGCTACGGCGTGGCGCTCGACGCACTCGTCCCGCAGTACTGCTCAGGTGAGGTCGAGAACCAGGTGGTCGCGGCATTCGAGGGCGAAGACCCGGACGTGATCATCGTCGAGGGGCAAGGCGCGCTCAGCCACCCGGCGTACATCACGTCGGCGCACATCCTCCGTGGGAGTCGGCCTGCCGGAGTCATCGTGCAGCATGCCCCGGGCCGCACGGTGCTCGGAGACTTCCCGATGGTCGCGATGCCGACGGTCGACAGCGAGGTCGCTCTCATCGAGGCCTTCGCCGACACGCGTGTGATCGGTGTGACCGTGAATCACGAGAACCTCTCCGCGGATCAGCTCACAGCGGCGATCGACGGGATCGAGATCGACACCGGCCTCCCCGCCACGGATCCGCTGACCCGCCCGCTGGGGGAACTCGTCGACATGGTGCTGCAGGCGTTCCCCGCCCTCACCCCGCGGCCGACCATCCGTAGCGTCGTGTGAGAGCGGCACCGACCCGGTCGTAGCGGCGTCGGTCCAGGACAGCGGCTTCTCGACGGAGTCCTCGCTCGTGCACGCTGTAGAGCTGTTCGATGTCGACCCAGGATTCGCGTCTCTGCGCGTCCCACTCCCCCGTGCCGATCGAGAGATAGTCGCGATCGCCGTCGTGGGGTCTGCTCGTCATGCGTACGGCGTACACGCGCTCAGCGGACTCGCGTCCGATCACGAGAACGGGACGATCCTTGCCGCGTCCGTCATTCTCCTCGTAGGGCACCCAGGTCCAGACGATCTCCCCGGCATCCGGCGCCCCGTCGCGCTGCGGCGCGTAGGCGACCTCCAGACGCGTGATCCGGTCCGGATCGACGCGAACGGTCTCGCTGCCACTCATCCGCCCCCGCTCCACCGTCGACGACGACGGCGCGGGTCGTTGCTCCTCGGTCCGCAGACGCGCGACCGGGCGCCTCGGACCTGATGTCCGAGGCGCCCGGCCAGAACGAACTGCCTTGCGCAGGATGTCCAGGAGTGATGTCAGGATGCTGTTGCTCTTGCCCACTCGGTCACCCTAACCGCAGTTCACGCGTCGACGAGTGCGTATCCCTCCTCGCCGTGGACGACCTGGTCGACACCGGCGATCTCGTCCTCGCTCGTGACGCGGAATCCGATCGTCTTCTCGATCGCGAAGCCGATGAGGAAGGCGACCACGAAGGAGTAGATCAGCACGCCGACCGCGGCGATGACCTGCACGGCGAGCTGGCGGGCGTCGCCGCCGACGAACAGACCCGTGTCGGTGGCGAAGAAGCCGAGGTACAGGGTTCCGATCAGACCGCCGACGAGGTGGATACCGACCACATCGAGCGAGTCGTCGAAGCCGAGACGGAACTTCAGCTCGACAGCGAGGGCGCAGACGATACCGGCGACAGCACCGAGCAGGAGGGACCAGCCCGGGGTGAGGTTGGCGCAGGCCGGGGTGATGGCGACGAGACCGGCGACGGCACCGGAGGCTGCACCGACCGAAGTCGCCTTGCCGTCCTTGATGCGCTCGATGAGGATCCAGCCCAGGATCGCGGCCGCGGTGGCGCCGAGCGTGTTCAGCCCGATGAGTCCGACTCCGCCCATGTCCTCAGCGAGCCACTCCGCACCGGCGTTGAAACCGAACCAGCCGAACCACAGCAGTGCGGCACCGAGGAGGGTCAGCGGCACGTTGTGCGGCTTCAGGATGCCCTTCTGGAAACCGATGCGCTTTCCGAGGACCAGAGCGAGCGCCAGGGCGGCTGCACCCGCGTTGATGTGGACCGCAGTACCGCCGGCGTAGTCGATCACGCCGATGCCGCTGTCCTCACCGAAGAGCGTCGTGCCGAGGTTCATGATCCAGCCGCCACCCCAGACCCACGCGGCGACCGGGAAGTAGCCGACCGTGGCGAAGATGCCGGCGAAGATCAGCCAGCTGCCGAACTTGGCACGATCCGCGATCGCTCCGGAGATCAGCGCGACGGTGATGATCGCGAAGGTCGCGCCGTAAGCGACGCCCAGGAGCGCGACGTTCGATCCTTCACCGGACGCCAGGCTGGACAGCCCGAAGTCGGCGAAGGGGTTGCCTGCGAAGGCGGTCGGGCTGTCGACGGCGCTCATCGAGAAGCCGAAGAGAATCCACAGCACGGCGACAAGTCCGATCGAGCCGAAGCTCATCATCATCATGCTGACGACGCTCTTCGCCTTGACGAGACCTCCGTAGAAGAAGGCGACGCCGGGCGTCATGAGCAGAACGAGCGCTGTCGCGGTGATCGCCCACGAGATGTTGCCGGGAGCATCCATAGGAAAACCTCACATCCGAAGTAATTGAGAGCTTCAGTGTGACGACGCGCCGTTTCGCGCATGCGTGAGGTTTGTTTCCCCGCTGTTACAGCGCCGCTCCTGGTATGAACATCGCGTTACGCGGCCCTTCGGGGTTACGCAGAATGCGTCAAGGCGTTGAGTCGAGAGACGGCGCGCAGGTACTTCTTGCGGTATCCGCCGGCCAGCATCTCCTCGGAGAACACCGAATCGAGCCCGAGCCCGGTCGCGATGACGGGGATCTGGGCGTCGTACACGCGGTCGACGAAGGCGACGAAGCGCAGCGCCTCGGACTGATCGGTGAGCTGATGCACGTCGCGCAGCCCGACCTGGTCGAGACCTTCGATCACACGGATGTAGCGAGACGGGTGCACCTGGGCGAGGTGACGGATCACATCGTCGAAGCGGTCGTCGGATGCCGTGCCGTCCGCCGTCGCTGCTGCCGCTTCATAGGCGTCGTCATCCAGGACCACGGCGTGTCCGTCGATCGCCCGCTGGCGGAAGTCCACTCCGTCGATGCGGAGGGTCTGGAAGCTGTCGGACATGGCGTGGATCTCGCGGAGGAAGTCCTGTGCGGCGAATCTTCCCTCGCCGAGCGCGTTCGGTGGGGTGTTGGAGGTCGCCGCCAGGCGGGTCCCCGTGGGAACGAGCTCTCCGATGAGGCGGGTCATGACCATGGTGTCGCCCGGATCGTCGAGCTCGAACTCGTCGATGCACAGTAGATCCGCGCCTTTGAGCAGGTCGACGGTGTTCTTGTACCCGAGGGCCCCGACCAGGGCGGTGTACTCGATGAAGGAACCGAAGTACTTCCGTCGGGCCGGCATCGCGTGATAGATGGAGGCGAGCAAGTGGGTCTTGCCGACACCGAAGCCGCCGTCGAGGTAGACACCGGGTTTGAGCTCGGGTTCCTTCTTCGCGCGGCTAAAGAGGCCGCCGCGCTTCACCGCGGGGCCGCGGCCCGCGAAACGCATCAACGTCTCTTTCGCCTCCTCCTGCGAAGGATAGGCAGGATCCGCGCGATAGCTGTCGAAAGTCGCCGTGTCGAACTGGGGCGGCGGCACCAGGCTCGCCAGCATCTCGGGTCCGGTGACCGTCGGCTGACGATCGGTGAGGTGCACGGTGCGGCTGGTCGTGTCGGTCATCACGGTCCTGAATCGGGTGCTGGCCTGTGTCGAAGTCTTACGAATCGGGCGCAGGGTGCTCGGCGGGGATCTATCGTCGAAGGGACGGATCAACACTACGCCGTCCGTAATCACCCCCTCGTCCGCTCACACGCTTCGGAGATCCCATGGCCATCGAGTTCGATTCCTCCTCCCCCAAGTTCGCCGAGTACGCCGAACCCGGTCGCCTCGTGACCACGGAGTGGCTCGCCCAGCGACTCGGGACGCCCGGACTCGTCGTCGTCGAGTCGGATGAGGACGTGCTTCTCTATGAGACGGGCCACATCCCGGGTGCGGTGAAGGTCGACTGGCACACCGAGCTCAACGACCCCGTCGTCCGCGACTACGTCGACGGCGAGGGCTTCGCAGAACTGCTGAGCCGCAAGGGCATCTCCCGTGACGACACCGTCGTGATCTACGGCGACAAGAACAACTGGTGGGCGGCCTACGCCCTCTGGGTCTTCTCCCTGTTCGGCCATGAAGACGTCCGCCTTCTCGACGGCGGACGCGATCGCTGGATCGCCGAGGGCCGGGAGATCACCCGCGAAGCGACCAGCCGCCCGGCGACCGAGTACCCGGTGGTCGAGCGCGACGACTCGGTGCTCCGCGCCTACAAGGAAGACGTCCTCGCCCACATCGGCAACCCGCTGATCGATGTCCGCTCCCCCGAGGAGTACAACGGAGAGCGCACGACGGCTCCCGCATACCCCGAAGAGGGTTCGCTCCGTGCCGGCCACATCCCGACGGCGCAGAGCGTGCCGTGGGCGAAGGCGGTCGCGGAAGACGGCGGTTTCCGCAGCCGCGCCGAGCTCGATGAGATCTACCGCGACGGAGCAGGCCTGAACGAGGGCGATCAGATCGTCGCCTACTGCCGCATCGGGGAGCGTTCGAGCCACACCTGGTTCGTCCTCAAGCACCTCCTGGGCTTCGAGAACGTGCGCAACTACGACGGCTCCTGGACCGAGTGGGGTAGCGCTGTACGTGTTCCCATCGTCACCGGATCCGAGCCCGGCACGCTCTGAGCATGTGACAATGACAGGGATGAGCACAAGCGACGTTCCTGAGGCCCTCGCCGACATCCGCGACGGATTCCTGGAGATTCCCGAAGCCGACCGTCTCCTGCTGCTGCTCGAGTTCTCGGACGAACTTCCCGACGTGTCCGCAGAGGTCGCGGCGCACCCGGAGATGTACGAACGGGTCGCCGAGTGCCAGTCGCCGGTGTACATCCACGTCGAGGTCGACGACGACATCGTCACCATGCACGCCTCAGCGCCGCCCGAGGCGCCGACCACGCGTGGGTTCGCGAGCATCCTGGTCCAGGGCCTGACCGGCCTCACCACCGATGAGGTGCTCGCGATACCGAACGACTACCCGCAGTCGATCGGACTCACCAAGGCCGTATCGCCGTTGCGGATCGGGGGCATGACCGGAATGCTCATGCGCGCGAAAAACCAGGTCATTCAGAAGCGGTGAAGCCCTGAGCCTCGAGCCAGTCCGTGATCGAAGTCGTCCAGCCGACCTGATCGTAGTTCCACAGCTTCGTGTGGCGGGCGACCGTGAACCGCGGCATGGTCACGAGGTCGGGGCGCGCCTCCTGCAACGCATGTGAGGAATCCGCCGGCACGAATCCGTCGTCGTCGCTGTGCAGGATCAGCACCGGCGCGGTGAGTTCGTCCGCACGAGCGACCATGTCCAACCGGTCGAACGGGATCGGCGCATCCGCTCCGCTGAGGCGTGCGGTGAGGGGCATCTGCAGCGCCCCCATGGCCAGCCCCGGAAGCGGCGCCCGTACGCGGGCGAGCTTCGCCTGGAATCTCAGCACCGTGCGCCAGTCGACGACCGGCGATTCGAGGATGATCCCGGCGATGCGATCGCGGTGCCCGGAGGTGACCGCTGCCTGCAGCGACACCGCACCTCCCATCGACCAACCCATCAAGATGACGCGTTCGGCACCGTGCCGCAACGCATAAGCGATCGCGGCATCGACGTCACGCCACTCCGAGGCACCGAGGGCGTACGCACCCGCCCTCGTGCGCGGGGCCTCGCCGTCGTTGCGATAGGACACGACGAGGTTGGGAAGGCCGGCGGCATGCAGCACCGGCACCGCACGGAGACACTCGGCGCGTGTCGCCCCACGGCCGTGCACCTGGACCACCCAAGTCTTCGACGACGCCGGGAAATACCAGGCCGGGCACGGCCCCGCGGGCGAACCGATCAGCAGGTTCTCCCACCGCAGATGAAGCTCACTCGGCGAGGAGTAGTAGTAACCGCTGAAGGCCGCGGCGCGGTCGACGCGAGCACCGGGCTCGATCTGTGTCAGGAGCTTGCGACGCACCGTCCCCGCGTCCGCGCTGAGCACGGCGCCGAGCTTGACATAGCCGTAGGTGCCCGTCGTGAACAGGCCGTAACGACCGGGAAGCTCGGTGTCGGGAGTGCGCTGCAGCTCGATGGTCTGTGCGCCGGTGTCGACGGCGAGGATCTCGGTGTCGGTCGCGCGACGCATGGGGGTGACCACTCGCCGGGCCACGGCGAACACGACGAGAGCGAACGCCGCCCCGAAAGCGAACAGGGCGGGGACAAGGAGGGTAACGGCGTGCCTGAGACTCTTCATCGCTTCCTGACTCTAGCCTGTTGCCGTGACCGCACCCCCCGAAGCCGGGACGCCCTTCGAGAGCGCCGTGGCCGAACTGCGCGCGACCGAGTTCCGCGATGACATCACGGTGCGCGAGATCGCCACACCGCAGGGCCTCGCGCCCTTCGCCATCGCCCTCGCCGCCGATGTGCGCCCGGAGGGTGACGGCGAGTCCGTGTACGGCACCGGCCGGTTCGTCCTGCTGCACGATCCGGAGGAACCAGGGGCATGGGGCGGCTCCTGGCGCATCGTCATCTTCGCGCAGGCCCCGCTCGAGACCGAGATCGGCACCGACCCCCTCCTGGCCGATGTGACGTGGTCGTGGCTGGTCGATGCGCTCGACTCCCGTCAGGCCGTCTACCACTCGGAATCGGGCACCTCGACCAAGACGCTGTCGAAGGGATTCGGCGGGCTCGCCATCGAGGGCGACGGGGCCCAGATAGAATTGCGGGCGTCCTGGACTCCGGAAGGCCCGTTCCGACCCCACGTCGAAGCATGGGCCGAGCTGGTCGGAATGCTGGCGGGACTTCCGCCCGGCTCCGAGGGCATCGCCGTGATCGGCGCGCGAAAGGCTGTACGTGACTGAATACTCCGTGATCTCGGATGCTGAGGAGTTCCGCGCGGCGTGCGCCGTGCTCGCCGCCGGCACCGGGCCCGTGGCCGTGGACGTGGAGCGCGCGTCCGGCTTCCGATACTCGCAACGCGCCTACCTCGTGCAGGTCTTCCGTCGCGACGCCGGGGTCTTCCTGTTCGATCCACCGGCGATCGGTGACTTCGCTCCGCTCCAGGACGCGATCGGCGACGTGGAGTGGGTGCTGCATGCCGCGAGTCAGGACCTCCCGTCCCTTCGGGAGCTCCACCTGGAACCGCCGACGATCTTCGACACCGAACTCGCCTCCCGCCTGCTCGGTCACGAGCGCGTCGGGCTCGGGGCGGTCGTCGAGGACACCTTGGGCATCACGCTCAAGAAGGAGCATTCCGCCGCCGACTGGTCGACGCGTCCGCTTCCGGACTCCTGGCTGGAGTATGCCGCTCTCGACGTCCTGCATCTGATCGACGTCCGCGACGTCCTCGTCCTGGAGCTCGAGGAGCAGGGCAAGACGGAGATCGCGGCGGAGGAGTTCGCCGCCACCCTGACACGCGCACCCAAACCCCCGAGAGAAGACCCCTGGCGCCGACTCAGCGGCCTGCATCAGGTGCGCGGCGCCCGCAACCTCGCGGTCGCCCGTTCTCTGTGGCAAGCCCGCGAGGCATACGCGCAGGACCAGGACGTCTCGCCCGGACGACTCGTGCCGGACCGCTCCCTGGTGGCCGCGGTCATGGCGAACCCGCCGTCGAAGCAGGCTCTGGCCGGCGTCAAGGAGTTCCAGGGGCGCGCCAGTCGCACACAGCTCGACCGCTGGTGGCAGGCCATCGTCGAGGGCAGGGCGACGGAAGACCTCCCCCGTGAGCGCGTGCCGAGTGACAGCCTTCCCCCGCCCCGCGCGTGGGCAGACCGGAACCCCGAAGCGGATGCGCGACTCAAGGCTGCGCGACCCGTCGTGGAGGCCACGGCCGAAGAGCTGGGGATGCCGACCGAGAACCTCCTGACGCCGGAGTATCTGCGCCGCGTGGCCTGGGAGCTGCCGGGAGAGACTCCGGAGGAGATCGGCGCTGCACTGGCCGCACTGGGCGCCCGCCCCTGGCAGATTGCACAGACCGCACAGAAGATCGCTGCGGCCTTTGTAGAAGCCGCGCAAACGCCCGACGCGACCCCCGCGACCGCTTCGTAGGTTCGATCCAACCGATTCCTCCCGGTTTTCACCGGCTTCGTAGACTGAGGCCACGCACTAACTTGGAGGCAGAGTGGCCGAGATCTCGGACGTCTTCTTCGTCGATGGAGTACGCACCCCTTTCGGGCGCGCCGGCGAAAAGGGCATGTACTGGAACACCCGCGCGGATGACCTCGCCGTCAAGGCGACCATCGGCCTGATGGAGCGCAACGCCGCCGTGCCGGCCGACCGCATCGACGATGTCGCGATCGCGGCGACGAGCCAGACCGGCGACCAGGGGCTGACGCTCGGGCGATCCGTGGCGATCCTCGCCGGCCTTCCGCAGACCGTGCCCGGTCTCGCGGTGGAGCGCATGTGCGCAGGCGCGATGACGAGCGTGACGACCATGGGCGCGTCGATCGGCGTCGGCATGTACGACTTCGCCCTCGCCGGCGGCGTCGAGCACATGGGCCACCACCCCATCGGTGGCAACGCCGACCCGAACCCGCGCTTCGTCGCCGAGAAGATGGTCGATCCCGGCGCGCTCAACATGGGCGTCACCGCGGAGCGGATCTTCGACCGTTTCCCGCACCTCACGAAGGAGCGCTCGGACCGATTCGGCATGCTCAGCCAGCACAAGGTGCAGGCAGCGTACGACGCTGGCAAGATCCAGCCCGACCTCGTCTCGGTTGCCACCAAGGGTCCGGATGGCGCCTGGGGCCTCGCGACCGAGGACGAGGGCCGCCGCCCGCAGACCACGATGGAAGATCTCGCGTCCCTCAAGACGCCGTTCCGCCCGCACGGGCGTGTCACCGCCGGCACTTCCTCCCCGCTCACCGACGGCGCGACGATGTCGCTGCTCGCCGGGGGCGGAGCGGTGAAGGAGTTCGGACTCGCGCCGAAGATGCGGATGGTCTCGTTCGCCTTCGCCGGTGTGCAGCCCGAGATCATGGGCATCGGACCGATCCCGTCGACCGAGAAGGCCCTCAAGAAGGCCGGACTCACGATCGACGACATCGGCCTGTTCGAGCTCAATGAAGCATTCGCCATCCAGGTGATCTCTCTGCTCGACCACTTCGGCATCGCCGATGACGACCCCCGCGTCAACCAGTGGGGCGGCGCGATCGCGCTGGGACACCCGCTCGCGGCATCCGGTGTGCGCCTGATGATCCAGCTCGCGGCCCAGTTCGCCGAGCGCCCCGATGTCCGCTACGGTCTGACCGCCATGTGCGTCGGCCTCGGTCAGGGCGGTTCGGTCATCTGGGAGAACCCGCACTACGACGGCAAGAAGAAGAAGTGAGCGCCACTGTGACCAACTACGACGAGATCGACTTCTCCCCCATCCAGGCGCTCACCGAGGGCGAGGTCATCACGCAGTCGCCCGTGCGCGACATCCGTCTCGCCTCCGGCAAGGTGCTCGCCCTGATCACCCTCGACAACGGCCGCGATCACACGCGTCCGAACACACTGGGTCCGGCGACCCTCACTCAGCTGGGTGAAACACTCGACGCTCTCACGGCACGAGCGGCCGCGGGCGAGATCCAGGCTGTCGGCATCACGGGAAAGCAGTACATCCTCGCCGCGGGCGCCGATCTGTCCGACATCAGCAAGGTCGGCTCGCGTGACAACGCCCGCCTGATCGCGCAGCTCGGCCACAAGGTGCTCGGCAAGCTCGGCGATCTCGGTGTGCCCTCGTTCGCGTTCGTGAACGGCCTCGCTCTGGGCGGCGGCCTGGAGATCGCTCTGAACTCCAGCTACCGCACAGTCGACGCCTCGGCGGCGGCAGTGGCCCTGCCCGAGGTCTTCCTCGGCATCATCCCGGGCTGGGGTGGCGCATACCTCCTGCCGAACCTGATCGGCATCGAGAACGCGCTCGAGGTCGTCATCTCCAACCCGCTCAAGCAGAACCGCATGCTCAAGCCTCAGCAGGCATTCGATCTGGGCATCTTCGACGCGATCTTCCCCGCGGCGAACTACCTCGAGAACTCCCTGTCGTGGGCGGACGCCGTTCTCGGCGGCAAGAAGGTCGAGCGCAAGAACGAGCCCGGCAAGATCGAACGCCTCACCAAGTGGCCGATCGCCATCAAGATGGCACGCGGGATGCTCGAGTCGAAGATCGGCACCGTGCCGAAGTCGCCTTATGCCGCACTGGACCTGCTTGACAAGGCCAAAGCCGGAACCAAGGCAGAGGGCTTCGCCCGCGAGGACGAGGCGCTCGCCGAACTCGTCACGGGCGATCAGTTCGCGGCGTCCATGTACGCGTTCGACCTCGTGCAGAAGCGCGCGAAGCGTCCTGTCGGCGCTCCGGACAAGCAGCTCGCGAAGAAGGTCACCAAGGTCGGCATCATCGGCGCCGGTCTCATGGCGAGCCAGTTCGCGCTGTTGTTCGTGCGCAAGCTACAGGTGCCCGTGCTCATCACCGACCTGGACCAGGCGCGCGTCGACAAGGGCGTCGCGTACATCCACGAGGAGATCGGCAAGCTCGAGGCGAAGGGACGCCTGGACGCCGACTCGGCCAACAAGCTGCGCGCGCTCGTCACCGGCACCACCGACAAGAGCCTCTACGCGGACTGCGACTTCGTGATCGAGGCCGTGTTCGAAGAGGTCGGCGTCAAGCAGCAGGTGTTCGGCGAGATCGAGAAGGTCATCGCCGAGGACGCGATCCTCGCGACCAACACCTCGTCGCTGTCCGTCGAGGAGATCGGCTCCAAGCTGGCGCACCCCGAGCGTCTCGTGGGCTTCCACTTCTTCAACCCGGTCGCAGTGATGCCGCTGATCGAGATCGTGAAGACACCGGCGACGGACGATGCCGCGCTGTCGACGGCTTTCGTCGTCGCGAAGAATCTCGGGAAGAACGCGGTGCTCACCGCCGACGCGCCGGGCTTCGTCGTGAACCGACTGCTCGCCAAGGTCATGGGCGAGGCGGCCCGCGCGGTCTACGAGGGCACGCCGATCGCCGACGTCGAGAAGGCGTTCGGCCCGCTCGGCCTCCCGATGGGACCGTTCCAGCTGATCGACCTGGTCGGGTGGAAGGTCGCCGCCCACGTGCAGGACACGATGGTCCACGCCTTCCCCGACCGGTTCTACGCCAACGAGAACTTCCATGCGCTCGCGGAACTCGACGCGGTCGTGGAGAAGGACAAGGGCGGACGCGTCATCGGCTGGACCAAGCAGGCCGAGAAGGTGCTGAAGCCGGCGGTCGGCAAGACCCCTGCCTCCGCAGCGACCATCCTGCAGCGCGTTCAGGACGGCCTGGCCCAGGAGATCAAGCTGATGCTGGACGAAGGCGTCGTGCCCGAGGTCGAGGACATCGATCTGTGCCTCATCCTCGGCGCCGGCTGGCCGTTCATCGACGGGGGCGCCTCGCCGTACCTCGACCGTGAGGGAGCGTCCGAGCGGGCCTTCGGCAGCTCGTTCCACACTCCGCAGATCCGCGGCGTCGAGAGCCGCTGACCGCGAACACCATCACGCGACGCGCCCCACGGGATTCCCCGCGAATCCGGTGGGGCGCTTCGTCGTCCGCTCTGCGATGACGCGGCACCGCAGATTCCCGTCGCCGAGGCTCAACCGGCGGACTGAACCGGTCGGCCGTCGACCTCACCGTAGCGAGGCCAGTACGACAGTGCCCTCTCCGCGAGCGCGGTGATCGTGAGCGAGGGGTTCACCCCGGGATTGGCGGGCACAGCGGCACCGTCGACGACGTGCAGCCCGGGATGCCCCCAGACGCGGTGATATGCGTCGATGACCCCGTGTGCCGGCGATGCGGAGATCACGGCACCTCCGAGGAAGTGCGCCGTGAGTGGGATGCCGAACACCTCCGGCCAGGATCCGCGCGGAGCTGCGGGCACCCCGCCCTCAGCCTCGACCCGCGCGGCGATCGCCGCAGCCGCGGTGTGAGCTTGGGGCAGGTAGCTCGGGTTCGGCGATCCGTGACCCTGCGCACTCGTCATCACGAGGCGACCGAAGCGGCGGCGTAGCGAGAGGGTGAGCGAGTTGTCCGCCGTCTGCATCACCAGCGCGATGATCCCCCGCTCACTCCAGCGCCGGAGGCTCCCCAGACGGAACTGCCGCAGCGGGGAGCGGAGCACCTGCGCGACGAGGCTGCGCAGCCGCACCCCCAGCGGCCGCCCTCCGGGGACGATGACCGTCGCCAGCGCCCCCATCAGGTTCGAGCCCGGCCCGTAGCGGACGTTCTCGACGTGCGTGCGCTCGTCGATGTGGAACGAGGTCGTGATCGCGACGCCGCGAGCGAGCTGGAGAGACTCCGGGACGTCCGTGGCGACCGCGCCGTCCAGCGCTTCCGAATTGGTGCGAGTGAGACGGCCGATCGACCCCGAGATCCGCGGCAGTGCGCCGGACTCCTTCATCCGATGCAGGAGCTGCTGCGTGCCCCATGTGCCTGCCGCCAGCACCACCTGCCTGGCGGTCACCGTCCTCCGCGCGTGCCGGAGCCACGCCCCGCTGCGCTGTGTCGTGACCGCGAACCCCCCGCTGGGGAGCTCCCGCACCTCGCTGACCGTGCGCAGCGCCTCGATCGCGACCCCGCGGCGTTCCGCGAGAGCGAGGTAGTTCTTCATCAGTGTGTTCTTCGCGCCGACACGACAACCCACCATGCAGTTCCCGCAGAGGGTGCATCCGGTGCGATCGGGGCCCTCGCCGCCGAAGAAGGGGTCTGGTGTGCGCTCCCCCGGCTTTCCGAACCAGACGCCGACCGGCGCGCGCCGGAAGGTGTCGCCGACGCCGAGGTCCTCCGCGGCACCGGCCATGATCCTCTCCACAGGTCCCGTATGCGGGTAGTGCTCGACGACGCCGAGCATCCTCTTCGCCGTGGCGTAGTGCGGTGCGAGCTCCGTCTCCCAGTCCGCGATACCGTGCCATTGCGGGTCCGCGAAGAAGGCCGATCCGGGCTGGTACAGCGTGTTCGCGTAGTTGAGCGATCCGCCTCCCACGCCTGCCCCGGCCAGGATCAGCACATGCGGCAGTCGGTGGATGCGCTGGATCCCGTAGCAGCCCAGGGCCGGTGCCCACAGGTACCGGCGGACGTTCCAGTTGGTCTTCGCGAAGTCGTCGTCCTCGAAGCGACGCCCCGCTTCGTAGACGCGCACACGGTATCCCTTCTCCGCCAGTCGCAGTGCGGCAACGGAACCGCCGAATCCGGAACCCACGACCACGACATCTTCATCGAACTCAGTCATCGCCCTCCTTCGGCACCATCATCGTGAGCGCTCCCGGAATGACCGAGATCGTGCACTCATCCTCGCCGATCCGCTCGCCGTCGGCGTAGACCACGAGACCCGGGGCCGACACCGTGACCGACTGCGCGCGACGATGCGCGACCTCACCGCGCGCGAGATGCGTTCCGCGGAGCAGCAGCGGAAAAAGCCGCAGCAGGCGCAGTCGGCCCAGCGGGGCGACATGAACGATGTCGAGGAACCCGTCGTCCGGCACAGCCCCGGCGCAGATCGGCATCCCGCCCCCGTAGCTGGAGGTGCTGCCGGCAGCGATGAGCGTCCCCGGCGACCTCCTGGCGGGTTCACCGTCCACCGCGAGCGTGAAGTCCATCGGCTTCAGTCGCAGGAGCTCGATGAGCAGTGCGAGGTAGTAACGCGGCGCGCCGTGCGGCCAGCGGAGCCGGTTGGTGCGATCACTGACTTTCGCGTCGAAGCCCAGCGCCGCGATGGTCAGGAACCTCCGGCTGCCCTCCGCGGTGCGGACCACGCCGACATCGATCGCTCGTGGCACGCCCCTGAGGGCGAGTTCGGCGGCAGCCCGGGCGTCTCCGCGCGGGAGCCCGAGCGCCCGGGCGAGATCGTTCCCTGTGCCCGCGGGCACGAGGACGATGGGGACGGCGGCGTCGCACACCGTGTCGAGCACGCCGGAGAGCGTGCCGTCACCCCCCACTACCACGAGGACACGCGGCTCATCCGCCAGCGCGGCCACGGCGAGCTGGGCGGTATCCGTTGCCGAGACACCCGCGTAGGTGCGCACGTCGACGCCGTGCTCCCGGAGGAGACGGACGGCCGTCTCGGTCGCCCGCTCGCCTCGGCCTTTGCCTGCGTACGGGTTCGCGAGCACGGCGATGTGCTCGGACACGTCAGTGCATCCGCTCGAGAGGGAGCACAGCGCCGGGGTTGAGGACACCGGCGGGGTCGAGTTCGCGCTTGATGGCGGAGAGGATGCGGATGCCGGTCTCGCCGATCTCCTGACGGAGCCAGGGCGCATGATCCCTGCCGACCGCATGGTGGTGGCTGATGGTCCCGCCCGAGCTGATGATCGCATCGTTGACGCGCGCTTTCACCGCGTCCCACACCCGGAGCGGCTCTCCACGGAGGGCGGCGAGCACCGTGAAGTACAGCGACGCCCCACTCGGATAGATGTGGGACACATGGCACATGACGTACGACTTCGCACCGACGTCGGCGAAGCCGGCCTTGAGCGCCGATTCGACGGCCGAACGCAGCGCCTTCAGGTTCGACCAGGTCGTCGCGGTCTCGAGCGTCTCGCAGAAGACCCCGGCGTCGAGCAGCGAATCGCGCAGGTAGGGCCCGTCGAATCTGCCCTTCCGCCACTCCTCGGCCGGACCTTCGCCCGCAGAGACCCCTCCAGCGGCAGCGAGTCGGGCTCCTGTCCGGGCGCGCCGCTCGGCGATGTCCTCTCCTTCGTAGACCGTCACCACGCTCGCGCCCTTCGCGAGGGCCTTGCCGATCCTGCCGACCTGGGCGAGACTCACCGCGGTCTCCGCCTCATCCGACAGCCGGATGACGGTGGGGCCGCCACCCTGCTGGGCGACCCCGCGGAGTCCCTCCGCACCGCTCGCGAAGTCAGGGAAGGACCACGACTCGAACAACCGGTCGCGCGGGATCGGGTGCACACGTACCCGCACCTCGGTGATCACACCGAAGATGCCCTCCGAACCGAGGAAGATCCTGATCAGGTCGGGCCCCGCCGCGGACCCCGGAGAGCGTCCGAGTTCGATGTCACCCGTGGGTGTCGCCACCCTGATCCCGGTGACCATCGTGTCGAAGCGCCCGTTGCCCGCGGAGTTCTGCCCCGAGGACCGCGCCGCCGCGAATCCGCCGATCGTGGCGTAGCGGAAGCTCTGGGGGAAGTGGCCGAGCTCGTATCCGCGCGCAGACAGCAGCGCCTCCGCCTCCGGCCCCGTCGTTCCTGCCGCCAGCACGGCATCCCCGCTGATCTCATCAAGCCGGATCAGACCGCTCAGGCGTCGCAGATCGAGGCTCACGACGGCGTGGTGCAGGCCCCGTTCGGGATCCAGCGCTCCGACGACGCTCGTACCGCCACCGAACGGGATCACCGCGATCCCCCGTGCGACGGCGACGTCGAGGCACGCTCGGACTTCTGCATGATCCGCGGGACGAAGAACGGCGTCCGGCGCGACCTGATGGACCTCGCGGCGCCGGAGGAGGTCCGGTGTCGACCGCCCGCCGGCGTGACGGATACGCGCCTCGGCGGCGGCATCGACGTTCTCCGGGCCGACCGCGGTGCAGAACGCCGCATGGTCCTCATCGGTCAACCGTGAGGGTGCCAACTGCACGTGTGCCAGTTCCACGGCGGGGTCAGGCTTGCGTACCCGCCCGAGCAGCATCGGAAGCAACGCTCGCACGGCGAGCGGCAGGTCCTTCGCCTTCGCCGGATCACCCCAGCCGTTCCATCTCATCGACGGGTCCGCATCGACCACGACATCTCCTTGCGCCATGCGTTACAGTGTGACACATCATGGAAGAACGTCAACCTCTCGGGGATGCGACACAGACCCGGATCCTCGATGCCGCCGACGACCTCCTCGAACGGCGCGGCGTCCGCGGTGTCACGATCGCAGAGCTCGCGCGTCGCTCCGAGCTGAGCCGCCCCACGATCTACCGCAACTGGGCCGACGCCGACGATGTCGTCCGCTCGACGCTGCTGCGCAGGGTCGAACGCATCCTGAGCGCGCTCCCCGCCAGAGTGCACACCCGTGCGGCGCTCGTCGACGACATCCTGCTGTTCACCGCCCTCTTCCGCCGCGACCCGCTCTTCGCGCGCCTGCTCGCGGATGAACCCGAAGCCTTCACCCGATACACGCTCGAACGGGTGGGATCGAGCCAGCGCCTGATCCTGCAGTGGCTGACCACCGCGATCGACACCGCGCAGGCTCAGGACTCGGTCCGCCCGGCGCCGCCCTCGGAGATCGCGGTGATGCTCCTGCTCGTGGCCCAATCCGCGGTGCTGTCGCACGGGACCGTGTCGGAGCTGATCTCCGAGGACGCGTGGGAACGCGAGCTGCGGGCGGCACTCGACGGACTGCTCCGGCCATGATGTCCGAGTCGTCCGCACTGAACGTCGCGCGGCGACGCGTGGAGTTGGCGCGGTCCGCGGAGGAGAAGGTCGACGTCCTCGTGGTCGGCGGCGGAATCACCGGCGCGGGCGTCGCTCTCGATGCGGCATCCCGCGGGCTTCGCGTCACCCTGATCGAGGCGGAGGATCTCGCCTTCGGTACCAGCCGCTTCAGCTCGAAACTCGTACACGGCGGGCTGCGCTACCTTGCGACCGGCGACTTCGAGACAGCGAAGGAGAGCGCGCTCGAACGGCATCTGCTCCTGACGACGATCGCCCCGCATCTGATCCACCCGCTCGGACAACTCCTCCCGTTCGCATCCGGCATCTCGTTGCGTCAGCGCGTCGCGGGCGCGGTGGGCATGGGAATGGGCGACCTGCTTCGGATGCGGGCGCGTACGCCCCGCGCGGTCCTCCCCGCCCCCTCGTTCGTGTCGGCCCGCTCGGCGACCCGCTTGGTGCCCGCGCTGGATCCACGAGGCCTCCGTGGCGGCATGCTGTCCTACGACGGCCAGCTCGTCGACGACGCCAGGCTCGTCACGACCGTCGCCCGGACAGCCGCAGCACTCGGCGCCCGCATCCTCACCCGGGTCCGCGCCGTCGCCCTGCGCGGCGATGGGGCATCCGTGGAGGAGACGATCACCGGCGAGCGGTTCGAGCTCCGCGCACACGCCGTCATCAATGCGACGGGTGTCTGGGCAGGAGGGCTCGACCAGACGATCCGCGTGCGGCCGAGTCGAGGAACGCACATCGTGCTGGACGCCGCCGATCTCGGGAACCCGACGGCCGCGCTCACCATCCCGCACGAGGGATCGATCAGTCGCTACATCTTCGCTCTGCCGCAGGCTCACGGCCGCATGATCGTCGGCCTCACGGATGAGGACGCCCCCGGTCCGGTGCCTCAGGTCGCTGAGCCGACGGAACGCGAGATCGAGTTCCTTCTGTCCAGCCTCAACCGTGTCGTGGCCACATCGATCCGGCGTGACCAGGTGCGCGGCGCCTTCGCGGGGCTGCGCCCCTTGGTCGACAGCGGCAGCGACACGACAGCGGACGTCTCGCGGAAGCACCTGGTGACGACGGCCGACGACGGCTTCATCACCGTGCTCGGCGGAAAGCTGACGACCTATCGGAGGATGGCCGAGGACGCGGTCGATGTCGCCGTCCGCACGCGCGCATTGCCGGCATCGTCCAGCAGAACCTCTTCGCTCCGGCTCGTCGACCGAGTGGTCGCCGATTCCGACGAGGTGATCGACGCGTCCACCGGCCTGACCCATGCTGAGGTCGACTTCGCGGTGCGCGTCGAGGGGGCGCTGACCGTCGAGGACGTGCTCGACCGCCGTACCCGCATCGGTCTCGTCGGTGCCGATCGCGAACGCTGCCGACCGATCATCGCACCGATCGTCTCGCACACGCTCGCCGGCCTCGGCTGAACGATCAGACGCCGTATCAGCGGCTTTCGCGCAGTGGCAGGTCGATCGTCCCGGTCTCCCCTGCGTGACGCGCCTTGGGGATCCGGGTGCCGAGCACCTGGGACACGATGTCCTGGGCGATCTTCGGCGCTGTCAGACCCGCGTCACCGAGGATCTGGTCCCGTGACGCGTGATCGATGAACTCGTCAGGGAGGCCCAGCTCGTCGACAGCGGTGTCGATCCCGGCCTCGCGGAGCACCTGCCGCACCCGCGTACCGATCCCGCCGACGCGGATGCCGTCCTCCAACGTGATCACGAGGCGGTGGTGAGCGGCCAGCTCGACGATCGACGGCTGCACCGGGATGGCCCACCGCGGATCGATGACGGTCGCCCCGATCCCCTGCGCCCGCAGCCTGTCGGCGACATCCAGCGCGAGTTCGGCGAAGGGACCGATCGCCACGACCAGCACGTCCTCGGATTCACCACGGGCGAGCACGTCGACACCGTCATGCAGCCTCTCGATCGCCGGAAGGTCTGGCGCCACCTCCCCCTTCGGGAATCGGATGACGGTCGGCGCATCATCGACCTGCACGGCTTCATCGAGCGCTTCGGTCAGCCGCGCGCCGTCTCGAGGAGCCGCGATGCGGATGTGGGGAACGATCTGCAGCATCGCCAGGTCCCACATGCCGTGGTGGCTGGGGCCGTCAGGGCCTGTCACGCCGGCACGGTCGAGCACGAAGGTGACGCCCGCGCGGTGGAGCGCGACATCCATCAGGACCTGGTCGAAAGCGCGACCCATGAAGGTGGCGTACAACGCGACCACGGGGTGCAGCCCACCGAAGGCGAGTCCGGCGGCCGACGCCACCGCGTGCTGTTCGGCGATGCCCACGTCGTACACCCGATCCGGAAACCGCTCGGCGAACGGCGCGAGACCCGTCGGTCGCAGCATCGCGGCCGTCATCGCGATGACATCGTTCCGGCGCTCCCCCACCGAGACCAGAGCATCGGAGAAGACGTCGGTCCAGCCGCGCCCACCCGATGACAGAGTCTCACCGGTCGTCGGATCGATCTTGCCGACGGCGTGGAACTGGTCCGCCTCGTCATCACGCGCCGGCTGGTAGCCGCGGCCCTTCTCGGTGATCGTGTGGACGATGACCGGTGCGCCGTACGACTTCGCGAGCTCGAGCGTCTCGAGGAGGGCGGGAAGATCGTGTCCGTCGACCGGGCCGAGGTACTTGATGTCGAGGTTCGAGTACAGCGCCTCGTTGTTGGCGAAACGGGAGAGGAACCCGTGCGTGCCGCCCCGGACACCGCGGAACACGGCACGCCCCACCGGACCGAAGGCGCGGAACAGTCGGTCCGACTTGCGGTGGAGATCCTTGTACGCGGCAGCGGTGCGCACGCGGTTGAGATACCGCGACATGCCGCCGATCGTCGGCGCATACGAACGGCCGTTGTCGTTGACGACGATCACCAGGTTGCGGTCGTTGTCGTCGGAGATGTTGTTCAACGCCTCCCAGGTCATGCCGCCGGTGAGCGCGCCGTCACCGACGACGGCGACGACATGACGATCTGCACGCCCCGTCGCCGTCAGCGCCCGGGAGATGCCGTCCGCCCAACTGAGGGAACTCGACGCGTGCGAGGACTCCACCACGTCATGGTCGCTCTCGCCGCGCTGCGGATAGCCGGCGAGCCCGCCGCGCACCCGGAGGCCGGAGAAGTCCTGTCGCCCGGTGAGCAGCTTGTGCACGTAGGACTGGTGGCCGGTGTCGAAGATGAACGGATCGTCCGGCGAGGAGAAAACCCGGTGCAGAGCGATGGTCAGCTCGACGACGCCCAGATTGGGGCCGAGATGGCCGCCGGTGCGGGACACGTTCTCGACGAGGAAGGTGCGGATCTCCGCGGCGAGTTCTGCGAGCTGATCCGTCGACAGCGCATCCAGATCACGGGGTCCTGAGATGCTCGGAAGAATGGGCATCTGCGCCTCCTCACAGGCTTCACCGGAAGCGTCGGACAGGGCGCCGACGCCATCCCGATCCTATCGCGCTCACACGGGAGAACCGGGTGAGCGAGGACCCCCTTGACAGGACGATGGGGCTCGGGTCCGAAGACCCGAGCCCCATCGTCCTTGCGATCAGACCAGCGAACGCAGTACGTACTGCGGTGTGAGTTGTGAGCTACTAGGGCAACTTTCACACCGAGAAACCGCGCACTGTCGTTCACCTACGAGGTGCACGACGCCGCCGAGGTCGCCCTCAAGGACGGCACCAAGGCCTACGAGCTGCGCGACCTCGACGTCCACGAGTTCTCGTACGTAATCGTCGGCGCGAACCACGACATCTCCATCACGGTTGTGAAGTCGGCCCCGGCGCATCGCCCGCGGTTCGCCAGGGCACGCGCCACGCTCGCGCTGCTGCGCGGCGAACAAGACCTGGCGCCGCCGTGTCGTGGGGTCGGCCACAACTGAACCACTGCACGTCCCGTCCTTGCCCACTGGCTCTGGCATCCACAGCGGTTCGGTGCCAAGCTGAGACGGATGAACCGCTCTCAGAAGGTCGCCACCGTCGTGTCCGTGCTCGTCGTCGCGGGCCTCACCGCTGTCGCTGCTCCTGTTGTCGGCACGGTCGCGTCAACGGTCGGCGGCTGGGCACTGTTCAACCAGACCGCCGCTGCTGCTCCGGTCGATACGGCCGCTGCCGCTCCGGTCCATACGGCCGCTGCCGCTCCGGCTGATGAGCCGGTCACGTCTGCCGCGCCGATCACGGACCGCACGCATGGCGAGTGCGAGGCGCTGTACTACCCGAACACTCCGGAGGCCAAGCCGCGGCTCGACGCACCCGTCGACAGCGGTCCGCGCGAGTTCGCGGTGGGCGAGGTCGGCCTAGTCGACGGCATCCCGACGACCTACACCGTCGCACCGGGCGATGCGATCCAGGGAATCGCTACCCGCTTCTGCGTGTTCGGGACAGGCCTGTTCTACTTCAACGACGTTCACTTGCAGGGCACCATCCAGCCAGGCGACGTTCTGCGCCTGCGGCCGTAGCACAGAGCTGGCCTTCGCTGTGTGGCGGACGCTGCGAGGGCGTCAGCTCATCCCACCACGCACCCACTCCTGCGCCCGCCAGACGATGTTGTAGAGATTCCACGGCGCGACGTCGTAGGTGTCCCAGCGCTGGCCGACGTAGGCGGTCCACGCCGGTATGCGGCCGCAACAGATACGGTGCCCGGTGCGCTGATAGAGGCTGTCGCAGAGCACCTTGCGCATGGAGGTATCCCCTCGTCGATCGCGACCCCTGGATGGGGCTAGCGTTGGCGACGGCTCATCCCGTCATTCTATGAGCGATCCCAACGCAAAGCGCCCCGCCTGGCTGATGCCGGACGGGGCGCTCATCGGTTCAGAAACTATACGAGCGAACGCAGCACGTACTGCAGGATGCCGCCGTTGCGGTAGTAGTCGGCCTCTCCGGGGGTGTCGATGCGGACGACCGCGTCGAACTCCACCGGCTGCTTGCCTTCGGGCGAGTTCTCGCTCGGGGTGGCCGTGACCTTGACCGTCTTCGGCGTGACTCCGTTGTTGAGCTCTTCCAGACCCGAGATCGAAACGATCTCGGTGCCGTCGAGACCCAGCGACTCCCAGCTCTCGCCCGCGGGGAACTGCAGCGGGACGACACCCATGCCGATCAGGTTCGAGCGGTGGATGCGCTCGAAGCTCTCGGTGATGACCGCCTTGACGCCCAGCAGGCTCGTGCCCTTGGCCGCCCAGTCACGCGACGAACCCGAGCCGTACTCCTTGCCACCGAAGATGACGAGCGGCGTGCCCTGCGCCTGGTAGTTCATGCTCGCGTCGTAGATGTACGACTGCGGCCCACCCGGCTGGGTGAAGTCACGCGTGAATCCACCCTCGACGACCTGTCCGTCGTTGACGGCCGCGACCATCGCGTTCTTCAGACGGATGTTCGCGAAGGTGCCGCGGATCATGACCTCGTGGTTGCCGCGACGCGAGCCGAAGGAGTTGAAGTCCTTGCGGTCGACGCCGTGCTCGGTGAGGTACTGGGCCGCGGGCGTACCGGGCTTGATGTTTCCGGCCGGCGAGATGTGGTCGGTGGTGACCGAGTCGCCGAGCGTCGCCATGACGCGAGCACCCTCGATGTCCTTCACCGGGGTGAGCTCCATCGTCATGCCGTCGAAGTACGGAGCCTTGCGGACGTAGGTCGAGTTCTCGTCCCACTGGAAGATCGCGTCATCCGGGGTGGGCAGGCTGCGCCAGCGCTCGTCGCCGTCGAAGACCGTCGCGTACTGCTTGATGAACTGGTCTCGCGAGATGGACGAGTCGACGATCTCCTGCACCTCGTCGGGCGTCGGCCAGATGTCCTTCAGGAAGACGTCTTCGCCGTCGGTGCCCTTCCCGAGCGCGTCGTTCTCGAAGTCGAAGTGCATCGAGCCGGCGAGAGCGTACGCGATCACCAGCGGCGGGCTGGCGAGGTAGTTCATCTTCACGTCGGGGCTGATGCGTCCCTCGAAGTTGCGATTACCGGAGAGGACCGCCGTGACGGCGAGGTCGTGCGAGTTGATCGCCTCCGACACCTCTTCGATCAGCGGACCCGAGTTGCCGATGCAGATCGTGCAGCCGTAGCCGACGGTGTAGAAGCCGAGGCCCTCGAGGTCCTTGTCGAGACCGGACTTCTCGTAGTAGTCGGTGACCACCTTCGAGCCCGGACCGAGCGTGGTCTTCACCCAGGGCTTCTGCTTCAGGCCCTTCTCGAGCGCCTTGCGTGCGACGAGGCCGGCGGCGATCATCACCGACGGGTTCGACGTGTTGGTGCAGGAGGTGATGGCCGCGAGGGTGACCGCACCGTTGTCGAGGATGTACTTCTCCCCCGACGGCGTGGTGACCGGCACGGGCTTCGAGGCATTGGCGGGAGCACCGCTGTTGATGTGCACCGGACGCGTGGACGGCTCCTCGTCGCCGGGTGCCTGACCGGGGTCGGACGCCGGGAACGAGTGCTTCGACTCGAGGTCGACGATCGAGTCCGAGGTGGACGGCGACGCGTAGCTCAGGATGTCCTGCTCGAACTGCGACTTCGCCTCGGAGAGGAGGATGCGATCCTGCGGGCGCTTCGGACCCGCGATCGACGGGACGACCGTGCCGAGGTCGAGCTCGAGGTACTCGCTGAAGGTCGGCTCGTGCGCGGCATCGTGCCAGAGCTTCTGCTCCTTGGCGTAGGCCTCGACCAGCGCGACGGCCTCTTCGCTGCGGCCGGTGAGGCGCAGGTAGTCGAGCGTCACGTCGTCGATCGGGAAGATCGCGGCGGTGGAGCCGAACTCCGGAGACATGTTGCCGATGGTGGCGCGGTTGGCGAGCGGAACGGAAGCGACGCCTTCGCCGTAGAACTCGACGAACTTGCCGACCACGCCGTGCTTGCGCAGCATGTCGGTGATCGTGAGCACGACGTCGGTCGCGGTCACGCCGGCGGGGATCTCGCCGGACAGCTTGAAGCCGACGACGCGCGGGATGAGCATCGACACGGGCTGACCGAGCATCGCGGCCTCGGCCTCGATACCGCCGACGCCCCAGCCGAGCACGCCGAGGCCGTTGACCATGGTGGTGTGCGAGTCGGTGCCGACGCAGGTGTCGGGGTAGGCGCGGAGCACGCCGTTGACGTCGCGGTCGTAGATGACCTTGGCGAGGTGCTCGATGTTCACCTGGTGGACGATGCCGGTTCCCGGCGGGACGACCTTGAAGTCGCTGAACGCCGTCTGACCCCAGCGCAGGAACTGGTACCGCTCCCCGTTGCGCTCGTACTCGATCTCGACGTTGCGCTCGAGGGCGTTCTCCGAGCCGAACAGGTCGGCGATGACGGAGTGGTCGATGACCATCTCGGCGGGCGAGAGCGGGTTGATCTTGTTCGCGTCGCCACCGAGTGCCGTGACGGCCTCACGCATGGTGGCGAGGTCGACGATGCAGGGGACGCCGGTGAAGTCCTGCATGACCACGCGCGCCGGCGTGAACTGGATCTCGGTGCTGGGCTCTGCCGCGGCATCCCACGATCCCAGCGCCTCGATCTGCGCCTTCGTCACGTTCGCGCCATCCTCGGTGCGAAGCAGGTTCTCCAGGAGGACCTTGAGACTGAAGGGGAGCTTCTCGAAACCGGGCACCGTGTCGATGCGGAAGATCTCATAGTCGGTGCTGCCGACTGTCAGGGTGCTCTTGGCACCGAAGCTGTTCACCGTGGACACGAATCCGTCTCCTTCTATTCGGATGGGAGCGACAGGCGCCTCCATCTTGCTCGCCAGCGAGCCCCTGCGGCTAGCAAGGCGGACCTAACCAGTCTGCTCCGCGCAGCCCGCGGGCGAAAGCCTGCGATTTATCTTGATATCAAGATAAATCTATCACGCCTCGGAGGCATCCTCGCGCGCCGGCTCTCGCGGGTGCAGAGCGCGGACGACCAGCCAGGTCACCGCGATGAGGGGAGCGAACAACGGCAACCCCATGACGAGCTTGAGGGTGCCGAGGGCGGTGACGTCTCCCGCGAGATAGAGCGGCAGCTGCACGGCGAGCCGCGCGAAGAACAGCGCAGCCCATGCGATCCCGAGCCAGAAGTAGGCACGGCGCTTGCGGCGATCACTGCGCCACGTGGTGCCCTCCCCCATCAGGAATCCGACCGCGAGGCCGATCAGCGACCATCCGATCAGGGCCGACACCAGGATCACCGACCCGTACACCGCGTTCGTGATGAGTCCGGGAACGAAGTTGTCCGCCCCTCGACCGGTCCACAGTGCGAGGGCGGCGGCAGCCACCGCAGCGATGAGACCGCCGAGCGCGGCCGACGGCGGTGACTTCTGCAGGAGTCGTACGACCGTGAAGACCGCCGCGAGCCCGACCGAGACGCCGAGCGACAGGATCAGCGGTTCGGGGCGGATCGTGAAGATGATGACGAATGCGAGGCTGGGCAGCACCGACTCGAGGATGCCGCGCCACCCACCCATCGCGGACCACACGACCTTGTGCGTGCTCGAACTCTCCGCCGGGTCGAGGCCGGCCCGGCGAGCGGCACCGCCGAGCGCCTCACCGAGGATCTCGGAGGTGCGCTTCTCTCGCTCGGGGTCCTGGTCCGGGGTGCTCACGCGGATCCCGGTGTCGCCGGCATCTTGAGCGGGATAAGGTCACGAGGGGGCATCGGCGAGCCGCCGCGGACCACGACGATCGATCGGAAGAGATCCTCGACCTTCGCACCCGCCTCCGGATCCGACGCGCCTGCTCCCCCGATGACGCCGCGGAGGAACCATCGCGGACCATCGATGCCGATGAAGCGCGCGAGACGCAGCCCGGACCCCTCGCTCGCGGTGGCGGGAACCTCGGCGAGGAGTTCCTTGCCGAGCGGACCCTCGCGCTCTTCGACGCGACCGCCCTGCGCCTTGACCTGGTCGCGCAGCTGCACACGGGTCTCATCCCACAGACCGCCCGATCGCGGTGCGGCGAACGGCTGCACCTGCAGCGAGGAGTCCGCGTAGTCGAGCCCCACGGCGACGATGCGCTTGGTCTGCTCCTCGACCTCGAGCCGAAGGTTCAGGCCCTCCCTGGGGAGGATCTTGATCCCACCCAGGTCGATGTAGGGACGAACCGGATTCGCCTCGGAATCGTCGAAGGGACCCTCGGTGGCGCGGTTCTCGGGCGCCGACTTCGGGGAAGTCTCGTTGTTGTCAGTCATTGGCCTGCCCTGCTTCGTTCTGCGTGTGCCCCGCCTGGTAGCCGGTGGAGCCGAATCCGCCGGCGCCGCGGACGCTCTCCGGCAGCTCATCGACCGGAAGGAACGTGGCGCGAGTCACCGGCATGATGATCAGCTGTGCGATGCGATCGCCGACCGCCACATCGTACGCGCTGTGGATATCGGTGTTGATCAGACTCACCTTGATCTCGCCCCGATATCCGGCGTCGACCGTCCCGGGCGAGTTCACGATCGAGATCCCGTGCTTAGCTGCGAGACCACTGCGCGGAACCACGAACGCGGCGTAACCGTCGGGGAGGGCGATACGGACGCCCGTGCCGACGAGGGCGCGCTCGCCCGGACCGAGATGCACGGCCTCGGCCGCCACCAGATCAGCGCCAGCATCACCCGGATGCGCGTATCCGGGCACCGCCGCGGCGATAATGGGGATATCAACGGAATCGGTCACCCCATGAGGCTAATGCAGAACACCGGCACAGACACACGCCCGCGCTATCGCGAACGACTCGCTCCCAGCCTGTGGCTGCTGGTCACCGTCGCGGTGGCGGGGCCGATGGTGTCGCTCGTCTTCGTCCCGATCGGATCGACGGTCGCGCTCGTCGTCGGAGCGGCCGTCTCCGCGCTCCTGGTACTGACGTTCGTCGCCGCGACACCGGTCGTGTCCGTCGAGGGCGCCATCCTGCGCGCCGGCCGCGCACATATCGATGTCGGGCACCTCGGCGATCCCGTGGCGCTGACCGGAGCGGATGCGCGTCACGCACGCGGGCCCGGACTCCCGGCGCGCGGTTGGCATCTCATCCGCGGTGGGATCGACGGCATCGTCGTCGTGCCGAATCTCGATGTCGACGACCCGGTCGACGCCTGGACCATCTCCACGCGGACTCCGGACCGCCTGGCCGCAGCGATCCGCGCGGCGCAGACCGGCGCCTGACCGGAGACGACAGCGCGCCCCGGACCACGATGGTCGGGGGCGCGTGAGACGTCGCTCGAAGGGCTGCTACGCAGCGCACTCCTTGCAGATGGGCCCGGATGCGCCCTCGTGGTCGAGCTGCGAGCGGTGCTTCACGAGGAAGCAGCTCATGCATGTGAACTCGTCCTGCTGCGCGGGCAGCACGACGACGTCGAGCTCGAGGTCGGAAAGGTCGGCACCCGGAAGGTCGAAGCTCGACGGGTTGTCGGAGTCTTCGTCCCCGCTTGAGCCGGAGAGCTTGTCCGGCACACGCTCCTTCAGGGCTTCGATCGACTCGGAGTCGTCTTCGCTCTTTCGGGGGGCGTCGTAATCGGTTGCCATGCGGTAGATCTCCACTTTCATGGTGCGAGTGGGTGGTGCGCCGTCGGGTATTCGGCGGCCATAGTTTGCACGACCCGAGGTCATAACGCAAATGCTCGTCCGTGCGACAGAGGAAACTCACGGCACGCCCACGCTATTCCCGGTCGCGAGCCCCCTCGCGTGACACCATGAACGGACACCCATCAGAGGGGCATTCGCATGGAAAACGTCACCATCGTCGGCACAGAAGCAGGAGTCCTCGTACTCGCGACCGAGTCGGGCGAGCGGTTCGCGCTGCCCATCGACGACATGCTGCAGCGCGAGATCCGTCGCGCCACCCGACAGGCCGAGCCGACCGCTCAGAAACTTGCGGCGAGCCCTCGTGACATCCAGGCCCAGATCCGCGCCGGGCTGACAGCTCCCGAAGTCGCCGAGCTGCTCGGGATCAGCGTGGAGGACGTCGCCCGGTTCGAAGGTCCGGTCCTCGCCGAGCGAGAGCACATCATCGGCCAGGCTCTCGCTGTGCCGGTGTTGATCGGCAGCGAGGTCGAGCCCGACGCGCAACCCACCTTCGGCGTCGCCGTCCGCGCCAAGCTGGCCGAGATCGAGGCGACTGCAGAGCGCTGGGCCAGTTGGAAAGAGGACTCCGGCTGGACCATCAAGCTCGAGTTCACGGCCAACGATGTCGAACACGACGCGCGCTGGAGCTTCGATCCTCGCCGCAGTGCACTGTCACCCCTGAACGCCGACGCGACCCAGCTCTCACGGCAGGGATCCCTGCCGGAAGGACTCATCCCGCGACTGCGTGCGGTCGACGCCGAACGTACGACATCGCCCTACAAGGATGAGAGCCGCTTCGATTCGGGGGCGTTCGGTCCGCGTCTCCTGCCGACTCCGGAGGCGGAGTTCGAAGATCCCTCCCTCCCGGAGCGCTCCGATCTCGCGGCGCAGGACGCTGCGATCAAGCGTGCGCCCTCGACACCGAGCACGAACCCCGAGACGGCCGACCTGCTCGAAGCACTGCGACGCCGTCGCGGACAGCGCGAGACAGCTCCTCTGCTCGACGACGCGGAAGACGCAGAGCGCTCCGACCCGATCTCCCTCTTCGACGCGCTGGATCAGCCGGAAGAGGAGCCGGAGGCCTCGCAGCCCGCATCGTCGCAGCCCACACCCACGGATTCCGGCGAGTCCGGTGGGCGCCGTCGCCGTCGGAACGCGATGCCCTCGTGGGATGAGATCGTCTTCGGCGCTCGCACGGACGAATGACGCCACATCGTCGTCGCCGCACCGACGACGATCAGCGGGCGAAAGCCCCGAGTCTGATCAGCGGAACCTGACGCTCCTCGGGCGTGAGAGCACCGTGTTGACCGATCATCGCCCGCCCGCGTTGGTCGGCGGCCGTGCCGTCGTACACGGCCCAGGTTCCGCGCGCGATCACCAGCACGTCACCGATCCGTGACGCTGCGGCATCGGTGACCGTCGGGCCGAAGAGGCGCGCATCCACCGCGTCGCCGCGGGTGAGGACATCGGCCGACCCGTGGAGGTCGGAACGCCAGCGCGTCATCACCTCAGCGACATCGACCTCAGGCTCGAGGTAGGCGTGCAGCATCCGGGGTTCACCCCCCAGATGACGGATCCCCGCGAGATGCGCTTCCTCCAGGACGATCTGACGCTTCTGCGGCACGTCGACCATCCCGTGGTCGGACGTGACGAGAACGCCGACCCCTGGAGGCACGCGTGCGGAGAGCGCCGCATCGACGTCCTCGAGCGCTGCGACCCACTCGCGCGAAGCGATCCCGTGCTTGTGGCCGGCTTTGTCGACCTCGGGGAGGTAGCAGTAGACGAGCGCCCCCGGATGGGTCTGAGCGAGTGCGTAGGCGGCTTCGATCCGCGATGCCGCGGTGTCCGCCGCGACGAACTCCGCGCCACGAAGAGTCGCCTTCGTGAAACCGCTGTGCGCATAGGCGGCCAGACCGACGGCGAAGCTCTCATGACCGCTGCGTCCAGCGCGCTCGAAGATCGTGGGCGCCGCCTGCCAGACGAGCGGGTCGATCCCGTCGCTCTCCCAGCCGCTGAGCTGGTTGACGAGCACGTCGCGACTCGGGTCGACCACGCGGTACCCCACGAGGCCATGCGCACCCGGCCACGCGCCGGTGACGATGCTGGTGAGGGCTGCGGCCGTCGTCGAGGGGAACACCGACTGGGCGACGTCCTTCTTCACCATGCCCGCCGTCAGCGCCCGAGCGTGTCCGGCGTGTCCGCGAAGGCTGATCGCGCCGAGCCCGTCGATGACGACGAGCACGACCGATTCCGCCGGGGGCAGCACCTCCGACTCGCCGCGCAGGGCGGCGAACAGGTCCGCCGCCACCCCGACGACGCTCCGGGCGCCCGCAGAGTCGGACGGTAGCATGAAGGACATCCGAGCCAGTCTGACACAGGCTCCCGTACGCCCTCAGGAAGTCCATGCCGAAAACCCCGCCGCCCGAGCCCGTCGAGGAGCGCATCCAGGACATCGACCTCTCCACGGAGATGCAAGGTTCGTTCCTCGAATACGCGTATTCGGTGATCTACTCGCGCGCCCTGCCCGACGCCCGCGATGGCCTCAAGCCCGTCCAGCGCCGCATCCTCTACCAGATGGCCGAGATGGGCCTGCGCCCGGATCGCGGCCATGTGAAGAGCGCTCGCGTCGTCGGTGAGGTCATGGGGAAGCTCCACCCCCACGGCGACTCCGCGATCTACGACGCGCTCGTGCGCCTCGCCCAGGAGTGGGCGTTGCGCGTCCCGCTCGTCGACGGCCACGGCAACTTCGGCTCCCTGGATGACGGTCCGGCCGCCGCGCGGTACACCGAAGCCCGACTGGCCGCCGCCGCGCTCGCCCTCACCGAGAACCTCGATGAGGATGTCGTCGACTTCATTCCGAACTACGACGGACAGTTCCAGCAGCCGGCCGTACTGCCGGCCGCGTTCCCGAACCTCCTCGTCAACGGTGCCAGCGGTATCGCGGTCGGCATGGCCACCAACATGGCCCCGCACAACCTCATCGAGGTCGTGGCGGCGGCGACCCACCTGCTGGAGAATCCGGACGCCACGACCGAAGAGCTCATGGAGTTCGTACCCGGGCCGGACTTCCCCTCCGGGGGCATCCTGATGGGTCTGGACGGCGTCAAGGACGCGTACACGAGCGGACGTGGCGCCCTCAAGGTCCGGGGCAAGACGTCCATCGAACCTCTGGGCCCGCGGCGCACCGGCATCATCGTCTCGGAACTGCCGTACATGGTCGGGCCCGAGCGTCTGATCGAGAAGATCCGCGACGCCGTACAGGCGAAGAAGCTGCAGGGCATCAGTGATGTCACCGACCTCACCGACCGCAACCATGGACTGCGCGTCGCCATCGGCGTGAAGACGGGCTTCGACCCGAACGCCGTCCTCGAGCAGCTGTACCGCCTGACGCCGCTCGAAGACTCCTTCAGCATCAACAACGTCGCGCTCGTCGAGGGCCAGCCGCGCACGCTCGGTCTCAAGGAGATGCTGAGCGTCTACGTCGGGCATCGCCTCGAGGTGATCACACGGCGCAGCCGGTACCGTCTCGCGCGCCGTGAGGAGCGCCTGCACCTCGTCGAGGGATTGCTCATCGCGATCCTCGACATCGACGAGGTCATCCAGGTCATCCGCTCCTCCGACGACTCCGAGCAGGCCCGCACCCGGCTGCGTTCGGTGTTCGATCTGAGTGAGCTCCAGGCCGAGTACATCCTCGAGCTGCGGCTGCGTCGCCTGACGAAGTTCTCGCGGATCGAGCTCGAGAGCGAGCGTGACGCGTTGCTGGCCGAGATCGCCTCGCTCCGTGAACTCCTCGGGAGCCCCGTGTTGCTCCGCGCGGCGGTCGCGAGAGAGCTGGATGCCGCTGCCGACGCCTACGGCACACCTCGCCGGACGCTCCTGATGAACGCGGCTCCCCCGAAGCCCCGGGCGACCAAGGGCGCGGTCGACCTGCAGATCGCCGATGCCCCCACGGTGCTCGTCCTCTCGACCACCGGCAGAGCCGTGCGCGTCGATCTCGGAGAGGGCCAGGAGCTCACGGTTCCGGCGCGTCGGAGCAAGCACGATGCCATCCTCGCGACGGTCGAGACCACGGTACGCGCCGAGATCGGAGCGCTGACGAGTCTCGGCCGAGTCGTACGGTTCTCCCCCGTCGACTTTCCCTCCGTCCCCTCCTCCTCGGTGCAGTTGGCGGCCGGTACGCCGTTGCGCGACTACCTGGGCATCACGACCAAGAACGAGCGTGTCCTCGGCTTCGTGCGCTTCGACAGCGACATCCCGATCGCTCTCGGCACCGCCCAGGGCACGGTGAAGCGCATCGTTCCGTCCTCACTCTCCGCGCGCCCCGATCTCGAAGTCATCGGCCTGAAGGCCGGTGACACGGTCATCGGCGCGGCGGAGGCAGCGGACGACTCCGAGATGGTGTTCGTGACGACCGACGCCCGGCTGCTCCACTTCCCTTCGTCATCGGTACGTCCCCAAGGTGCCCCCGCCGGAGGTATGGCCGGGGTCAAGCTCGGCCCCGGGACCTCCGTCCTCTTCTTCGGCGTGGTCGATCCGACAAGCGATGCCGTGGTCGCCACGGTGTCCGGCGGCGAAAGCATCCTGCCGGGAACGGATCCGGGTCGCGCGAAGGTGTCGTCGTTCGCTGAGTACCCCGCCAAGGGGCGCGCGACGGGTGGCGTGCGCGCGCACGCTTTCTTGAAGGGCGAGGATCGGCTCACGGTCGCGTGGGTGGGCCCCGGTCCGGCGCAGGCCGTGGACCCGACCGGTGCGGTGCGCAAGCTCCCCGAGGCCGGTGCCCGTCGCGACGCCTCCGGCCAGCCCATCGACGGTGTGATCGGGACCATCGGACGCACGATCGTGTGACGTCGTCCGGGAGGCCTCCGTCATCGGCGGCCTCCCGGACGTCCCGCAATCAGTTCAGGTCAGGCGTCGATCGACTCGCGCGAGAGCCGGTCGGAGGACTCGATGATGAACTCGCGCCGCGGGGCGACCTCGTTGCCCATCAGCAGCTCGAACATACGGCCTGCCGCCTCCGCATCCTCCATGCGCACCCGACGCAGCAGACGCCCGGAGCGGTCCATGGTCGTGTTGGCCAGCTGCTCGGCATCCATCTCTCCGAGTCCCTTGTAGCGCTGGATCGGCTCGTGCCAGCGCTTGCCGGCCTTGCGGAGCTTGGTGAGCAAGGCCTGCATCTCCTGCTCGCTGTAGGTGTAGATCGTCTCGTTGGGCTTCGAGCCCGGGTTCATCACGATCACCCGATGCAGCGGGGGAACGGCAGCGAAGACACGGCCGTCCTCGATCAGCGGCCGCATGTAGCGGAAGAACAGGGTGAGCAACAGTGTGCGGATGTGCGCGCCGTCCACGTCGGCGTCGCTCATCAGGATGATCTTCCCGTAGCGTGCCGCGCTGAGATCGAACGTCCGGCCCGAGCCGGCGCCGATCACCTGGATGATCGATGCGCATTCCGCGTTCGAGAGCATGTCCCCCACGGAAGCCTTCTGCACATTGAGGATCTTGCCGCGGATCGGGAGGAGGGCTTGGAACTCGCTGTTGCGTGCGTTCTTGGCCGTGCCGAGAGCCGAGTCGCCCTCGACGATGAACAGCTCGCTGCGATCGACCTCGTTGGTGCGGCAGTCGACCAGCTTCGTCGGAAGCGTCGAGGACTCGAGCGCATTCTTGCGTCGCTGCGTCTCCTTGTGGGCGCGCGCCGAGACACGGGCCTTCATCTCCGAGACGATCTTGTCCAGGAGCTGTGATGCCTGGTTCTTGTCGTCGCGCTTGGTCGACGTGAAGCGCTGGGCGAGATCCTTGCGGATCACCTGCGCCACGATCTGTCGAACGGCCGGCGTCCCGAGGACCTCTTTGGTCTGACCCTCGAACTGCGGCTCCGGAACGTTCACCGTGAGCACCGCGGTGAGTCCGGCCAGCACGTCGTCCTTCTCGAGCTTGTCGTTGCCGACCTTGAGGCGGCGGGCGTTCTGCTCGACCTGGGTCCGGAGGACCTTGAGGAGTTCCTGTTCGAAGCCCTGCTGGTGGGTTCCGCCCTTGGGCGTCGCGATGATATTGACGAACGAGCGGACCCGGGTGTCGTAGCCGGTTCCCCAGCGCAGCGCGATGTCGACCGCGCAGACACGCTCGACCTCGGTGGCGATCATGTGACCGTCCGCCTGGAGCACCGGGACGGTCTCCTTGAACGTGCCTTCTCCCTGGATGCGCCAGGTGTCGGTCACCGGAGGGTCGATCGCCAGGTAGTCGACGAACTCGGAGATACCGCCCTCATAGAGGTACGAGGTCTCCACGGGCGCGGGGGCCGCGACGGGCCCGGCGCCCTCCTCCTCGGTGACGTTCGAGAGCTCGGGGACGGCGACGGCGCGCTCATCCTTCACCACGATCTCGAGACCGGGAACGAGGAAGGCGGTCTGCCGCGCACGGGTCTCGAGCTCAGCGAGTTGGAACGCCGCGTCCTTCGTGAAGATCTGACGATCCGCCCAGTAACGGACACGCGTGCCGGTGACCCCTCGTGGCGCCTTGCCCACGACCCGCAGCTCGCTCTTCTCCTCGAAGGGGGTGAACGGCGCGTCAGGACGCTTCTCGCCGGAGTCCGTGAAGATGCCCGGTTCGCCGCGGTGGAAGGACATCGCATAGGTCTTGCCACCGCGGTCGACCTCGACGTCGAGCCGCTCGGAGAGCGCATTCACCACCGAGGCACCGACGCCATGCAGACCACCGGACGCAGCGTACGAGCCGCCTCCGAACTTCCCACCCGCGTGCAGCTTCGTGTAGACGACCTCGACACCGCTCAGACCGGTCCGGGGTTCGACGTCGACGGGGATTCCGCGCCCGCGGTCGTGCACCTCCACACTGCCGTCGCTGTGCAGGATGATGTCGATCTTCGAGCCGTTGCCCGCCACCGCTTCGTCGACGGAGTTGTCGATGATTTCCCAGAGGCAGTGCATGAGACCCGGGGAGCCGTTCGACCCGATGTACATACCCGGGCGTTTGCGGACAGCCTCGAGCCCCTCAAGCACCTGGAGATGGTGGGCAGAATACTCGGCATTCACAATCTCCGAGTCTATTCTCGCCACCTCCGCTCGGGCTGCCGACACTCCCCACGCGGAGCGAGTCCGAGGCGCACGCGTACGCGCTGAGCGAAACACGCCGCAAACCGGGCATGCACACAGGTACAGCGTGGTTGTATTGACCAAATCACGAAGCGAAGCCGACACCCGAGGAGGCACCGAGATGAACGCAACGACCGAACGTGACACCTCCACCGTCGAGTTCCGCCTGACCGCCATGGATCGTTGTGATTCCTGCGGTGCGCAGGCTTACATCGCCGCCGAGGTGAACGGCTCCGAGCTCCTGTTCTGCGCTCACCACGGCCGCAAGTACGAAGAGAAGCTCCGCAGCGTCGCAACCAGCTGGCACGACGAGACCGCGCGTCTCATCGAAGCCGTCTGATCACCCTCGACGGGCCAGCGGTCAGTCGATCACTACCCTGCGCACTCGCGCGGTGAGCCGGGTGAGGATCTCTTCGCCGACCGTGTCGATCCGCTCGGCGAGCGTGGTCGCGGAAGACTCCCCGGATTCGCCCGCGCCGAACAGCGTCACTTCGTCGCCGACCCGGGCTCCCGGCCAGCGGTCGACGATCGACGTCGTCTGACCCACGGCGGTGAGCACTCGGGCTCCACCGGGAGTCCCCACGCTCGCTCCGCCCAAGGTCGACGGGAGACCGTCGAAGCTGCCGATCGCGATCACGGCATCATCACCGTCGACCTCGACGACCGTCGCGACGAGGCTTGCTGCAGGTCGCACACCCTCGAGGTCCGGGCCGTCCGCGGATCGGATGCCGTAGCAGAACGCTCCGATGCGCGAGACCGAGCCACGCAGCTCCGGTCGCCACCAGGATGCCGCCGACGCGGTCAGGTGCAATGCGCGCGGAACCGGACCCGACTCCCCCACCACTCGCACGGCGTCCAGGAACACTGCCTGCGCCTCGTCGTCCTCCGCATCGCTCGCCTCAGCGATGTGGCTCCAGACCCCCTCCAATTCGAGGAGTCCTGCGGCCTCCGCGGCCCTGGCCTCGGAGACGACGTCGGCCCAGTCCTCTGGGAGTATGCCGTTGCGGTGCAGGCCCGTGTCGATCTTGAGGTGCACGCGCGCCCGTGCGCCCAGCGCCTCCACGCGGGCGATGATCCGTCGCAGATACTCGGCGGTGCCGACTCCGAGATCGATGCGGTGCAGCAGAGCGTCATCGACCTCCGCGTCCGTCGAGGTAGCCCAGGCGAAGATGCGCGCGTCTCCTCCGACGACGCGCCGAACCTCTGAGCCGCCCGCGATGTCGTAGCTCCCGAACCAGTCGACGCCCGCCTTCGACGCGGCCTCGACCGCCCACGCGAGCCCGTGGCCGTAGGCATCGTCCTTGAGCACGAGCATGAGGGTCGACGGTGCGATCCGCGCCTGAACGGCATCGACGTTCGCGCGGAAGACGTCACTGCGGATCCGCAGCTGCGGGCGGGTCATGCCTCCCACCCCCGCACAGCGTGCGCGCCCGCGACCGTGACGAGTTCCGCCGCCGTCAGCCCGGTGATCGCGCTCCATCGGGCGACTCCGGCCCTGGCCGCGCCCCACCCACCGAAATAGGTGACCTCCGATCCGGGCGCGATGTCGCTCTCCGGGCCTTCCAGGTCCACGACGCAGACATCCATCGCGACCCGTCCGATGATGGGTCGCGCCGTCCCGGCGACGTCGACGTGTGCGTGATTCCCGAGAGCACGGACGATCCCTTGCGCATAACCGCCCGTCACCAACGCCACGGTGGTCTCCGCGGGCGCACGGTAGGTGTATCCGTACGACACCGCATCCCCGGCGCGCAAACGTTTGGTGGACATCACTCGGCCGCTGAGGCGCATCACCGGCTGCGTCGAGAGGACTCCGTGCTCGTCCGGCAGCCCGTAGAGCAGAGTCGGTTCGATATCCGCCTCATCCGAGGTCACCCCGACGATTCCCTCCAACCGCAGCGCCTCGATCTCACCGACGGAATCGACCAGCACCCGTTCGGCGCCGGCGGCGGTCACCGCCTGCGCGACGGCGAGGATTCCGTGGCCCCAGGCATCACGTCGCAGATCCGCGACATGTCCGCCTGCGCGCACTGCCGCCGACGCGCCTGCCGCCAGCGCCGAGCGGGAGATCATCGCGAAAGGCAGGGCGCTGGAAGTCGTCTCACACACGTCCTCCACCCTAGCTTCCGCCTCCCAGGTGGACCTCCGAGTCCCCCGTAGACTGGTGGGGACCCCGACCCTGGAGCCATATGTCTCGTCTTTCCCTCGCGCCCCGCATCCGCTACCTGCTGGGACGTGCTCGCCGCATCGACGTCGGATCGGTGGTGGAACGGGCCAAGGAGGCATCGGAACAGCACCACAAGGCCGTCCCTGCCATCGTCGTCGACATGCTCTGGTCCGCGGCCCGGCACAACGTCGGGTTCCAGGACTACATCGACTACGACTTCGCCATGCTCACCAAGGCGGAGCGCGAGACCTACATGACCCACCCCGTGTCGAACCAGCTCTCGCAGCGATTCGACCACCCTGACTACCGCTGGATCTTCCAGGACAAGGTCGAGTTCGACAAGCAGTTCTCCCCCTTCCTGAAACGCGAGTGGATGACGGTCGAGGAAGGCAACGCCGACGCGGTGCGCGAGCTGACCGAGCGCCTCGGCACGATCGTCACGAAGGAGCCGGTCGGGCAGGCGGGAACCGGTGTGCATCGCTATCACGCGGCGGACATCGACGACTGGGACGAGTTCCATCGCGGACTGCTGGACCGCGGCGAGCTCCTCATCGAAGAGGTGATCCGGCAGCACGACGCCCTGGCCGCCGTCTGCCCCGGCACCGTGAACACGACGCGCATCACCGCCTTCTTCGACGGTGAGAAAGCGCACATCCTCGCGATCGCGCAGAAGTTCGGCCGTGGCGCTGTCAGCGACCAGATGACCTTCGGCGGCTTCTACACGATGCTCGACCAGAACGGGCACGCGATCGGCGCCGGGTACGACTCCCACGGACATGTGCACGAGACGCATCCGGATTCCGGCTTCCGCATCGCCGACTTCCAGCTGCCGTACATGGAGGAGGTTCGCGCCTTCATCGACGACGTCGCGCGCGTCGTGCCGCAGGTGCAGTACGTGGGCTGGGACATCGTGGTCTCCCCCGACGGCCCCGTTCTCGTCGAGGGCAACTGGGGAGCCGGAGTGTACGAGAACAAGCCCAGCGTGACCGGCATCCGCACCGGCCACAAGCCGCGCTACCGCGAGGTCATCGGCTTCTGAGGAAACGGAGAAGGCCCCGGATGCTCTGCGCATCCGGGGCCTTCTCCGTAGATCTGAGCGGATCAGACCGCGCGGACGATCCCGAGCGGCGTGGACTCCAGTCCCTGACCGAGCGGGTTGTCACCGAGGATCTTCACGAGCCGGTGCTCACCGTTCTTGTCGAGCGTCGAGCCGAGGATGTTGCCACCCAGGTCATTGATGTCGACGACGGCGACCTCTGCCTGGCCACCGATCAACGCCTTCAGCCGAGCGGCGACGCCATCCGGGTCCTTGGGTCCGAGCACGACCGCCTCGTTGTAGGGCGGGATCGTGTGCTTGGTGGGACCGTCGATGGCACGCGCCTTGTCACCCGCGATGCGGTAGAAGTCACCACGGCGACCGAACGCTTTGGTGACGGCGGCCACGGCGGACGCGAACAGGATTCGGGGCGTGCCGCATTCGCGGAGCGCCATCTCCATCGTCTCGGGCATGCCGAGTCCGATCCCGTACGGCGTGCGCGTGACGTACTTCGAGAGGAACAGCGCGAGCTTGCGCGGCTTGATCTCGTCGAGACGGTACGACCGCCCCTGGGTGATCGCCACGATCTTCTCGGTCACGAACAGCAGGTCGCCCGGCTGCACCGCATCCTTCGCATACTCCGTGATGATCGCGTCGAGGTCGTCCTCAGGCATGACCACGCGGGTGCGCAGCGGGATGCGCGCGTAGCTCGTGCCGTCGACGCTCGTCTCGAGTGCCTTGCCGTCGTTCGCCTGGCTCATTCGAGGTAGTCCCGCAGCGACTGCGAGCGGCTCGGGTGCCGGAGCTTCGCCATGGTCTTCGACTCGATCTGACGGATGCGCTCGCGCGTCACCCCGAACGTGTCGCCGATCTGGTCGAGGGTCTTCGGCTGACCGTCGCCCAGGCCGAAGCGCATGCGGATCACACCGGCTTCGCGCTCGGACAGCGAGTCCAGGAGCTGCTCGAGCTGGCGCTGCAGCATGGTGAAGCCCACGGCATCCGCCGGCACGACGGCCTCGGTGTCTTCGATGAGATCACCGAACTCGCTGTCGCCGTCCTCACCGAGCGGCGTGTGCAGCGAGATCGGCTCGCGGCCGTACTTCTGGACCTCGACGACCTTCTCGGGCGTCATGTCGAGCTCACGGCTGAGCTCTTCCGGAGTGGGCTCGCGTCCCAGGTCCTGGAGCATCTGACGCTGCACGCGGGCGAGCTTGTTGATGACCTCGACCATGTGCACCGGGATACGGATCGTGCGGGCCTGGTCGGCCATCGCGCGCGTGATCGCCTGACGGATCCACCAGGTGGCGTACGTCGAGAACTTGAAGCCCTTGGTGTAGTCGAACTTCTCGACCGCGCGGATGAGACCGAGGTTGCCCTCCTGGATCAGGTCCAGGAACTGCATGCCGCGGCCCGTGTAGCGCTTCGCGAGCGAGACGACGAGTCGGAGGTTCGCTCCGAGCAGGTGACTCTTCGCGCGCTGACCGTCGCGGGCGACCCACTGCAGGTCGAGACCGAGCTGACTCGTCTTCTCGGCCGGCGTCATCGCTGACAGCTTCTCCTCGGCGAAGAGACCGGCTTCGATGCGCATCGCGAGCTCGACCTCTTCGGCGGCGTTCAGCAGAGCGACCTTACCGATCTGCTTCAGGTAGTCCTTGACCGGGTCAGCCGTGGCGCCGGTGATCTGCGTCGAGTAGACCGGCACGTCTTCGTCGTCGTTCGACGAGATGACGATCGCGCCGGTCGGCAGCGGCTCGGTGAACTTCGGCTTGGAATCCTCGTCCTCTTCGTCGGCGTCCTCCGCCGCGACGACAGGGGCCTCGTCTTCTTCGACGACGTCGTCGGACTTCTTCTTCTTGACCGGTGCGCGCTTGGCAGCAGCGCGCTTGGCAGCGCTCAAGGGCGCGGGCTTCTCAGACGCTTCGGCCTCGACCTGGGCGTCGACGGCGGTCTCAGCGGCAGCCTTCTTCGTCCGGGTGTTCTTCGTCGTGGCAGGAGTCACGTTTCGCCTTTCACGGGGCGAATCTCTCACCCCGGGACATTTCGGACACTAGTAAGACCCTTGTCAAGTCCAGCGCTCGAAAACGCCGATTGACAACGGGTCAGAGTCCTAGTATCGCACACGTGTGGCGATGCAGGCGCATTCCGACCAAGTTCTCCCCGAACGGACTCAGGCGCGGCCGGGCTTGTCCTCGTCGCCGGAGGGACGGGAGGCGAGGTAGCGCTCCAGTTCCGCAGCCAGTTCGTCGGCGCTGGGAAGATCACGCTCGCTGAACCCGCCCTCGTCGTACGAGTCGTCGTCGGGGTTCCGACCCGCCATGTACGCGTCGTATCGGCGCTCGAGGTTGTGGACCATCTGCTGGAGCTCATCGTTCCCGGCGACCTGTTCGTCGACACGCGCCACGTAGTCTTCGCGACGCTCCTGCACCTCGTCCAGCATCAGCACGAGCCCCGTCGAGGCCATCAGACGCTCGGCGGCGGCGATCACCGCATCCGGGTTCTCCGTCTCGGCGAGGTAGTGCGGCACCAGCAGCACGAAACCGACGGCGCGGTCGCCGCGCTCGACGAAACGGAACTCGAGCAGGTGCCCTGCCGTCGCCGGCACCTGGGTGCGCGGACGCCAGACGGAGTGCGCGACGGTGAGCTCCCGACGATTGCCGCTGACCGTCGTACCGATGGGACGCGTGTGCGGAACCGGCATGGCGATCGAATGGACCCAGTGGAACCCGGAGACCTCGAACTCCGCAGCCAGCGCGAGGACGGTGTCCGCGAAGCGGTTCCAGGCGAAGTCAGGCTCGTAGCCGGCGAGGAGCAGGAAAGGACGACCGAGCGCGTCCGTCGCGAGCGACAGCTCGAGTCGCGATGGCTTGAACTCGGTGAGATGGTCCTGATCGAAAGAGATCACCGGCCGCCGCGCGCGGTAGTCGAGAAGGGCATCGTTGTCGAAGACCACGACGGGCTCAGGAGAGGCTGTCTCACGCAGGTGCTCGATGAGCCCGGAGACTGCACTCCCCGCGTCGGTGAAGCCGGTGAGAAGCAGCACCAGTGGCAGGCCGTGCGGCACGGTCGGCGCATTCGCGACGCGTTCGTGGATCTCTCCGGAGAAGGGCATGTGTCCATGCTACGAGCAGGTCCCGGTGCCGGGCCCCGAGCCGTCTCGCTGAGAGCGAACACACCCACCCGGCGCGCGACTCCCCGCACCGGCGGAGATCCTAGGATGGAGGCATGACGCTTCCCGTGCTCTCGCACACCACCGCTCAGTTCCCCGGAAGCGCTGCCGATGCCGCAGTGCTCGTCGTCGCCGCTCTCCCCGAGTCGGCGGAATCACTGGCCGGTTATCCCGGCCTCGCGGATGCCTTGGCCGGTGTCGGATTCACCGGCTCCGCCGGATCCTTCACCCGCGTGTATGCCCCCGAGGTGACCTCCCTGCCGTTCGCCGTCGTCGGCGCCGGCAGCACGCCGGATGCCGCGGCGGTGCGCAATGCGGCCGGAACGGCGCTGCGCACGCTGACCGGCTTCGAGCACGTCGCGGTCGCCCTCGCCGACGGGCTCGAGGGCTTCGCCCCGGCAGCCGCAGAGGGCGCTGTGCTCGGAGGACACAAGTTCGACGGCTACCGCACCGAGAAAGGCAAGACGCGCGCCGGTGAGATCACGCTGCACGCCGCGCTCGATGATGAAGACGTCGCGCACGCCCAGGTCATCGGCGAGGCGGTCGCGCTCATCAAGGACCTCGTGAACGTGCCCGCCGAGTGGCAGAGCCCCGCGCAGCTCGCTCAGAGCGCGGCTGACAGCGTCGCCGACCTCGATGTCACGGTCGAGATCTTCGACGAGAAGGCCCTCGCCGAGCAGGGCTTCGGCGGCATCCTGGGCGTGGGACAGGGCTCCGACCGACCGCCGCGTCTCGTTCGCCTCGACTACTCCCCCGCCGACGCTGTGCGACACATCGCGCTCGTCGGCAAGGGCATCACGTTCGACACCGGGGGCTTGTCCCTGAAGCCCGCGGCCTCGATGGTCGGCATGAAGTTCGACATGGCGGGCGCCGCGACGTCCCTCGCCGCGATCCGGGCGATCGCCGCACTCGGCCTCCCCGTCCACGTGACCGCGTGGCTCTGCATCACCGACAACATGCCCTCGGGTCGTGCGTTGCGCCCCGGCGACGTCATCCGCATCCTCGACGGCACCACGGTGGAGGTCCAGAACACCGACGCCGAGGGACGGCTCGTCCTCGCAGACGGCCTCGTGGCCGCGAGCCGCGAGAATCCGGACGTCATCATCGATGTGGCGACCCTCACGGGCGCCATCGTCGCCGCACTCGGCCACCGGCACACCGGAGTCTTCGGCGACGTCGAGACGGTCTCGTCCTTCATCTCGGCAACCGCCCAGGTCGACGAGCCCGCCTGGCACATGCCGCTGCCGGACTACATGGAGGAGTCGCTCGAGTCCCCCATCGCTGACCTGCAGAACGCGAATATGAGTGACCGGATGGGCGGCGCCTCCTATGCAGGCCTGTTCCTGCGGCGCTTCGTCGGGCGCACCTCGGACGCTGAGGACGCCCCCCGCATCCCCTGGGTGCACCTCGACATCGCGGGATCCGGCGAACATGCCGGCGCCCCGTACGGCTTCACGGAGAAGGGCCCCACCGGAGCGATGGTCCGATCGATCGTCGCCTTCGCCGAAGCATCCCACAAGGAGGCATGACCTATGACAACCCACACCTTCGACATCGTCGTCCTGGGCGGCGGAAGCGGCGGATACGCCGCGGCGTTGCGCGCGAGTGAACTCGGCAAGTCCGTCGCGCTGATCGAGAAGGACAAGGTCGGTGGGACCTGCCTGCACCGCGGGTGCATCCCCACCAAGGCCCTGCTGCACGCGGCAGAGGTCGCCGAGCATGTGCGCGATGCCGCTTCCGTCGGCGTGACCGCCACGCTGGAAGGCGTCGACCCGGCAGGCGTCCGCACGTACCGCGAGGGGATCGTCGCCAAGAAGTTCAAGGGCCTCGAGGGACTCGTCAAGGCTCGCGGCATCACCACGGTCGCCGGACTCGGTCGCCTGAACCCGGACCGCAGCGTGAGCGTCGGCGACGACGTCTATGTCGGTGCGGATGTCGTGCTCGCGACCGGATCGTACAGCCGATCGCTCCCTGGCCTCGAGATCGGCGGACGCGTCCTCACGAGCGAGCAGGCCCTCGCCCTCGACGTCATCCCGGAGCGGGTCCTCATCCTCGGTGGTGGCGTGATCGGAGTCGAGTTCGCCAGCGTGTGGCGTTCGTTCGGCTCGGAGGTCACGATCATCGAGGCGCTCCCCCATCTCGTCCCGAACGAGGACATCGCCCTCAGCAAGGGGCTGGAGAGGGCGTTCCGCCGACGTGGCATCCAGTACTCCCTCGGCACCCGCTTCCAGAGCGCGGTTCAAGACGATTCCTCCGTCACCGTCACGCTCGAAGACGGCAAGGAGTTCACCGCCGACTACCTGCTCGTCGCCGTCGGGCGTGGTCCGGTGACCGCCGATATCGGCTTCGAGGAGGCGGGCGTCACGCTCGATCGCGGCTTCGTGATCGTCGACGAAGACCTGCGCACCGGTGTTCCGGGGCTCTGGGCCGTCGGCGACATCGTCCCCGGCCTCCAGCTCGCGCATCGCGGATTCCAGCAGGGCATCGCCGTCGCCGAACGGATCGCGGGTCTCTCGCCGGTGAACATCCCCGATGCGCAGATCCCCAAGGTCACTTACTCGAGTCCTGAGGTCGCCTCGGTCGGCGTGACCGAGGAAGCGGCCGCGGCCGAACACGGCGCGGACGCGATCGTCGCCTACGAATACAACCTCGCGGGGAATGGCAAGAGCGAGATCATCGGAACCGGTGGTCTCGTGAAGGTCGTCCGCCTCAAGGACGGCCCCGTCATCGGTGTCCACCTGCTCGGAGACCGCGTCGGCGAGCTCATCACCGAGGGGCAGCTCGCCGTCGCCTGGGAAGCGCACCCGGAGGACATCGCGCCTCTCATCCACGCGCACCCGACCCAGAGCGAGGCACTCGGCGAGGCGTTCCTCGCCCTTGCCGGCAAGCCCCTGCACGCCCTCTGAGCACCAACCGGTGCCCGAGTCACTAAGCTAGACAAGCGTCATACAACTTCCTGAAGGAGACTCAGTCATGAGCACATCCGTCGTCCTCCCCGCTCTCGGCGAGAGCGTCACAGAGGGTACGGTCACCCGCTGGCTCAAGCAGGTGGGAGACACCGTGCAGGCGGACGAGGGCCTGCTCGAGATCTCGACCGACAAGGTCGACACCGAGATCCCCTCCCCTGTCACCGGTGTGATCGAGGAGATCCTCGTGGCCGAGGATGAGACCGTCGAGGTCGGTGCCCTCCTGGCCCGCATCGGCGACGGCAGCAGTGCCGCTCCGACCCAGGACGCCCCGTCCGCTGCCGCCCCGGCTGCCGAAGAGGCTCCTGCCGAAGCCGCACCCGAGGCATCCGCGCCGGCTGAGCAGGCGGCACCCGCACCTGCGGCGGAGACACCCGCCCCGGCCGCTGAGTCCGCGCCGTCGGCGTCCGCAGGCGATGCGACCGACATCGTGCTTCCGGAACTGGGCGAGAGCGTCACCGAGGGCACCGTCACCCGTTGGCTGAAGCAGGTGGGTGACGAGGTCGCCGTCGACGAGGCTCTTCTGGAGATCTCCACCGACAAGGTCGACACCGAGATCCCCTCGCCGGTCGCCGGCGTGCTCCAGGAGATCATTGCCGGAGAAGACGAGACCGTCGCCGTCGGCGCCGTGCTCGCCCGCGTCGGTTCGGGTGCTGCTCCGGCATCCGCCTCCGAGCCGGAAGCGCCCGCTGCGGAGGCACCCGCTGCGGAGGCACCCGCCGCTACCCCGGCCCCGGCCACCGAAGCGCCGGCTGCGGCTCCTGCACCGGCTGCGGCTCCGGCTGCTCCCGCGGCGGCCGCTGCTCCGGCACCCGCCGCCGCTCCCGCTGCACCGAAGCTCACGCTGCCGACCGAGAGCGACAACCTCTACGTGACGCCCCTCGTGCGCCGTCTGGCCTCGCAGCAGGGAGTCGATCTCGCCTCCGTCCAGGGAACCGGCGTGGGGGGTCGTATCCGCAAGGAAGACGTCCTCAAGGCCGCTGAGACCGCGTCCGCTGCGCCCGCCGCAGCCAGCGCTCCCGCCCCGGCGCCGCTCGAGGTCTCCCCGCTGCGCGGCACCACCCAGCCGATGTCGCGTCTGCGGAAGGTCCTCGCCAAGCGTGCGGTCGAGTCGATGCAGCAGACCGCTCAGCTGACGACGGTCGTCGAGGTCGATGTCACGGCTCTCGCCGAGTACCGCGACAGCGTCAAGGCGTCCTTCCTCGAGAAGACGGGCGACAAGCTCTCCTTCCTGCCGTTCTTCGCGCTGGCGACCGCCGAGGCCCTCCAGGCCTTCCCGATCATCAACGCCACGGTCGACGGCGAGAACATCGTGTACCCCGAAAGCGAGAACGTGTCGATCGCGGTCGACACCGAGCGCGGACTGCTCACCCCCGTGCTGCGCGACGCCGCCTCGAAGAACATCGCGCAGATCGCTCATGAGATCGCCGATCTCGCCGCCCGGACCCGCGACAACAAGCTGAAGCCCGACGAGCTCGCCGGTGGAACGTTCACGCTGACCAACACGGGTTCCCGTGGTGCCCTGTTCGACACTCCGGTGGTCTTCCTCCCGCAGTCGGCGATCCTGGGCACCGGAACGGTCGTGAAGCGCCCCGGTCTCGTGAAGGTCGGCGGTGCAGATGCCATCGCTGTCCGGTCGTACGTGTATCTCGCACTCTCCTACGACCACCGGATCATCGACGGTGCCGACGCTGCCCGCTTCCTGGGCGCCGTCAAGGCACGCCTCGAGTCGGCTCAGTTCGCCGCTCAGCTCGGCGCCTGACCCGAGAGTTCACCCTGGCTGGTCCGCGACGTCATACACGTCGCGGACCAGCCATTTCTCTTGCGTGCGGAGAAGCACCATGATGAGACGCCCTGACGTGTTCGCGGCATCCGCCTCTGCGTCCACGGCGACACGAACGACGGCGATGTCCCCGTACTCATCCACCAACTCGAATGTCGGTGTTCCGTCCGTCGCCGCGTCGAGGGCATCCAGGACCCTGGTCGCCCCCTCCGCCACGGCGTCCTCGCAGGACACGTCGCTCTGAACCCGACAGTCCGCGATGACACGGAGCAACGACGCTGCCGCCGCGGCAGGGTCGTCTTCTGCGGGAGTGACCTCGTCCGGCTCCGGCGACACCTCGTCGGGGTCCGGCGACCCGGCGCGTCGACGGGGATCCTGCGTCGCCTCGGAGTCCGCCCCGGCCTCGGTCGACGCTGCAGTGGAAGGTTCCGGGGAAGTCGCACCGCCCTCCACATCCGCTGCCTCCACATCCGCAGCCTCTCCGGACACGCCCCCGCTGGGCCACAGCAGCCCGACGGCCAGCACCGCCGCGGCGGCCGCACCTGCGATGAGCAGAGCCCGCCGCCGCCGCGACACATCGGCGCTCCCGGCGCCCGCACTCTCCGTCGCTCGCCTGGGCCCGTTCCGGCGGGCGAACGCCGTCCGTTCCCGCACCGCTACGCCGAGCACACGCGCGAGGGCGCCCGCCGCCCGCACCCGGTCCGCGATGTCCCTGTCGCCCCGCGAGCGGCGGAACTCTCTCCTCCCGCGACGACGACCACGCAGGCCCTCTGCGGATCGAGAAGGCTCCCCGCGTCGCGGTGACACGCGAAGGTCGTGCGACGTGACGGCGCGCGCGACCTCCCGCGCGCGCTCCGGAGCATGCAGCGCGCGATCGAGGGGTTGCGGAGCAGCGACTCCCAGCAACTCCTGCTCCCACTGTGCCAGCAGCTTGACCGGGAGGCGCGGCTGCGCAGCCGCCTTCTCCAGCCCTCGCCCGACGCTGTCGAGCACCCGCTTCACCACCTTGTCGGGGCTGTGCTCCTGCAGCCGTTCGAGGATGACGCCGATGCCCTCCCGCACATCCCCTCCCTGACCGACGACGAAGACGGGGCGTCCGCCGTCGGTCACCCACCATTCCCCGCTGCGGGCCTCCCCGGGGTCCTCCCCGACCTCGTGGAGACCGCGCAACAGGCTTATGACGAGAGTGCTGCACTCCCCGGGTGTCAGCACCGTGCCCGCAGCCGTGCGACGGACCAGGAACCCCAGCACCCGGTCCGTGCACCACGGCAGCAGTACGTCATGCCCTCCCCTCCGACGCACCACATCGAGAGGCGCAGCGACATGCTCCGCCCCGGCATAGCGCCACCCCACCCAGCCGCTGAGTGCCGCTGCATCGACACGCACTGCCACCCCCTCCCCAGAGGTGACGAGCGCACCGGCGAACGGCCCCTCCGCGCCATCGAGTGTCCGAACCACCCGGTGCGCCCCGGGAAGGAGCACCTCGCCCCGTCGGGCACCCGCTTCGATCTCCGCCATTGCTCCATCAGAGCGCACCGAGCGCGCTCGACGGGGTGTTCGGAGGCGTTGTGAATAGACTCCGAGGGTTTCCACGCATGTGCAGAAGAGGTGCGTGCGCCTCCGCTTCGCGCGAACGCCGACATCAGGAGGGTCGAGGACTCGGTAGGCTGGTCCTCATGGCAAAGCGTGCTTCTGAACCCGAAAAGCGTCCTGGGTTCTTCTCCCAGATCAAGTCCCTCTTCCGGTTCACCCGCGAGGCCTACTCGTGGCTTCCCTGGGCACAGCTCGCGATCCTCATCGGCGGCGTCCTCCTCGGCCTCGTCGCCGGCTATCTGATCCCGCCCTTCCAGGTCTGGACCCTCATCCTCTGGGGCATCACCGGCCTGATGCTGGGTATCCTCGGCGCGCTGTTCCTCATGACGCGCCTGTCGACGTCGGCCATGTACGCGAAGATCGACGGCATGCCCGGCGCCACCGGCCACGTGCTCAGCACCAGTCTCGGCCGCAAGTGGCAGGCCTCGGAGACACCGGTCGGCATCAACCCGAAGACGCAGGAAGCCGTCTACCGCACGATCGGCCGTGGTGGCATCGTCGTCGTGGGCGAGGGCGCGCGTGGCCGACTCACCCGCCTGGTCAACGAGGAGCGCAGCAAGGCCCAGCGCGTCGCACACGGCGTCCCGATCACGGTGATCTATGTCGGACACGGGGAAGACGAGGTCGCGATCGCCGACCTCGCGAAGACGATCAAGAAGATCCCCAAGGCGATCGACAAGGCCACCATGGCTGCCGTCATCCGCCGCGTGGAGTCCGTGTCGCAGTCGTTGTCGTCGCTGCCGATTCCCAAGGGGATCGACCCCACGAAGGTACGCTCACAGCGTCCGCGGTGATCTGACACCCGCACGAAGAACGCGGCCGTCCTCTTTCGAGGGCGGCCGCGTTCTCGCTCACTCCGAGAGCGGCTGACGTGGCAGGCGGCGGACCTTCGCGCGACGACGGCGTCGCTCGGGGACCATCGAACGCATCTCGTCGAGCTTGCCGAAGCAGAACAGCCTGTCGTCCGCTTCCAGCACGACGTGCTTGCGGGGATTGGGAATCACGCTGACGCCGCGGTGGAGCGTGAGGACCGTGATGTCGCGCTCCCAGAGCCCTGCCTCGCCGAGAGTCTTCCCGACCAGGTCGACGGCGCCGTGCACCATGAGCTCGGCGACGCCGTAGCCCGTCGAGACGGTCAGACGCTGGCGGACATCGATCTCGGGGAAAGCGACCTGCCCGGCGATGTAGTCGATGATCGCACCGGCGACGTCGAGCTTCGTCGCGGACTCGATCCCCTGAAGGCCCGGCGAGGAGTTGACCTCCATGACCAGCGGGCCGTCGTCGCCCTCGAGCATGTCGACACCCGCCACCCGCAGACCCATGATCTGGGCGGACCGCACGGCCGCACGCTCGTAGACGGGGTCCAGTTCGATCGCCTCGACCGATCCGCCGCGGTGCACGTTCGAGCGGAACTCGTCTCCGGCCGCGGAACGACGCATCGCCGCGACCACTCGATCGCCGACCACCAGCGCCCGGATGTCGCGCCCACGGCTCTCGGAGATGAACTTCTGGATCAGGACGTTCTGCTTGGTGGAGTGGAGCGTCTCGATGATCGCCTCGGCCACCTTGACCTGCGGAGCGAGGATGACACCGATCCCCTGCGTTCCCTCCAAGAGCTTGATCACGACGGGAGCACCACCGACCCGCTCGATCGCCGGTCGCACGTCGGCGCGGTTGCGCACGAACGCGGTCGGCGGCATCGCGATGTTGTGCCGTGACAGGATCTGGTTCGCCCGCAGTTTGTCGCGGGCACTCGAGATCCCGTTGGCGGTGTTCGGCGTGTAGACGTCCATCTGCTCGAACTGCCGCACCACGGCGGTGCCGAAATACGTGATCGAGTTGCCGATGCGCGGCAGGATGGCGTCGTAGTCGCTCAGCTGGCGACCGCGGTAGTGGAGATCGGGTTCATCGGCAGTCAGATCGATCGCAAAACGCAGGGTGTTCAACACCTTCACGTTGTGTCCGCGCTGAAGCGCCGCGGCGCGCAGTCGCTGAGTGGAGTACGCCTGCGGCGCGCGGGAGAGCACTGCGATCTTCACGGGGGATTTTTCCTGCCAGGATGTATCAGGTGAGTAGGTCTACCCCCCATTCAAACACCCTTACGGGGTGGCGAGAATGGGTGAGCCTGCCCGATCTCGGAGTGGACTGGATCAAGGCCAAGATCGACACGGGCGCGCGCACCTCGTCGTTGCACGCCTTCGACATCGTGGAGTTCGCACAGGACGGCGAGAACTGGGTCCGCTTCAAGGTCAAGCCCTGGCAGGACAGCCAGGAGGATGCCGTGGTCGTGGAGTGCCCCGTGCACGACCGTCGGGCCGTACGAAGCTCCTCAGGGCACGCGCAGGAGCGTCTCGTGGTGGAGCTGCTGATCCGTCTCGTGGACCGCGAAGTGCTCGCGGAGGTGACGCTGAGCAACCGCGACGAGATGGGGTTCCGCATGCTCATCGGACGCGAGGCCCTTCGACAGGGTTTCTCCGTCGACCCGGCGCGATCCTTCCTCGGCGGCCGCGCACCCCGCGACGCGCGACGTCGCAACCGCGGCAAGGTCTGAGCCCTCGGCGCAGGCTCGGATCACGGCTCAGGCGCGGATCAGGATAGTCCCGATGGCCTTGTCGTGGAGGCCGCGCTGGTCGCTGTCCCAGATCACCGCGGGGACGACGACGATGAGCAGCAGTGTCCGCACCACAGGACGCCACAGACCGATCCAGCCGCCGTCTCGACGCACCAGACGCATTCCGAGGATGCGGTGGCCCGGGCTGCCGCCCGCCGTCGGGATGAAGAGGATCTGAAGCACCGCGAACACGAGCATCGGCGCGAACTGGGTGAGCCCGGCCTCCGTGGGGAGCGCGAACTGGTCGTATCCGAGAAAGCCCGTCGCGATGATCGTCGCCGCGGCGTAGTCGATCAGAAGAGCGCCGATGCGCCGACCGGGGCGGGCGATGCTCCCGGTACCCGACTCCGGGAGTCCGAGTCGCTCACCGGGGTACGTGTTCACAGCATCCGTCACTCCCCCAGCCTACCGAGCCCGAAAAGTCGCGGTGACGACCTCACGCCTGTAACACGCCCGAAACAAAGCGGATACCGTAGAGAAATCCCCCGTCCGTACTCTGCAGAGTGGCCGTGAAGCCATCGATCCGCATTACAGGAGTCGTACATGTTCAAAGATTCGTCCGAAGTACTGACCTACATCAAGGAGAACGACGTCAAGTTCCTTGACATCCGCTTCACCGATCTCCCGGGTGTTCAGCAGCACTTCAACATTCCTGCATCGACGGTCGACGAGGCTTTCTTCACCGACGGCCAGCTGTTCGACGGTTCCTCGATCCGCGGCTTCGCGAGCATCCACGAGTCGGACATGCAGCTCATCCCCGATGTCACGACGGCGTACGTCGACCCGTTCCGCGAGGCGAGCACGCTCGTCATGCTCTTCGACATCTACAACCCGCGCACCGGCGAGATCTACTCGAAGGACCCGCGTCAGGTCGCCAAGAAGGCCGAGAAGTACCTGGCCTCGACCGGCATCGCCGACACCGCCTTCTTCGCCCCCGAGGCGGAGTTCTACATCTTCGACGACGTCCGCTACTCGGTCACCGCCGGCGAGAGCTTCTACAAGGTCGACTCCGAGGAGGCCGCGTGGAACACCGGCCGTGAGGAAGAGGGCGGCAACCTCGCCAACAAGACCCCGTACAAGGGCGGCTACTTCCCGGTGAGCCCGGTCGACAAGACCGCCGACCTGCGTGACGACATCACCCTCAAGCTCATCGAGTCCGGGTTCACGCTCGAGCGTTCGCACCACGAGGTGGGAACCGCCGGTCAGCAGGAGATCAACTACCGCTTCGACACGATGGTCCACGCGGCGGACGACATCCTCAAGTTCAAGTACATCGTCAAGAACACCGCCCAGGAGTGGGGCAAGGTCGCGACCTTCATGCCGAAGCCCCTCTACGGCGACAACGGCTCGGGTATGCACACGCACCAGTCGCTGTGGAACGACGGCGAGCCGCTGTTCTACGACGAGGCCGGCTACGGTCAGCTCAGCGACATCGCGCGCTGGTACATCGGCGGCATCCTGGCACACGCGCCGGCGCTGCTCGCGTTCACCAACCCGACCCTGAACAGCTACCACCGTCTGGTCAAGGGCTTCGAGGCTCCGGTCAACCTGGTCTACTCGGCCGGCAACCGTTCCGCCGCGATCCGCATCCCGATCACGGGCTCCAACCCGAAGGCCAAGCGCATCGAGTTCCGCGCGCCCGACGCCTCCGGCAACCCTTACCTCGCCTTCGCCGCACAGCTGATGGCGGGCCTCGACGGCATCAAGAACCGCATCGAGCCGCACGAGCCCGTCGACAAGGACCTCTACGAGCTCCCGCCCGAGGAGGCCAAGGACATCCCGCAGGTCCCGAACTCCCTGCTCGACTCGCTCGACGCGCTGGCGGCCGACCACCAGTTCCTCCTCGAGGGCGGCGTGTTCACCAAGGAGCTCATCGAGACCTGGATCTCCTACAAGTACGAGAACGAGATCCTGCCGATGGCACAGCGCCCGCACCCGTTCGAGTACGAGCTGTACTTCGGGGTCTGACCACCTCGGAACGGCACGGAGAGGGCCCTGCCGTCGCGACTGCGGCGGTAGGGCCCTTCGCGTCTCTGAAACCCGCTGCTCGTTGCGCCGTGGCGCGCTTGACCGCGTGGCATCCGGGTGATCAACTTGTGAGTCTGAGCGTCGACCGGGGGAACCATGCGCCGTAGAAGAATGACCGTGAAGACCGAGCTGCGCGCGCCCGCGGAAGACACCGCGACACAGCGATCGAACGCCGTCAGCGCGTATGCGCGGACGAACCCGTTCAAGTTCGGCCTGCTCGGCGCACTCGGTGTGCTCGTGGCCCTGGCGATCGGCGGCGTCATCGGTCAGCTCGCCACCGTGCTCGTGTACATCGGAGTGGCGGTGTTCCTCGCGCTCGGCCTCGACCCGATCGTCACGTTCATCGAACGGAGACTCCCCCGACCGGCAGCCGTCACGATCGTCGTAGCGGGCGTGATCCTCGCTTTCGCGGGCATCATCCTCGCCATCATCCCGCTCCTCGTCGAGCAGATCAGCAACCTGATCAAGGACGGCCCGCAGATGGTCGAGGATTTCATGGCCAGCGCCTGGTACAAGGACGTCAGCGGCCAGTTCGGCTCCACCATCACGGACGCCGTCCAGGGCGTTCTCGACTTCGTCCAGGACCCGGACAACTTCCTCGACATCGGAGGTGGTGTCTTCGCCGTCGGAGCGGGCATCGCGGGCGGGGTGACCGGCGTCACGATCGTCCTGATCCTGACCCTGTACTTCATGGCTTCGCTGCGGAGCATGAAGCACGTGGCCGCCCGCTTCGTGCCGGCCTACCAGCGCGACACCTTCAGCGGACTCCTCGAAGACGTCTCCGGCGCCGTCGGCCGCTATGTGATCGGCCAAGCGAGCCTGGCGCTCATCAACGGCATCCTGAGCCTGATCTTCCTCAGCATCATCGGCGCGCCCGTTCCTGCGCTGCTCGCCCTGATCGCCTTCATCGGGTCCCTGATCCCCTTGGTGGGAACGCTGACCGCCTCGATCATCAACTCGTTGATCTGCCTCTTCGTGTCACCCCTGACCGCCCTGATCGCGATCATCTACTACCTGGTCTATATGCAGATCGAGGCATACGTGCTCTCCCCCCGCATCATGAGCAGAGCCGTTGCGGTGCCGGGAGCGCTCGTGGTGATCGCCGCCGTGGCCGGCGGAACGCTGGGCGGTATCCTCGGCGCGCTCGTCGCGATCCCGGTCGCGGCGAGCATCATCATCATCGTGCAGAAGGTGACGTTCCCTGCGCAGGACCGGAAGATCGTTCCCCCGGCGACGTCGCACTGATCGGACTCCGCCGCCGTTCGCGGATGCGGAGTTCCTACCGGACGAGCAGGGCGCCGGGCTCCACGCGCACCTCGAAGGCGGAGACTTCCCCCATCTCCTCGCCATCGATCTCGAACATGAGCGGCGTCGCCAACTCGACGTCGATGCGCTCGACGGGAAGGTGGCGTGTGGAATCCGTGCTGACGGCTTCGTCCGTGGCGCCGAACAGACGGCGGATGCCGTTGTCCCAGACGAAGGACCGCAGGGTGTCGAGCCACTGCAGCGCCCCGTCTGCACTGACCATGAGCACATCGAGCTTGCCGTCGTCGAGCACGGCGTCCGGCAGCAGTCTGATCCCGCCCTGCACCATCCCGCAGTTGCCGATCAGCATGGTGTGCCCGCGCAGGGCGACCGCCTTCTCCCCGTCGATGGCGAGAGTGATCTCCGTCATCTCTGTGCCGGCGAGGGCGCGGCCCATCGCTTCGACATAGGCGAGCCATCCGGCCTTCGACTTGAGGTCGTCGTCGGTCTCGACCAACATCTGCGCGTCGATACCGAAGCCGACCATCACGGCGAACGCATGCTCGGTTCCGTCGTACGACACCCATCCCAGGTCGATGCGACGTGCCTCGGCATCACGGATGCGTTCCAGCGCGGCGGTCACATCGTTCAGCGGGACCTCGAGGTTGCGAGCGAGAAGGTTGCCCGTCCCCTGCGGCACGATCCCGAGCGCCGTCTCCGAGCCTGCCAGCGCCTCTGCGACCGCGCGGACGGTGCCGTCACCACCGACCGCGATCACCAGGTCCCTGGCGTCAGCACGCGCCTCCCGAGCCATGCCGCGACCGGGGTCCTCCGGAGTCGTCTCCCACCAACGGACGTCATACGAATCGTCGAAGACGCCGGCTACCGCATCGTGCAGATCCGCCTGCTCGACCTTCGAAGGATTCCAGACGATGCCGATGCGCGCGTGAGTCATATCGTCAGCTTGGGACACGCGCCCCGATACTGCAAACTCGCGGCGCGGATTCAGCCGTAGAACAGGTCCTCGAAGGTCTTGCGTGCACGCCGTGTGACACCCAGGTAGTCCTCCTCGAGCTCGGTCGCCGACCGGTCGGGATAGCCCAGAAGGCGACCGATTGCATCCAGCTGTCGTCGATCCACCGGAAGCAGATCGCTCGTCTTGCCCGTCAGGAGGGTGATCGCCGAGCGGAGCCTGCTCGACAGTCGCCACGCCTCGCGCAGCCGCTCGGCGTCGTCTTCGGTCACGAGCCCCGCTTCGACGGCGGCATCAAGCGCGCCCAACGTCGAGGTCGTGCGCAGACCGGGAATCGCATGAGCGTGCTGGAGCTGCAGCATCTGCACCAGCCATTCGACATCGCTGAGCGTTCCGGGGCCGAGCTTCAGATGCCGCCTGGGGTCCGCGCCCTGCGGCAGTCGCTCGCCCTCGACCCTGGCCTTGATGCGCTTGATCTCGCGCGTGCTCTGGAGGTCGACCGCCTCGGGATAGCGGATCGTGTCCGCCAGCGCGGTGAACTTCTCGATCAGCTTCGTGCTCCCGGCCACGCCTCGTGCGCGCAGCAGCGCCTGCGCCTCCCACGACAACGACCAGCGACGGTAGTACTCGGTGTACGCCTCGATGGATCGAACGACGGGACCGTTGCGCCCCTCCGGACGGAGATCGGCATCGAGGTCGAGCGGGAGCCTGTGGTCGGTGACGTGCTCGCGGAGTCCGGCGACGATCTGCGTGGCGAGCTTCTGCGCGCGCGGCGGGTCGACGCCGTTCGCGTCGTACACGTAGAGGATGTCGGCATCCGAACCGAAACCGAGTTCGGCTCCCCCGAAACGCCCCATCGCGATGACGGCGAAGTCCAGATCCTCGTCCTCCGCAGGGACCACCTCGCGGAGCACGGCGCGCAGGGCGGCCTGGATGGTCGCCTCGGTGATGTCCGTGAGTGCCGTCGCCACCTCTTCGATGGTGAGCACGCCGAGGACCGCCCCCATCGCCGTACGGAGAAGCTCCCGGCGACGCAGCGCGCGCACGGCACGCAGGGCGTCGCCGATGGTCTCGTGACGCGCCTGGATCGCCCGCGCCTCCTCATCCAACGCCGCGGCTCCGCGGGGGCGCAGCCGTCCGGAGCTGTCCAGCCACGCGACCGACTCGGGGATCCACTCCAACAGCTCACCGATGTACCGCGAGGAGGAGAGCAAGCGTGTCAGGCTCTCGGCAGCGCCGGAGGAGTCCCGCAGCATCCGGAGGAACCAGGGGGTGTCGCCGAGGCGCTCGCTGATCCGCCGGAAGGCGAGGAGGGCATAGTCGGGGTCGCTCCCGTCGGCGAACCAGCGCACCATGATGGGCATCAGATGACGCTGGATGGTGGCCTTGCGAGAGATCCCGCTCGTGAGAGCGCCGATGTGACGGAGGGCTCCCGCGGGGTCGCGGAACCCGATCGCCGCCAGTCGGTCATGTGCCTGCGCAGCCGAGAGCGTGCGCTCCTCTTCGGGGAGTCCGGCGACCGCGCTGAGAAGCGGCCGGTAGAACAGCCGTGTGTGGATCTCCCGCACCTCACGCCGCACGCTCTCCCAGCGGGACCAGACCGCGCCACCGCTCTCGGCCAATCCGGTGGCACGAGCGAGCACCCGCAGCCCCGCGGGGGTTCGGGGCATGAGGTGGGTCCGGCTGAGCTCGCGCAGCTGCAGACGGTGCTCCATCAGGCGCAACACCCGGTAGTCGTCGGCGAAGGTGGCCGCGTCCGTGCGCCCGATGTATCCGCCGGCGACCAGTGCATCGAGGCTCTCGAGCGTGCCGCGCGTACGCAGCGTCTCGTCGGTGAGGCCGTGGACGAGCTGCAGAAGCTGGACCGTGAACTCGATGTCCCGGAGTCCACCGGCGCCGAGCTTGAGCTGATAGGGCACGTCTTCGGGGTCAATGTACTCCATCACCCGCTCACGCATCCGCTGGACGCTCTCGACGAAGTCCTGCCTGGCCGCGCTCGACCAGATCTTCGGTTGCACGGCAGCGATGTACTCCGCACCGAGCTCGGGGTCCCCTGCGAGGGGGCGCGCTTTGAGCAGGGCTTGGAACTCCCAGCTCTTGGCCCAGCGATCGTAGTACGCCAGATGGGAGGCGACGGAACGGACCAGTGCTCCTTGCTTGCCCTCCGGTCGGAGCGCGGCGTCCACCTCCCACAGCGGCGGCTCGATTTCGATGCCGCTCAGATTCCGCATGGTCTCGCGCGCGAGTCGGGTGGCGATGTCCATCGCCTTCGCTTCGCTCACGACGTCTTCGTCTCTGGTGCCGCCGACGAAGATCACGTCCACGTCGCTGACGTAGTTCAGTTCCCTGGCACCGGCTTTGCCCATACCGATCACGGCGAGGCGCGTGGCGGCGACCTCGTCCGTGCTCAACGACTCCTGGAGGCGCGTCCTGGCGACGGCGAGCGACGCTTCGAGTGCGGCGCCGGCGAGATCAGCGAGTGCGGCCGACACCTCGGCGACGATGGTCGCGGGCGACGGGTGCGTGAGGTCGTATGCCGCAATGGCGGCGAGGCTGCGACGGTACGCGACCCTGATCGCGACCACGGCGTCGTCATCACCCGTCTGCGCGAATCCGTCTCGCGCGCCCACCGACGCGAGCAAACGCTCTTGCATCTCCTGCGAGGTCGGCAGACCGCTGACCGAGCCTTCGAGGACCGAGAGCTGCTCGGGGTGACGGAGGAAGAAGTCGGCGAGCCCTTCCGACGCACCGAACACGCGCCACACCTGTCGACGGGTCACCTCGTCGTCGAGAAGCGCCCGCAGGGGTCCCGCATCCCGGCGCGCCACTCGGAGGAGCCCGCGCACGGCGGCATCGGGGTCCGCGGCGTCGTCTGCTTCGAGCAGCACGCCGTGCGGTCGGTCGAGGATCTCGGCGAGTTCCGTGAGGGAAGCCGCGGCCTCGCTCAGTTCCGCGAAGCCGAGCCGGGCCAGCGCCGAGAGCGAGACGGAGTCGTCCGGACGGACCATGCGCGACTCAGAGCAGCTCGAGGTTGTTCTTCAGCTCCAGCGGGGTCACCTGCCCCCGGTACGCCTCCCACTCCTTGCGCTTGTTGAGCAGTACGTAGTTGAAGACCTGCTCGCCGAGCGTCTCGGCGACGAGCTCCGACTCCTCCATGTACTCGAGGGCGTGGTCGAGGCTCGCCGGCAGAGCCGAGTAGCCCAGCGCACGTCGCTCGGCGTCGCTGAGCGCCCACACGTTGTCCTCAGCCTCGGGCGGGAGCTCGTAGCCCTCTTCGATGCCCTTCAGCCCAGCAGCGAGCATGAGCGCGTAGGCGAGGTACGGGTTCGCCGCGGAATCGAGCGCACGGTACTCGACTCGTGACGACTGCCCCTTGTTCGGCTTGTACATGGGCACCCGCACGAGCGCGGAGCGGTTGTTGTGTCCCCAGGTGATGAAGCTCGGGGCCTCGTCGCCGCCCCAGAGCCGCTTGTAGGAGTTGACGAACTGGTTCGTGACCGCGGAGATCTCGTTGGCGTGCTTCAGCAGGCCCGCGATGAAGTGGCGCCCGGTCTTGGAGAGCTGGTACTTGGCGCCCTCTTCGTAGAAGGCGTTCTGGTCGCCTTCGAAGAGCGACATGTGGGTGTGCATCCCACTCCCCGGCTGCCCGCTGAGCGGCTTCGGCATGAACGTCGCGTAGACGCCCTGCTCGATCGCCACCTCCTTGATCACGGTGCGGAAGGTCATCACGTTGTCGGCCGTCGTCAGCGCATCGGCGTACCGCAGGTCGATCTCGTTCTGTCCGGGACCGCCCTCGTGGTGGCTGAACTCGACGGAGATGCCGAGGTCTTCCAGCATGCGCACCGAACGGCGGCGGAAGTCGTGCGCCGTGCCACCGGGGACGTTGTCGAAGTAGCCGGCCGAGTCCACGGGGACGGGTCCCTCGGGCCCGAACGACGACGACTTGAGCAGGTAGAACTCGATCTCGGGGTGCGTGTAGAAGGTGAAGCCCGCGTCCGCGGCCTTCGCGAGTGTGCGCTTGAGCACATGCCGCGGGTCGGCGACGGCCGGCTGACCGTCGGGCGTCGTCAGGTCGCAGAACATGCGCGCCGTCGGATCGATCTCGCCGCGCCACGGCAGCGTCTGGAACGTGGTCGGATCAGGCTGGGCCAGCAGGTCGGACTCCTGCGTACGGGTCAGTCCTTCGATGGCGGAGCCGTCGAAGCCGATCCCCTCCGCGAACGCGCCCTCGACCTCGGCCGGGGCGATCGCCACCGACTTGAGCGTGCCGATGACGTCCGTGAACCACAGGCGCACGAACTTGACGCCGCGCTCTTCGATCGTCCGCAGGACGAAGTCCCTCTGCTTGTCCATTGCTACTCCGTGCCCTGGCCCTTTGTGTCGCCCTTGACGTCCCAGCCCTGCTCGACGGCCTCTTCCTCCGCCCAGGCGCGGGAACGCTCGCGGAGCACCTCGGGCGCGCGGCGGGCTTCCGCTTCCGTGTCGAACGGACCGATGCGATCGATGGAGGGCGAGATCATCCCGAACTCGACCTCGCCGGTCTCCGAGTTGTACCAGTACTTGTGGTCACCGTCAGTCATGGCTGCCCCTTCTTCACGTGATGTCATCGATCCTACTGGCGTGCACGGCGGTCGCTAAGCTATCCCCCATGGCAAAAGCGATCGGCGTCGACATCGGCGGCACGGGAATCAAAGCGGGAATCGTCGACCTCGAGCACGGTGTCATGGCATCCGATCGGGTGCGGGTCCCCACTCCGGCGGGCGCATCGCCGCAGGACGTGCTCGTGGCCGTGCAGACGGTCCTGAAGACCCTTGACGTGCATGAATCCACGCTTCCGCTCGGCGTGGCGTTCCCGGCGATCGTCAAGCGTGGCAAGACGCTCTCCGCTGCCAACGTGTCCAAGGAATGGATCGACTTCGACGCCGAGCGGTTCTTCCGCGACGGCCTCGGCCGCAACATCGTGTTCGTGAACGATGCGGACGCGGCCGGCGTCGCCGAGGCCCGACACGGCGCGGCCAGGGATGTGCGTGGCTTCACCCTGCTCACGACACTCGGCACAGGCATCGGTTCCGCTTTCCTCTACGACGGCATCCTGTTGCCGAACACCGAGCTCGGACACCTCAACTTCCGCGAGTACGAGTCGGTCGAGACCTACGCCGCGACGTCGGCGCGCGAACGCGAAGGCCTCACCTGGGCCGAGTGGGCGGAGCGCCTCCAGGCGTTCTACTCGCATATCGAGTTCCTGTTCAGCCCCGACCTGTTCGTGGTCGGCGGTGGCGTGTCGAAGAACGCCGGCGACTTCCTCCCGCTGCTCGACCTGAAGACGCCGATCGTCCCGGCGATCCACCGGAACAACTCGGGCATCATCGGTGCGGCGTCTCTGGCCGGCGACTGATCCCGTCCCTCCAGACACAGTGAAGGCTCCGACGACGCGGTCGTCGGAGCCTTCATCCGTCCCGCGCGGACTCAGGCGCTGGATGTCAGGCCGTGGAGCATCTTCTGGATCTGCTGCTGCACCTGCGCATCTTCGACATCGAACATCGCGTAGCTGATGCCGGCCGACTGGAGAGGTCGGTTCGGATACTTCTGATAACTGGGAAGAACGCTCAGCAGTCGCGCTGCCATCTGCGGCGCCTGCCACGTCTTCTCCGCGAAACTCGTCATGAAGATGTCGTACCGCTCCTGCGGATCCTGCCAGAGATCGAAGAGCTCGGGCACGATCGCCGTGTAGGACGAAGGCCCGCGCCACTGATCCCGGACGTTCCAGATCGCCTTCCACTTACCGACGCGCACGGCTCCGGGGATCATCTCGGTCTCCGTCATGTAGAGCCAGTGGTCTCGCGTGGAGCCGCTCTCGCCCTTCAGAAGCGCCGATTGGTCGTAACTGTCGAAGATCGTCGGCTCCCCTTCGCGATCCTCCGTGGGGAGGTCCACTCCCGCCAGACTCGCGAACGTCGCCATCAGGTCGAGCGATCCGACGATCTCCGAGTTGCGACGACCGGCTTCGATGGTTCCGGGCCACCAGGCGATCGCGGGGACCCGACTGCCACCCTCGTAGTCCGTGCCCTTGGTCCCGCGGTACGGCGTGTATCCGCAGTCCGGATACACGTCCTGCCAGGCACCGTTGTCGGTGGTCCACACGACGAGGGTGTCTTCGGCGATCCCGAGTTCACGGATCTTGTCCATGACGGTCCCCACACGGTGATCGAGCTCGACGAGTGAGTCGAGGAACTTCGACTTGCCCATCGAAGCCCCCTCGAAGTCCGGGTGCGGGATGTTGGGCTGGTGCAGCTTGGCGGTGTTCAGGTAGAGGAAGAACGGCTCATCGGCATTCGCATGGGCTTCGATGTAGTCGATCGCGCGATCCGTCGACTTCTCGTCGATGAACGGGATGTTCTCGGAACTCAGCTTCTCCACCTCGGTCGGTTCCTCCCCGGCCTTCCCGTCGAGCGCTCCGATGACGTTGCCCCACATCTTCATGGTGGCCTCGTCGTCGAACGGGAAGTCGGGGTTGAACGCCTTGTCGGTGTAGGTGTACGCGTTCAGGTGATAGAGAGTCGTGTTGTACATCTCGTCGAAGCCGTGCGCAGTCGGCATCGCGTAGTCCGCTTCACCCAGATGCCATTTCCCGATGTGGCACGTGGCGTAGTCGGCCTTCTTCAGCACGCTCGCCAGCGTCCACTCCGGGGCCGGCAGCCCTCCCCCGTCTCCGGGGAACGCGACCGTCGTCATCCCGCTGCGGATCGGGAGGCGGCCCGTCAGAGCGGCAGCGCGTCCGGGCGTGCAGCTCGGCTGTCCGTAGAAGGACATGAACTGCAGTCCCTCTGCGGCGAGTCGGTCGAGGTTCGGCGTCGGAGCACCGCGGTTCTCGCCGCCTCCGTAGCATCCGAGGTCGCCCCACCCGACGTCGTCGGACATGAAAAGAATGATGTTGGGCTTCTTCGCCATGAGCTCTCCTCCGTCGTTTCGTGCGTGATGGAGGCGAACGTAGCAAGCGGCTCCTCGTGCGGGAACCGCCGCTCACCCTTTCGGGAGGAGACGATCGATACAAGCGGTGCGAATGGGCCGACCTGTACGCCGGGTTCTGTTCCGGGGTTCTTCGCCCCTTCGACGGTCATCTCTCTCGGCGACACGTTGCCGTGGCACTCTAGCGGTCTACCCGAGGACTCGGCGAGCCGCGTCAACATCCTCTGTCTGACCTTGCTCCGGACGAGGTTTACCTGGCGGGCCATGTCACCATGTCCCCCGGTGGTCTCTTACACCACCCTTTCACCCTTACCCCTTGCGGGGCGGTCTACTCTCTGTGGCACTTTCTCGCGGATTGCTCCGGGTGGGTGTTACCCACCGCCCTGCCCTGTGGAGCCCGGACGTTCCTCGGTGCGGTTCCCCGCAACGCGACCGTCCAGTCGACCCATTCGCATACCCAGTCTACTTTCTCCCCGCGCACGCTCCCGCTACTTCTCGGCGGACTCGGCGATGCGCAGATCGAGGGGCACATCGATCGGGAAAGAGCCGAAGAGACGGGTGGTGGCGACGGACGCGGCTTCCCGGACCGCCTCAGCCGCGGTCTCCGCATGCTCCTGCGGGACGTGCAGGATCACCTCGTCGTGCAGGAAGAAGGCGAGGTGCGGCACCCGCGCGAACGGACCGGAGGCCGCGGCCGCCGTGGAAACCTCCGGGATCAGCTGCAGGCGATGACGAATCTCGGCGAGCCAGATGAGCGACCATTCCGCAGCGGTTCCCTGCACCACGAAGTTGCGCGTGAAGCGTCCCCAATCGCGTGCCCTGCGTCGGGCGAGCGCCACCACCGCCGGCTCGGCATCGGCCCCCGTCGCATCCGACTGCAGACGCATCCACTCCGTCGACGGCCGCGGCGACGAACGGCCGAGCCACGTGGACACGATTCCTCCGTCCTCACCGGTGCGTGCCGCCGCGTCGACCAACGCCATCGCGCGCGGGTACACCTTGCGCAGGCGCGGCACCAATCGTCCGCTGTCTCCCGTCGTGGCGCCGTACATCGCTCCCAGCACCGCGTACTTCGCCTCCTCCCGCGTCGCGACCGCACCGGAGTCGACGACGCCGGCGTAGAGGTCGCTCCCCCGCGCCGCGAGCGCCATCGCCTCGTCCGAAGCCATCGCGGCGAGCATGCGGGGCTCCAGCTGCGCCACGTCGGCGACGACGAGGGTCCATCCGGGATCGGCACGCACCGCAGGACGAAGGCTGCGAGGCAACTGCAGCGCTCCCCCGCCGGCCGACGCCCATCGTCCGGTGACCACGCCCCCGGGGATGTACACCGGACGGAACCGCCCGTCATGCACCCACTCGGCGAGCCAGGCCCAGCCATTGGCGCTCAGGAGCCGGGACAACTTCTTGTACGCGAGCAGCGGTTCGACGACCGGGTGATCGTGTTCAGCGAGCTCCCACCGACTCGTGGACTCGACCTGCACCCCCACGCGGTGCAACGCGCGGAGCAGCTTCTGCTGGCTGTCGAGGTGAAGGGATGCGTCCCCCAAGAGGTCTCGCACGCGATCACCGAGCTCGACCATCCGGCTCGGCACGCCTCCGGCGACCGGACGGGTGCCCAGGGTCTCGGTCAGGATCGCATCGTGCACGTCCTCATCCCAGGGCAGGCCCGCGACCCGCATCTCCTCCGCGATGAGACCGCCCGCCGACTCCGCGGCGCACAGCAGAGTGAGGCGTCCGTCCGGCGCGCCAGCGATCACCCGGCGCTGCGCACGGTATTGATCGAGGGTCGAGGCGATCGGATCGTCGCCTCGCTCATCGTCGAACACATCGAACAGCGAGGGCAACGCCACGGTGGGCTCGCGACGCTCCCATTCCGGGGAGGACGGCAGCGGAGTCTCCACCGAGGACGTGTCCCGGAGGATCGCGTGGCAGAGTACCAGATCATGACTGCGCGCGATCCGCACCCCGTCGGCGAGCAGAAGCGCGTACGTCTCCACGGCCGAACGCATGATCCATCGCGGAGCGTCGGCGGCCTCGACGGACTGCACCCACGTCGCGAGATCGTCTGAGCGCAGTGGCGTGCGGCTCTGCTCTTCGTCGTCGGCATCGAGCTCGATGGCGACGTGGTCCTGCGGCCCCAGCGAGATCAGCGCGATCCGCCGTTCGACGCCCGACGCCGGCACCGTCATGAGCGGTGCGTGCGGGCACCGCTCATGCGAGCCCGGACTCCTCGGTACGAACCAGGATGCAGCCGCACTCGGGGCACGACACGACGAGGTCGTCCGCCGCACGACGGATGTCGTTCAGGTCGGTGCTGGGGAGCAGGATGCGGCAGCCTTCACAGGTTCCCCGGGTGAGCAACGCCGCGCCCGCACTGTTCGCTGCGCGGCGCGAGTACTCGGCGAGCAACTGCGGCGGCACGCTCTCGGCGACAGCCGCACGGTCGCGGGCGAGCTGACTCCCCAGATCGGTCGCCGCCGCGACGTCGGCCTTCGCCTGGGCCGTGAGCGACGTGCCTTCCGCCGTCGTCGTCTCCAGCAGCGCCTGCTGCGCGGCGACGGAGGCCTCCGCCTCTTCGAGTCGTCCCATCACGTCGAGCTGCGCGTCTTCGAGATCGCTCTGCCGCTTGGCGAGGCTCGCCAGTTCGTGCTCGAGGGCCTGTGCGTCCTTCGGGTTCGTGGCCGTGGCGAGGCGCTCGGCATCGCGGTTCCGACGCGCCGCGACGACCGCGACGTCGGATTCGAGCCGTGTCAGTTCGGTGCGCACGTCATCGCGGGCACCGGTGAGAGCGGTCAGCTCACGGAGCTGCTCCTGACGGATGGCGACGAGTTCGGTGATGCGGCCCGCCTGACTCGGCTTCGTTCGTGCACGCTCTGCCTGCGCGATGCGCCGATCCAGGTCGGCGATGTCGAGCAGGGTGCGCTGGTTCTCGGGGCTGGCGTTCACGCTCTCAAATCTAGTCGCTACAGCGACATCCGCCCATCAGCGGACGTCTCCGTCGACGTAGAGCCACTGTCGGTCCTCGCGCACGAAGCGGCTGCGCTCGTGCAAGGAACCGCGCTCCGCGCCCTGGCGCCAGAAGGCCTCGAACTCCACGACGCCCTCCCGATCGAACGGACCACCCGCCCCGCGATCCAGGACGATCAGACGCCGCCAGTGCAGCTCCGGGTCGAACTCGATGGCCTGGGGCCTCGTCGTCGGGTGCCAGGTCCGCAACAGATGCGCGGCATCGCCGAGGCGGAACGCGGTGTAGCGGGAGCGCATGAGCCGTTCCGCGGTCGGGGCCGGTGCGCCTCGCAGCAACGGTGCGCAGCACCGTCCGAACACGTCTCCGGAGGAGCACGGGCACCGCGACGTCTCGACAGCCGAAGCGTCATCCAGCGCCGTGTCCGCGTCCTTTGTCATCCCTCCAGCGTACGCTCGGGAGAAACGCCCAGAAGGAGAATCGTGACCACTCGACCCGTCGTCCCCTCGTTCACCGCGCACAACGGCTTCGCCCTTCCGGCCATCGGCCTCGGCACCTATCGACTGAACGGCGATAGCGGAGCGGATGCCGTCGCCGGGGGCATCGGGGCGGGCTACCGGCTCATCGACACGGCTTTCAACTACGAGAATGAGGGCTCGGTCGGCCGGGGAGTCGCCGCCGCAGAGGTGGATCGCTCGGAGATCGTCGTCACGACGAAGCTCCCCGGCCGCCACCACCCGTCCGAGAGAGCGCGCGACAGCATCGAGGAGAGCCGCTCGCGCCTGGGACTCGACATGACGGATCTGCACCTCATCCACTGGCCGAACCCCAGCCAGGACGAGTACGTCCAGGCGTGGGCCGCTCTGGTCGATGCACAGTCCCGTGGCGTCGTGCGGCAGATCGGCGTCTCGAACTTCCTCCCGGAGCATGTGGAGCGCATCGAAGCCGAGACCGGTGTCCGTCCGGTCGTCAACCAGATCGAGGTGCACCCCTACTTCCCCCAGGAGGAGCAACTCGCATACCACCGGGAGAAGGGCATCCTCACGGAAGCCTGGAGCCCCCTCGGTCGCGCGAAGGCGCTGCTCGACGAGGCGGTGATCCGCGAAGTCGCCGCGGCGCACGCGATCTCTCCTGCCCAGGTCGTGCTCGCCTGGCACGTGGCACGAGGGACGGTGTCGATTCCGAAGGCCTCGACGCTGGAGCACCAGGTCGCGAACCTCGCCGCCGCAGAAGTCGTGCTCGACGAAGGCGAGGTCACGGCCATCACCGCGCTCGGACGTCCGGACGGACGACTGTTCGACGCGGATCCCCGGACGCACGAGGAGTCCTGACCCGGTATCGCGTCAGACGCGCTGCGTGCCGAGCACGCGAAGGAACTCGAGCTTGCCCGCCGATTCGCTCCCGGGTGCGGCGGTGAGGACGATCAGCGCCTGCGATTCGTCCTCACTGAACAGCGCCTGGCAGTCGACCTCGATCTCCCCCAGCTCCGGGTGCACCATCACTTTGTGCTGCTCGAACCGTCGGCTCACCACGTGCGCCTCCCACAGCTCCACGAACTCCGGGCTCCGGGCTGACAGCGCCTCGACGATCTCCCCCGCCCGCGACCGGGGACCCATCACCCCGTGTGCGGCGCGCAGAGCGCCGACGAGGGCACGAGCCTGTCGCGGGTGATCGACCTCGCGATATCGCCGCCGCTCGACGTCGGGATGGGCGAACCAGCGGTAGATGCCGCTCCGGTCGAGCCCGGTGAGTGCGGTCGAATCGCCCACGAGAGCGCGGGAGGCATCGTTCTGCACGAGAACTTCATCGAGCAGCGAGACGACGAATGCCGGGGTGTCGTGCAGCCGGTCGAGCACGCGGAGGATGCCGGGACGCACGTACTCGGTGAGGGGGGCGCGGTCCGGGGCGCTGTGTCCGCAGAGCCGGAAGAGGTAGTCGCGCTCGTCTTCGGTCAGGCGCAGAGCACGTGCCAGGGAGGAGAGGATCTGCACGCTGGGCTGGGGTCCCCGCCGCTGCTCCAGGCGCGTGTAGTAGTCCGTCGACATGGTCGCCAGCTGTGCCACCTCTTCTCTGCGCAACCCGGAGGTCCGGCGTCGAGGTCCGGACGGAAGTCCCACGTCGGCAGGCCGCAGTGCCTCACGTCGCCGGAGCAGGAACTCGGCCAGTGCATCACGATCCACCTCTGAAGTATCCCCCGACGTCCGCGCAGGTTCCAGGGACCGGTGATCCCTGGATGACCGCTCTCTGGAGGGGCGGTTCCGAGACGCCGAGGCTGATCGTATGAACATCAGCGGAAACACCATCTTCATCCCGGGCGCGACGAGCGGCATCGGCCTCGCCCTCGCCGTGCGTCTGCATGCACGCGGCAACACCGTGATCGTGGGAGGACGCCGCGAAGACCGGCTCACGGCCATCGCCGGCGAGCACCCCGGTATCCACACGGTGCGGATCGACACGACCGACGCCGACAGCATCCATGCGGCCTCCCGAGCTGTCCTCGCAGAGCACCCCGCCCTGAACGTGCTGATCACGATGGCCGGTGTCATGCGAGCCGAGGACTGGACCACGCCCACCGGATTCCTCTCCACCGCCGAGGAGACCGTCGAGACGAACATCCTCGGGCCGATCCGGCTGAGCGCCGCTTTCGTCGAGCATCTGCGCGCGCAGCCGGAAGCGACGATCATGACGGTCTCGTCCGGCCTCGCCTTCGCCCCGCTCCGCGCGACGCCGAGCTACAACGCCAGCAAGGCCGCGATCCACATGCTCAGCGAATCCCTGCGCCTGCAGCTCGAAGGGAGCAGTGTGTCGGTGCTCGAGCTGGAACCGCCGGCGGTGCGCACGCCTCTCATGCCCGGACATGAGGAGAACGAGTCCGCTATGCCGCTCAACGAGTTCATCGACGAAGTGATGGAGCTGATCGAGTCGCGGCCGAACGCCACCGAGATCCAGGTGGAACGCGTGAAATTCCTCCGCTACGGAGAGGCCCGCGGTGACTACGACCGGGTCGTCGCCACGCTGAACGCCACCGACCCGCACGGGCGCTGAGCCGACGCGGGGTGCCGGTCGCGCACCGGCGCCCCGCTCACGGGTGCAGAGACGCCGCAGCCGCCGTCAACGCGTCGGCGGACTGCCGCAGCAGCGCGAGCTCGTGGTCGGAGAACGACGTGTTGCGGATCGGGACAGCGCCCGTCGCACTGACGATCGAAGGCACCGACAGCGCGACTCCGTCGACACCGTGGAAGTCGCGCAACACCGTGCTCACGGGCATGACGGCGTGCTCGTCGTGAAGGATGGCCTCGACGATTCGCGCACTCGACAGCCCGATGGCGTAGTTCGTCGCCCCCTTGCCGAGGATGACCTTGTAGGCGGCATCGCGCACGTCGACGGCGATCTCCTGCAACTCCTCGAGGGTGAACCGGGGGTGTCCCGGCGTCTCCCACTCGAGGATCGGCACGGTGCCGATGGTCGCCCGAGACCACAACGGGAACTCCGTGTCACCGTGCTCGCCGACGATATGGGCGTGGACACTGGCCGTCGACACGCCCGCCCTCTCGGCAAGCTTCCAGCGCAGCCGCGAGGTGTCGAGCACCGTACCGGACGCGAAGATCCGCTCCGGCGGGAGTCCGGTCTCCTCCTGAGCGATCACGGTGAGCACGTCGCACGGGTTGGTGACGATCACGTACACCGCGTTCGGTGCGACCTCGAGCAGTTCGGGCATCATGCGGCGGATGATCCCCGCATTGACCTCAGCGAGCTCGATCCGGGTCTGTCCCGGCTTCTGCTTGGCTCCCGCCGTGATCACGACGACGTGCGAACCCGCGGCCACCGAGATGTCGCTGCCACCGACGATGTCGCTCGAACCCGTGAACTGCGTTCCGTGCGCGAGGTCGAGGACCTCCGCCTCGACCTTCTCGGTGGCGATGTCGTAGAGCGCGACATGACGCGCAGATCCGCGGATCAGTGCGGCGTAGGCGACGCTGGATCCCACGCTTCCCGCGCCGACGACCGTGAGCTTCGAGTTCTCGATGATCTCCATGCGCTCAGTCTCGCAGTGCAGTGCGCCTCTCCGGCAGGGGGAACGCCGTCGGAAATGCTCACAGCGCGGCGGCGACCGCCTGAGCGACCGTCGGATGAGCGAACTCGAAGCCCCCGCGCTCCAGAACCCGCGGCCGCACATCGGCGTCCGGAAGGAGCAGCGAGTCCGCTGCGTCGCCGAGGGCGAGGCGCAGAGCCCAGGCCGGCGCGGGGAGCCAGAACGGTCTGTGCATGCGCGCAGCGAGCTCCCGGCCGATGTCGTTCGCAGACGCGGGGGTCGGCCCCGTGAGGTTGACCGGTCCGGCGAGCTTCGTGTCCAGGACGTGCCGGATCCCCCGGACCTCATCGTCGAGCGAGATCCAGGGCCAGACCTGTGTTCCGCGTCCGAGAGGACCGGAGACGCCGAAGCGGGTCAGCTGGATGAGCGGCTTGAGCACTCCGCGACGATGGATCACGGGGGCGGTGCGGAGCAGCGCGACCCTGGTGTGGTCCTCGGCGCGTCGAGCCTCGGCCTCCCAGCGCACGGTCAGATCGGCGAGAAAGGTCTCACCGGCTGCGGACTCCTCCGTGAGGACTTCGCCGGGAGCGGACCCGTAGTACCCGACAGCGGACGCCGAGACCAGTGCCGGCGCATCCGAGCGCAGGGCACGCAGGGCCGTCGTCATGGTGCGGGTCGTCTGCAAGCGCGAATCGACGAGTTCCGCGCGGTAGCGGCGTGTCCAGGGCAGACGGCCGACGCTGGCGCCGCCGAGCGCGACGACGGCTTCCGCACCGGCGAGCACGTCCGGATCGAGCGGACGCTCCCCCGGTGCCCATTGCGCCTCACCCGCTCCGTGCGGCGCACGACGGACCAGAACGGTGACGTCGATCCCGTCGGCGCGCAGGGAGGAGACGAGGGCTGAACCGATCAGGCCCGAGGCCCCGCTCACGACGATGCGTCGCGCCATGTGCTGCAGCTTCCTGTCCGTCGGTCGTCGAATCGTATGGTTCACCAGCGTACGCGCCGTCCCGGCGATGCCCCTAGCCGAGGTCAGTCGGCGCGACGGTAGTGCAGGGCTACCGCACCGCTACGGAACGGTGTCGACGAGACCAGCGCCAGGCGTCGAGTGGCGGGGAGCCCCCGCTCGTACAGCGTGGGACCGTGGCCCGCGATCCGCGGATGCACCAGGAACCGGTACTCGTCGATCAGGTCCAACCGGTCGAGTTCGGTCGCGAGCATGCCGCTTCCCACGAGGACCCCGTCGCGCGTCTCATCCTTGAGTCTCTGCACTCCGGCGCGCAGATCGCCGTGGATCCGGTGGCTGTTCGTCCACGGGAAATCCTGGCGTGTGGCGGAGACCACGTACTTGGGTGTGGCTTCCAGGGCGACAGCCCAGTCGCGCAGCGCCGGCGGGGCGTCCGTCTCTCCTCGCGCGACGGCGGGCCAGGCATCCTCCATCATCTCGTAGGTGGTGCGCCCCCAGAGCATCGCGCCGGATTCTTCGAGGAGACGGGTGTAATACGCGTGTGTCTCGTCGTCGGCGATGCCCACTTCGTGATCGATGCAGCCGTCGAGGGTGACGTTGATGCTGAAGGTCAGGAGTCCCATGCCGGGAGCCTAGGTCCGTGGCCGCGTGACCGCCAGAGTCCGCAGGCGTGCGGTGGGCATCGCCGGGAGACGACTCACTCGCTCCGGTCGGGGTCCGCCTTGTCGCTCGACGACGAGCTCAAGGCGTACTCGCGCACGCGGTCGGTGATGTAGGAGACCACGGTTCCCGATGTGATGCCGATGATGACGATGCCGCCCAGCATCAGGAGCACGGCGAAGAACCGCCCCGCGACGGTCACGGGGTACATGTCGCCGTAGCCGACCGTCGTCAGGGTCACGAACGCCCACCACACGGCATCGCCGAAGCTGTCGATGGTCGCATCCGGCGCGGACCGCTCCACGCTCAGCGTCGAGAGAGCGAGGAAATAGACGAAGGTCACCGAGTACGCGGCGGAGTAGATGATCAGCTCGGTCCTCACCACGCTGCCGGTGCGGGCATGGAAGAACGGCAGTTGACGAGCGAGGTCGACCACGCGCACGGCACGGAACACCGGAAGAAGGACCGCGAGAAGCTCCACGGGGTGACGCACCACGTAACGCCATCTCGTGCCCTTCCGAGTGAGGCAGACACGGACGATGTAGTCCACGGCGAAGATGAACCACGTCAGGATCGTCGTGTTGCCGGTGACCGTCCGCACGAGCGGCGGCAGATCGGGAGCGATGACGAAGACGGAGAAGCCGATGATGAAGATGACCCCGGCGAACACGAGCGGCACACGCGCGAAGCGATCCCAGCGATCGAAAGACGAACGTGACGAATCCATGCGCCCATCTAACACGAGCGTCGCGCGCGAGGTGGGCCCTGCCGGGATCGAACCGACGACATCCACGGTGTAAACGTGGCGCTCTACCAGCTGAGCTAAAGGCCCTGGTGCCGTCAGTCTATCGGGAGGCCGATGCGCACCCGTGTCGTGGAAGAGGGATAGGCTGAATCCGGCGCGCGTTGTGCACAGCTGACAAGGCTGCCCGTGTCGCTTCCCGTTTCCTTGGCATGACCTGCCAGCTTGACGAAAGGTTCCCCCGTGACCGTGCACGACCAGGATCCGTACTCCCAGGGCCCCCTCGACAGCGATCCGGAGGAGACCGGCGAGTGGCAGCAGTCCCTCGATGAGCTGGTGGATGCCAAGGGCCACGGCCGCGGCCGCGAGATCATGCTCAGCCTGCTCAAGCGTTCCAAGGAACTGCACCTGGGCGTGCCGATGGTCCCGACGACGGACTACATCAACACGATCGCCCCGGAGAACGAGCCCGAGTTCCCGGGTGACGAAGAGGTCGAGCGCCGCTATCGGGCCTGGATCCGCTGGAACGCTGCGATCACGGTGCACCGCGCACAGCGCCCCGGCATCGGCGTCGGCGGTCACATCTCGACGTATGCCTCGTCGGCCGCTCTCTACGAGGTCGGCTTCAACCACTTCTTCAAGGGCGCCGACAACCCCGGCGGGGCCGACCAGATCTTCATCCAGGGTCACGCCTCCCCCGGCACCTACGCACGGTCGTTCCTCGAGGGACGCCTGAGTGAGGACCAGCTCGACGGTTTCCGTCAGGAGAAGTCGCACGCGCCGTACGGCATCCCCTCCTACCCGCATCCGCGTCTGATGCCGGAGTACTGGCAGTTCCCGACCGTGTCGATGGGCCTCGGCCCCATCAACGCGATCTACCAGGCGATGTCGAACAAGTACCTCGAGAATCGCGGCATCAAGGACACCTCCCAGTCGCACGTCTGGGCGTTCCTCGGCGACGGTGAGATGGACGAGGTCGAGAGCCGCGGTCAGCTCCAGGTGGCAGCGAACGAGGGACTCGACAACCTGACCTTCGTCGTGAACTGCAACCTGCAGCGTCTCGACGGTCCGGTGCGCGGCAACGGCAAGATCGTCCAGGAACTCGAGTCGTTCTTCCGCGGCGCGGGCTGGAACGTCATCAAGGTCGTCTGGGGCCGCGAGTGGGACGATCTGCTCGCCCGCGACACCGAGGGTGCGCTGCTCAACCTGATGAACGTCACCCCCGACGGCGACTACCAGACCTACAAGGCCGAGTCCGGCGCGTACATCCGCGAGCACTTCTTCGGACGCGACGAGCGTGCCGCCGCCCTCGTCAAGGATTACTCCGACGACGACATCTGGAACCTGAAGCGCGGAGGCCACGACTACCGCAAGGTCTACGCCGCGTTCAAGGCCGCGACCGAGCACAAGGGCAAGCCCACCGTCATCCTCGCGAAGACCGTCAAGGGCTACGGCCTCGGTCCGCACTTCGAGGGCCGCAACGCGACCCACCAGATGAAGAAGATGACGCTGGACAACCTCAAGACGTTCCGCGACGCGATGCACATCCCGATCACGGACGCGCAGCTCGAGGAGAACCCCTACCTGCCGCCCTACTACAACCCGGGGCCCCAGGACGAGACGATCCAGTACATGCTCGAGCGCCGTCAGGCTCTCGGCGGATTCCTCCCCGAGCGCCGGTCGACCCATGTGGGTCTCTCGTTGCCGGACGACGCCGCGTACGCGCTTCCCAAGAAGGGCTCCGGCACGCAGGAGATCGCCACGACCATGGCTTTCGTCCGTCTGCTGAAGGATCTCCTCCGCACGAAGGACTTCGGCCACCGCATCGTGCCGATCATCCCCGACGAGGCACGCACGTTCGGTATGGACGCGTACTTCCCGACCGCGAAGATCTACAACCCGAACGGCCAGCACTACACCTCGGTCGACCGCGAGCTGCTCCTCGCCTACAAGGAGAGCCCGCAGGGGCAGATCGTGCACGTCGGCATCAACGAGGCGGGCGCGGTCGCGGCATTCACGGCTGCGGGAACCTCGTACGCCACCCATGGCGAGCCGCTCATCCCGATCTACATCTTCTACTCGATGTTCGGCTTCCAGCGCACGGGCGACGCCCAGTGGGCGGCGGGCGACCAGATGGCCCGCGGGTTCATCATGGGCGCGACGGCGGGTCGCACCACCCTCACGGGTGAAGGCCTGCAGCACGCCGATGGTCACTCGCACCTGCTGGCGGCCACCAACCCGGCGACGCTCTCGTACGACCCGGCCTACGGCTACGAGATCGCGCACATCGTGCGATCCGGCATCGACCGCATGTACGGCGGCGAGCACGAGGACCCGAACGTGATGTACTACATCACGCTCTACAACGAGCCCCTCGTGCAGCCGGCTGAGCCGGAGAACGTGGACGTGGACGGCATCGTGCGAGGCATCCACCGCGTGTCGGTCGGCGAGGGCGACGGCCCCCGCGCCCAGCTCTTCGCGTCGGGCGTCGGCCTGCCGTGGGCGCTCGAGGCGCAGGAACTCCTGAAGAACGACTGGGGTGTGATCGCCGATGTCTGGTCGGTCACCTCCTGGACCGAGCTGCGTCGTGACGGCCTCGCCGCCGACGAGCACAACTTCCTGCACCCCGAGGCCGAGCCGCGCACCGCGTACCTCACCGAGAAGCTGCAGGGTGCCGAGGGTCCGGTCGTCGCCGTGAGCGACTTCATGCACGCCGTGCAGGATCAGATCCGCCCGTGGGTTCCGAACCGCTTCGCCACGCTCGGCGCCGACGGCTTCGGTTTCTCCGACACCCGTGCCGCGGCACGACGGTTCTTCAAGATCGACGGACCGTCGATCGTGGTCCGGACGCTGCAGTCGCTCGCCGAAGAGGGTACGGTCGACCGTTCGCTCGCGGCACAGGCGATCCAGAAGTACAGCCTGCACGACGTGAACGCGGGAACCAGCGGCAACGCGGGCGGCGAAAGCTGAGCCCTCGGTGACAGGATCCTCTCCTTCCGGCATGGACAAGGCCGCGACGCTCACCTGGCTGCGCCGGATCTCCGGTGACATCGCCTCGGTGACGATCAAGCGCCTGGAGGACACCCTTCCGTGGTACGCCGACATGCCACCAGCCCGCCGCTCCGCGGTCGGGCTGGTGGCCCAGGCGGGCATCACGTCGTTCATCCAGTGGTACGAGGATCCGACCTCCACCCCGTGGATCGCGGCCGACATCTTCGCCGCCGCTCCCCGGGAGCTGTTGCGCAGCGTCAGCCTCCAGCAGACGCTGCAACTCATCCGCGTGACGGTGGAAGTCACCGAGGAGCGCGTCGCCGGGCGCGGGAACGACCTGCGCGAGGCGATCCTGCTCTACTCCCGCGATGTCGCGTTCGCTGCGGCCGACGTCTACGCCAGGGCCGCGGAGGCCCGAGGGCTCTGGGACGCACGTCTCGAGGCCCTCGTCGTCGACTCGATCCTCACCGGAGAGGCCGACGAAGAGCTTCCGAGCCGCATCGCGGCGCTCGGGTGGCACGGTCACGGCGAGGTCGCTGTCCTCGTCGGTACGACACCGCCGCAGTTCGACGTGGACCTGGTCCGCCGAACTGCCAGGAAGCTCGCCGTCGATGTCCTCATCGGCGTGCAGGGATCCCGTCTCGTGCTCGTCCTCGGACGCGCGCGCGTGGACGGCCAGGAGAACGAGGAGGAGGAACTCGGGTTCCAGGAGATCGCCTCCCGCCTCGAGCCGTCCTTCGGGCCGGGCTACGTCGTCCTCGGACCCCCCGTGGCCGCGCTCGTCGATGCGAGCCAGAGCGCTCGGGCCGCCCTCGCCGGGTTCGCGGTCGCGCGTGCCTGGCGCGGTGCTCCACGCCCCGTCGAAGCCGATGATCTGCTGCCTGAGCGGGCGCTCGCCGGAGATCCGCTCGCGAAGCAGACCCTGATCGAGCGGATCTTCCGTCCCTTGCAGGCGCATTCGACCGATCTGGTCACCACGCTCTGGAGCTACCTCGACAACGGACGCTCCCTCGAGGCGACCGCGCGCGAGCTCTTCGTGCACCCCAACACGGTGCGCTATCGCCTCAAGCGCGTGAGCGAAGTCATCGGTTGGGACGCCACGGGGCCCCGCGAGGCGCTCATCCTGCAGACCGCCCTCATCCTCGGATCCATCGGCGCCGCCGAGCAGGTGCGCAAGCGGGCGCCGCTGCGACGCCCGCAGCGCTGAGCCCGTCCGCCGCCGTTCTGTACGCCACACACAAGGGTTTTTCGGAATCTTGTGATGGATCATCCACCGCTCTGCCGCAATCGTTGGCAGACTGGGTGGGTGATTGTCGTCGTATGCCCTGGTCAGGGCTCGCAGACCCCCGGTTTCCTCGCTCCTTGGCTCGAGCTCGACGGAGTGGCCGAACGCCTCGCCGCGTACTCGGACGCCGCGGAGGTCGATCTTCGCGAACACGGCACGGTGTCCGACGCCGACACGATCCGCGACACGCGTATCGCGCAGCCGCTGATCGTCGCGGCTTCGCTGATCGCCGGTGACGCACTGGTCCAGCGAGCGGGCCGACGCGCCGACGGCATCGCCGGACACTCCGTCGGTGAGATCGCCGCTCTCGTCGGCAGCAACGTCATCGACGCCGACACCGGGATGCGCCTCGTCGGCATCCGGGGCCGCGCGATGGCCGACGCCGCAGCGCAGGAGCAGACCGGCATGAGCGCTGTGCTCGGCGGCGATGAAGAAGCCCTCCTGGCGCGACTCGCCGAACTCCACCTCTCCCCCGCGAACTACAACGGCGGCGGCCAGATCGTGGTCGCCGGCGCGCTTCCGGCTCTCGCCGCTCTCGCCGAGGAACCACTCAAGGGAACCCGCGTGGTTCCGCTGCAGGTCGCCGGCGCGTTCCATACCCGGTACATGGCCTCCGCGGTCTCCGTCCTCCGCGACGCGGTCGCCGACGTCACCCCCGCGAACCCCGACATCACGCTCTGGACCAACCGTGACGGTTCTGCCGTCACGGATGGCACCCAGGCGCTGAGCTTCCTGGTCGACCAGGTCTCGTCGCCGGTGCGCTGGGACCTCTGCATGACATCCTTCGCAGACGCCGGCGTCACCGGTGTCATCGAGCTCGCGCCCGCCGGTGCGCTGGTCGGCCTCGCCAAGCGCGGCCTCCGAGGCGTGCCGACGGTCGCCGTGAAGACCCCCGAAGACCTCGATGCAGCCGTCGCGCTGCTGAACGGAGAAGCCGCATGAGCCCCACCCTCGCCCAGGTGACCGGACCGGCATACACGCGTATCTACTCCTACGGCGCCGCGCGCGGCGAGAACGCCGTGCCGAACGAAGATCTGATCGGCCCGATCGACTCCAGCGACGAGTGGATCCGCCAGCGCACCGGCATCATCACCCGCGTCCGCGCCGACAAGAACACGGATGCGATCGACCTCGCTGCGGAGGCGGCGTCCGAAGCCATCGAGAAGTCGGGCGTGCCGGCCGATCAGGTCGACCTGGTCATCGTCGCGACCATCAGCAACCCGAAGCAGACCCCTTCCGTCTCGGCCATCGTCGCCGACCGCGTGGGCGCGAACCCCGCCGCGGCGTACGACATCAATGCCGCCTGCGCCGGCTACGCCTACGCGATCGCCCAGGCCGATGCACTGATCAAGGCCGGCGCCGCGCGCTACGCCCTGGTGATCGGCACCGAGAAGCTCTCCGACGTCGTCGACCCGACCGATCGCAGCATCTCCTTCCTCCTCGGCGATGGTGCGGGCGCAGCGCTCCTCGGCCCGAGCGACACGCCGGGGATCGCACCCGCCGTCTGGGGCTCCGACGGCTCGAAGGCCGATGCCGTGGGCATGAACGCCACGCTCACGGACTTCCGCGACGGTGTCGCGCCCTGGCCGACACTCCGTCAGGAGGGGCAGACCGTCTTCCGCTGGGCGGTGTGGGAGATGGCCAAGGTCGCCCGAGAGGCACTCGACAAGGCGGGTGTGGAGCCCACCGACATCGCCGCGTTCATCCCGCACCAGGCCAACATGCGCATCATCGACGAGTTCGCCAAGCAGCTGAAGCTCCCCGAGTCGACGGTGATCGCCCGCGACATCGAGACCACGGGCAACACCTCGGCCGCGTCGATCCCGCTCGCGAGCCACCGGCTGATGGCCGAGCACCCCGAGCTCTCGGGCGGGCTCGCCCTGCAGATCGGGTTCGGAGCAGGACTGGTGTTCGCCGCGCAGGTCGTCGTCCTTCCCTGAGAATGCGCTGACCTTCTCTAGACTGTTCCACGGTTCCGAATACAACCCGTAAGAAAGAGGAAGACCACATGGCTTTCACCAACGATGAGGTCCTCGCGGGCCTCGCAGAGCTCATCACCGACGAGACCGGCATCAACGCCTCCGAGGTCGCCCTGGAAAAGTCGTTCACCGACGACCTCGACATCGACTCCATCTCGATGATGACGATCGTCGTCAACGCCGAAGAGAAGTTCGGTGTCACGATCCCCGACGACGAGGTCAAGAACCTCAAGACCGTCGGCGACGCCGTCAACTTCATCGTCGCGGGCCAGGAGTAATCCCGGCAGGATGCCACCCCCGCACCTCGCGGGGAGTGGCATCCTCCGCCTTGCCCTCTCACCCGTTCGACTTCGTTTCGACAAGGAACCACACCCCATGACCAAGCGCATCGTCGTCACCGGCATCGGCGCCACCTCCGCCATCGGCGGAACGGCCCCGGAGAACTGGACGAACCTGCTGGCCGGCATGTCCGGCACCCGCACGCTCGAACACGACTGGGTCCAGCAGTACGAGCTGCCCGTCACCTTCGCCGCCGAGGCGATCGTCCGCCCGGAAGAGGTTCTCCCCCGCCATGAGGCGAAGCGCCTCGACCCGTCCTCGCAGTTCGCCCTGATCGCAGCACGCGAGGCGTGGGCGGATGCGGGCACCCCCGAGGTCGCCCCCGAGCGCCTCGGTATCGACTTCGCCACCGGCATCGGCGGACTCTGGACTCTCCTCGACGCCTGGGACACGCTGCGCGAGAAGGGCCCCCGTCGGGTCATGCCGCTCACGGTCCCGATGCTCATGCCCAATGCGGCCGCCGGCAACCTCTCCCTGCAGTTCGAGGCCCGCGCCTACGCGCAGACCGTCGTCAGCGCGTGCGCCTCGAGCACCGAATCGATCATCCACGCATACCACCATCTGCAGGACGGCCTCGCCGACGTCGTGATCGCCGGCGGTACCGAATCCGCGATCCACCCGATCACGATGGCTTCCTTCGCTTCGGCGCAGGCGCTGTCGCGTCGGAACGACGACCCGGCCCACGCTTCCCGCCCCGGCGCGATCGACCGTGACGGCTTCGTCATGGGCGAGGGCGCCGCCGCGCTGATCCTCGAGACCGAAGAGCACGCCAAGGCTCGCGGCGCCAAGATCTACGGCTACGTTCTGGGCGGCGGAGTCACCGCCGACGCGTACCACATCACCGGCAACGATCCCGAGGGCAACGGCGCGGCCCGTGCCGTCACGCAGGCGCTCGAAGAGGCCGGCATCACCGCTGATCAGGTCACGCACATCAACGCGCACGCGACGTCCACTCCGGTCGGCGACCCCAACGAGTACGTCGCGCTCAAGAAGGTCTTCGGAGACCGGATCGATGAGATCCCCGTCTCCGCCACGAAGGCCTCCACGGGACACCTGCTCGGCGGCACCGGCGCACTGGAGGCCATCTTCTCGATCCTCGCGCTCCGTGACCGTGTCGCACCCCCGACGATCAACATGACCGAGCCGGACCCCGCCGTGCCGTTCCGCCTCTCGGGCGCACCCACGGCGCTCGGCGACGGTCCGCAGATCGCCATCAGCAACTCGTTCGGCTTCGGCGGACACAACGCGGTCCTCGTGGTCGCCAGCGCCGACTGACGCCACCGTGCAGCGAGAGGCCCTCCGGGATTCCGGAGGGCCTCTCTTCGCATATGCATGAGAATCCGACGGATGTCTGGCCTCCTCCTGGCGCTCGGTCATGCAGGCGTGCGCGGATCATGCACGTGTCGAGCGCACTTCGGCCCGGAAGACTCGGGACGGATCCGGGAAGAGCCCGGACGGATGTGGATGCCGCTCAGGCTGCGCGCAGTGTTCCGAGTCGCCGCGAACGAGCCTCACGCCATCGGGTGAGATACGGGAGGAACACCCCGATCAGCGGGCCGACCCCGAACGCGAAAAGCACCGTACCGACGCCCACAGGGCCTCCGAGGATGAAGCCGATCACCAGGACGCTGCCCTCGATCAGGGTGCGCACCACCCAGACGGCCCATCCGGTGCGCCGAACCAGACCGGTCATCAGCCCATCCCGCGGACCGGGACCGAAGTCCGCGGCGATGTAGAGGCCGGTCGCGAAGGCCAACAGCACCAGCCCGAAGACGAACATCGGAGCCCCGATCCAGACGGAGGGAGGCTGCGGGATCAGGAGCAGCGCGAGATCAGCGCTGGGCCCGACCAGAAGCGCGTTCAACACGGTTCCGAGGCCCACACGCTGACGCAGCGGGATCCACAGCAACAGGACGACGACCGAGACGATCACGGTCATGGCGCCGTAGCCGACACCCGTCTGGCCGGCCAGTCCGAGCGCTAGGACGTCCCACGGCGCCACCCCGATGCCGCCGCGCACCATGAACCCGAGCGCGACGCCGTAGAGGAACAGGCCGAACACGAGCTGTACGAGACGCTCGACGAGGTCCCTGCGGGAGGACGCCTGGATGGGGAGCAGCACGGCACGGAGGAGCATGATTCCACTCTGGCTCCCGCATACAGCGCGATGCCGAGGCCACTGGCGACAAGTGGCCTGCCGATACGAGTCCAGTTTGCGCCATGCTGGACTCATGGGATCACGACTCGTCGAACAGCTCGGGGCGCACAACGTGGCCGGTGCCGCCGCGAGCGTGCTGGCCGATCGCATCCGCGCCTTGGTCCTCGACGGCCGGTTGACCGTCGGCGAACGCCTGCCCAGCGAACGCGCCCTCGCGCGGGAGCTGCGTCGGTCTCGCTCGACCATCACCCGCGCCTACGGCCTGCTGGAGGATGACGGCTACGTCATCCGGCTGCACGGGGGCAGCACGCGCGTCGCCCTCCCCCACGATCACGCAGCCCCCGGCCTCGACGCTGACGACACGGCCATCGACCTCTCCATCGCCTCCATGGACTCCACCCCCGGGCTGTACGACGCCACCGTGCGGTCGCTCCCGCGGCTGGCCGCACTGCGCGGCACGAGCGGGTACTCGCTGCAAGGACTGCCGGAACTCCGAGACGCGGTCGCGCAGCGGTTCCGTGAGCGCGGAGCCCCGACATCGGCGGAGGAGATCATCATCACCTCCGGGGCGCTCAACGCGGTCAACCTGATCCTCACGGCGATCGGCCGACGGGGCGAGAGAGCGCTCGTCGAGCAACCGACCTTCCCCCACGCGCTCGAGGCTCTGCACCGCCACGGGTACCGACTGGTCCCCACCCCGGTCGACGTGGAGGGGTGGGATACACGGCACCTCAACGAGACGCTGCTCAACGCGCGTCCTCACGTCGCCTATCTGATCCCCGACTTCCACAACCCGACCGGGGCCACCCTGCCGGACGAGGACCGCCAGCGGATCGTGACGACCTCGCGCAACGTGGGCACGCATCTGATCGTCGACGAGACGACCACGGAGTTGGACATCGACCGAGGGTGGTCGCCCACGCCGATGTCCGCCAGCGGACCCAACGTCATCACCGTCGGATCGATGTCCAAGATCGCCTGGGGAGGAATGCGGATCGGGTGGATCCGTGCCGAACGCTCCGTCGTCGCGCGGCTGCTCGCGGTACGGCCTTCCTTCGAGCTCGGTACCGCACTGCTGGAGCAGTGCATCGCGATCGAGCTGCTCACGGAGATGCCCGCCCTCACCTCGCACGTGGGCCGACGTCTGCGCGCAGGACGCGCTGCCGTCGAAGCCGGCGTCGCCGGGATCGCCGGCTGGCACATGCCTCGCACACCGGGTGGGCTCTCGGCCTGGGTCGACATCGGCGGCCCGCTCTCCACTGCGCTGTCACTGGCCGCGCGTGAACGGCAGCTCATCCTGCCGCCGGGCCCACGTTTCACCACCGGTGGCGTCCTGGAACGACGGTTGCGTCTGCCCATCACCCTGCCGCCCGACCGCACCGCGGAGGCGATGACGCGGTTGGCCCTGGCCTGGGAAGACGTGCGCAAGGGCACCGCAGCCCGTGCCGACGAACTCGAGCACGCCGCCGTGATCTGATCCGGACGATGAGGACCCCGCCTCGTCTCCGGGGCGGGGTCCTCATCGTGCGGGGTGGGGATACGTCTTCTCAGCGTCCGGGATGATTCACCGGCATCCGATACTCACGCCTCCCCGCTCCCGGTCTCTGGAGTCGGGATTACCCGACCTTGTGAAGCCAGACGACCCTGGCGTCGTCGCTGGCGTGTCTGAAGGGCTCGAGCTCCTCGTCCCACGCGGACCCGAGGGCGATGTCGAGTTCGCGCTGCAGTTCCACCGCGCTGCCCGCGGCGATCTCCATCGCGTAGCGGATCCGGTCTTCACCGATGACGATGTTCCCGGCCGCATCGGTCTGTGCGTAGTGGATGCCGAGGTCGGGCGTGTGCAACCAGCGTCCGCCGTCGCTGCGCGGTGTCGGGTCCTCGGTGACCTCGAAGCGGAGGTGCTCCCAGCCGCGGATCGAGGTGGCGAGGGCAGCTCCGGTGCCGACCGGACCGTCCCAGTAGAACTCGGCTCGTCGCGCGCCGTTCAGCACGGGCTGCTCGGTCCAATCGAAGTTCACTGCACGCCCGATAGCGCGACCCACCGCCCATTCGAGGTGCGGGCAGAGCGCGCGAGGCGCAGAGTGGATGAACACCACTCCGCGTGCGTAAGCCGTCGCCATGATCTCTCCGTTTCATCAGGTGCGTCTTCCCCAACGACCTGAACCACGAAGTGGCGAGAATATGCGGTTGTGCGCCCATTCTCGCCGAGTTCGCCCGAAATCACAAGCATGTCATTCATGACGAAGGCCCCGGTCACCAGGACCGGGGCCTTCGGACCGCAGTCGGTCCGGAGTCTGACGAGATCAGGCCTCGCTCATGGCCTGCTTCACCTGCTGGCCCTTCGCGGCATAGTAGGCCGCGCGAGCGGCGTCCTTGCGAGCCTGCTCGGCGTACCCGAACTCGAGCGTCTCCTGGTCGACCTCGTAGTTGGGCACGTCGTCGGTGCCGTGGTACTTCTCGATGTAGGCGTCCAGCTCGGGGCCCGAGGTCCACGACGTGATGAGGCAGTAGCGCGGCTCGGTGCCGTTGTGCGTCGCCGCGTGCCACAGGCGCTGCGTGTCGACGATGAGCTGCGCGCCGGCCGGAAGCGCGATGCGGTACTCGATGCTCGGGTCCGTGCGGTTCTCGCGCAGGACGAAGTAGCTGTCCTTGTCATCGGTCAGGTTGAAGAACCCGCGCACGACCCAGCCGGTGCCGTCGGGGTTCAGACGGTTGTTGTCGTCCTGGTGGAGGTTGTAGAGGCAGTCGCCGTACGGGGTCGGCTGCAGCTCGATGACGCGGCAGCGTCCGACGTTGGCGCCCGGCTCCTGCGCACGACGCGTCAGGTTCGGGGCCTTCTCGGTCTGCGAGTCGATCCAGACGCCGTCCTTGTCGGTGCGCGGCGGCTTGTGGTTCCAGAAACCGTTGCACTCGATGTCACCGAAAGCGCTCGCGAGCGGAGCGAAGCGGGTGTCACCCGACGACTTCCAGTCGTTGTACTCGATGTCGAGCCACTCCTTGGGGTCGAGCTCCTGGTTGTAGCTGTCGAGGACGACGAATCCCTTGTCCTCGAGGGCAGCGGACTTGATGTAACCCATGATCGAGTCATGTTCCTTTCATCGGGGGCCAGCACGTTTTAACAGGCCCTGATAAGGCAAGCCTAACAGCGAGGCCTGCGCCCCCTTCGGAGGTCGGCCGTGCATAACCGAATAGACTGATCGGGGTGCCCGGCGAAGTCTCGGCACCCGTCGCTACGGGAGGACGAGACACCAGCATGAGCACCGCGACCAACGTCGAGGCGACAGCAGTCAACACGATCGAATGGCTCGCGGCGGACACGTCCACGATCGTGGTGCCGGTGTACCAGCGCCAGTACCGGTGGGACATCGGCGGCTGCGAACGGCTCCTCTCCGACATCCGTGCCGTCGCGCGCGAAGACGACGCACACCGCCACTTCCTGGGGTCGATCCTCTCCGCGCAGGACGGTGCTTCGAGGGAGTCCGACCTCATCCTCATCGACGGACAGCAGCGCATCACGACGCTCATGCTTCTCGTGGCGGCCCTGCACCATGCCATCCGCGACTCCGACCCCGTGCTGGCGTCGTCGCTCGAACGCGTCCTGGTCCGCTCCGATGAACCAGGACGCACGAAGCTGCGCCCCCACGACGCCTGGGCCGAGCTCTACGAATCCGTCGTGCTCGACCGTCGCGACGACGCGGATCGCGAGTCGCGCTTCGACGACAACTACGCGTTCTTCCGCAGCCAGATCCACGTGGATGAGGTCCCCCTGATCTGGCGCGGGCTGCAGCGGCTCGAGCACGTGTCGATCACTCTCGGCGCCCGAGCGAACGCGCAGCAGATCTTCGAGAGCCTGAACTCGACCGGCGAGCCTCTGCGCGATCACGAGCTCATCCACAACTACATCCTGATGGGCCTCAGCCACGCGGAGCAGGTCGACGTCGAAGCCCGCTTCTGGGTGCCGATCGAGCACCACACGGGAGAGGCGATCGGAGCGTTCTGGCGGCACTACCTCGTCCTCGTGACGGGGCGTGAGGTCGCAGCGAACGGCGAGCACGGCGTGTACAGCGCCTTCCGGCAGTCCTTCCCCCGCGTCGACGTCGCGCATCTCCAGGCCGACGCCGAGGAGTGGCGACACCATGCAGAGATCTACGGCGTCCTGCTCGACCCGACGCGCGAGCCGGATCCGGAGATCGCGCGGCAGCTGCGCCAGGTCACGACCTTCGGCCGCGCCTCCGCCCCGTTGGTGATGAGCGCCTACAGCGACCACCTCCGCGGTCTCATCGACCGCGCCGAACTCATCGAGACCCTGGAGTGGCTTCAGGCGCTGTATCTCCGTCGGGCACTGGTCAACCTGCCGTCCGAGCGTCTCATCGCGCGCCTCTGCCGCGCGCGCCGCGACGGCCGTGACGCGCTCGCACGCGCGTTCGCCCGCATCACTCCGTCGGACGAGCGAGTGAGCGCAGTTCTGAAGTACAGCGAACTCCCCCACCCCGCCTACGTCCTGGGGCGTGTGGAAGGCGTCGACGACCTCGACGCGTACGACATCGAGCACATCGTGCCGACCGTTCCGGGAGACGCCTGGTCCGGCGACGGTGAGCGCCCGTGGAGCGAATACACCGAGGATGAGCAGAACAGCCACCGGGCGCTCGCGCCGACCCTCGGCAATCTGACTCTTCTCGAGCAGCCGTTGGCGGAACGGGTGTTCGGTGCTTCCTTCCCGATCAAGCGTGTCGAGGCCTACGCCCGAAGCTCCGTGCCTGCGACGCGTGACCTCGCTGAGATCCCCTCCTGGGGCACGGCGGCCATCACCCAGCGCACCGTCGCCCTCACCTCCGAGCTGATCCGCATCTGGGCGCGCCCCGCCCTCCCGGAGATCGACGACGACGGACTCACACCGATCCTGGACGCCGTGCGGCGTCGCGGATGGCCCACCGGATGGGAGCGCGAGTTCGACTATGTCGAGTACCGCGGTGAGCGCTGGGAGGTCCCCGACGTCAAGTACCTGTTCAACCGGGTCTTCCGTCGCGCCTGGACCGACACGAGGGAGGCAGCCCTGGCTTATTGCGCGGCACACGGCGGACCGATCTACCGGGACATGGCGTGGAAGGGCCAGTGGGACCAGCTCGACGAGGGCCACTTCCTCTACATGGGCTGGGATTCCAATTACATGATGACCGCTGTGCAGGGCGTGCTCGAGGAGTCGGGCATCGCCTCAGAGGTCTTCGTCAAGTACTCCTACATCGGGAACGTGATGTGACCATGAGCACCACCGTCCGCCAGCTGCTCGACCTCACCATCGAGGACCACACCCTCACAGTCCCCCTGGTCTGGGACGACGCCTCCGACCCCCGCACGATCGAGGTGTTCGCCCGCGTGGTCTCCCGCGCCGGCGGGGAATCTCTCCCGTATCTGGTCTTCCTCCAGGGCGGTCCGGGCCATGAGGCGCCGCGTCCGTTCCATTCCTCGACCGCGCCCGCGTGGCTCGACGGCGCACTCGCGCACTATCGGGTGGTGCTCCTCGACCAGCGGGGTACCGGGCGCTCGACCCCGGTCGGAGATCACGACCTGGAGCGCGGTACGGACGCCGTGGCCGAGCACCTCACCCACCTGCGCGCGGATGCGATCGTGCGCGACTGCGAGGCCGTGCGCGAGCACCTGGGTGCCACCACCTGGAGCGTGCTCGGACAGTCGTTCGGCGGCTTCACCACCCTCGCGTATCTCTCCACCGACGCCTCTTCGCTCGACGACGTGTTCATCACCGGCGGCCTCAGCGCCGTCGGGCGCCACCCGGACGACGTGTATGCGCTCTGCTACGACAAGATGCGCGACGCCTCGGAGCGCTACTACCGCCGCTTCCCCGAGCATCGCGACGTGATGCGGCGCCTCGTCGAACGTGCGGATGCCGGAGACATCGTCCTGCCCGACGGAGAAGTCGTCTCACGCTCGCGGCTGCGGTCGCTGGGATCCGCTCTCGGCACCGACGACGGCTGGCAGACGGTGTGGTCGATTCTGGAACGCGACCCGTCCTCCAACGCCTTCCGGTACGACCTGATGCACGCGATGCCCTTCGACGGCCGCAACCCGCTCTACTTCGCCTTCCACGAGTCGAGCTACGCCGACGGACACGCCACGCGGTGGTCGGCTGAACGCACCGAGCCCTCCGACTTCCGCGACGACCCGACGCTGTTCACGGGCGAGCACATCCGTCGCGAGTGGACCGAGACGGTGCCCGCTTTCCAGCCGTGGCGCGATGTCACTCTCGCGCTCGCGGAGCACGAGTGGCCGAGCATCTACGATGCAGACGCGATCGCCTCATCGGGAGCGACGGGCGCCGCCGCGGTCTACGTCAACGACGTCTACGTCCCGATGGAGTTCTCCCTCGAGACGGCACGCCTGCTTCCCGACGTCACGCTGTGGGTGACGAGCGAACACGAGCACAACGGACTCCGCTCCGGGCCGGTACTGTCGCGCCTGATCGACCTGGCCCACGGGCGCCGTCTGCGCTGAGCGACTCCTCCCCCTCGGGGCGGATGCCCTCGTTCCCGCTGCCGTCTACCCTGGAGGGCATGGAAGAGGGTGTGGGCGTACTCGTCACGGTCGGCGTGCTGCTGCTCCTGCTTTCCGCCGTGATCGTCGCCATCGCGTTCGGCTTCTCGCGGATACCGATCGAGAAGAAGTACGAATCCGGCGGAGGGGGCCTCGGCGGCGCGTTCGATGCCGTCTGGTCGCCGTCTGCGCATGAGGCGGGTATCGAGCGCGACCGTCAGACGCAGCGGACGGCCCCGGCCCCAGCCCCGGGCGATCCTCCGGACACGATCGACGACGGCCGGATCCGGCTCGACATCTGACGACCGGATCCGACGCACACGGCCGGGCACGACGAAGGCCCCACGCTCCGAGGAGCATGGGGCCTTCGTCGTGGCAGTCGTTACTTGGACGAGCCGCCGAAGCCCTTGAAGCGCTGGTTGAACTTCTCGACGCGACCGGCCGAGTCCATGATGCGCTGCTTGCCCGTGTAGAACGGGTGCGATGCCGAGGAGATCTCGACGTCGATCACCGGGTACTCCACGCCGTCCAGCTCGATGGTCTTGTCGCTGGTGACGGTCGAACGGGTGAGGAACGTCTCGCCCGAGCCGAGGTCGCGGAACACGACTGCCTGGTAGTCGGGGTGAATGTCAGTCTTCATGGGATTCCTTAGTTGCTGCCCTGGATTGTGCCAGGGACGAGGGAAGTCTGCGGTGCAGAGAGCACCAAGGGTCGATTCTATCAGAAGCTGGTCACGCAGCTGCGCGGGCGGCGTAGCGGCCGTCTTCGCTGCTGAGCACGATGGGCATGCCGAACGCCTCGGTCAGGGTCTCGGCCGTGAGCGTCTCGCCGATGGGGCCCGCCGCGACGACGGAACCCTCACTGATCAGCATCACGTGCGTGAAGCCCACGGGGATCTCCTCCACATGGTGCGTGACCATGAGCATCGCCGGGGTGGTCGGGGACGACGCGTATCCGCTGAGCAGCGCCAGAAGCTCCTCCCGCGAACCGAGGTCGAGGGATGCCGTCGGCTCGTCGAGCAGCAGCAGCTCCGGGTCGGTCATCACCGCACGCGCGATCTGCACACGCTTCTGTTCTCCGTCGCTGAGAGTGCCGAAGGTGCGGTCGGCCAGGTGGTCGAGACGCCAGTCGCCGAGAACGCGGAGGGCACGACGCTCGTCGATGTCCTCGTAGTTCTCGTTCCAGCGGCCGAGCACCGAGTACGCAGCGGTGAGCACGGTGTTGAGGACCGTCTCGTCACGAGGGACACGCTTGGCCATCGCCGACGACGCGAATCCGATGCGCGGACGCACCTCGAACACGTCGGTGCGTCCCAGGGTCTCCCCGAGCACGGTCACGGTTCCCGACGTCGGGTGCATAAGCGTGTCGGCGAGCTGCAGCAGCGTCGTCTTGCCCGCGCCGTTCGGGCCGAGGATCACCCATCGCTGATCGTCGTCGACCTCCCAGGTCACGTGATCGATGATGTTGCGCCCCTCACGGCGCACGACGACGTCGGTGAATTCCAGAGCACTCGGCATGGTCCCAGCCTATCGGCTCAGGGCGTCAGCTCCGCGTAGAGCGCGCGCGTCGTCTCCGCGATCGATGCCCAGCTGAAGTCGCTGCGTGCACGCTCCCTCCCGGCCTCGCCGTAGGCCCGCGCCCGCTCCGGATCCATGGCCACTTCGGTGAGCACGGCGGCGAGATCGGCGACGAAGCGGTCCGGGTCGACCGGCGTGCCGGTACCGTCCTGCACCTGATCGATCGGCACGAGCCGTCCCGTGCGCCCATCCGCGACCACCTCGGGGATACCCCCGGTCGCGGTGCCGACGACGGCAGCTCCACAGGCCATCGCTTCGAGATTCACGATGCCCAGAGGCTCGTACACCGAGGGGCACACGAACGTCGTGGCGGCGGTGAGAATCGCGGAGAGTTCATCACGCGGCAGCATCCGCTCGATCCAGATCACTCCGTCGCGACTCTGTTGGAGCATCCGCACCCCCTCCTGCACCTCCGCCATGATCTCCGGGGTGTCCGGGGCCCCGGCGCACAGCACGAGCTGGACCTCAGGCGGGAGCAGCTGCGCGGCCCGGAGCAGATACGGCAACCCCTTCTGCCGAGTGATGCGCCCGACGAAGACGACGGACGGTCGCGAGGGATCCATCCCGATCGATCGCAGGAACGCCTCGTCCTGCACCGGCCGCCAGCGTTCGACATCGATGCCGTTGTGGATCACGCGCACTTTCGCGGGATCCACCTGGGGGTAGCTGCGCAGGATGTCCTCCCGCATGCCGGCGCTCACGGCGATCACGGCGGCGGCGTTCTCGTAGGCGAGGCGTTCGACGCCGCTGGAGATGGCGTAGCCCCCTCCGAGCTGTTCGGCCTTCCACGGGCGCAGGGGCTCGAGGCTGTGGGCGGTGAGCACGTGCGGGATGCCGTGCAGCTGAGAGGCGAGATGACCGGCGAAGTTCGCGTACCAGGTATGGCTGTGCACCAGGTCGGCGTCGGTGATCGCTGACACGATCTCGAGGTCCGTCCCCAGCGTCTGCAGCGCAGCGTTGGCATCAGCGAGCTCGACAGGCGTGCGATAGGCGAACGTACCCGCTTCTTCGCGCGGCTCGCCGAACGCACGCACCCGCACATCGACGTGCTCGCGGAGCGCAGCGACCAGTTCCGCGACGTGCACGCCGGCACCGCCGTAGACCGCGGGCGGGTACTCCTTCGTGATCATTTCGACTCGCATGTCTGAACGCTAGTACAGCAGCCGTGAACGCATCTATGGTGGAGCCATGTCCGCTCCAAAGAAGGTTTTCGGGATCATCCTCGCCGGCGGCGAGGGCAAGCGACTCATGCCTCTCACCGCGGATCGCGCGAAACCGGCGGTGCCGTTCGGCGGACAGTACAGACTCATCGATTTCGCGATCTCGAACCTCATCAATTCCGGTCTGCGACAGATCGTCGTGCTGACGCAGTACAAGTCCCACAGCCTCGATCGCCACATCTCTCAGACCTGGCGCATGTCGGCCCTCCTCGACTCCTACGTCACCTCGGTCCCCGCGCAGCAGCGCCTCGGCAAGCGCTGGTTCTCCGGCTCCGCCGACGCGATCCTGCAGAGCATGAACCTGATCAACGACGAGAAGCCCGACATCGTCGTGGTCATCGGCGCCGACCACGTGTACAGGATGGACTTCCGGCAGATGCTCGAGGCCCATGTCGCGTCCGGGGCGAAGGCGACTGTCGCGGGTATCCGCCAGCCGCTCGCCCTCGCCTCGCAGTTCGGCGTGATCGATGCGGACGCGGAGTCGGGAAGGATCAAGCAGTTCCTCGAGAAGCCGACCGACATCGCCGGTCTCGAGGACTCGCCGCACGAGGTGCTCGCCTCGATGGGCAACTACATCTTCGATGCCGATGCCCTCATCGCGGCCGTCGAGGCCGACGGTGAATCACCCACCTCGGGCCACGACATGGGCGGCGACATCGTCCCCTACTTCGTCGACCGGGGCGAGGCCGGGTACTACGACATGAAGCAGAACGAGGTTCCCGGTTCCTCCCCGCGTGACCGCTCGTACTGGCGCGATGTCGGAACCATCGACTCCTTCTTCGACGCGCACCGTGACCTGATCTCGACGCTGCCCGTGTTCAACCTCTACAACATGGAGTGGCCCATCCACTCGCAGGCGGTCAACTCGCCTCCGGCGAAGTTCGTGCGCGACTCCGTCGGGCGGATCGGCAACGCGATCGACTCGATCGTGTCGCTCGGCTCCGTGCTCTCGGGGACCCATCTCGAACGCAGCGTCGTCGGACCGTGGACGCTCGCCGGTGGCGGGTCGACCATCACCGACTCGGTCGTGTTCGATCACGTCCAGGTGGGTCAAGGAGCCCGCGTGCATCGTGCGATCCTCGACAAGAACGTGGTGCTGGCCGACGGGGCGACGGTGGGCGTGGATCGGGAGCGCGACCTCGCTCGTGGCTTCACGGTGACGGAATCAGGCATCACGGTGGTCGGCAAGGGCGTCTTCATCGAACGCTGAAGACGTCACGCGGCGCGTCGACCCACCGGGTGATGGATAGGCTCGACGAGTGACTGCTGCACGCTTCCTCGTCGTCCTCGATGCCGATTCCACCCTCATCCGCAACGAGGTGATCGAACTGCTCGCCGACGAGGCCGGACGGCGCGACGAGGTGCAGGCTGCTACGGAGGCGGCGATGCGCGGCGAGGTCGACTTCGCGACGAGCCTGCGTTCCCGGGTCGCCGCGCTGAAGGGCGTTCCGGTGTCGGCATTCGATCGTGTGCGCGCGCGGATCGAACCCACCCCGGGCGTGCGCGAACTCACCGCCGCCGTCCGCGCCCGCGGCGGTGTCGTCGGCGTCGTCTCCGGAGGCTTCCACGAGATCCTCGACGTGGTGGCGCCTGACCTGGGCGTGGACCGCTGGCGGGCGAACCGGCTCGAGGTGGTCGACGGCTCGCTGTCCGGTCACGTCGACGGAGACATCGTCGACGGGGCGGCGAAGGCGCGCTCCCTCCAGGAGTGGGCGGCCGATCTCGGGGTCGCGCCACACGCCACGATCGCGATCGGTGACGGTGCCAACGACCTGGCGATGATGGCCGTCGCCGGGCTCGGTCTGGCCTTCAACGCGAAGCCCGCGGTCCGTGAGGCGGCGAGCCTCGTGATCGGCCCGCAGGACCTTTCCGAGGTCATCGCGCTGCTTCCGTAGGAGAACTCCTGGCGATTGTCCGAACCCGCCACTAGCGTCGGCTCATGGACATCATCCTCATTCCCGGACTCTGGCTCGACGCATCCAGCTGGGACGACGTGATCCCGGCGCTGGAGGAGGCAGGTCATCGGGTGCACCCGCTCAGCATGCCCGGACTCGGCGAAGACGCATCCGTCTCCTCCGAGATCGGCATCGCCGAGTGGATCGCTGCCGCCGCCTCCGCCGTCGATGCCGTCGACGGCGACGTCGTGGTCGTCGGGCACAGCGGCGGCGGCAATGTCGCCTGGGGTGTCGCAGATGCTCGCCCCGACCGGGTGCGCCGCGTGATCTTCGTCGACACGGCGCCGCCCGCGGACGGACACGGGATCAGCGAGTTCGACGTCGTCGACGGGGTCGTGCCGTTCCCGGGATGGGATCACTTCCCCGACGAAGACGTCAACGACCTCGATGAGGCCACGCGCGCACGGACCGCACCGCTCACGCACAGCGTCCCTGCACGGGTGCCGACGGACGGCATCGCGCTCCGCGATCCGGCGCGCTACCGTGTGCCGGTGACCCTGCTGATGGGCGACCTCGATCAGTCCGCGTTCGAGAAGGTGATCGAGCAGTGGGGCCCGTTCGCCGACGAGTTCCACGCGATCGAGTCAGCCGAAGTCGTCCGCATCGGATCCGGCCACTGGCCGCAGTTCTCCGTGCCGGAGCGGCTGAGCGCGCTCCTCAACGCCGCGATCGCGCGGTGATGCTCGCGGAATCCGTCAGTGCCCCATCCCGAGACCGCCGTCGACGGGGATGACCGCACCGGAGATGTAACCGGCATCGTCGCCGGCGAGCCAGGTCACCACACCGGCGACCTCGTCCGGCGTGGCGAAACGGGCAGCCGGGATGTTCGCCTTGTACTGCTTCTGCGTCTCCTCCGTGAGCTCCGCGGTCATGTCGGTCTCGATGAACCCGGGAGCGACGACGTTCGCCGTGATGCCGCGAGCACCGAGCTCGCGCGTGATCGAGCGGGCGAAGCCGACCAGTGCGCTCTTGGAGGCGGAGTAGTTGACCTGCCCCGCGGAGCCGTACAGACCCACGACGCTGGAGATCAGGATGATCCGGCCGAAGCGAGCCCGAAGCATCCCCTTCGAGGCGCGCTTGACCACGCGGAACGTCCCGCCCAGGTTGGTGGCCACGACGCTGTCGAAGTCGTCCTCGCTCATGCGCAGCAACAACGTGTCCTTCGTGATCCCCGCGTTCGCGACGACGATCTCGATCGGACCGAGCTGCTGCTCCACCTCGGTGAACGCGGCGTCGATCGCTGCGGCGTCGGTCACGTCCGCACGGACCGTGAGGGTGCCTTCAGGGCCCTCGCCGCTGCGCGCGGTGACGGCGACGCGGTATCCCTCGCGCACGAAGCGCTCCGCGATCGCGCGGCCGATGCCGCGATTGCCGCCGGTGACGAGGACGACGCGCTCAGCGCTCATGGGGACACTCCTGATCTGGGCCGGTGGCGCGGGGTTCCGGGCCGTCATCGATCCTACCGATGTTGCCGACGCCGGCCGCGGCACCGCGTTGACAGACACTCTGCATGCTGGGAATCTGAAATCGACGAAAGGCTTCCTCGTGAGCGACAACCGCACCCCCTCTCCCGGAGACGAGACGCCGGTCAGCCCGCCGCCACCGCCCGCTCCGCCCGCACCGTCCGCGCCGCCGCCGCAGCTGGGGTACGCCCCGCCCGCGCAGCCGGGATACGGCGTCGCTCCGTCGCAACCCGGATGGGGAGCGGCACCCGTCCAGCCCGGTTACAGCCCTCCTTCGGCGCCCGTGTACCCCGTCGTCGTGTCGCGCCCCACCAGCCCGCTGGCGGTCACCTCGTTGGTCTGCGGCCTCGCCGGCATCGTGCTCTTCTGGGCGGTCATCCCGCTCCTGGCATCCGTCGCGGCGGTCATCACCGGTCACATGGCTCTCGGACAGACCAAGCGCAATCCGGGAATCGGTGGCCGGGGAATGGCGATCGCCGGACTGATCCTCGGCTATGCGGTGGTGGGCGTGGGCGTGTTCATCCTGGTCAGCACGATCATCAGCTTCCTGTTCCTCGGGGCTTTCAGCCTGCCGTTCATCTTCGCCGGCTGAGTCCCCGAAGGGCATCCGAGGGGTCTGCATCGGCGTAGGCTGGATGCATCGTGAAGAACGCGCGTCAAGTCCCGGCCGTCACCTCACTGCCGCAGTCTCCGCGGGATGAGGCAGACCATCGTGTGCGCCGCTATGCCTTGACGATGACGATCCGCATCGTGTGCTTCGGGCTCATGGTGCTGGTCCAGCCGTACGGGTGGTACACCTGGGTCTTCGGTATCTCCGCCGCTGTCCTGCCCTACATCGCCGTGGTGTTCGCGAACGCCGGGAGCGACAGCACCGAGACCACCGCGGAATCCCCCCTGCGGGAGATCGATGCCCCGCGGCCCACGCCGCTCGACTCCGAACCGTCGGCTCCGCAGATCTTCACGATCCACGAAGGCCCCAAAGAACCATGAACGACTTCGAGTGCTCGCGTGCCGGTTGCCGGAGCGCGGCGACCCGTCAGGTGGTGTGGCGCAATCCCCGTATCCATGCCGCTGATCGCGAGAAGATCTGGTTGGCGTGCGATGCACATGTCGATTTCCTCCGCGACTACCTGGCGGCGCGCGACTTCCCGGTGACCGTTCGTGATGGGGTTCCCGCATGAGCCGGCGCCTGACCCGCTGGACCGTGTACGTGCTCATCGCGATCGGCTTCGCGATCGCTTGCGTCTTCCTCTCGAACTGGCAGTTCGAGAGGAACGAGACGCGCGCCGCGCAGATCGAGCTCGTCGAGCAGAACTACGACGCGGCTCCCGTCCCGCTGTCCGCGGTGATCGGCGAGGACGGTGCGCTCGATCCCGACGACGAGTGGCGGCCCGTCACGCTGCAGGGTGAGTATCTGGCCGATCAGGAGCTGCTGGTGCGCAACCGTCCGCACGGCGGGACGAGCGCCTTCGAGGTCTTGGTCCCGTTCCGTGACGCCGATGGGCGCATCTTCATCGTGGACCGCGGCTGGGTGCCTCCGGGCGAGGGCGCTGAGCCGGACTCGGTGCCGTCACCACCGGACGGAGAGGTCGAGGTGACCGTGCGTCTGCGCCCGGGCGAGCAGCTTCCCGCCTCGGGACGTGGCGCGCCCGAGGGGCAGGTGCCCACGATCAACCTGCCCTCGATCGCCGAGCAGGTCGACGGCGAAGTGATCACGGGGGCCTATGGTCGGGTGATCAGCGAAGATCCCGCAGGATCCGGGTCTCTGGGAGGCTTCGACTCCCCCACCGATGACCCTGGCCCGCACCTGTCGTACGCGATCCAGTGGATCCTGTTCGCCCTCATGGGATTCATCTTCATCGGGTACATCATCCGCACGGAGATCGTGAAACACCGGGAAGAGGTCGAAGGTGTTTCTGCGCCCGTGAAGAGTCCGCGTCGCCGTGATCACGACGCCGATGTCGAGGATGAGCTGCTCGACGTGCGGTGACCCCGGGGCGGGTGCTCAGTCCACCCAGGGCATCGGCCGCTCCGGCAGACGCGCGCTGTCATCCGGAAAGTGCGGCAACTCCTCGCCGCCGGCGCGGAGACAGAGCCAGCGCAGCTCCCCCGGGCTGTCCGGTCGCGCTCGCCAGGTGCGGGCGACGCCCTGACCGACGCGGATCACGGTTCCGGGTCCGACCTCGACGACGTCGTCGTCGAGACCCATCTGACCGCGCCCACCGAGGAACACGTACACCTCTTCGATCTTCCTGTGCACGTGCCAGTACCCGGCCTCCTCACCCGGTTCGAGCGCGTTCGCCGTCATCCCGATGTACTGCATGGTCAGCTCGTGATCCACGACCCTTCGGCCGTCGCGCGCCCGGGCGGCGTCAAAACCTCCGTGGTGGGCACGCCACTCGTCGAGCGCCCCGATCTCGACCACCTGATAGTCGCTCATGCCTGCTCCTCGATGCTCCAACCGGCGTCGGTACGGTCATAGACGATTCGTGTGTGGTGCCGGTCGGGCGCACCCTGCCAGAACTCGACACGGGTCGCGAGGAGCCTCCAGAGGACCCACTCCCCGGGCGCCACACCGGCACGGGCCTCGGCCGAACGCGCCGCGAGGTCGGCTGCGCTCTCCTCGACGGATGCCTCTTGAATCCGTCCGCGGACACGCACGGCACGCAGGACGGGCTGCCACCAGAAGTTCAGCGCGGCCACCGGGTGCGCGTCGAGCTGGGCGGCCTTGCGCGAGGAGCGGGAACTCGCGAAGGCCCATCCGCGCTCATCCACGTCTTTAAGGATCAGCGTCCGAGCGTCGGGTATGCCGTCGAGGTCGAGCGTCGCCAGGGTCATCGCGTGCGGCTCCGGCACTCCCGTCGCGGCCGCCGTCGTGATCCACTTCCGGAAGAGCGGTACCGGGTCATCGGGACGTTCGACGGCTTCACCCGGAGGTACTGCTCCCGTGAGCGAGGGCTGCACGCGCAACCACGCACTCATCTCGGAAGGACGGGATCGCTGCTCAGTCGGCATGCTCCCGACTATGCCATGAGTCGCCGAGTGGATCCGTCATCGACCTGCACAGCAGGGTGAGGGCGGTCAGGCGAGCTCGATGAGGTCCTGGTACTCCTGGCTCCAGATGTCCTCGACACCATCGGGCAGGATGAGCACGCGCTCGGGGTTGAGCGACTGCACGGCGCCGGGGTCGTGCGAGACGAGGACCACCGCGCCCTCGTAGTGCGCGAGCGCTCCGAGGATCTCCTCACGTGAGGCGGGGTCGAGGTTGTTGGTCGGCTCATCGAGCAGCAGCAGGTTGGCGGACGACACGACGAGCGTCGCGAGGGACAGGCGGGTCTTCTCCCCACCGGAGAGCACCCCCGCCGGCTTGAGCACATCGTCCCCGGTGAACAGGAAGGAGCCGAGCACCTTGCGCGCTTCGGTCTCGGTGATGTGGGGCGCAGCAGACACCATGTTCTCGAGCACCGAGCGGCTGACGTCGAGATTCTCGTGCTCCTGCGCGTAGTACCCGACCTTCAGTCCGTGACCGGGCTCGAGCTGGCCGGTGTCGGGCTGATCGACGCCTGCGAGCATCCGCAGCAGCGTGGTCTTTCCAGCACCGTTGAGGCCGAGCACGACGACCTTGGACCCGCGGTCGATCGCGAGGTCGACATCGGTGAAGATCTCGAGCGAACCGTAGGACTTCGAGAGGCCGCTCGCCATCATCGGGGTCTTGCCGCACGGTGCCGGCTTCGGGAAGCGCAGCTTGGCGACCCGGTCCTCCTGACGGACCTCGTCGAGACCGGCGAGCAGCTTCTCGGCGCGGGCGATCATCTGGTGGGCGGCCGCGGCCTTCGAGGCCTTCGCGCCGAAACGGGCGGCCTGCAGCTGCAGCGTCGTCGCCTTCTTCTCGGCGTTCGCGCGCTCCTTCTTGCGACGCTCCTCATCCGCCACCCGCTGACGCAGGTAGTTCTTCCAGTTCATGTTGTAGGTGTCGATGATCTGGCGGTTCGCGTCGAGGTAGAACACCCGGTTCACGGTCTCGCCGACCAGTTCGACATCGTGGCTGATCACGATCAGACCACCCTTGTAGCCCTTGAGGAACTCTCGCAGCCACACGACGCTGTCCGCGTCGAGGTGGTTGGTCGGTTCGTCGAGGATCATCGTCTGCGCGTCCGAGAAGAGAATGCGCGCGAGCTCGATGCGACGACGCTGCCCACCGGAAAGCGTCGACAGCGGCTGGTCGAGGATGCGGTCGGGAAGGGAGAGGTTGTTGGCGATCGAAGCCGCCTCCGCCTCCGCCGCATAGCCACCCTGACCCTCGAACTGCTCGGTCAGACGCGCGTAGCGCTTCATCGCCTTGTCGGCCACGGCCGGATCATCCGATCCCATCGCGAGTGCCGCCTCGGTCATCCCGAGGTTCAGCTGGCCGAGACCACGAGCGTCGAGGATGCGGGTGCGCGCGAGGTCTTCAGGGTTGCCCGAACGGGGGTCCTGCGGCAGGTAGCCGAGCTCGCCCGAGCGGGTCACACTGCCGCCGGACGGCAGGACGTCACCGGCGAGCACTTTGGTGAGCGTCGTCTTCCCGGCCCCGTTGCGGCCGACGAGTCCGATCTTGTCTCCGTCGGCGACACGGAACGAGACGTTCTCCATCAGCAGGCGCGCGCCAACGCGGATCTCGAGGTCGTGCACGGCAAGCACAGCAGACGTCCGTTCTTTCGGGGAGGGTGGTCGGCCGATCGGCCAGCCTCCCAGTATATGCGTCGTAGCCGGGGGCCTCGCTCAGCAAGATCAATCCGGAGAGTGACGCAGGCGATACCGCGGAGGGATGCCCACCGCCGCACCCGCCGCATAACGTGCTCGAGTGGACATCCTCAACGAGCTCATCATGCAGGCCATCGCCTCCCCCTGGCTGTACGTGGTCCTCTTCGCGGTCACGGTCATCGATGGCTTCTTCCCGCCCGTGCCCAGTGAGACCGTGCTCGTCGCCGCGGCGGCCGTCACCGCGTCGACGGGCGAGGGGAATCTCCTGCTCCTCGGTGTGGTCGCGGCGGTCGGTGCCGCGATCGGCGACAACCTCGCTTTCCTGATCGGGCGGGCGATCGGCACCACACGCTTCGCCTGGATGCGGCGCCCCCGGGTCGCCGCCACCTTCGCCTACGCCCAGCATGCACTCGACCGACGCAGCGCCACTCTGATCCTCGGCGCCCGCTACATCCCGGTGGGGCGCGTCGCCGTCAACATGTCCGCCGGCGCTCTCGGCTTCCCCTGGCGGCGGTTCCTCCCGTTGAGCCTGATCGCCGGCACCAGCTGGAGTGTGTTCAGCCTCGCGATCGGCCTGCTCGCCGGTGCCTGGATCAAGGATCAGCCGCTGCTCAGCGGCGGCCTCGGGATCGTCATCGCCCTCGTCGTCGGGCTCGTGATCGACCGGATCGCCGCAGCCCGTCGCCGCCGCGCCCCGGCCGCGCAACTGGCAGGATGACAGTCATGGCACGCCGACGCGAGCGCACACCTTTGCGCCAACGCATCAGCCGCCGCACCGCCGCCCTCGTGGCCTTGGGTGCGGCGGCCGCGGCGCTGTACGCCGTCCTGGTGTCGCTGCAGACCGTGTTGTACGGAACACCGCTGCCCCTGTCGTTCATCCTCGGTGCCGCTCTGTGCGCTTCGCCGCTGCTCGCACTCTCCCGCCCGGCATTGGCCATCGGCCTCTTCACGGCGGCCGCCCTCACCCTGCCCCTCACGGTCGTCACCGAGATCGCAGTCGAGTCCCCGTGGCCGTGGTCCGTCCCCGCACTCCTGACGTTCGTGCTCTTCGTGGGCGTCGTCACCTTCGTCCACGGCGGACGACTCGGCGCGTTCGCCCTGCTCCTCGGTGCGATCGCGTCGCTTCTCGCGCCGGTCATCCGCCCCGACCTGGTGGCGCGGCCGGAGTCCTCGGCGAGTGCCACAGCCGACCTCATCGTCACGACGGCGGTCGCCGCCGCGATGTTCCTCATCGCGGCTCTGGTCGCCGGTCGCGTCCGGGTCGCCGCCGAGCTGACGCGCGAGAAGGAGCACAGCGCGCTCGAGGAAGCCAGGCGCGCCCTCGTCGAGGAGCGCACCCGGATCGCCCGCGAGCTGCATGACGTCGTCGCGCACAGCATGTCGGTGATCCAGGTCCAGGCGTCGACCGCGCGGTACCGCATCCCCGAGTTGGGCGACGTGGCGACGGCCGAGTTCGACGACATCGCCGCGACCGCGCGCAGCTCGCTCACCGAGATGCGACGGATGCTCGGTGTCCTCCGAACCGAGGATCAGGGTGCCGAGCTGGCCCCCCAGCAGGGCATCGACGACATCCCTGCCCTGGTCGACAGCATCCGGCGCGCCGGTGTCGAGGTCGGCCTCGTGCTCGAAGGCGGAGACACGACGAACGCCGAACCCGCCGTGCAGATCGCCGCGTTCCGTATCGTCCAGGAAGCACTGAGCAATGCGGTCCGCCACGCGCCCGGCGCAAGGATCGCGGTGCGGTTGCACGCGGACGCTCGCGCCGTCCACATCCGTGTGCACAACGCCGCGCCGCCGCACCGTCCTGATGGTCACGGAGGCGGCTACGGCCTGCGTGGCATGCGGGAACGCGCCGAGATCCTCGGCGGGAGCCTCTCCGCCGGCCCCGCGGAGGACGGCGGGTGGGATGTCGACGCCGTCCTTCCCGTCGCCCCCGGTAGCACCGCCTCTTCCCTCGACAAGGAGAATCCGTGACGATCAGCGTGCTCATCGCCGACGACCAGGCCATGGTCCGCGCCGGATTCGCCGCGCTCCTCGATGCCCACGAGGGGATCCGGGTGGCCGGACAGGCATCGACCGGGGACGAGGCCGTCACCCTCGCAGCACGTCTCGATCCCGACGTGATCCTGATGGACGTGCGCATGCCCGAGCTCGACGGGATCGAGGCGACCCGACGCATCCTCGGCCCGTCGTACCCGGCCGCGCATGTCCCCCGGATCCTCATGCTCACCACCTTCGACATCGACGACTACGTATACGACGCGCTCGAGGCCGGGGCGAGCGGATTCCTGCTCAAGGACGCGTTGCCCGAAGAGCTCGTCCACGCCGTGCGGGTCGTCGCCGGCGGAGACGCCCTCCTCGCACCGAGCGTGACGCGGCGGATGATCGAGCAGTTCGCCGGCCGCCGCCCCCGCGCGCCACGCTCCGCGACCGCGCTCGCAGAACTCACCGATCGTGAACGCGAGGTGCTCGTCCTGATCGGCAGGGGCCGCTCGAACACCGAGATCGCCGCCGACCTCTTCATCGCCGAGCAGACGGTGAAGACACACGTCGGCAAGGTGCTCGCGAAGCTGAACCTGCGCGATCGCGTGCACGCCGTGATCCTGGCGTACGACACCGGTCTGGTCGAGCCGTCGTCCTGACTCACCCCCTCGTAGGGGGTCGCAACGGCACCCGGGGGTGATGCCGCTGCGGTCACCGCATCCATAGTCTCCTGGGACACCGCTCCCGAGGAGGACTCATGGCCATCGTCCAGACGCCGCACGCCGCCGTTTCCGCGCGTCCCCGGCGCCCAGCCCGCGACACCGGGATCGACTTCGTCCGGGCGCTCTGCGTGCTGGGCGTGGTGCTCCTGCATTCGATCATGGTGGGGGTCACGGTCGCCGACCAGGGCCCTGTCTTCACCAATGCCAGCGACGGCACCGCGTGGATCGCGCCGCTCAGCTGGTTGCTCCAGGTGATGCCTCTCTTCTTCGTGATCGGCGGCTTCTCCGGACTCCTCGCCTACCGGCGGACTCGGGAGCGCGGAGGCACGGCGATCGGATTCATCGCGGGTCGACTGCACCGCCTGCTGCGGCCCGCCGTCTTCACGATCGCGGCCGTCGGGGTGGGTCTGGCACTGCTCACGGTCGCCGGGGTCCCTGCCGACCTCATCGCGACCGCGGGATTCCGCTACGGCCAACCCCTGTGGTTCCTCGGCGTGTTCCTGCTCTGCCAGACCCTGCTCCCGCTGCTCGCCTCGGCGCACGAGGGGGCTCCGCATCGTACGATCACCGTGCTGGCCGCGGCGGCGATCGCCGTCGATGTGCTGCGCGCCGTGACCGGACTGGAAGGGCTCGGCTTCCTGAACCTCGCCTTCGTCTGGATGGCCCTGCAGCAACTCGGCTTCTTCCTCGCCGACGGACGCATCGACGCGCTCCGCAGGCGCACACGGGCGGCAGCCGGATTCGGTGCGTTGCTGGTGCTCGTCGCCACGTTCGCGTCCGGCCTCTACTCCTCCAACCTGATCGCGAACATCAATCCGCCGACCGGAGCGCTCCTCCTCGTGGGTGTCGCGCACACGAGCCTGCTGTCCTTGCACCGCGAGCGGCTCGAACGTTTCAGCCGGCGACCCCGCGTCGCAGCCTTCACCGGATTCGTGACCGTCCGCACCATGACGATCTACCTCTGGCACATGCCCGTGCTGCTCGTGATGGCGGGCGTCACCGCGGTCTCTGCGATGGCCGTCGGGGACACCCTTCCCGCACTCGACAGCGCGGGCTGGTGGGCCGGCCGTCCGCTCTGGCTCGTCACCGCCCTGGCACTCACCGCACTCGCCGCCGTCGCGTTCACTCGATTCGAGGCACAGCCCGCGCCGCAGGCGACGGCTTCGCGACCGCGGCTGGTGGTCGGTGTCCTGAGCGGTCTGATCGGCATCGTGCTGCTCCTGGTGCTCGGCACCTCGGTGGCCACCGCGCTGATCGCCGTCGCACTGCTCCTCAGCGCTCTCCGCCTCTGCTCGCAGGAGAAGACCTCGCCGTCACCGGTAACGGGTGTCCTCGTCCCGGCCTAGAGGTCAACCGATACCCCGGGCCGCCAGCGCGTCACCGACCTCGTCCGCATGACGCAGGGCCAGCACGAGCAGCGGGACGACCGTGCGCACCCCCAACCGCACGCCACGGGCGCGCTCCGCCTCCCGGAGGCGCTCGAGGAACCCGGCCATCACCGGGATCGTCGTGAGGGTGAGTGAGACGGTGAGGGCCGCGGCATCGGGATCCACCCCGAAACGGTGGAGCGGCCGCAGGAAGCGACGGAGCACAGCGAGGAGGTCGGACACTCGCGTCGTGAGCGTCAAGAGACTCGCAAGGAGGAGCACGGCGACGACTCGCCCCGTGTTGACCCAGGCGGCAGAAGGCGAGACGAAGACCGCCAGAGCGACGCCGAGCACGACGACGAGCCAGCGCAGACGCCAGATCTCGACGAACGGCACCCGGAGCGGGAGACCGCCGATGGCGTACAGCGCCAGCACGAGGGTCAGAGAGACGGCGATGCTGAGCGGGTCATGCGGGTACAGCGACAGGACGAGGGATCCGAGCGCCAGGGCCGCCAGCTTGAACGTGACACGAGCCCGATGGAGGATGCCGTGCGCGGGAATGTACAGTGCGATCATGCGCACGCCCGACGGTAGGCCTCGATCACCGTCGCCGGCTCACCCACGGTACTGACCCGCCCCTCCTCGAACAGCACGACCGCCTCGCAGCGCGCGGCCAGTTCGAGATCGTGCGTCACGACCACCACCTGGGATGGCTGCGCGAGCAGGAGATCGCCGATGCGGCGCGCGTTGCGGAGATCGAGGAGAGTCGTCGGCTCATCGGCCACGATCAACTCAGGCTCGGTGATGAGCACGGAAGCGAGCGCGAGCATCTGCTTCTGTCCGCCGGACAGACTCGACGCCGGGACATCGGCGTGGCCCGCCAGACCATGCGCGTCGAGCGCCTCGCGCACCAGCGCGTCCGCCTCTGCTTTCGGACGCCCGCGCACCGAGAGCGCGAGATCTTCAGCCGGTGTCGGCATGAGGATCTGCGCGTCGGGATTGGTGAACACGAACCCCACACGCCTGCGGAGGTCCGCCCGATCCCGCTGCGGATCGATCCCGTGTACCGACACGTGACCGCGGCTCGGTGCCACCAGCCCGTTCAGAAGCCGCACGAACGTCGACTTCCCCGACCCGTTCGCTCCGATCACGGCGATCGTGGGGGCGCTCAGCTCCAGCGTGACGTCCTCGAGCACGGAGCGACCATCGAACTCCACCGACACCCCGTCGACCGCGATCACACCGTGTGCGACCTGGGTTCGTCCTGCCATCGTCATCGCTTCCTCCGCTGCCGCGCCAGTAAACCTGAACAGTGTTCACCTGAACGCCGTTCACTATAATGGGCGCATGACCCCCGACCCCAATCCGGCCCGACACGATCGAGACAGCGTCGCCCGCAACGCGCTCGAACTCCTGGATGAGGTCGGGCTCGCGGACCTCTCGATGCGGCGCATCGCCGGTCGGCTCGACGTCCAGCCGAGTGCCCTGTACTGGCACTTCGCGAGCAAACAGGAGCTGCTCGCCGAACTCGCCGATCGCATCACGGCGTCGATCCCCCTCCACGGCACCGACGTCTTGGAGACCGCACGCGGGATCCGCGACGCCCTGTTCGCCTATCGCGACGGCGCGGAACTGGTGCTCAGCACCTATGCCCTGCAGCTCGGCTCATCGCACGCCCAGTCTGCGCTGACACAGGCGCTGCGGGCCCAGGGAGCGATCGATGCCGACGAGCGTGGTGCCGCCCTCCTGCACTTCGTCCTCGGGCACGCCACCCTCGTCCAGCAGAGAATGCACGCCGACAGTCACGGAGCACTGCTCCCCACCCCGGAGCCCGATGTCACGGCCGGGCTCGACCGGGTCTTCGACCTCGGTGTCCGCGCCCTCGCCGGCGAACTCAGCGCGCGGGCGACTCCGACGCCTCCCCGAGGCTGAGTCCGGGATCCTCGGCTACCACAGTGAGCGGTGCCGCCCCGTGGAGCGACGACCACGTACGTCTCAGCGTCGGTCCAGGGGTCAGCGATCGACGAGCGCGGCGATGCGCTCGACTGCTTCGGTGAGAATCTCCGGACTCGTGCCGAAGTTCAACCGAACGTGCCCGGCGCCTTCGATCCCGAACGCGGGGCCGAAGTGCAGAGCGACTTTGGCGTCCCTCAGGATACGTCGTGCGGGGTTCTCCCCCCATCCCAGGGCGGAGAGGTCGATCCAGGCAAGGTATCCCGCCTCGGGTATGCGATAGCGCGCGCCGGGCAGATGCGAGGCGAGCAGGTCTTCGAGGAGGACGCGATTCTCGTCCAGGGTGCGCAGCAGACCGTCGAGCCACTCATCGCTCTCTTCCGAGAACGCGGCGACGGCAGCCAGGAGCCCGAACTGCCCCGTGCGCCACTCGACTTCCACCGGAAGACCCCGCACGACCGCGGTCGTCTCCTCATCGGCCGTGACCATCAGCGCGCACTTGAGCCCGGCGAGGTTGAACGCCTTGCTGGCGCTGACCACCGCGTATCCGACCCGTCGAGCGGCGTCGCTCGCGGCGAGGAAAGGAGTGAAACCCGTCCCGGGCTGTGCGAGCGGCGCATGGATCTCGTCCGAGATGACCGCGACGCCGAACTCCTCGGCCAGGTCCGCGAGAGCAGCCAGACTCTCCCGAGCGTGCACGGTTCCGGTCGGATTGTGCGGATTGCACAGCAGCATCGCCGTCGCGCCGTCTTCGAAGGCGCCGCGGATCCCAGCGAGGTCGAGCTCCCACCCGATCCCCGTGTCGCGCAGCGGCACCCTCTCGACCTCGGCACCGGACTCGGCGACCAGGTCGTAGAAGGGCGGATACACCGGCGGGGTCACGACGACTCGCTCGCCCGGCTGGGTCACCCGACGCAGGATCTCGACGAGGCCCATGCTGACATCCGCGGTGCTGCGCATGCGGGCGGGATCCGGGGACCACCCGTACCGGCGCGCCGCGAACGCCGCGAACGACTCGGCGAGGGGTGTCCGGGAGGCCACGTAACCGGTGTCGCCGACCGCCACCGCGCGCTGCAGCGCGGCGGAGACGGCAGGTGCGAGCGGGAAATCGGTCTCTGCGACGAAGAGCGGAAGCACGTCGGCCGGGTACTCGCGCCACTTCTCGCTGCTGCGCTCACGGAGTTCTGCCAGAGGCAGCGCCTTCACCTGAAGCATTCGTTCTCCCGAGATTCGACACACGCCATCGCGGTGTCCTCCGAACCGGCGCGCGTCGATGACGCCGACCGACGGTCCTCCGTGACGGTCAGATCGCGAAGCCGAGAGCGCGCATCATGTCACGCCCGTCGTCCGTGATCCGCTCCGGACCCCACGGCGGCATCCAGACCCAGTTGATCCGGAAGCGATCGACGACGCTGTCCAGAGCCTGAGCCGTCTGGTCCTCGAGGACATCGGTGAGCGGGCACCCGGCGCTGGTCAGCGTCATGTGGATGACGAGAGCATCGTTCTCGTCATCCCAGGCGAGGTCGTAGATGAGGCCGAGGTCGACGACGTTGATCCCGAGCTCGGGGTCCATGACGTCTTTGAGAGCTTCGGTGACCGCGTCGTACTTCTCGTCCGTGAGGGTCGCTGTCATGCGATCAGCCTACGCCTCGATAGGGGCTGCAGGGTCGAGGAAACGGTCGTATCCCTCGTTCTCCAGCCGGTCGGCGAGCTCCGGGCCGCCCTCTTCCACGATCTTGCCCGCGACGACCACGTGGACGAAGTCGGGACGGATGTAACGGAGGATGCGGGTGTAGTGGGTGATCAGCAGCACGCCGAGCCCGGTGGACTCCTTCGCACGGTTGACACCTTCGGAGACGATCTTCAGCGCGTCGACGTCGAGGCCGGAGTCGGTCTCGTCGAGGACCGCGAACTTCGGCTTGAGCACCTCGAGCTGCAGGATCTCGTGACGCTTCTTCTCACCGCCGGAGAAGCCCTCGTTGACATTGCGCTGCGCGAACTTCGGGTCCATGCGCAGGTTCGACATGGCGGCCTTGACGTCCTTGGTCCACCCGCGGATCGCCGGTGCTTCGCCGTCGAGCGCGGTCTTCGCAGTACGCAGGAAGTTCGTCACCGTGACGCCGGGGATCTCCACCGGGTACTGCATCGCGAGGAACAGTCCTGCGCGAGCGCGCTCGTCGACGCTCATCTCCAGGACGTCCTGGCCGTCGAAGGTGATCGAACCGGAGGTCACCGTGTACTTCGGGTGACCTGCGATCGTGTAGGCCAGGGTCGACTTGCCGGAGCCGTTGGGGCCCATGATGGCGTGGGTCTCACCGGTGTTCATGGTGAGGTTGATTCCGTTGAGGATCGGGGTGGTCCCCGCCTCGGTCTCGACCGTCACGTGCAGGTCGCGGATCTCGAGAACAGACATTCTTCAGACTTCCTTAATCACAGTCGGATCGATGAGCACGTCGTCGCCGTCGATCTGGACGACGTAGACCGGGACGGGCTCATATGCGGGGAGATTCTGGGGCTTGCCGGTGAGCAGCGAGAAGGCCGAGCCGTGCGCCCAGCACTCCACGGTGTCTCCCTCGACGAACCCCTCGGACAGCGAGATGTCGCCGTGGGTGCAGGTGTCGCCGATGGCGTGGATGACTCCGTCACCGTCCTTGATCACGGTGATGGGCACACCACCCGGGTCGACGCGCAGAGGCGTGTCCTGCTCGAGGTCGGCGACACCGCAGACGCGTTCGGCGGTCATGCACTCACCTCGGCGAGCTCCGCCTCGATCGCCGCCAGCAACTCGGTCTCGAGAGCGGGGATGCCGAGACGCTGCACGATGTCGGTGAGGAAGCCGAGCACGACGAGTCGTCGCGCTTCTTCTTCCGTGATACCGCGGGCCTGGAGGTAGAAGAGCTGCTCGTCGTCGAAACGACCGGTGGCGCTGGCATGGCCCGCACCGAGGATGTCGCCGGTCTCGATCTCGAGGTTCGGGATCGAGTCGGCGCGCGCGCCCTCGGTCAGCACCAGGTTGCGGTTCGCCTCGTAGGAGTCGGTGCCCGTCGCGTCCGCACCGATCAGCACGTCGCCGATCCAGACGCTGTGGGCGCTCTGTCCCTGCAGTGCCCCCTTGTAGAGGACGTCGCCCTTCGTGTGCGGCCCCTTGTGGTGCAGATACACCTGGCTCTCCAGGTGCTGCCCGGCGTCCGCGTACGAGAGGCCGTAGAGGTACCCCTCGGAGCCGGCACCGGCGAGCTCGACACTCGGGTTGACCCGCACGACGCCGCCACCGAAGCTGACCACGAAGTGCTTGAGGGTCGCATCCGCGCCCACCCTGGCCTGGTGCGCGGCGGCGTGCACGGCGTCATCGGCCCACTGCTGCAGGCTGATGACGGTGAGCTTCGCCCCGTCGCGAACGATGATCTCGACGTTCTGCGCGTACTGCGCGGAGCCGGTGTGCTGGAGGACGACCGTCGCCGCGCTGTGCTCGAGCGCTTCGATGACGATGTGCGCATCGGCCCGACGCTCAGCGCCCAGACCCGTGATGGCGATGAAGATCGGCTCTGCGACCTCCTCTTCACGCGGGATGCGCACGTGAAGGGCCTCGGAGCTGCCCTGCCAGGCGACGGCGGCCGTGATGTCCTCCGCGAGGAAGACCTGACCACGGGGCTCCGCGCCGACGGCGAGCGGGGCGGCGATGTACTGCTCCCCCGCGCTGTGCGCGTAGCTGACGCCGTCGTTCGGTGACGCGACCTCGAACAGCGGGGTGAGCTGCGCGATCGGGGTGTGCTTCCAGTTGACCTCGCGCCCGGTGGGGGCACCGAAGTCGGAAGGTTCGAAGGAGTGCGGCCGCTCCGAGCGGGTCTGCACCGGGACGAATCCGGCTTCTGCGACCTGGGCCGCGGGGTCGATGTGCGCGTTCGTGTGCTGCGCCTCGGCAGGCGCTGTCGTAGCGGCGGTCACTAGCCGACCGATCCTTCCATGCCCATCTCGATGAGCTTGTTCAGTTCCATCGCGTATTCCATGGGCAGCTCGCGTGCGATCGGTTCGATGAAGCCGCGCACGATCATCGCCATCGCCTCGTCCTCGGGCATTCCGCGCGACTGCAGGTAGAACAGCTGCTCCTCGCTCACCTTCGAGACCGTGGCCTCGTGGCCGAGCTGCACGTCGTCGACACGGATGTCGATCGCCGGGTAGGTGTCGGAGCGCGACTTGGTGTCCACGAGCAGGGCGTCGCACCGCACGGTGTTCGCCGAGTGGTGCGCCGCGGCGTCCACGCGCACCTCGCCGCGGTAGCCGGCACGCCCGCCACCACGCGCGATCGACTTCGAGACGATCGACGACTGGGTGTACGGCGCCATGTGGATCATCTTCGCGCCCGCGTCCTGGTGCTGACCGGGGCCGGCGAAGGCGACCGAGAGCGTCTCCCCCTTGGCGTGCTCGCCCATCAGGTAGATCGACGGGTACTTCATCGTCACCTTGGAGCCGATGTTGCCGTCGACCCACTCCATGGTCGCGCCCTCGTGCGCCACGGCGCGCTTGGTGACCAGGTTGTAGACGTTGTTCGACCAGTTCTGGATCGTCGTGTAGCGCACGCGGGCGTTCTTCTTCACGATGATCTCGACGACGGCCGAGTGCAGGGAGTCCGACTTGTAGATCGGAGCCGTGCAGCCCTCGATGTAGTGGACGTAGCTGCCCTCGTCGGCGATGATCAGGGTCCGCTCGAACTGGCCCATGTTCTCGGTGTTGATCCGGAAGTACGCCTGCAGCGGGATCTCGACGTGCACGCCCTTGGGGACGTAGACGAAGGAACCGCCCGACCACACGGCCGTGTTGAGCGCGGCGAACTTGTTGTCACCCGCGGGGATGACGGTGCCGAAGTACTCCTCGAAGAACTCCGGGTGCTCACGCAGAGCCGTGTCGGTGTCCATGAAGATCACGCCCTGCTGCTCCAGGTCCTCGCGGATCTGGTGGTACACAACCTCGGACTCGTACTGAGCGGCGACACCGGCGACCAGGCGCTGACGCTCGGCCTCGGGGATGCCGAGCTTCTCGTAGGTGTCCCGGATCTCGGCCGGAAGGTCTTCCCAGGACTGCGCCTGCTTCTCCGTGGAGCGGACGAAGTACTTGATGTTGTCGAAGTCGATCTCGCTGAGGTCTGCGCCCCACGTCGGCATCGGCTTGCGCCCGAAGAGCTGATAGCCCTTGAGACGGGTCTTCAGCATCCACTCGGGCTCGTTCTTGAGGGCCGAGATGCCGCGGACGACCTCTTCCGAGATACCGCGTTTCGCGATGGCACCCGCAGCGTCCTCATCGTGCCAGCCGAACTCGTACACCCCCAGACCGTCAAGCTCCGGGCGGTCGATCAGTACATCCGACATCCAACACTCTCCTCACAGGTCCCAAACGGTGTCATCCGCCCCGACACACCTGATCCCCGTCGAGTCTGCGGGAGCGGGTGCCGTTGGTGGGCCCTCATCACCGGCGCTTCCATCGCGCCTAAACTGTTGACGATGCTTCAGCGCGGTCAGCGCTCATCGCAACAATCCGATTCTACAGGTTCCGCCTGACAGACGGGCCATGCCCGCCGCGTCGCGCGCGGTCCGGAGGACTTATGCCCGAGACGATGATCCCCGCCTCCCCGAAGACGGACACGGCACCGCCGCGTTCAGCGCTGTGGGGCCGTGCGTTGACGGTCTTCGCCTGGCTCTCCTTCCTCAGCGAGACCATCATCATCGGCACCGGTGGCGCCGTGCGCCTCACCGGTTCGGGACTCGGCTGCTCGGATTGGCCGCTGTGCACTCCCGAGTCCCTCGTCCCGGTCTTCGAGGTGCAGGGCATCCACGGCCTGATCGAGTTCGGCAACCGCCTGATGACCGGAGTCGTCGGGATCATCGCGCTCGTGGTCGTGCTCCTGGTCCTGCGTCGGTACAGCGGGAAGCGCGGCCTGGTCCGGGCGTTGTGGTTCGCCGTCGGCGGCATCGTGGGAGCCGTTCTCACCTACTTCCTCGTGACCCTCGTCTCCCGCTTGTCCGGAGCGGAAGAGGCTCCTCTCGCGTTCCCCTTCGCGACGGGTGTCCTCCTCCTCGCGATCATCGCGGCCGCGGTCCACTCGGTGCGCACGACCGCCGCACGACGCGATCTCGTCACTCTGGCCTGGATCGTCCTGGCGGGCGTCGTGGCACAGGCGCTCGTCGGCGGCATCACGGTCCTCACCGGACTCAACCCCTTCATCGTGGGATTCCACTACGCGTCATCACTGCTGCTGGTGTGCGTCACGGCTGCCTTCCTGGTGCGTCTGAAGACCGCGCCTGGGCCGCGCGAGCGCGCGGTGCCGACCTGGTTCGCGATCGTCACCCACCTGACCGGCCTCGTCCTGGCCATGACGATCCTGTTCGGCGTCCTGACGACCGGTTCCGGTCCGCACTCCGGTGACGCCGACGTGCTGCGCCACGGCTTCGATGCGACCGTGCTCGCGCATGTGCACTCCTGGCCGGGATACATCCTCGCCGGCCTGGTGCTGTTCTTGACGATCGCTGCCTGGGTGCTCCGTCTGGAACCCCGGCGCTGGCTGCTCGTGCTGGTCCTCGCGATCCTCGTGCAAGTCGGTGTCGGCGTGTGGCAGGCCCGCGAAGGACTCCCCCCGGTGCTGGTCGGCATCCACATGGTCCTGGCCGCACTCTCGGCCGCGACCTACACGGTGGTCGTGCTGCGCTTGCGGCGTCCGGTCCCTGCGGAAGACTGACGTCGCACAGGCGATGCACAGGCGCCGCATCGCCGACTCATCAGCAGGTCGGCGATGATGGCCGCATGAACAAGTCACTCTCACGAAGCATCGGCTTCTGGCTCCTGCTCGTCGTCTCCCTCGCCGCGACCGCGGTGGGTGGATGGCTGATCTCCGGTCAGATCGCCACGATGACCAGCACGCTGCTCGATGGCACCGCCACCGGCATCGAGGTGTACGTCGGACAGTCGCTCGTCGTCGTGGGCGCCGGCGTGCTCGCCGCCGGTATCGTCGGCATCCTGCTGACGCTCGGACTTGTCGCCGCGCGTTCGCTCGTCCCCGCCCCTGCTCCGGCCGTCGTCGAGACGATCGACTGGACGGTGGAGGCGGAGGAGCCGTCGACTCCGGTCGCACCCGAGTCCACCGCGGTCCCGACCACCGAGGTCCCCGCGGACGGTGCCCCCGGCACCGTCGAGCAGGCGGCCGACGAGAAGACCGAGGACGACCCCTCCGTCACCCGCTGATCACCCGAGCGGGAACACGACGGGGCGGCACCGAGAATCGGTGCCGCCCCGTCGTGTTCGAGGAGTGGTCAGAATGGCAGCAGCGGATCGACCGCGACCGCGACGAAGATCAACGTCAGATAGGTGATCGAAGCGTGGAACACGCGCATCGGGCGAGGCTCGGTACCGCGCACCGCACGGTTGTACAGGCGATGCGACTCGTAGATGAACCATCCGCCGAACACCGCGGCGGAGACCGTGTACACCAGCCCCATGTCCGCGATCGGCACGAGCAGGAGCGAGCAGGCGACCGTGGCCCAGGCGTACAGGATCACCTGGAGGCCGACCTGCGAGGCGTTGCGCGTGACCCCGAGCATCGGGACGTCGACGTCCTCGTAGTCGTCCTTGTACTTCATCGACAGCGGCCAGTAGTGCGGCGGGGTCCACAGGAACACGAGAAGGAAAAGGATGAACGCCGGCCAGTCGAGCGAGCCGGTCACGGCGGACCAGCCGATGAGCACCGGGAAGCACCCGGCGATGCCACCCCAGACGATGTTCTGCTCGGTGCGGCGCTTGAGGATCATCGTGTAGATCACGACGTAGAAGAAGATCGCCGTGGCGGAGAGCGTCGCCGTGAGCCAGTTGGTCGTGACCAGCAGCCAGACGGTCGAGGTGATCGCGAGCGTCCACGAGAAGACGAGTGCGCCGCGCGCACTGACCTCGCCGGTCACCAGCGGCCGGTTCTCGGTGCGATGCATGTGCGCATCGATGTCGCGGTCGAGGTACATGTTGAACGCCGCCGCGGAACCGGCGCTGAGGGATCCGCCGATGACGGTGGCCAGCACGAGCCAGAGGTCCGGCAGCCCGCCCTGCGCGAGGAACATCACCGGCACGGTCGACACGAGCAGCAGCTCGAGGACACGCGGCTTGGTGAGTGTCACGTACGCCTTCACCGTGCGACCGATGGACGACTTCCTCACGGTCTGATCAGACATCGTCGAGATCTCGATCGCCTCCTCCGCGCACGTAACCGGACAACCTCTCCAGTGTATGACACGGCGTGACGTCCTCTGCGCCGTCGATCCGCGTAGCACGACAGTCGTCTTCGCTATGCTGAAAGCACTCGCGCGCCCGGCGCTGCGCACTCCCCTCCACCCGTCCCCGCGACGGTGCAGGATGCGCCAGGGAAGTTGCGGATGCGCCAGGGAATACGGGCGCCCTCGAAACTGTCGGAAAGGGCATGAACGTGTCGGAATTGCAGTGGGATGAGATCGATCGACGTGCGGTGGACACCGCCCGGATCCTGGCGGCCGATGCCGTCGAGAAGGTCGGCAACGGGCACCCCGGCACGGCGATGAGCCTCGCTCCGGCCGCGTATCTCCTCTACCAGCGGGTGCTCCGCCACGATCCGACCGACACCGACTGGCTGGGCCGCGACCGCTTCATCCTGTCCGTGGGGCACTCCTCCCTCACCCAGTACGTGCAGCTCTACCTCGGTGGTTTCGGGCTCGAGCTCGACGACCTGAAGGCGCTTCGCACGTGGGGCTCGCTGACCCCCGGACACCCGGAGTACGGGCACACCAAGGGCGTCGAGATCACGACCGGACCTCTCGGCCAGGGACTCGCCTCGGCCGTGGGCTTCGCCTACGCCGCCCGCTACGAACGCGGCCTGTTCGACCCCGAAGCCGCTGCGGGCACGAGTCCGTTCGACCACTTCGTGTACGTGATCGCCGGTGACGGCGACCTGCAGGAGGGCGTCACGAGCGAAGCCTCCTCTCTGGCCGGCCACCAGCAGCTCGGCAATCTGATCGCGATCTACGACTCCAACCAGATCTCGATCGAGGACGACACCAACGTCGCCTTCACCGAGGACGTCGCGAAGCGTTACGAGTCCTACGGCTGGCAGGTCCAGGTCGTCGACTGGAAGAAGACCGGCGAGTACGTCGAAGACGTCGCCGAGCTCAACGCGGCCATCGAGGCCGCTCAGGGCGAGACCTCGAAGCCGTCGCTCATCATCCTCAAGACGATCATCGGCTGGCCCTCGCCCGGCAAGCAGAACTCCGGCAAGATCCACGGCTCCGCCCTGGGTGCCGACGAGCTGGCCGCGACCAAGAAGGTCCTCGGCTTCGACCCCGACCAGAACTTCGTGGTCGCCGACGAGGTCATCGCCCACACGCGTGGTCTCGCCGCTCGCGCTGCCGAGGCACGTGCCGCGTGGCAGGAGTCGTTCGACGCCTGGGCGTCGGCGAACCCGGAGAAGAAAGCCCTGCTCGACCGGCTCGAGGCCCAGGAGCTCCCGGCCGACATCACCGGCGCGCTGCCCGTGTTCGAGTCCGGCAAGGAGGTGTCGACCCGCGCCGCGTCCGGCCAGGTCATCAACGCCCTCGCCGCCGAGCTCCCCGAGCTGTGGGGCGGATCGGCTGACCTCGCCGAGTCGAACCTCACGACCATCAAGGATGCGCCGTCGTTCATCCCCACCGAGTGGTCGACCCACGAGTGGTCGGGCAACCCGTACGGACGCGTGCTGCACTTCGGCATCCGCGAGCACGCCATGGGTGCGATCGTGAACGGCATCGTGCTGCACGGCCCGACCCGCGCGTTCGGCGGCACGTTCCTGATCTTCAGCGACTACATGCGGCCCGCGGTTCGCCTCGCGGCGCTCATGGACATCCCGTCCGTCTTCGTCTGGACGCACGACTCGGTCGCCCTCGGCGAGGACGGGCCCACCCACCAGCCGATCGAGCAGCTCGCCACCCTCCGCGCGATCCCGAACTTCACGGTCGTGCGCCCCGCGGACGCGAACGAGACCTCGGCCGCGTGGCTGGAGATCCTGCGTCGCCACGGGGGCCCCGCCGGCATCGCCCTGACGCGGCAGAACATCCCGGTGTTCGAGCGCGGCGACGGTGCGGCCTCGGGCGACGTGTTCGCCTCCGCCGACAACGCGTCCAAGGGCGCCTACGTCCTGGCCGAAGCACCGAGCGGAACGCCCGACGTCATCATCATCGCGACCGGCTCGGAGGTGCAGCTCGCCGTGGGCGCCCGCGAGGCGCTGGCCGCGGAAGGTGTGAACGTCCGCGTCGTCTCCGCTCCTTCGCTGGAGTGGTTCCACGAGCAGGACGAGGCGTACCGTGAGAGCGTGCTTCCGGCTTCCGTCACGGCCCGCGTCTCCGTGGAGGCGGGATCGGTGCTCGGCTGGCGCGAGATCGTCGGCGACCGCGGTCGCTCGATCGGCATCGACCACTTCGGTGCCTCCGCCGACTACAAGACCCTGTTCGAGAAATTCGGGATCACGACCGAGGCCGTCATCGCGGCCGCACGCGAGACCATCGCCGCACACAGCACCAAGGAGAACGCATGAGCACCCCCACCGCACAGCTCGCCGCCGCAGGTGTCAGCATCTGGCTCGACGACCTCTCCCGCACCCGCATCTCCTCCGGCAACCTCGCCGAGCTGATCTCGTCGCGCAACATCGTCGGAGTCACCACGAACCCGACGATCTTCGCGAACGCGATCACGGACAAGAACGACACCTCGTACGACGCGCAGGTGACCGAGCTCGCGGCATCCGGGGCGAGCGCCGAGGAGGCGGTCTTCGCCGCCACCACGCAGGACGTGGCCGCGGCACTCGACGTCTTCCGCCCGGTCTGGGAAGCGTCAGACCACGTCGACGGTCGTGTCTCGATCGAGGTCTCCCCCGACCTCGCCCACGACACCGCGGGCACCGTGGCACAGGCCAAGGAGCTGTGGGCGAAGATCGACCGCCCCAACCTGCTCGTCAAGATCCCGGCGACCAAGGCGGGTCTCCCGGCGATCTCCGAGGCGATCGGCGCCGGGATCAGCGTCAACGTCACGCTGATCTTCAGCCTCGAGCGCTACGCAGAGGTCATCGACGCCTACCTCACCGGACTCGAGACCGCGAAGGCAGCCGGCATCGACCTGTCGACCATCCACTCGGTCGCCTCGTTCTTCGTCTCCCGGGTCGACACCGAGACGGACAAGCGTCTCAGCGCCATCGGGACCGACGCCGCGGAGGCGCTCAAGAGCAAGGCGGGCCTGGCGAACGCCCGCCTCGCCTACGAGCTCTTCGAGCAGAGCTTCGCCGGTGACCGCGCCAAGAACCTGCTCGATGCCGGAGCCAACCCGCAGCGTCCGCTGTGGGCTTCGACGGGCGTCAAGGATCCCGCACTCCCCGACACCCTCTACGTGACCGAGCTCGTCGCTCAGGGCGTCGTCAACACGATGCCGGAGAAGACCCTCGAGGCGACGTTCGACCACGGCGTCGTCACCGGCGACACGATCACGGGCGGCTACGAAGAAGCCCGCGCCGTCTTCGCCGGACTCGCCGAGGTCGGCATCGACTTCACCGATGTCACCCAGGTGCTCGAGGACGAGGGCGTCGCGAAGTTCATCGACTCGTGGCACGATCTGCTGACGCAGGTCGCCGAAGGTCTGGAGTCCCAGCGATGACGTTCTCCATCCACGCATCCGGAGCCGCGCGCGCCGCGATCGATGAGACGGTGCCGAGCCTCGTCCACGATCTCGTCGCTTCCCGCATCACCGGCGGAGATCCCACGCTCTGGGGTACCGCGGCAGAGGCGGAGGCGTCGATCCGGCTCGGATGGGTCGAGGCCGTCTCGGTCTCGCGCCCCCTCGTCGCCGAAATCGTCGCCCTGCGCGACGACCTCCACGCCAAAGGGGTCACGCGGGTCGTCCTGGCAGGCATGGGAGGCTCCTCGCTCGCTCCCGAGGTCATCGCACAAACCGCAGGGATGCCGCTGACCATCCTCGACTCGACCGCTCCCGGCCAGGTGCTCGCCGCCCTGGATGAAGGGCTCGAGGGCACCGTTCTGGTCGTGTCGTCGAAGTCCGGGTCCACGGTCGAGACCGACTCGCAGCGTCGTACCTTCGAGGCCGCTTTCCGCGACCTCGGCATCGACCCCGTGGAACGCATCGTCGTCGTGACCGACCCCGGTTCCCCGCTCGATGCGTCGGCGCGCGAAGCAGGGTACCGCGTCTTCAACGCCGACCCGAACGTCGGAGGGCGCTACTCAGCGCTCACAGCGTTCGGACTGGTGCCGACAGGTCTCGCGGGCGTCGACATCGACGAGCTGCTGAACGAAGCCGAGGCCTCGTCCCTCGAGGTGGCCGTCGACTCCGCCGAGAACCCGGCGCTCCGCCTCGGTGCGGCCATCGCCGCGACGAACCCCCGTCGCGACAAGCTCGGCCTGATCACGGACGGCACGCACATCAAGGGTCTGCCGGACTGGATCGAGCAGCTCATCGCCGAGTCCACCGGCAAGGACGGTACCGGTATCCTCCCGGTCGTCCTCCTTCCGGTCTCCCCGGAGCTCGACCCGGTGCCCGCCGACCTGCAGATCGTGCGGCTCGTCGACGACGCGAACGAGTTCCACCTGCACGAACGCTACGAGGGCGAGATCCTCGTCAGCGGGACGCTCGGCGCGCAGCTCATCGTCTGGGAGTACGCGACCGCGATCGCGGGCCACCTGCTGCACATCAACCCCTTCGATCAGCCCGATGTCGAATCGGCCAAGGTCGCCGCCCGTGGCCTTCTCGACGCACGCCCCGAGCCGACCGCCCCGGCCTTCGTCGAGAACGGCGTCGAGGTGCGTGTGTCCGACCCGGCACTCGCGGCCTCCGGCACCGTCGAGGGCGTCCTGGACGCACTCTGGGCGCAGCTCCCCGCCGACGGCTACGTGTCGATCCAGGCCTACGTCAACCGGCTCGAGGTGCCTCAGCTCCAGGGCCTGCGCGAACTGGTGGCCGCCGACTCCGGACGACCGACCACCTTCGGATGGGGTCCGCGGTTCCTGCACTCGACCGGCCAGTATCACAAGGGCGGTCCCGCGCAGGGGGTGTTCCTGCAGATCCTCGAGCGCACGGACATCGATCTCGAGATCCCGGATCGTCCCTTCACCTTCGGGCAGCTCATCCAGGCCCAGGCCGCCGGTGACGCCGCCGTGCTCGCCGAGCACGGACGTCCCGTCGTCACGCTGACGATCACCGAGTCCTCGGACGACGTGCTCGCCCTCTTCGAAGCCGCACAGAAGTAACAGCAGGAGAATCCCCCACTGATGTCTGTTCCCCTCTCGCGCGGGCACAACCCGCTGCGTGACCCCGATGACCGCCGCCTCAATCGGATCGCGGGGCCCAGCGCCCTCGTGATCTTCGGAGTCACCGGTGACCTCTCACGCAAGAAGCTGATGCCCGCGGTCTACGATCTCGCCAACCGCGGGCTGCTCCCTCCGGGGTTCGCCCTGGTCGGGTTCGCTCGCCGGGACTGGGAAGACCAGGACTTCGCGCAGGTCGTCTACGACGCGGTGAAGGAGCACGCCCGGACGCCGTTCCGTGAAGAGACGTGGACTCAGCTGCTGCAGGGCATCCGCTTCGTCTCGGGTGAGTTCGACAACCCGGACTCGTTCCACAAGCTCCGTGAGACCGTCGAGAAGCTCGACCTCGAACGCGGCACCATGGGCAACCACGCGTTCTACCTGTCGATCCCGCCCAAGGACTTCCCGCTCGTCGCCAAGCAGCTGAAGGATTCCGGGCTCGTCGGTGAGAACAGCGACGATGACGAGCGCTGGCGGCGGGTGGTGATCGAGAAGCCCTTCGGACACGACCTCGAGTCCGCGCGTGCCCTCAACGCTGCGCTCGAAGTGGCCTTCCCGGCCGACTCGATCTTCCGCATCGACCACTACCTGGGCAAGGAGACGGTCCAGAACATCCTGGCGCTGCGCTTCGCGAACGAGTTGTATGAGCCGATCTGGAACCGCAACTACGTCGATCATGTGCAGATCACCATGGCCGAGGACATCGGCGTGGGCGGCCGGGCCGGTTACTACGACGGCATCGGCGCTGCGCGCGACGTGATTCAGAACCACCTCCTCCAGCTCCTCGCCCTGACCGCCATGGAAGAGCCGATCAGCCTGTCGGCTGCGGACCTGCGTGCCGAGAAGGAGAAGGTGCTCGCTGCCGTCCACGTCCCGGAGGACCTCTCCCTCGCCACCGCGCGTGGGCAGTACGACGGCGGCTGGCAGGGCGGCGAGCAGGTGACCGGCTTCCTGGCGGAGGAGGGGATGAACCCCGAGTCGACCACGGAGACCTACGCGGCCATCAAGCTCGAGATCGACACGCGTCGGTGGGCCGGTGTGCCGTTCTACCTGCGCACCGGCAAACGCCTCGGACGTCGTGTGACCGAGATCGCCGTGGTCTTCAAGCGCGCACCCCAGCACCTGTTCGGGCGTGGCAACGCCTCGGAACTCGGACAGAATGCGCTCGTCATCCGGGTGCAGCCCGACGAGGGCGTCACCATCCGGTTCGGCTCGAAGGTTCCGGGCAGCGGATCCAACGTCCGCGACGTCACGATGGACTTCGGCTACGGCCACGCGTTCACCGAGGCGAGCCCCGAGGCGTACGAGCGTCTGATCCTCGACGTCCTCCTGGGTGACCCGCCGCTGTTCCCGCGGCACGAGGAGGTCGAGCTCTCCTGGAAGATCCTCGATCCCGTCGAGAAGTACTGGGCCGCCGAGGGCGGCCCGGTCGAGCAGTACGCGCCAGGCTCGTGGGGACCGGCATCAGCCGACGACCTGCTGGCCCGCGATGGACGAGTCTGGAGACGCCCGTGATCATCGATCTTCCCGACACCACCGTCAGCCAGGTCGCGAAGCAGCTGGTCAAGGTACGCGAGGAGGGCGGCGCCGTCGCTCTCGGTCGTGTCCTCACCCTGGTCATCTCCGCACGCAACGGGGTGGCCGAGGCCGCCATCGATGCCGCCAACGATGCGTCCCGCGAGCACCCCATGCGCGTCATCGTGCTCACGACCGGCGAAGGGGATTCCCGCCTCGATGCGCAGATCCGCGTCGGCGGAGACGCCGGCGCCAGCGAGGTGGTCGTCCTCCGTGCCTTCGGTGACGCCGCCAGCAACGAGGAGAGCCTGATCACCGGCCTCCTCCTGCCGGATGCTCCCGTCGTCGCGTGGTGGCCCGAAGCAGCTCCGGTCGCCCCGGCGCAGTCACCACTCGGCAAGATCGCCCAGCGACGCATCACGGATGCGGCGACGGCGAGCGACGTCCGCGACCGGCTCGCCCTCCTCGGCGAGACCCATGCCCCCGGTGACACCGACCTCGCCTGGACCCGGCTGACGCACTGGCGGGAACAACTGGCGGCCGTGCTGGATCAGCCGCCCTACGAGCCGATCACCGGCGTCGAGGTCCGTGGAGCCGCGGCTTCCCCGTCCACCGCTCTGCTGGCCGCCTGGCTGCAGATGGCGCTCGAGGTTCGGGTGCGCTGGTCGTACGAGGATCCTGAGCATTGGGAAGAGGGCATCAAGTCCGTGCGCCTGACCCGTGAGTCCGGCGACATCCTGCTGGAGCGCCCGACGCCGGGCGTCGCGGTGCTCACGCAGCCCGGACAGCCGAACCACGACCTCCACCTGCCGCGCCGGACCCTTCGTGAGTGCCTCGCGGAGGAGCTGCGTCGGTTGGACCCCGATGTCCTGTACGGTCGAGTCATCACCGAGGGCTGGGAGAAGCTGGGTCCGCCCGAGACTGGAGAGTGACGTCGATGCCGGTATCATCCGCAGAGAAGCGGGTCGTGGTGGAATCCACACCTGCCGCCCTCGCCCACCGTGTCGCCGATCGATTCCTTACGCGTGTCCGCGCGCGCACGAGGAACGGTCGTCTGGCCCACATCGCCCTGACCGGCGGATCGATGGGTGGAGCGGTGTTGCGCGCGACCCTGGAAGACCCTCGGTCGGCCGAGATCGACTGGTCGCTGGTGCACTTCTGGTGGGGTGACGAGCGATTCGTTCCGCGCGATGACGCCGACCGCAATTCCCTGCAGTCGCGGCAGGCTCTGCTCGACCACATCCCGGTACCCGCCGACAACGTGCATGAGGTGGCCGGCCCCGACACCGGGCTCACTCTGGACGAGTCTGCCGCAGCCTATGCGGCGGAGCTCGCCCGCTTCGGCACCGAAGACCACGCATGGCCGTCCTTCGCCGTGTGCTTCCTCGGAGTGGGACCCGACGGCCACGTCGCCTCGCTCTTCCCCGACCGCGACGAGGTCACGGTCACGGATGCCGCAGTGCTCGCCGTCCGTGACTCGCCCAAGCCGCCGCCGGAGCGTGTGACGCTCACGCGCCCGGTGCTGAACTCGTCGAAGCGCGTCTGGCTGGTGCTGACCGGCGCAGACAAGGCCTCTGCCCTGGGTCTGGCCCTCGCAGGCGCCAGCTACACGAGCGTGCCCGCCGCGGGCGCCAAGGGACGCAAGCGCACGGTGTTCTTCGTGGACGAGGCCGCCGCCGCCGAGGTCTCCCCCGACCTCATCGATCAGGCCTACTGAACGGACATCGCGGCTGGGGTGCCGCTCTAGGGCTGTTCCGGCGAACCGGAACGCCACGGCTGCTCGCGCGGATCCTCCGGGTTGTCCGGACGATCCGTGGCCCCGGGGGTACCGGGAGAGGCCGGAGGGGGCACGGACGTGCCGGCAGCCGCCGGTGTGGTCTGGGACGTTTCCGGCGAGGTGCTGCCGCGCGCGATCCCCAGTTCCTGGCTCTCGCTGAGTACCTGCGGGTGGTAACGGGCGAGCCCGACGACTCCCCACACCGCGATGGCGCCCGCGATCACGAAGATCGCCATCACCCAGGGGGGAGCTGCCGCGGCTTCACCGAGGACGACCATGCCGATGACGACGGCGACGAGCGGATCGACGACCGTGAGCCCGGCGATGACGAGGTCGGGCGGACCCGAGCTGTACGCGGTCTGCACGAAGTAGCCACCGACGGCTGCTGCTGCGACGAGCGCGAGCACGCAGATCGCCGTGATCCACTCGAACTGCCCGGCCTCGATGCGCTTGATGACGACCTTCGCGAGCGTGGCGACGAAACCGTAGAGCACGCCGGCGCCGATCACGTAGAACAGCGCGCGCATGCGGTGCCGGAGTATGAGCCAGCCGCCGCCGAGGATGATGATGACCACCAGGAGCAGAGCGAGGATCACGAAGAGCTCACGATCGGTCACCTCCTGCTCGGTCGCATAGATCGCCGCGAAGAAGACGAAGAGGAAGATGCCGCCGACGCAGCACACGATGGCGGTGAGCGACTGTTTCGTCGGAGCATGACCGGAGACCCGCGCATTCAGGAGGGTCGTGATCACGAGAGCGATCGCCCCGAGGGGCTGGACGACGATCAGCGGGGCCTTCACCAGAGCCGCGAGCTGGCAGACCACGGCGAGCCCGAGCATCAACGTGCCGATGAGCCACGACGGCCGCGTCAGCAGGCGCCGGATCTGGTCGAAGCTGAGTCCTGACGCGCCGTCGGAGCCGCTGAGACGCTCGACCTTCTCCACGCCGCGGTGCTGATACTGCGCTCCCAGCGACATGAAGACGGCGCCGGCGAGGGCGAGAGGGATCCCCAGAAGCAGACCGGGGTTCTGAAAGGCGCCGACGAGCTGGTCGCCGACGTCGTCCACCGCATTCATCCACACCCCAGCAGTCACGATATGAGCCTACCTGCCGCATCGTGCCGACTAGGGTTGTGACGTGGCTGTACTACCGATTCGCATCATGGGCGACCCCGTCCTGCACTCCCCCGCTTCACCCGTCGACGAGATCACGGACGAGATCCGCACCCTCGTCGAGGACATGTTCGAGACGATGGACACCGCCCCGGGCGTCGGGCTCGCCGCACCTCAGGTCGGTGTGCCCCTGCGCATCTACACCTATGCCTACGTCGACGACGACGATGAGCCCTGGCGCGGCGTGCTCATCAATCCGGAGCTCTGGATGGTTCCCCTGGAGCCGGGCGACCCCGACCCGGAGCTGGAGTCGGAGGGCTGCCTGTCTTTCCCCGGCGAGCGGTTCCCGCTTCGACGCTCCGAGCGCGTCCGCGTCACAGCGACCGACCTCGACGGGCAGCCTGTCTCGATCGACGTGGACGGATGGCGTGCCCGCATCATGCAACACGAGTTCGACCACCTCGACGGCATCCTCTACGTGGATCGCCTCTCCGACGGGGACTGGAAGACCGTGCAGAAGATCGCGCGCAAGCGTGGATGGGGACGCCCGGGCGCAAGTTGGATGCCCGGCGTGGACGACCTCGAAGGATGACCCGAATGAAGCTCCATCCCGGACTCTCCCTGTTCCTCGCCACCGGCGCCCTGACCCTCTCGGTCGTTCTGACCGGTTGTGGTGGATCCGCCTCCGCACCGGAGCCGAGCTCGACGGCGGACGGCGCGGAGACCGAAAACGTCACGACTCCTGCCGTGCAGGTCGGCGATTGCCGCGTCGAAGCCGCCTCCGGGATGCCCGAGGACGCCGAGGTCGTGCCGTGCGACGAACCGCACGACGAAGAGGTCTTCCACCAGGTCACCGTGCGGGAGGAGGACTTCAGCATCGAAACGGTCGACGCATACACGACGGAGTGCGTGGGTGAGGCGTTCACCGAGTTCGTCGGAGTCGCGCGCGAGAAGTCGGCACTCATCGTGTATCTGATCCCCCCCACGGCAGAGACCTGGGACCAGCCAGACGGACGCGTGCTCTCCTGCCTGCTCGCCGATCCGGCCGGCCCCGTCGAAGGAACGCTCGAGGGCGCAGCCCGCTGACCATCCGCACCGGGTGCGCAGAGCGCCCGTGGGAATGACGAAAGCCCCCTCCGAAGAGGGGGCTTTCGTCATTGGCTCCCCGGCTTGGACTCGAACCAAGAACCTGCCGGTTAACAGCCGGCTGCTCTGCCAATTGAGCTACCGAGGAATGCGCCCGCTGCGCGGGCAACTCGACAAGCTTAGCAAACTCCCGACGAAGTTCATGACACCGGGGCGCCCTTCGCGTATGCCGGGCGTGTCGGCGTCAGCGCCGCGAATCCGACTCCGCGTTCGGCACCCAGAGCAGATCCCGGCCGACACCGCGGGCGACCACATGACCACCACGGAGCATGAGAGTCTCGGCGTTCAGTTCGCGGATGAAGTCCGCGTCGTTCGTGACGAGCAGCGCCGCCATCGACTGTTCCTTGCGGCGACGGGTGATCGCATCGAAGACCACGGGGCGGACCTCGAGGTCGAGGTTGGCGAGCACCTCATCCGCGATGAGCACCCGCGGCTCGAGGACGAAGGAGCGGGCGATCGCCACGCGCTGACGCATACCGGCGCTGAGCTCATAGGGGAACTTCGCCGCCGTCCCGAGCGGAAGGTGGAGTTCGTCCAGCAGCGTGGCCACGCGGATCGACAGAGCCTTGGTGTTGACCCGCCGTTCGCGGATCAGGATCGGTTCGGCGATCACCTCGTTGACCGTCAGGCGCGGCGGAAGATCGGCGCCCGCCCCTTGGGGGACGAAACCGGCGCGATAGGTGAGGATCCGGTGCTTGCGTCCGGGGCGGCGGACGTTCACCCCGCACACCTGTGCGCTGCCTCCGACGACCTTCACCGAGGGATCGGTGGAGCCGGCGAGGGCCGCCACCAGCGTCGACTTCCCGGATCCGGTCGGCCCCGCGACGCAGATGAGCTCCCCGGGCGCGAGCGAGAACGTGACACCGTCGACGGCCCGCGTCGGCATGCCATGACCGATCCGGTCGATCACCAGATCGGAGCAATCGATGGCGTTCTTGGGTTCGGGCTTGCGGGACATGTCTCCATCCTGCCCGCTGCGCGATGCCGCGCGGGGTTACGACTCGGCGAAGCGTTGACGCTCGGCGTCGATGTCGCGCAGGCGCATGCGCAGCGCACGTCCGCCGTCGGAGTCTGCGGGCACACGCTGCACCGCCCCGAGGAGCTCCTGCTTCTCGGACTCGAGCTGGCGCAGCACGAGTCTGCGGGCCAGGTCTGACACGGTCGCGACGGCCCGCTCCTCGTCGCGCGCAGGGAACGGAGTCATCAGCAGTTCACCGGCGAGCGAACGATACGGCTCACGCACCGCGTTCACCGCCTCCGTCACCCAGCCCGCCCTCGTCCGATCCGGCGCCCCCACCACGGCTTCGCGCACCGCGTCCAGCCCCGGAGTGCGGAACGGCACGGCCAGTGCCCTGCTCAGCAGTGCCTGGTCGACCTGATGCCCGTACTGCAGGGCGCCCATCAGGGCGTCGCGCTCAACGGCCACATCGGGGCTGCGCGGCAGAGTCGCCAGCGTGACCGGCGCCATCACGGGCGCACCCGTCGCCCCATCGACCTGTTGCGGAGCCTCCCGACGCACCGGCGGAGCCATCGAGGCACCGCGGGCCGCGCGCTCGACCTCGCTGCGCACCTCGGTCGGATCCATCCCGAGCCGGCGTGCCAGGACCCGTTCGTAGCCCGGGCGCAGAAGCCGGTCGCGGATCTCCGCCACGATCGGTGCTGCGGCGCGAAGAGCACCGACGCGTCCTTCCACCGTGCCGAGGTCGAAGCCGGCCAGCTTGCGGTCGATCGCGAACTCGAACATCGGCTGCTTCTTGTCCATCAGTCCGCGCACGGCGGCGTCGCCCCGCTGGAGTCGCAGATCGCACGGATCGAGCCCATCCGGTGCGACCGCGACGAAGGTCTGTGCGTTGAATCGATCGTCCTCGGTGAACGCACGCAGCGCCGCCTTCTGACCGGCCTCGTCGCCGTCGAACGTGAACACGACCTCGCCCGAGGCGTTGTCGTCGCCCATCACACGACGCAGCACCTTGATGTGCTCGGTGCCGAACGCCGTGCCACAGGTCGCGATGGCCGTCGTGAGACCGGCCAGGTGGCACGCCATCACGTCGGTGTACCCTTCGACCACCACGACACGTCGAGGATCGCCCCGCGCGATGTCCCGCTTCGCGAGGTCGAGTCCGTAGAGGACCTGCGCCTTCTTGTAGATCGGGGTCTCCGGGGTGTTCAGATATTTGGGCCCGTTGTCGTCATCGAAGAGCTTGCGCGCGCCGAATCCGATCGTCTGACCGGAGACGTCGCGGATGGGCCACACCAGACGCCCACGGAACCGGTCGTAGACCCCCCGCTGTCCGGTCGAGACGAGTCCTGCCGTGCTGAGTTCCTCGCGGGTGAACCCCTGCGCCGTGAGGGCCTTGAGCATCCCGTCCCACCCGCGCGGGGCGAACCCCACTCCGAAGTGCGCGGCGGCACCGGCGTCGAATCCGCGTTCTCCGAGGAAGCGACGGCCGGCCTCGGCGTCCGGCGACAGCAGCTGCGCCCGGAAGAACTCCGCCGCCGCCGTGTTCGCCGCGTAGAGGCGACTTCGACCGCTCGTCTCCGGTGCCGCTCCCCCGTCTTCGTAGTGCAGGGTGTATCCGATGCGTCCGGCCAAGCGCTCGACGGCCTCAGTGAAGCTGATGTGATCCATCTCGCGCAGGAACGAGTAGACATCGCCCGACTCGCCGCAGCCGAAGCAGTGGTAGTAGCCCACCTGCTGACGCACGTGAAAGCTGGGGCTCTTCTCATCGTGGAACGGGCACAGGCCCTTGAGCGATCCCACGCCGGCCGACTTGAGAGCGACCCGCTCACCGACGATGTCCGCGATGTTCGTGCGCGCCTTGACCTCGTCGACGTCGGCCTGCCGGATGCGTGGCATCAGTGCGCCCCTTCGGCGACGGGCCGCCGCTCGGTGTGCGCGCGCGCACCGGGTCGTGCGTGACGCGGGGTCCAGATGCCGACCTCGGCAGGATCGATCTCCCCGACCAGGCGATTGTGCCAGTCGATCGCGCTCTGGTCGGTGAGGCTGGCGATCTGATCGACCACGACCCTCGCACGCTGGGCATCGTCCTCGGCCGCCACGAAGTCCGCGGCGAACGCGGGCTCGAGAACGTCCGAACCGGCGGACCACAGCGCATCCGTCGACCAGAGCGCGTCGGCGAGACGCTTCAGCACCCGCCGCTGCTCCTTGTAGACGCCTTTTCGCGCTTCGATCGTCACGATCGCCTGGCCCATGATCCCCTTCAGGACAGCGATCTCGACCTCGACCACCCGCGGCACGATCACGTGCGCGTTGTAGCGCACGAGTGCGGTCGAACCGTAGGCGTCTTTGGTGGCGGAGACCGACGCGCGGGCGAAGCGGCCGATCAGGTCGCTCGTCAGGTTCTTCAGGCGGGCGAGAGCCTGACGGGAACGGTCGAACGACGCGAGCCACATCGGCTGGGATGCCAGGCGATACAGGGCATCGGCGAGCTCGTCCCTGGTGAAGTCGTATCCGACCCACTGCTGGATGCGTCCGACGAGGGCATCGTGGGCGAGGGGGTCCGCGAGCTGGGCGACATCGACGTAGCCGTTGACGATCGCGTCCTCGAAATCATGCACCGAGTAGGCGATGTCGTCGGAGAGATCCATGATCTCCGCCTCGATGCAGCGCAACCGACCAGGCGCGCCTTCGCGCATCCAGCGGAAGACGGCCTCGTCCTCGGGATACACGCCGAACTTCAGGCGGCCCCCGGGATCCGGCACGGGGCTGTCCACCGTCCACGGATACTTGCACGTCGCGTCGAGGCTCGCACGGGTCAGGTTCAGGCCGACGGAGCGGTCGTCATCGTCGAGGACCTTCGCCTCGAGCCGGGTGAGGATGCGCAGCGACTGCGCGTTGCCCTCGAAGCCGCCGATGTGCTCGGCCCACTCGTTGAGTGCCCGTTCGCCGTTGTGACCGAACGGCGGGTGTCCCAGATCGTGGCTGAGACACGCGGTATCGACGACATCCGCGGAGACGCCGAGTGCCACCGCGAGTTCCCGTCCGACTTGGGCCACCTCGAGCGAGTGGGTCAGTCGGTTGCGCGCGAAGTCCGCCGTGCTCGCGGGGCTCAGCACCTGCGTCTTGGCGGCGAGACGGCGCAGCGCGGCGGAGTGCAGCACGCGAGCGCGGTCTCTGGCGAAGTCGTTGCGCTCGGATCGATGGGTCTCGGCGAAGAAGCGCTCGGCGTCTCGCGCATCGTAGCCGTCGGCGCGAAGCCCGACCGGGGAGTCAGCCGCCACTGTTCTCGATCTCCGCTCCACGCATCATCTCCGAGGCGGAGGACGCGAGCTCGCGCGACTCCAACCACTTGTCCGGCAGCGCCGTGCGCTTGGGGTGTCCTGCCCGTCCGCGCTGGCCCTCCGCGTCCGCGCCGGGGTACGGCGCCGTGTGATCGAGCCGTCCGAGCAGCTCGTCGATCTCCGCCAGGCTGGACGCGGTGGCGAGTCCCGTCCGGATGTCCCCACCGACCGGATACCCCTTGAAGTACCACGACACATGCTTGCGCACATCCCGGCAGCCCCGGTCCTCGTCCTCGAAGAACTCGACGAGCAGTTCGGCATGTCGGCGGAAGGCGTCCGCCACGAAGCCGAGCGTCGCGTCGACGACCTTTCCCTCGCCCCCGAATGCCGTGGCGAGTTCGCCGAACAGCCACGGGCGTCCGAGACAACCGCGACCGACCACGACCCCGTCGCAGTCGGTCTGGGCCATCATCCGCACGGCGTCGTCGGCCGACCAGATGTCGCCGTTGCCGAGCACCGGGATGCTGGTGACGGCCTGCTTCAGCTCGCCGATGGCGTTCCAGTCTGCGTGTCCGGAGTAGAACTCGCCCGCGGTGCGCGCGTGCAGCGCGACAGCAGCCGCGCCGGCATCTTCGGCGGCTCGACCGGCATCGAGGAACGTCAGGTGATCCTTGTCGATGCCCTTTCGCATCTTGACGGTGAGAGGCACATCCCCGGCGGCTTTGACGGCCTGATCGACGATGTCTGCGAACAGCTTCGACTTCCAGGGCAACGCCGCTCCCCCGCCGCGACGGGTGACCTTCGGCACCGGACACCCGAAGTTGAGGTCGATGTGATCGGCGTGGTCTTCGGCGACGATGATGCGCACCGCTTCCGCGATGGTCTTCGGGTCGACGCCGTAGAGCTGGATGGAGCGCGGGGTCTCGGACTCGTGGTGCCTGATGAGTCGCATCGTCGTCTCGTTGCGTTCGACGAGTGCGCGCGAGGTGATCATCTCGCTCACATAGAGTCCGGCTCCGTACTCACGGCACAGACGTCGGAATGCGGTGTTCGTGATCCCCGCCATGGGTGCGAGGACGACCGGCACGTCGAGATCGATCGGACCGATGCGAAGGGGGCGGGCGGCGGTGGCGAGAGTCATGTCGTCTCTATTCTCCCAGACGCGGAGCCGGGAGGGATGCGGCGATCTAAGCTGTGGATATGACCGAATCCTCGCTCCGCACGATCCCGTTCACCGACGCGAAAGGCGAGCAGAAGACGCTCGACGATCTCGGCGCCGATGTGGTGCTGGTCGTGAACGTCGCGTCGAAGTGCGGCCTCACGCCCCAGTACGAACAGCTCGAGGAATTGCAGCGTCTCTACGGTGACCGCGGGTTCACCGTGGTCGGATTCCCGTGCAACCAGTTCTTCGGTCAGGAGCCGGGTTCGGTCGATGAGATCCTCGAGTTCTGCTCGACCACCTACGGCGTGAGCTTCCCCGTCACCGACAAGGTCAAGGTGAACGGCAAGAACGCCGCCGAGCTCTACAAGGCGCTCAAGGAGACCCCCGATGCCGGTGGGAAGGCCGGACGGGTGGAGTGGAACTTCGAGAAGTTCCTCGTGTTGCCGGACGGGGACGTCCTGCGCTTCCGTCCGAAGCAGAAGCCGGACGCCCCCGAGATCGTCAGCGCGATCGAAGCGGCGCTGCCCCGCTAGACCGCGGCGGCCTCCGCCTCGGTCTCCCCGCGCTTCGCCCAGAGATCGCGAAGGACGTTCTCGAACGCGGCCGGCGGCTGCGCACCGCTGATGCCGTACTGGCCGTCGACGACGAAGAACGGCACCCCTTGGATGCCGTAGGCGCGCGCCTGAGCCTGGTCCTGACGCACGGCGGGCAGGTACTGCTCACTCTCCAGCGCCGCACGAGCACGGTCGGCGTCGAGACCGACCTCGACCGCGAGCGCGACGAGATCGTCGATGCGCCCGACATGCTTGCCCTCGGTGAAGTAGGCGGACATGAGCCGCTCCTCCATCTCGTGCTGCAACCCCTCGGCCTTCGCGAAGTGGAGCAGCTCGTGCGCCTTCACCGTGTTGGTGTGCTGCAGCAGATCGAAGCGGTACTGGAGCCCCGCGTCGGCGGCGACACCGGTCACGTTCGCCAGCATCTGCTCGACCTGGTCGCGGGGCATGCCCTTGTGGCCGGCGAGGAAGTCGATCTCGTCCCCGTCGAAGTCGACGGGGGTGTCGGGTGAGAGCTCGAACGAGTGGAACGTGATGTCGACCTGCGGCGCATCCGCGTCGGCAGCTACGGCTTCGAGACCCTTCTCGAGGTTGCGCTTGCCGATGTAGCACCAGGGGCAGGCGATGTCGGACCAGATGTCGATGGAGATGGGTTCAGTCACACTTTCATCCAACCGCATGCGCCTGTGAGCTATTCCGCTGCTGCGGGGACCAGCGGATAGGATTCTCGGATGCTCTCCGTGGACGACCCGCTCCCCTTCCGCCCGCAGAGGGTGCTGGTGGCCGGGGTGTCCGGGTCGGGGAAGACCACACTGGCAGGTCGCATCGCGGAGATGTGGGACCTTCGTCACGTCGAGATCGACGGGCTGTTCCATGGGCCGGGCTGGACTCCGAGGTCGGAGTTCCTCGACGACGTACGCGCCTTCGCGTCGGACGACCGCTGGATCACCGAGTGGCAGTACACGAGCAAGGGCACGGATGCCGTCCTCACCCCGCGCGCGCAGCTCGCGATCTGGCTCGACTATCCGTATCCCGTGGTGCGCAGACGTCTGATCAGGCGCACCCTGGCCCGCGGCGCCCTGCGACGAGAGCTCTGGAACGGCAACCGCGAGAAGGGGCCGTGGAATATGCTCAGCCGCGATCCCGAGAAGAACATCCTCGCGTGGCAGACGGCCACGCTCCACAAGTGGGCCGAGCGCTTCCCCGAGCTGCAGGACGACTTTCCCCACCTCACGATCGTCCGGCTGCGTCATCCGCGGGAGACGGAGCGGTGGCTGCGCTCTCAGGCTGAGGCGTCGGGGGTGTCGATCGCGCCCCCGAAGCGACGGTCGCGCGCCACGTAGATCCCGATCGCCCGCCACAGCTCCTCCCGGGAGAAGTCCGGCCAGAGCGTGTCGAGGAACACCATCTCGGCATAGGCCGACTCCCAGAGCAGGAAGTTCGAGGTGCGCTGTTCCCCGGAGCTGCGCAGGAACAGGTCGACATCCGGCATGTCGGGCACATACAGGTGGCGGCGGACCATCTTCTCGCTGATCGCCTTCGGCTTCACGCGTCCGGCAGCGACATCCTCGGCGATGGCCCGCATCGCGTCGACCAGCTCCACCCTTCCGCCGTAGTTCACGCACATCGTGAGGGTGAGGACGTCGTTGCCGCGGGTCAGCTGCTCGGCGTACTGCAGCTCCTTGATGACACTTCCCCAGAGCCTCGGCTTGCGCCCCGCCCACCGGATGCGCACGCCCCACTCGTTCAGTTGATCGCGTCGCCGGTGCAGCACGTCACGGTTGTATCCCATGAGGAAGCGGACCTCTTCGGGGGAACGCGCCCAGTTCTCCGTCGAGAACGCGTACACGGAGAGGTGCTTCACGCCGGCCTGGATCGCACCGGCGACCACGTCGAGGAGCACCTCCTCCCCTGCCTTGTGACCTTCGATGCGATTGAGCCCCCGGCGATTCGCCCACCGACCGTTGCCGTCCATCACGATCGCCACGTGCTCCGGCACCGCAGCGAAAGCGGGAGGATACACACCGGTCCAGTCCAAGGGACGATACGGAACGGCGTCTTTGTGCGTGTACGGCTTGGGAGTCACCGTGCTCCTTCGGAGGGGATGTCGGACACATGCGCGAGCGAGCGGATGCCGCGCTCCAGGTGCCATTGGGCATAAGCGGAGACGAGGCCGGAGGCTGCGGCCGTGTCGGCGTGCGAAGCGGCATCGATCACGTCCCACTCCCCCGCGAGGAGGGAGCGGAGCAGCGCCAGCGTCCTCTCGGCGACGCGCGGGCTTCCCGCCGGAGCGCAGTTCTCGCACACCACTCCGCCCAGCTGTGCGACGAACCGCGCATGCGGGCCGGGGACGCCGCATCGGGCGCACTCGTCGAGGGACGGCGCCCACCCCGACAGGGACATCACCCGCAGCAGGTAGGAGTCGAGGATGCTCCGTGCTCCGTGTTCGCCGCGCGACAGAGCACGCAGTCCGCCGACGAGGAGCAGGTACTGGTCGGAGGTCGCTTCGGCATCGCTCAGCCGATCGGCCGTCTCCACCATGGCGTTCGCCGCGGTGAAGCGGTCGTAGTGCGCCGCGATGTCCGCGCCGTAGGAGCCGAGCGACTCGGCCTGCTGCACGATGTCGAGCGAGCGTCCCTGGTAGAGCTGCACGTCGGCCACCATGAACGGCTCGAGCTTGGCGCCGAACTTCGACGAGGTGCGGCGCACCCCCTTCGCCACCGCACGGACCTTGCCATGACGTCGGGAGAGCATCGTGACGATGCGATCCGCCTCACCGAGTTTGTGGGTGCGCAGGATCACCGCTTCGTCTCGATAGGTGGGCACCCTTCGATTATCCTCCGTGCGCGAGAATGGACGCGTGACCGAACCGCTCTTCATCATTCCGCTGTGGGCGGACCTGCTCGGCGTCGGCCTGGGCGGGGTCCAGGGTGCGATGTTCGCCTCGGGGTTCCAGGGCCAACGCCGGCTCGACTGGCTCGGTGTCGCCATCATCGGGATCATGATCGGGATGGGCGGCGGTCTGATCCGCGACATCCTGCTCGGGCAGACGCCCGCGACCCTGCAGAACCAGTGGTACCTCGTGACGGCCGGTGGTGCGGCCCTCTTCGGGATGCTGCTCGCCGGCCTCTTCACGCGGCTGAACACCGCGATCGTGGTCCTCGACGCCGTCGTGATCGGGATGTTCGGCGCGTTCGGGACGAGCAAGGCTCTCGCGTTCGGGATCCCCGAGGTCCCGGCCGTGTTCATCGGGGTCTGCGCCGCGGTGGGCGGAAGCGTCCTGCGCGACATGCTCATGGGGTTGCCGACCGCGATCATGCACGTCGGATCCCTCTATGCGGTGGCCGCCGGCGCGGGGTGCACCTTCATCGTGATCGCCGTCGCACTGGGGATGCCGATCACGCTCGCGGCGATCATCGGGATCGCGGTCACCGCCGTCATCCGCGTCCTCGCCGTCACGTTCGACGTCTCCCTCCCGGAGCAGCGCCGCATCTACCGACGCAAGGTCGCCGCGGAGACGGGTGCGATCGCGATCGTGAAGCCCAGCGCCGACCTCTGAACCTCGGCTTCCGGGATGCGGCACGGCAGCAGACGATCAGAGTGATCCGAATGCGAAACGCCCCCGGTACAAGGCCGGGGGCGTTCCACGTCGGAGATCAGACCGCTGCGAGCTCGTGCTGACGAGTGCGGATCGAACGGTTCACACCCGACACGATCGCCTTGAGCGATGCGGTGGAGATATCGCCGTCGATACCGACACCCCACAGCCGCTGGTCGCCGACCTGCAACTCGACGTAGGCCGCGGCCTGCGCGTCGCCGCCCGCGCTGAGAGCGTGCTCGACATAGTCGTACACCGTGATGTCGAAGCCCTGGCCGCGCAACACCTCGACGAAGGCGGCCACAGGTCCGTTGCCGTTCCCCGACACGGCCAGCTGGTCGTCATCGTCACGCAGGACGACATCGAGCACGACGTCACCCGACATGTCGCTGCGGGTCTGCGTGGCGAGCAGCTCGAAGCGCCCCCACTTGGCCGTCGAGTCATCGGCAGGCAGATACTCGTCGTTGAAGATCGACCAGATCTGGTCGGACGTGACTTCACCGCCTTCGGCATCGGTCTTGGCCTGCACGACCCCCGAGAACTCGATCTGCAGCTTGCGCGGCAGGTCGATCGCGTGGTCCGACTTCAGCAGGTAGGCGACTCCGCCCTTGCCGGACTGCGAGTTGACGCGGATGACCGCCTCGTACGAACGTCCGAGGTCCTTCGGGTCGACCGGCAGATAAGGAACGGCCCACTCGATCTCGTCGACCGTCACGCCCTCGGCGGTCGCCCGCGCCTCCATCGCCTCGAAGCCCTTCTTGATCGCATCCTGGTGCGATCCGCTGAAGGCGGTGAAGACCAGGTCGCCGGCCCACGGGCTGCGCTCCGGCACGGGGAGCTGGTTGCAGTATTCGACCGTGCGCTTGACCTGGTCGATGTCGCTGAAGTCGATCTGCGGGTCGATGCCCTGCGTGAAGAGGTTGATCCCCAGAGCCACGATGTCGACGTTGCCCGTGCGCTCGCCGTTGCCGAACAGGCATCCCTCGATGCGGTCGGCACCGGCCATGTAGCCGAGCTCCGCGGCCGCGATCGCGGTGCCGCGGTCATTGTGCGGGTGCAGGGAGAGGATGACGTTCTCGCGGTGGTTCAGGTGCCGGCTCATCCACTCGATGGAGTCGGCGTAGACGTTCGGAGAAGCCATCTCGACGGTGGCCGGCAGGTTGATGATCACCTTGCGGTCCGCCGTCGGCTCGAACACCTCGATGACCTGGTTGCAGATGTCGACCGCGAACTCGAGCTCAGTACCCGTGTAGCTCTCGGGCGAGTACTCGTAGTACACCTTCGTGTCGGGGATCGTCTTCTCGAACTTCCGACACAGGCGCGCTCCTTCGAGCGCGATGTCGATGATGCCCTGCTTGTCGGTGCGGAAGACGACCTCGCGCTGCAGCACGCTCGTGGAGTTGTAGAGATGCACGATGGCCTGCTTCGCACCGGCGATCGACTCGTAGGTGCGCTCGATGAGGTGCTCGCGGGCCTGGGTCAGCACCTGGATGGTCACGTCGTCCGGGATCAGGTTCTCTTCGATGAGCTGACGGACGAAATCGAAGTCGGTCTGGCTCGCCGACGGGAAACCGACCTCGATCTCCTTGTAGCCCATGCTCACGAGCAGCTCGAACATGACCCGCTTGCGCTCCGGCGACATCGGGTCGATCAGAGCCTGGTTGCCGTCGCGGAGGTCGACGGCGCACCAGCGGGGAGCCTCGGTGATTCGGGCGTCCGGCCAGGTGCGGTCGGGCAGGTGGACGTTGATCTGCTCGTGGAACGGCCGATACTTGTGGATCGGCATCGCGGACGGGCGCTGAGTGTTCTGCATGATGGGGCTTCTTCTCTTCGTCGAAATGAACGGGCCAACACAAGCGCCGCGACGAGGGAGGCCCTAGCTTGAGGACTCGTCGCGGCAGCTAAGAAGAAGCAGACCGCCGAAAGGCATGTCGTCATGCTAGCAGGGAACACGCCTCCACTTCGACGGATCTGAGACGATTGCGCGCCGCGCGACACTTCCCGCACATGAGCACATCGCTACGTCCTCTGGCCCTCGCCGCGGTATCCGCCGTCGGTCTCCTCTTCCTCGGCGGTTGCGCGTTCGTCCCCGGACCCGCGGCGGCACCCACGAGCACCACGGTTCCGTCCGATCAACGGCTGGAAGAGGCGCACCCCGCGCCGCCGGAGGGGCGTGTGGTCGGGGTGGGCATGGTGCTGGACGCGAGCGGGGACGTGCAGTTGTGCCTGGGGGCGATCCTGGAGTCCTACCCGCCGCAGTGCCACGGCGTGCCGTTGGACGGCTGGACCTGGGACGGCGTCGAAGGCAGCGACGACAGCGGCGAGACGACCTGGGGCGACTATGCGGTGTACGCCACCTACGACGGCGAGCGACTCACCCTGACCGATCCGCCGATCATGGCCGCACTGTACGACTCGATCGCTCCGGAGGATCCGACGGGAGGAGTCGACGGCGCGACTCCCGAGGATGAGCTCGCACGGGTCCAAGACGACATCGCGGCACGCCTCGGCACGGAAGCGGTCACGGTCGGGACGGATCGCGGATATGTCTGGGTACAGGTCGTCTGGGATGACGGCACGATCCAGGAAGCGATGGACGCCGAGTACGGAGAAGGAGTGGTGGTCGTCAGCTCCGCACTTCGCGAGACCGACTGACCTCCGGGATCAGAGCCAGCTTCCCTCCGGGGTGTCCCGTCGCCAGGAGGCGGTGGGCGTCTTGGGCTCCCTCGAGCGGGAAGGTCTGCGCGAGGGGCACCACGAGGTCGCCGTTCTGGGCCAGCGCGATCAGCTCTCGCCGCACCTCGTCGCGGAAGCGGGCACTGGCCGGCAGGGAACCCGCGATCGCGAGGAACCCTGCGGCCGCGGCGCGACCGGGGGCCGCGATCGTGACGATGCGGCGAGGGGCGGACACGAGAGCGAGCGACACGTCCACGGCCTCGTCCGTACCGACAGCATCGAGTGCCGCCGAGATGGGCCCCGCCGCCACCTCTCTCACGCGATCGGCGAGCCCCGTGCCGTAGCGGACAGGTATGCCGCCGAATCGGGTCACCTCATCGAAGCGGTTCTCGCTCGCCGTACCGATGACACGGATGCCTCGCAGCCGGGCCTGTTGCAAGACGCTCACCCCGACCGCGCCTGAGGCACCGTGGAGGAGGATGGTCTCCCCTGGCGTCGCCCCGGTGACCGCGAGCATCTCGGCGGCCGTGGTGCCCACGAGCAGCAGGTTCGCCGCCTCCGGATGCGAGAGGGTCGACGGTTTCGCGAACACCTTCTCTGCGGGAACGGTGAGTGCCGTCGCGTATCCGCCCCGCACCCGGAAAGCCACGACCTCATCGCCCTCCGACGCGGTCCCGGAGCCGATCCGCGTGTCCGGTCCGATCGCGATGATCTCACCGGAGACCTCGTAGCCGATCGGGACCGGGAGAGCGGAGTCGGACCTCGCCGCGGCGACGTGTTTCGCGTCGGCCGGGTTCACCCCCGCGGCGCGCACACGGATCGTCACCTCACCCGCCGTCGGTGGCGGAAGGCTGACGTCGGTGAACTCCCATGCCTCGGGCGAGCCCCACGACGTCGCGACCCAATGTCGTGCTTCGAGGAGCTTCTTCGACGTCGACATCGGCGGACTCGCTCAGGCGGCGCAGCGAAGGTTGTTCACGGTACCGGACACGTTCGCCCAGTTTCCGGCGCTCACCGTCTTCAACACGGTGGCACCGTTGCGTGCGTAGACGTATCCGGCACTGCGCGCATTCGCCACGGACCGCACGGTGAAGCTCGGCGGCACGGTGCTGACTCCGCAGCCTCCGAAGGAGAGCGACGCTCCGGCCAGGGAGAGCGCGTTGTATGCGCAGAACCTGGCGGTCGCACAGCTCCCGACGGAGCGCGCCGTCAGGTCCGATACCGACGGCACGCTCAGAGCCATGTCCAGCGCCGGCCACACGGCGTGAGTCGCATCGACGATCACACCACCGGGGACGTCGTCGAGTATCGCCGCGACCAGCGGATCGACGTCATGATCATCGCGCGCCGAAGCCATGGTCGGCACCGCTCCCCACGCCAGGACGGCGCCGAACAGGACGGCCGCCAGCACGGTGCGGAGCTTCATCGGACGGTGTCCGCATCGAGGTCCCACATCCGGTAGGAGATGATGGCGCCCGCGGAGAACACCCCGTCGTCCTTCAGCACCGTGCGTTCGATGCCGACGATCCGACCGGTCTCGCGCGACACCAGGATCAGGTCGCTCACGGACCCGTCCGGTGACAGGACGCGGATGCCGGACACCGGTCGGCCCAGTCGATCCGTCGTCGTCCCGAGAGCTTCGCCGCCGCCCGTCTCCGCGAGCAGAACGAGCAGTTCCTCGTGCTGCGCGTCGGTCAGCGTCCACTGGTCGAGCGCCGTGGTCATCGCCGTCTCCACGTCGAAGGCCGTCGGATCCTCCGGCATGCCGAACGCGCGGAGCATGGCGACCATGTCCTCGCCGGTCTCGCCGGGAACCGTCTTCCACGGGGTCTCGAAGTCGCCTTCTCCCATGATCAGATCGGTGACGACCTCGCCGCTGCTGGTGACCTCGGCCCCATTGCTGGCGACCGCGTCTTCCGGATCGTACGGAACGCCCGCGATGATGATCATCCGTCCGGAGCCGTCGGGCTCCCAGGTGAGCGTCGACAGTTGGGGGACGACGGTCGTGGTCTTCGTGTCGACCTCGACCGAGAATCCCCACGAGGCCGTCCTGACCGTGCGCGAAGGAATCGAAGGCCCGGTCGAGTTCGCGAGGGCGACGCCCGCCTCATCGACGATCTGGGCGACGGTCGACGAGCCGCTGAAGTCGAGCGGCGACGGCGTTCCGGCGACGGCGGCACCCTGCGGTGCGAAGACGGCGAACGCCAGCGCCGCGGACGCCGCGACCGCGGTGAGACCGCCGGCCCACCCGAGCGTGCGCGCGCGACGTCGTTTCGGAGCACGCGTCGTGCGGAGGATGCGATCGCGGGTCGCGAGTGCCCGTACATCCGGCGACGCGTCACGAGGCGTGGAAGCAGGGTCGGCGTCGGTCAGCATGCGCTCGAGCACCGCGTTCTGCGTCATCACCCGTCATCACCCCCTCCCAGGCCCAGCTCCGCACGCAGGCGATCCTGTGCTCGGCTCAGCCTCTTCCGCACGCGGAACTCGGAAGCGCGCAACAACTGCGCGATCTCCCCCACCGCGAGTCCATCCCAGTACGTCAGCATGATGATACGCCGTTGTTCCTGAGTGAGGACACCCAAAGCACGGATGACTTCGAAACGACCCTGTCGGCCGGATTCCTCGTCCTCCCCGAAGACCCCCTGATGCACGGCCTCGAGCGCACTGTGCGGCATCGACTTCGGTCCGACACGCGCACGCAGGTGCCGGTCGGCGACGCGGAGCAACCAGACCCGGCCGGGTGGACGAACAGGCCGGAGCCGGGTCCACGCGCTCAGGAAGACCTCCGAGACGATCTCGGTGACTTCCTGGTCATCCGCGACGACTCCTTCGATGTGGTGCCGCACAGCTGCCCAGTGCTCATCGAACACTCGGATGAAGACCTCGTCGCGCAGCGGATTCGGGTCTTCGCTGCGATCGTTCATGTCGCCGGGGTCGGCGGCCTTCCCGCCGCCATCGACGTGTGACCTGCTCGCATGTCAGAAGCCGAGTCTGCCGAGTTGCTTCGGGTCGCGCTGCCACTCCTTCGCGACCTTGACATGCAGGCCCAGGAACACACGGGTGCCGAGCAGTTCTTCGATACCGGTACGGGCACGAGCTCCCACCTCGCTGAGACGCTTGCCCTTGTGACCGATGATGATCGCCTTCTGGCTATCGCGTTCCACCACGATCGAGGCGTGCACGTCGGTCAGGTCGGTGCCCTCGCGCGGCGCGATGTCGTCGATCACGATCGCTATCGAGTGCGGGAGCTCGTCACGCACTCCTTCGAGCGCTGCTTCGCGGATCATCTCGGCGATGCGGTCCTCCTCGGACTCATCTGTCGTGATCCCCTCCGGATACAAGGCGGGGCCCTTCGGCATCAGCAGCAGGATCTCATCGGAGAGCACATCGAGCTGATCGCGGGTGAGTGCCGAGAGCGGGATGACCGCTGCCCAGTCCTCACGCAGAGCATCCACCTCGAGCAGCCTCGCGGTGATCTCGTCACGCGCCGCCGCATCGGTCTTCGTCACGATCGCGATCTTCTTCGCCCGCGGGTAGCCGTCGAGCGAAGCCGCGATCCGTCGATCCCCCGGGCCGACCTTCTCATTGGCCGGGACGCAGAATCCGATCACGTCGACGTCACCGAGCACCTGCTCCACGAGG